>JBDKUN010000030.1:0-69684 GCA_039679675.1 Armatimonadota bacterium
GGATAATAGACTTATGGAAGGATGAGCAATCATTGGAATCACCTCATTAAGTTTGGTCTCTCAATGAGATTTCCAATGATCATCCTTCCTTAAAAGCACAACAACACGAACTAGCAAAACCCGTTACCTAGTATGTTAGATCTCCCCTTATTTACGTCAAGTTGCAGCAAAGAGGAATTTGAACGATGGGAAGATTGGCATATTCTTCCTGGCGATTTAGCAGGGCAACTATAGAATTATTATATTCTGTTTGTTACTGGGGTCGTTAGGCATAAACGACCGTTCCCAATCACTTTCTAGCTTCTGCAGAGTACATCCGTAAACTCGCTCAAGCTCCTCTTTATTCTGGCGGTGAATCTGGGGATCCTTGGGATTCGCTAATTTTTTGAATGCATCGAGAAACTTATCCTTTCCGAATGTTTCAATCAGAAACTTGACGAATGCCCCAGCTTCGACATAAGAAATCATTGGTCGGCTTTCCTCTGGACCAATCTCTGGGTAGGTAAGCAGTTCTTTGAGACTTATCCAGTCACCTTTTTGTTTGAGATCACGAACCCGAGCATATAATGGCTGATCTCTACCTCCTAGGAAGTGATGCAACACGGACGTACCTCCAAACAGCTCCGACATATACACCGCAATGCCTTCATTAAGGATAGCCGGGGGCTCGCCATACGGGCTCATAAGGATATGAATGGTCTCGTGGTATGGGTCGAGGCGTGACTCCTTATTGTATATTTCCCCAATGATGCGACCCTCGGCAAACCCATGCCCAATGTAGCCTGTATCTAGCAACTTGGTCTTCATGTCCTCAAAAAGGAATAACAGTATTTTGCAGTCATCGGACAATCCGGGTATCCCCAGAAATTCAACAATTTGAGTATATCCTTGCTCCCTGGCCTGTGCCAGTGAGTCAAGTTCCCGTTCGGCGGTGGAGTTCTTGTAGTAGTGGACCTCAAAGTGCTGAGTATTGAAAGTCAGTGTTTTTGCTAGCACAAGCCTTAGCCAATCGCTACTATCTGGAATATGAAGAATCGCGGGCTCAAAGCCACTGATCCAGTCGATGTGCCAGTCGCTCTCGGAGGGGATGAAATCGATTAGCCAAGTCTCCTCGTCGTTCGTCACCGAAAGGACGGTAAGATTGCCCGAACTGCTCACGGAAGCGGGGTGCATGCCCAGCAGAACATCTCGATCCCAATACAGCAAGGAAGTCGGGATATCACCTGTCAGAGCCTTCTCAAAAATGTCCGGTGACTGCATGCCTGCGTTACGGTAGTCTTCGGAGAAGACAGTGTCCCATATCTCGCGATAATGTCCCTCACGGATAAGCTTCTGAAATGACATAAATACACGCCTGACCTCGACTGCCCTAATATCGGACTCCGGTAAGATATTAAGTTTTACTGGCGTTTTCAACCGTAAATCGCTCAGGCTAAATAGCTGCTGCTGAAAATACTGACCATAGTCACAACTCTCCGCCGAGACTGGTTCGTAAAATCTGAGAGTTACCGAAGAATTCTCCGCAATTTCTCCGATAAAAGAGAATGCACAACGAACCTGCCTTGTTTCTCCAGCATTTACGGTTGCAGTGTACTGGCGTTCCCACGCGATATAACCATCTGTTCGAATATCTACGAAGAAGATCTTCTGCTTAGGCATCGGATTCGAAACGCTAACCTGCACCACATTCTTGCCGGAACCAATTGGCTCTAACTCCACTGATTGAATTCTCAAATCACTCTGCGCGGGTCCTGCACTGATTTCTGGCATACACCAACCCCCTGATAAAAGTGTTAGAATAAGCACAATCCCCAACTATAAACAATGGCACTCTTCTCGATATATCAGTCTCAGCTTTTTCAATGCTTCGGTGCGCTTTTTGCGCCGAAGCCCCCATTATCGGCATCCACGGTCTGAACAATCCATCCTACCATCCGCCTGCATTGTTTATCACTAAAGAACCGGTACGCCATCTATATATGATGTCTCTTCTAATAAAAAAACCAGGTCATCACAACGTCGGCGTGATATAAACGACGGCGCGGATGAGCCTGGTTTTTAATTTCACTGGATGATCTGAGAGTTCAACCTCTCTATCTTCCACGGTACCTCGCTACTTATTTTTCACTAGTTCCTTCGTTATTGTTAGTCTTATTCTGACCTGAGTCTGCCCTGTTCCAGACGCTCCACCAGCGGACATGCCGCCGCCGGACATACGGGGCGAACTACTAAAGCCAGGTATTTCATGCTGTGCAGCGGACGGAGGCATCCCCGGCATATAACTGCCAGAATTACCGCCGACTAGAGACTGTGAGCCGGAAGAAGCGGTGTCACTTCCGGTTTTTGGAGCAGGCATCTGCTGCTGAATAGCCGCAACTGTCTCATTGCTCATGACCGCGCCAAACTCAACTAAAGTCACATCTTTCAGGAGCTTACCCGGTTTGTAGGCAAAATACGCGGTATTGACTGCTCTGATCTCATCCATTTTTCCGAGACCGAGGAAGTAAAGCGTGGCAGACCCGCTTATGTTCGAGACAATTTTCGCGCACTCATAGCCGCCTTCCCATTCAAGGTTTTCCAGAACGCTCGTGCCCTTATACTTTCCATAACTGGAAAGCCCTTCGAGCTTCATATGCATACTGGTCGGCCACTTGTCGCCTACCTGGATCGGATAACCCGGCAGCGACAACAGACAATCCGTTACTTCCACCTTCGATCTTTCGGACATAACGCTTGCATCTATAACTCTTCCGAAAACATCTACGAGCTTGTATACAGATTGGTATTTTTGCGACTGCCCCAGCAGGCTGACCTGTCCAAACATCTGGGTAAAAGCGCTGTCTTTATCAACTTTGTATCGAAGAAGTGCCGAACCACTTGGTTCTAGGTCTTCGACCATCTGGATTACATCATATTCGCCGAGTACAGGGGCTTGACCGCCCGTCAAACTGTAACCGGTAGCATCGAGAACCTCACAGGTAGTAGAAACTTTGTATCTGCTCTCCGTGCCCAGATAATAATGGTATTTCATACGGACAGGAGGGGCAGGATTTGGCCTCTGTACCTGGTTCTGCAGAGTCACGTTAACTGTAGCGGACTCAATAGCCACATCCTTTGAGGTTGTAGCACTGCCTATAGAAAATGCCTCGACACGAATTACATGCCGTCCATCGCGATAGCTTCGCTGATCAGCAGGAAGAGTTGTATCATTTATCGAGCGCTTGGTATCCCACATATATACGATGTTGGGATTCAATGGGGCCTTGCCGGTCACAGGCGGAATGGAAGCGTCAACCGCCGCCAAAAATCTACCGTCTACCTTAACGGTAATAAAACCAGCTCTGGCGACCTCAGCCGGAAGAGAATAGCGAGGTATAACAATCGGCACCTTATCACGCACCAAACGATTCTCAGTTGGTGAAGCAATCGTAATCGCAAGAGCGGATGCGGCCGTAAACAGCACTGATCCAAGCAGCACAGCTGCTGTGGTAATAGAACGAACCTTGTGGGTAAAACGCATAGGGACCCTCTCTGAAGCCAATTGGCCGGTCTGCATATTCCAGCTCAACATAATGCTACCACGGAGCAACAGTTTAAGTCAATCAAATGTCGAGCACAACCACATCATTGACTGTTTTTAAGGCCAGTATGTTCCTGCAGATGTAGATAGGATTACTGAATTGAAGCAATATGGAAAGCCGGCATGTGATAAAATGTAATATCAGCCTCAACAGCAAATTTGGCATTGATTTTGCCGATAGCCTGATTTGGGGGAAAGTCATAGCCATTATCGCCGTGCTGCTTTGGAGGCAGCTAACACAGTGACGCGCATATGTACGATAATCATTATGCTGTTATCAGTCCTGGGGGCTGCAGTTTACGCCGCTTCCTGGGATTACTCGTACGAGTGTAACAATCTCCCTGAGAGCCCGATTTGTGCAACTACAGAGCCAGTCACCGGTGATGTCCGCGAAGCCGTCAGCGGCTGCCTGCATATAGTGGACAGCGCAGCCAACCGTTCTCTCTACCAGGTGGACCTGAGCGGATGCTATTCCCCCGGAATACAAGCTGGTACAATCGAGACCATGCAGCAGTTCGTATCGTCGAGCAATATGAACAATATCATACTCATGATGCGGCAAGACACGAACGGCGCATCCGCCGAGATACGAATCGGATATTATGATGCCGGTGACGGCAGAAAAGGGCTCTGGAACGCAAATACAGGCCAGTATCTCGGCCCGACTGATCCGAACCTGTTTTACAAGATCAGAATGGTGCTCGACGGTCCGTCCGGCGGCCGCCTGTTCATAAACGACTCCTGCTTTGCCCACCTCGACGCAATCGCAGGCGGCACTTCACGCCTTTATTTCGGCGCAAATTCGACCCTTGGCACTGGCGAAGTCAACATAGACTATTTCCGGTGGAAATGCGCTGCCATGGCAGCCCCAGGCGACGCTGACGACCCCGGCGATCCGTCGGAGTTCATCAGTCCAAGGACTACATCGCTGCCCACAGCAGCGCCGGAACAGATGGCAGCCACAATCACCTGGACTACCGATGTTCCAACCGACAGCACTGTCCGGTGGGGAACCGCATGGACCTGTCCGAATGCCACCCACGATGATACGCCCGTCACAAATCACAGCGTCAGGATCGAAGGGCTGCAGCTTGGGACTACTTACAGGTTCTATGTCGAGTCATCCAACAGCACTACATACACTGCCCGGTCCGGCATACAATCTTTTGCCACTCAAGACACCTTCAGGATAAGCTCCGGCCCGTTTGTCAGGACTGCTGCCGACGGCACATCCGCAACGGTCAGTTGGAATACGCCGTTCACATCGGACTCGAAGCTCTTTATAAGGCAAAAGGGCCTCACTTCCTGGAATGAAGTCTGTAATCAGACGCCCGTAACGCTGCATGCGCTGGGCGCCTCGGAGCTTATCCCCAACACAGAGTATGAGTATTACGTTGTCTCTACGAGAGTAGGATCGACCGACGCGCAGTCACAGATATCCGGTTTCTTTACATATGTGTATGACAACACTAACCCGCTACTTTCGAACTCCAGCTTCGAGCTGGGAAACACAGCCGGATGGTCCGGCACCGGAGCAGATGTGGGAGTGGTTTACGCCGGGCCTAAGTTCGACAGCATAATGCCGCACTCCGGCAACTACTTCCTTTGCGCGGAATCAAGCGGCGGAGCTAAAAGTGGCGCAGTATATCAGACTATCAGCAGCCTGCCCAAAGCGGATTACGTATATGCTTCTGTCTGGATTCACACCTATGAGACCGATTCGTCCGGCAATGAAGAACACAACTCAGCATTTTGCCAGATAGGTATAGATACAGTCCAACCGGCATCCGACGTACAGACGGATGCTTCGACTATCAAATGGTCAGCTCCTGTTTCTACCGCCAATACCGGCCCATGGGTATGCATCGGGGTAAATATTCCGCTGTCAGGGTCAGACCATGCAACCGTCTTCCTCCGCCATGTGCAGACTGCGGACGGCGGGTTCAATGCGACGTGTTTCGATGATGCCACAGTTTCCGTATCAGCTCAGACCTGCATAACTACCGGCCCAGCCATCACGATGAACGATGACCACACCAGCGCAGCTGTAGAATGGACGACCAGCGCTGAATCGACCAGCTTCATCCAGTATGGAAACGGAACAGCTGACAGTTACCAGTTCGGGAATTACCAACTGGACCTGACACCGAAGACTGCGCACCGGGTTGAGATCAGCATAGTTCCCGGTTCGAATTACGTGCTCCAGATAGGATCAGCGACACCAATGGGAATTTCACTTTCGGCTCCGATGGCGGTGTCCGCACAGTCAAGTAACGAGCTTGTGAACTCCGATTTTGAAGCTGTCGATAGCCAGAATAATCCCACCCTGACGCCCTGGACGGTATTTCAGTATGACATCGACGCACTCCAACGGTTCGCTTCGCCGGGACAGCCTGCCGGAGGCCCCATAGACGGGCTGACCGGCCCATATCCATATGGCGGCAGCAGTGACTGGCATGGAGTCACCTGCGAAAGTGACGGCGGCACGCACTTCATAGGGGCCTATTCCGAACCGGGAGAGAACAAAAACGGCGGAGTCTACCAGCAAGTGAAAGTAAGTCCCAGCAAATTGTATAAAGCATCTATGCGCTTTTTGACGCGCCAGGACCCTATCGACTTTACAAACCCTGCCGAATATACGGCATGCGCCATAGCAATCGACCCGACCGGAGGGACGGATGTGCTGTCATCCAGCCTGATCTGGTCTCAGGACAAGAACAGCGCGACCAACGGCCAGTGGGAAGAAGTCGCAGTCTCCGCACAGCCCAAAGGCGATGTTATCACCGTGTTTTGCATCATGGAGCAGCGGTATGACACCGCAACACATGTGAACGCCATAGACAATGTAAAACTCAAAGCAATACGGCCGGTTGCTGGAATACTCGGAAAAATGAAGCAGGACAATTCCATCGGCGGCACGGCCGCAATCGAGTCCGCAGTCGTCACCTGCGTTCACAGGCCGGAGATGTTAGGACAGCCTATACGCATTTACATCGAAGACCTCGACAGGTCTTGCGGAATCGGCGCAATATCGACAGACTGGAACCTCTGGTCCAATCCGCCCGCCGTAGGAGAAAGTATTTCTGTTCATGGGACTCTGACGACAGTATCGCTGAACGGATATCCGGCAGCTACCGGCGAAGCCGCGATAAATGATGCTGTCATAACTAGGCTGACAGACCCGCCCATTCTCCTTCAGCCGCTCGCCTTGACGCAGCGGCACCTGGGAGGCGGCACGTTCGGAATCCAACCCGGAGTAACCGGCGGCAGCGGGCTATCCAACATAGGACTTTTGATAAAAACGGTAGGAAAAGTCACGAGCGGGGACTCAAGCAGCGGCTGGATTACGGACGCAGACTCAAACACCTGTATATACATCGATGACGGCTCGAAGATAAACTCAGGAACGGGCATCTACGGCATTAAAATCGTTGCCAATTCATCGACACCTTCGGTCTGCCCACTTGCAGCCGGAGATATGGTCATGGTTACAGGGATTTCTACGGTCGAAGAAGTTAACGGCAGCCTGAAACCGGTATTGATCCTGCAGATGGACAGCGCCATATCGGTCATTAATCAACAGTAGAATATCTCAGCCTTTTTTGAAGGTAATCGCCGCTATTACGGCGGAAAAAGCTCCGAACACTACCATCAACAGCGGCACAGGCATATTTATGGCTGCAGCAGTCCCGGCACATGCGCCGAGCGCCCCTCCTGCAGCAAGCTGAAGCATAATCTTCCGGTCCGCCCTGTTACCGATGTAGTAGAGCATGACAAGAGGCAGCGATGCCGGGATAATTACCGCCAGTGCAACAGCCTGCGCCAGTTTTTGAGGCACCGCAAGGAAAACCACGAGCGCGGGAATCAGGAGCGCGCCCCCGGCAACACTCGCCATGCCGCCGATAAGCCCTGCGCCAAAGCCGATTGTAAGCCCCTGTAAAATCGATATGGCTGATGATCCAGGCTGGCCCGAAGAGACCACAGCTATGTATATACCGGCGGCTGCCAGGACAAGCGCGACCAGCCTTCGGAAAACTGACCGGTTTTTACCTATAGTCAACCGCGTGCCGATAATCGCACCGGCAACCATGCCGAGCGCCGCCAAACCTGCCGGAGCCCAGTCCATGTATCCCGCTTTTGTGTAGATAATAACGGAAGGTAACGCAGCGGCAAGCATCAGAGTCATCGCCGTGCCGCGCGCCCGGTTGGCACTGAGCCCGAACATATAAGCAATGAGAGGCATAGTAAGCGAACCTATCCCTACTCCCGTCAAGCCTGTCAAGGCCCCGACCATAAAACCAACTGCCGCCACAAAAACCGTTCTAAGGCTTATATAAAGCTCTTCAGCTCCCGTTTGCATACACCTCCGCTTTTACTAAAGAAAATCTGCCATTACTTCGTTGGCGATAAGCAGTCCGGCCTCTGTCAGCCTGAGAGATCTGCCGTCAATCTCGATCAGCCCCCGTGCAGACAGCTTTGCCAATTCGTCAGGGTACGATTCTTCGAGTTCGACGCCAAAACGGGCTCTAAACGCATCCAGGTCCAATCCATCGATCATTCTGAGCCCAAGCATTATAGTCTCACCCATTGCCTGCCGTCCTGTTAAGGCTTCCGATGTCGCTACCGCGCTCCGGCCAGCCGATATCGCATCTATATACCGGACAGGTTCCTTTAGATTAGTATAGCGGACGCCTTCGACATAGCCTGAAGCACCCGCACCGAACCCGTAATACGGTTCGTTGCGCCAGTATGTCATATTGTGGCGGGAGCGCCTGCCCGAAAGAGCAAAATTCGAGATCTCGTAACGATCGTAACCTGCCGGCGCAAGAGTCTCTATTGCAGCCGTATACATCTCTATCTGCTGATCCTCATCCGGCAGGCGGAGCATGCACTTTTTCCTAAGGTTTCCGAATACTGTCCCCTCTTCCACTGTCAGTTCATACAGTGAAATGTGTTCAGGAGAAAGCTCCAGGGCAGTCTCGAGCGTCCTCTGCCATTCAGACACCGACTGTCCGGGCAGCGCATACATCAAGTCGATGCTTATGTTATCGAACCCGGCTTTCCGGCCTATATAAAACGCATCTCTCGCCTGTTCCGCCGTATGGATGCGGCCTATTCGGGCAAGAATACTGTCATTGAACGACTGGATCCCGATGCTCAGCCTGTTGAACCCTGCGCGCTTCAGTTCCGCCACGGACCGGCCGTTAATAGTCCCCGGATTGGCCTCGATGGTCGCTTCTATATCATCTGAAAAGCCGAAATGCGCCCGAAGCGCGTCCAGCATCTTCAAAAGCAGGCCGGATGAAAGGACTGTGGGAGTTCCGCCGCCGAAATAAGCCGAGCTCAGGCTGAAACCTGACGGCTTTGTTGAATATATCTCCTGAACCAGCGCATCAGCGTAGTCGCCGAACCGGTCTTCCATGTGCGGATAGGAGTTGAAATCGCAGTAGAAGCATTTAGCCAGGCAAAACGGGATGTGCACATAAGCGGCGCGAACAGGGCCGGAACACGAATGCTCCGGCCCGTCATTACAAGTGTAATTATCGCTCATCGTCCGAAAATCATTGCTCAGAACAACCTCTGCACGCAGGTCGGCTGCTCCAGATTGGACGAGTTCTTCATCTTTTGAGTGTACGGCCCCAAGTCTGAATTATCCGCAGTAGGATCATTTCTCCAGATATCAGGGGTATACCACTCGATATAGTTCGGTGAGGAGTCTCGGTGGTAATCCACCTCGAACACCTCGCCGTTGAATTTGCTTCTGAACAGGTCGCCGATCTGACCAGCGTAGCTGTTCACGATAAGTATCCGGTTATTGGGCAGCATCTGCGCCCTGTACGGCATGAACGGTACCGGAACTACAACATTATCCAGAGTAGACTCTTCTCCATTGACCGTGTTTACCTTGGTAATCTTCCTGGACAACGCAGCGTATTCTTTGGCAGTCAAATCCCAGATGATTTTGCCATCCGAGCCTTCCACCACATAGACCGCCGACGAATCGCAGATAAGCAGCCTCGGAAGAGTGGAATCCAAGGCATCGAAATACGTCGGGCCCGAAAGCGCGACCTTTGACCCATTACTGGCAGTCAACGTCGTAAGCTGGCTTACGATGACTGAATTGTCATCATAAGTCCACTGGAAGTCACCGGCACCCTCGCGGTATTTCATGGCGACTATTGCGCCGCCTAACTGCCCACCGCCTGTGCTTTCGGTCTTGACCAGATCATTCGCGGTTCCCAGTCCATAGTTCGAGAGCGAAGCCCAGACCTGGTTGATGTATATATTCGACCCAGACGATTTATCAACCCCGGAAATCAGCTTCACACTGTTATACGTGAACCGTTTGTCTCTGTCCGTCGTTCGGGATATCCAATTCAGCTGATGAATCGGCCTGCCGTTGCTGTCTGTCTTTACCGGGCCAAGTATTTGCCTGCTCGCATTTGCGTAATACCTGTCCACTATATCAAGAATCCTGAAATTGCCGCTGTCAGCTACCATACAGTGGTTCAGATAATACCAATTACCGTCAATTTTCTCGAACTCGCTCCACATAATGGCATCGCTTGGAGACTCAAGCTTTTTCGGCTCTCCGGAGCGAAGGAGACTCCTAAACGAATCATCGAACACTGTGCATGACCATGCTATCTGGCCGCCCCTGTCGATCCTGAGTATCCGGTCGTTGCCTGAATCGACAACAAGATAATCAGAGCCGTTATACTTCTGAGCGACAAGCGGCTTGTTCAGCGGCTGCGAGGTAGCTCCATAAATAGTCCCGGTTCCGGAGCCGCTGAGCGGCGCGTATTCTGAAACGGAATCACAGGACCATGAAACCTTGCCGTCCGTCCCGACTTCGAGTAAGCGGTGGTTGTCTGTCAGCAGGCTCAACTCGTTCTTGAAAAGATAAATCCCGCAGGGTGAAGGCACAACCAGCATACCGTTCCCGCCGGCAAGCGACGATCTGAAGCTCCCGGTCATGGTGTTGATATCCGGGTCGATGCGCTGTTTCATCTCCGCGATCTTGCCGGCATCGACTATCTTTGTCTTGGAGTCCTCCGGCGTCGCGTCTACTGGCACGGCGAATATGTAGCCGTCATCACAGGTAAAGTAAACATAATCGCCAAGGACTATTGGCGAACTCGATACACCGGAGCACGGAACACCGTCATGGTCAGGCACAGCCATGGACCAAAGCAGGTTGTCCCAGCTGGAGAAATCTACCTGGTCCAGCGGAATAAGCTGGTGGTCGACGAATACCCATACAGGAAGCGATGTCGAGAGCATGTTCGTCTGTATCTGCACACCACCCACTGTCAGACCCTGCAGCCTGATTCGGCTGAAATTACTGACCGTAATCGTTCCCGAATCGTAGTCTATCATATCGCTCGGCACTCTCGTTGCTGCATTGGCGGGTGTCAGAGTCGATGCGCCATCAGCGAATAGGAAATCCGGCTGCCAGACCGATACATCATACTTCCTGTCCGGCACAGATGGGTCCTTGAGTGACCTGTTCAGCCTGATCGTGAACTCCTGTCCAGCCTTGAGGCAGAGCAGATATCCTCTGGACATTGCCGAATTACCGGGATCATGAGTAGTAGCGGTGACAAACACTCTGTCGTTCGTTACCGCGGGAGTGCACTTAGCCTCAAGATTGGCGACCGGATATATTATCTCCTTTTGCGGATCGGTCGGGTCCGGCAAGCTTGCCTGAACGCCCCAAAATCTGTCCGGCACTCCTGTCATGGAGTTTCTGGTCGCGTCAAGAAGCGACATCATACCCCCGGCTGTACTACTATCTGCAGCTGGATTAATGAAACTCCCTGCACCGTGCAGAAAATAATTAAAGCCGAGCTTCGCGGAGCGCGATGTACCGTCAAACCACATCGAGTAGATGGACGAGCGGCCCGAACCTGGAGTGTCTCCCCAATCGACTCCCATATAGAAGGTATCATTGGAACTTATCGCTGGAGTCGATGCGGCTTCGAGCTGCTGAGTCAAAACGTCTCCCATGTTAGGCGGCAGTTCATAGTTTGGCGGTATAAAGTTCGTGACTTTGCTATAGTCTATCGCATAGGACATGTACACCTTGACATTAGGGCCCAGGACGCCGCTTGTTGTTCTGATCGTCACCTGTCCCACTGTACTCGAGATATCAGGCGTATCCAGAGGGATAGAATTGCCTGCTCCGTCGACTGCCCACGCCTCTGGCGCCGGATATGACGATATTGGGAGCATGCCATAAGATGTTCTGAACTTGGCAGACGTTGGATTGTATCTCAACATAGCCGGGCTGATGGGACTCAACTTGTCACTCGACACAAAGACCGGCAGCGAATAGATATAGTCGTTAGGCGAAGGAGACATTACTTTGGGCGGCCTCCCTATGACCGAGAGCATCTGCACTACGGCGCCGTTGGTCTGGTTCTTCACAAACGCAAGCGTCGGACCGGACTTGACCTTAACAGGATTAGCTGAGTTCATGTTAAGAGGAAGCGACCAGTCAGAAGATTGATTGAACATGCTTTTTGAAGCTGCTTCCTTTAGCATCGGACTGTAGGCATAGATCTTCCCGTCGCGTCCGGCAACATAAATCCATCCGTTCTGCACGACCGGCGGCAGCAGCGCTCCGTCGCCATCACCAATCGAGCCTGTCCAAAGATCATCTCGTAGAGTGTCAGAAGCTAAATTGGATGAGAGAGCACTAAACACATATACATGCCCATCCCTGCAGGTGACGAGCACGAAATCTCTCGGCTCAAGCGGATCAGCAGATGGATCCAGCATAGTTACTACTGTCGGGCTGGAAATCTCATCCGGGCAATTATGGCTCCAGATCACATCGCAGTCAGCATTTGCCCCATCGGGCACACCGTCATCCGCGACACCGTTCATGTCGATGTCGTTACCGGGGTTGGCATCCATCGCGTAGAGTGTATTACCTGATGAATAGAATATGATGCCTTTCCAGATAACAGGGCTGTTCTCTATGTCTCCCCTGCTGATCGCCTGGCTGCAGCGCCATTGTTTCAGAAGCGGTGCACCGAGAGTCTCGACGGAATAGCCTGTACGGCGATACTCTTTTCTGAATGTTGTATAGGAAGTCGCATACCCGACGACGTTATAAGCAAACCTTACATTAGCCGGAGAAGCGGCCATTATATTAATGTTGGATGAATTGAGATCCAGATGATCGGGAATAGGACTCGCCCCGTTAATTATCGGATTCTGGATATTTCCGCCTATGAAACCGGAAGTAAAAACCACCCGGCCGCTGCCGTACTCTATTGCAGCGATTGTAGGTGGATCGCTGCTGATCCCGCTGCCGCTGGTGGAGACCAGAATCGGCGAAAGCGTGGTAGGGCTGGGAATCGACGGCCCCCAGCTTGATTCATACCCCGGATTTATGGCTTTGGAAGTCGAGCTGAGCGAAGCAAGCTCAAGCGGATTCAATCTATAAGGCGTCGTGACCAGCGGGTGAAGTGACTGCAGAAGCATCGGTGTTCCGCCGCCGCCCGATACGAAGTTTATACCAGGAAGGAAAAACTCATCCGCGCCGCTTGGGAACTTCATATTCCCGCCGTTATCCACCCAGAGACACCCGCCGCCGTCAACATACCTGCGGAGTTTGTCTCTATCGTCCATGGGGAATCTCACAGCCTCGTCCGCGCTCATATAGAGCACATCGAACTTGGCAAGGTTCTCGTATGTCGTATTCCCCAGCGAGACTTCCCAATATCCTGCATAGTTCTTATAGGCAGCATTACCGCCTGCCAGCGGATTGACAAATGTCCAGCCATGCGGTTTGAGGTCGTCTCTCAGCCCCATTATATAGAAGATGTACGGAGCCATCGGCGCGGCTACAGCGTCTTTATTTATGCCGCTGTCTTTTCTCGGAAGCAGCACCCCCGCGTTAATAACATGCTGTTTATCGACATACGTCTGCGCGCCTGCGAACGCAATCTGCGCGAGCAGTATGGTTAGGACCAGTATAGCTATTGCTATATATGAAAATCTGCGTATCATTTTGGCTACACACCTTCTTACAAGACTTCAACCCGGCAGGAATAGCTTTGCCGGCAGTTATGTAGGCTCTCCGTAATAGTAAAGCGATCTGCAGACAGGCAGACGCGGCGTAATAGGAAGCGGACGGCCATAATCGTCCTTACGTACCGGAGTCATCACCCCGCCGTTCTCATATACAGGCCAGCCGACCATCGAATCGTAAAGGAGCGTAAGGCCGTCTCCCTTATGCGCCGTTGCAACACTGGACGTGCCGTATTTGTCAGGTATATTACTCCATTTTGAGTACCACTCGCTGACATCTCCGACGGATGCGGGCAGGTTTTCGGTGATCGCTCCATCTATGGTAATCTTGGTATCGAGCGGCTGCCCGAAAAGCGGCCATTTTTGGTTTACACCCCTGGGCCGGTATCCGTCCTTGCCGGTATCAGCGGCGTTCATGTTGAACCAGTTGCCTGGAATGATGAAAAACGACCGGTTCTGGGCATACATGACCGCTTCGATGCGAATATCCAGCGGCTGTATGGTGAATGCCGACAATAAGTAATTATTTCTGGAGTAAGATGACTGATCGAGTCCGATCTCGAAATAGTTCGGCCTTCCGATAGCGTTGTATAACCCGGCCTGATCGAACCCGTTCGCACTATCGAATATTTTGTGCTCGAACAAGCTCGAAAGCCCTGTGCCCTCTAGGCAATATCGCGGGTCGCCGCAGCCATAGACCCAATCCGGCGGCAGATACTGGCTATTCTGCCCAATATGGAGGAGTCCCTGTGTGCCGCTTCCGCGATTCAGCCACATATTGATGTAAGACGGGCCGTATTGTCCGGCATGCCTTACGAAAAGCATCGTATCGTTACCCATCTGCCAGCTTCCGGTCGGCGGGCCGAACGAGAACGACGAGAAAAACGTGGTCGAAGGTTCCGGCGTCACTATCAGGTGATACGGCGGCTGCCCCGTTCCCGAATCAGACCCGATTGAAGTCGGTCCGAGCGAAGACAGGAGCGATACGAACTGAGTAGTATTTACGCAGACATACTGCTTGGCAAGAAGCGATACTGCGGAAGTCGGATCGACATTACCATCTGTATCGCGATATTTCAGCAAATTGCCTTCCACATAGATGATCCCGCCGGAGACCACAGTAAGCTGCTTGCCCTGGGCCAGCATACCTTTGATACGTATATTCCCTTCGGCATAGATAACGCCGTTTCGGTCGATGGTTATATCCTGCGCTGTCTTGTTTCCGCTGTCATCCACATTGTAATGAGTGAACGTCTGTGTCCCCTGCGGATACGGAATAGTTATGGTAGAACCCTTGTCGTTCATCGGAACCCCGAAAGAGTTGTACCAAACAGACTTCTTGCCGTAAAGGGCGTCACTCCTCTTGCTCTTGATGTCTGTCCTTGTGATAGTGATATCCGGCTGGTTGTCCCCGTCCGTATCGTATGGGTTCAAGGTGATGACAACGCCTGGCGGGACGTAATAGGGTCCCTGCCAGTAGGCGGACATATCGTTGTTCGGCTTCATCCAGTCCGCTCTGGGGGTGTAACCTCCGAAAAGTGTCTCACTTTCCTGCTGAATATCATCGCTGTTATCGATATAAATGCCGCGGCCCCAACCATATCGGCCGCTGTTCACCCACCTTTGGGTTCCCCAGCCCTGCTGGAGCCATATACCCGAGTCGCGCGTAAGCGCTATGTATCTGGAGACCTTGGTAGGCGTGTCTTCATCGTCCAAAAGCGGCGGTTCCAGCCGTTTGATGCCTCTGGCGTTTTTGCCGGCATCCGGGCTATCAGAACCATCGCGGTAAAAACCATATGCTGTAGTAAACGGCTGAGTATAATCCGACGGCTGGACAGGATAACTGTTCACCGTGCCTCCGTTGATTACCTCATAAAGAGTTACAGGGACCGGCTGGCTGCTATTGTTGACATCAACATTTTCATGTTTGATCGTTCCGGAGACTTCCACCATATCGAGCGGCATGTAATCGGTATTTGAGCCGTCCTGATAACTGGTTCCCCTGAGCACCAGGTCTATTCTATTGCCGTACCATTCAAGGTTGCCGTTTACCCTGATCGGCGCCCCACGGACGCCCTCCCCTGCTGTTGTTTCGTTGCCGTATTTCACATTGAACCCGGCAGCGCCGAGCGGAATATCCTCTGATTTTTTCTCCAGATTTGTCACGAACCTGAGATAGTCCGTAACGCCGATCGGTTTATATGCAGTGAGTTCCCGGCGAAGACGGACATTGCTGTCCCAGGTGGTAGGGTCGTCATTTTCGACGGTACCGATCCGGCCTATGGACTCGATCTTTATATATTTGGACATCGGGTCTTTCGGATCCGGATTGTAGCTGACACGAAGCAGGTACCGGCCATCTCCCATTCTGAAGGTAGTATACCCGCCGGTCGGGCCGGTGCTGCCATCTGTAGCTTCGGCAGCAGAATAAGGCCTTAGCCATTGAAAATCGGGGTTAAGTGTGTTATCGACTCCTGCAGTACTGGTCTTCGGCATATTGTCCGGTACAGGACGCCAATCAGCGCCGTCATCGCTCGTCATGAGCATGTTATCCGCGTAATGTATGCCTGCTTCCGACAGGTATTGTGCCGTAATGACGTCTCTCGACCGTCCGGCGCGGCCCTGGTTCCGGGCGACGAGCACGACAAACACTACACTGATGAACGCGAGCAAAAGCATCACTATGATTGCGATCACCAGTGATTGCCCACGCTCGTTTCCAAGCTGCACCTTGCTTTTATTCATCGATTTCATCATTGCTCGCCTTATCCTTATCTCAACAGGTTTCTCACACGGACCTTGTTCGTAAGCTCCATTGGATGAACTTTCTGGGTGTTCCGGTCGTAGTATCGAATGCCCATGGTTATCTGCATAAGAGTCTTAGTCGTATAATTGCCTATGACCACATCACCATCACGGTTACACTGGAATTTGTAGCTTATCTCGAACCTGGAAACTCCAGTGGACATTGTCTCCGGGATCACTTCGTCGTAGGCCGGGCTGAAAACAATCCAACCAACCCTTTTGTCCGCGTTCGCGCTGTCGCTCATGCCGTAATCTATCTTGTACTGGTTCCTTCTCGGATCGCCGAGATTGAACGGCACGCGCTCATACCTGACCATCCTGATTTCTTCCGGCTGCAGCCCCGGAGTCATATCCGGGCCCATAACCACTTCGCTTCCAGGGACTATCCTCGGCTTAAATTCGGAGTTCGACGGAACATTGCTGAACATCGTGAGCCGGTATATACGGGCCGGAGCGTTGCCGGGAGCGGTATTGGCCGCACGTTGGTTCATGGCAATAATATCGTCCTGGTGTATCACATCCGAATCAGGAAAATCGAACCGCACCTCGCCTTTGACAGGATCGACATCAAACGCGACTTCGGGATTATTCGCTGGGAAAACTTTGTTCGTCTCGTAATCGGTGATGTCGAAAACAAAGGTCGGTTTACCTGCAGAATCATACCTATTGATTATCAGGTGTTTATTATCACCTTGGCGCGCGGTCCGGTACCAGATATCGTTGGCCTGCGTTGCCGGATTGTAGCGGTTCAGCGACACATTGTACATCTCAAGGTTGGAATCCCCTACCGAACTCGCCCACGCACCGTAACTGGCTCTAAAAACAGTCGGAATGCTCACCGGTGACTCTTTGCCCTCATCGGTGACATATGCCGGTTTGAAGGTGTCATCCGTTACCGGGGACGACTGGAACCGTACGCTCGGAACTACTGCCACGATCTTGTCTTTCGCATCGTTCATCCTCAAAAGCACGAGGTCGGTATCCGCCTGCGGGCCGACAGGCTTCGAGACAGCCTTCCAATTCTCCCAGAAAGGCTTACCATTTCCACCATTAGGAATATCCGTGCTGTAGAAGAAATCCGGGTCGTCGAGGATGGGTTTACCGTCAGTATCGAATTTGAAAAGGTTTTTATCGTATGGATCGACTTCAGCACGGTAGAGAATAAACCCGTTCAACGGAGAAGCGGAATCAGCCCAGTCCCGGTAGTTCGCTGCGGGATATGATGTAGAATTTGCATTGGGATCGTTATTGACCAGACCCACGAAATAACGCACGATCTTACCATCGGCAACGAGAGGCTCCTTCGGACGGGCTTCCACATCGGTAGACCCACACACTGGGCACGGCGGCCATGCGTCATCGCCTCGTTCATAATCACGAGGCTCGCTCTCGTCATGTTGAGGGTTGTTGCAGTGCATAACCAGCTTGGGCATTATAAGGTCGATCTTGCCGTACAGCGCCGTTATTTGTTCCCTGGTGCCGTTCGGCTGTTCGACCGGAAAGACAATCGGGCTGTTCGAGTTGTCATAGACAAACATCGCCTGGCTGACCTCCCGGCTCACCTGTTCCAGGGTCGTCCGGGCGGTATCCTGGGCCATAACCATCGCATTGGCCTGGCTGGTCATGTTGAATGTCTGGACGATAGGATAAAAGATCAGGCCCATCAGGATAATCGTGATAGTAATGACCACGAGAAGCTCAATTAACGTAAAACCTGCTCTTGTCCTCTTATTGAACATAACCACTACCTCTTTGCCGGACGGTTATTATGCTTCCGACACGCTTATGCTTTCTCTCAAAGGTAATCCGGCATTAATCCGAAGATTTTTTCGCAATAATCGAATCCAGATCGACATGCCGCCACTTTTCAGTCTCGCGCCAGATGACTCTCGCTCTCACGGAAACGCCGTTGACCGAGAGAATCCTTGTCGGCTCGTTGCTGAGATCGATATAAGTGCTATCGATGCCGCCATATCGGAGCAACGCGTCGGATGTCTTATGGCACTCGCCAAGGACCCTTCTGGTCTGCCCGTTCAGAGCGTATTCGTAATCGACCGAGATCGTATGACAGGCATTACAGGCCGCGAGCCACAACCGCTGTGGGTTATTTGATTCATCAATGGCATAACTCTTATAATCCAGCTGGCCGGAGTTGTAGTCTCTATCGTACTGTACATAGGCTTTTTGGAACTGGAGCGACCAATCGCCTTCTGCTTTGTAGTAGAACCGGATATTCCGCCCCGCCGGAGAAATAGTAACATTTGAATTTCCACCGGTCCCGAAAAGCTCAATATTCTCGGGTAGATCTACTGTACCGTTCTCATAATCGACCCACTCGGAGTCAAACGCAATCTGCCGGCCTGACTCAAGGTCCACAGCGATCATATCGGGGACAAATTTGGTTCCATTCGGCCCCGGAACGCTAAATCGCGGGTTCAGTCCTGCATACGGTTCACCGTTCAACTCCATGGACACGCCGCTCTCTTTTATGTGGTTGAGCGTCATATGCACACGGTAAGGCGCATTCGTAGGAACGCGCTTGTCCTCATGGATAATCTCCAGATCGAGAATATCGTAATCGATCCGCGCCTTGAGCGGACGGCCGAACTCCTGTTGGCTGTAGCCGATTGGGTTGAACGATATAATACCGAGCAACGGATCCACCATCATGTATTCATACGGATCAGATGACCAGCTTGTAACCTCTGAAAACCCACGTGCCACTGTGTCGCTGTATCTGTCGATACCCGCGTACGAAGCACCGGATGCCATACGATCCTGGATCGCCGGACCGAAATTGATCCACCCCTCTGTCCCGCCCGGAACTTCTATTTTTATGTTCGTGACCGTCCGCAGGTGAGGATTACTGCTTCCGTTCGGCGTTTCCCACCAGGAACAGCTGAGATAATAAATATGTGTCTGGCTCGATTCGCGGAAGCATACCGACAGGTTATCATAATCTATGGCATACTGGGAGGACCTAAGGAACTTCCATGGCTCCGTGTTGTCATCGGAATCCATCACCCGTCGTGATAGATTGCTTCCCTTTATGACAATTCCACCGTGAGTTGTATCTATCGGGCTGAAAGAGAGCACATAAGTCGAACCGCTCAATGGCCCAGTGGACCATCCGCCGAAGGGTATGCGAACAGTCTCGCCTATGATCCGGCGAAAAGAGGTAGCATTGTCATCACCGACCGGCGGTCCCGGAAAACAATCGTTAAGGACAACACCTGATGAATCTATCGGCAGAACGCCATCCGGCAGGTTCTCGGAATTGTTTTTCCACCGCTCCATCTCGAACTGAGCAAGCCGACCGGCCAGAGTCACATGTTCGGCATGGCGGACAGACCGGAACCCAGGCGGGTACAGCCTGACCACAGTCAGAATTCCCACCACGAGCACGATCAATACAACCAGCACCTCGACTAACGAGGTGCCCCGATTATCTTTAGCTCTCAAGCACACCATAATCAGCTCCCAGTTGAGCATTATCTGTTTTTAATACTCTACGAGTAACGATTCACCCTTACACGCCACTTCGAAACAAATACGTCACTCTGCACAACTAATACATCACCCTAAACGAAGGGCCATCGCCCTGAACGAGGAGACGTCACCCTGAACTTGATTCAGGGTCCACCGGATTCCGAATCAAGTTCGGAATGGCGCTCTATTCATTCAGCATGACATTATATTCACAGTTTGTGAACACTCACATCAACATATGTTGACTATCACCGGCTATTTATTAGGCCCAATCCTCCAGCGGGATCCGGGATCGGAGGTAGTATTCGAGCCTTCTATGTTAGAAATCGGAACCATATCGGAATGTCCGTCCAAAAACAACACCGGGACCATCGACTTGGCGTCGCCTTGGCGCTGATGGTAGCTGCACCAGGTCACGACAGTATCATCTGACGGGTTGCGGAACCTGAGCTGCCTTTTGTAGTCATAAGCATCATCTGAAGTAGTCGATGCGGCTTTGTATTGGCCTACATTATTCGTGGTATCAGCCCACTTGGTGGTATACCGGACATCGTACGGGTAATTTGCCGTAGCAGTATCGTTTACTACTCCCGGTGTGTATATATCATAACTGCTGTATGCATAGTACCAGTAATCCTTGCCGTCATCTTTGGTCACTTTAACTGTCGCAGTGGTTGATGACGTTACTGCTAGCGGGCAGTGGAAGCCTTTGATAGACTTGACATACTCCGGGTACAGACCACCGCCGGTCCTGGCACGCTCCAGCGGAACAGGTGTATTACCCTGAAACTCGACGTAACCAGCGAGTGAGTCCGGATACCGCCTGTTGTCCTGCTGGAACATCTTGATCGCTATAGCCAGGTTATGCAGGTTAGTCATACACTGAACCCGTCTAGCATTGTTCTTCACGGACCCCATTACCGGGAAAATAATCGCCGAAAGTATCGCAATGATCGCGATTACTGTGAGGAGTTCCACCAGGCTGAATCCCTGCTTACCGCGCATCGTTTTCATATCTCATCCCTCCAAGGCAGTTGATACCTGCTCTCCTTGTATATTATTGACTAACAGTTAAATTCGAATGTTCCTTTATATGCTATATAAACAGGCGAAATCGCATCGTTTATCATTTCGGACGCGTATTCCACCTGCTTCCGACTGATCCATTATTGCCTTCGACGGCTGCAGCTGAGCATATGTCTGAATGACCATCATAAAACAACACCGGCAGGCCGCCCTCTCTGTGATAGCTGCACCAAGTGATTACAGTGTTATCTTCAGCTTTTTTTGCACCGGGAAGCGATGGGTTGTAACGCAGCGCATCTGTGCCGAGCTTCACAACACCATCCGATTCTTTCGGCGTATATACATCGTAGCTGTCGTAAGCGTAGTATCTGCGGACTTTACCGCCTACCAGTATCTCCGCCACAGTATCTGTTCGTTCTACAGGTGATAACCGGCAGTGGAACCCTTTCATTACCTTAATGTACTCAGGATAGAGTCCTCTGCTCTTTCTAAAATGAACAGCCTTCCCTGCGTCCATCTCTACATAACCCGCGAGACTTTCAGGAAACCCTTTATAGTCCTGTTCATACATCTTAAATCCAATAGCTATGTTGTGCAGGTTCGTCATACATGTGACTTTTGGACTAATAGGATCAACATACGCAAACATAGGAACCAGCACTGCGATAACAACTACAACCGCGAGTATTGCAACTATGGCCCCAAAAACGCTCCAGCCTCTACTGTTACGCATAACACAGACCCCTCCCGGTTCTTTGCCGCTGCCTTAAATAAGCTCTAGAACCCGTGATGAAGAAACTGCATATACCAATTGATTAACTGATTTCCAAAGAACATCGTGATCAGCACGCCACTGACCATCATCGGGCCGAACGGCAGCGTATTGCTGTTTTCCTGCCCTTTATGGGCGATCATCCACCCGATCCCTATAATACTGCCTGCAAAAACGGCGATGAAAAACGACAATAACGCCAATCCCAGCCCCAAACCGCTCGTAACAGCCCCGCAAAAGACTGCACCGATCGCACCGGCAAGTTTGACATCACCGCCGCCCATCGCCTCCTTTTTGAAAGCTCTTGTGCCAAGCTCCGCTATAGCTAAAAATATGCCGCCGCATATAAACAATCCGGCGACAGACCACAACATCGGAATCTCAATACCGGTAAACGGTACTGGAATATGGAGGAGGGTATGCCCCTCCTCATGCATCACTAATCCGTAAATGTCCCGAACTACCCCTATGCTCATTCCGAACCACACCGAAAGCTGGTCTGGAATGACCCAGTGCTCCAGGTCGATAAAAAACACCGCTATCAGCGCAGCCGTAAAAAGCGCGTAGAGAAAGAAATTGACCGCAAAACCATATTCGGCGAAAAGCGCCACGGATATAAGCCCTGTAATCAACTCTACAGTAAAATACCGCCAGCTTATCGGCTCGCCGCAGTAGCGGCATTTACATCTAAGCATCAAAAAGCTCAAAAGCGGAATATTATCTATCCATCTAAGCTTTTTGTTGCATTTTGGGCAGTGCGACGGCGGATAGATGATCGACTGCTCTATCGGCATCCGGTAGATACAGACGTTCAAAAAGCTGCCGATTACAGCGCCATAAATAAATACAACAAGCGCCCAAAACCAAAACTGCACTAAGACTACTCCGATGCGCCAGAAAGATTCTGAATTACCGCAATAAGCGGCAGGAAGATCGATATAACAATAAACCCTACCGCTCCTCCGAGGAATACGATCATAACAGGCTCAATAGTCGCCGTAAGACTGTCAAGCGCGGCATCAACCTCAGCCTCATAGAACTCAGCGACTTTATGAAGCATCGGATCGAGTGCACCGGACTCCTCACCGATGGAGATCATCTGGACAACCATCGGAGGGAACAGTTTACTTCTCTGCAACGGGTCTCCGATCCGGTCACCTTCCCGAATCCTTGCCCTTGCTTCAAGTATGGCATCGCTTACAATCTCATTCGAGACCGTTCCTGCAACCGTTTCAAGTGCCTGCAGGATCGGGACTCCTGAAGCAAGCAGTGTCCCAAGCGTTCTCGAGAACCTGGCAAGAACGATTTTGTGATTCAGTTTTCCAAAGACCGGAGCCTTCAGTTTAAACCTGTCATAAACACGCCTGCCGGCCTTCGACTTGATAAACAGCTTGAAAGCGATGACAAACACCACCAGGCATACGATCATGATATACCACTTGCTGGTCAGAAAGTGGCTGAATCCCATCAGCAATCTTGTAGGCGCAGGAAACTCTTTGACACCGAGGTCATCGAACAGGGACATAAACTTAGGCAGGATGAACGTAACCAGGCCGATTACGATACCGACAGCCACGATCATAACAATGATCGGATAAGTCATCGCTGACTTGACCTTTCGCCGTAGTTCCATGTCGCCTTCAAGGAACTGCGAAAGCCTCTGTAAGCTTTCCTCAAGAACACCGCCGACTTCGCCTGCCTTGATCAGACCGATAAACAGGTTCGAGAACACGTTCGGGTACTTGCTCAGCGCTCTTGAGAGTGTCTGGCCTGCCTCTACTTCCATCTGCATGTCGTTGATGATCCTTTTGAGCTTCGGGCTTACCGTCTGCTCCGCAAGGACGGACAGGCACCTGACCATCGACACACCGGCGTCAATCATAGTGGAAAACTGACGGCAAAAGACCGAAAGGTCGCTCAGCTTTATCCTTCCGAACCCTCCGCCAGCATTCTTCTTCTTAGCGCCTTTGGTTTCTTTGATGTCGACAACCGTAAATCCCTGCTCGGTCAGCCTCCGCCTCAGCAATCCTTCACTTTCGGCCTCGACTGTTCCGGGGATCTGGTTTCCGCTTGCATCACGTACTGTGTATGCAAAATTTGGCATATGCCTTCACTCCTATCCTGATTCGTATTCCTAATCCGTAGTTCGAAGGTATTTATAAAGTATGAACTAAGGCCGGCCTTACAGTCTGCAAGAACACACGGACTGGACTACGAAACTTTTGTACTATCTCCTGTTCATGCCGTTCGGTACGTCCGTCGACATCGGCGCAGCGATCATTTTCTTGAGTTCTTCAGGGTTCATAGCACGCGTCATAGCATCATCATAAGTAATGGCGCCTCTATGATAGAGTTCCCTCAAGTGCTGGTCCATCGTCTGCATACCAACATTGGCGCTCGTCTGGATAATAGACGTAATCTGGTGGCTCTTCGCCTCTCGGATAAGGTTCCTGATAGCCGGAGTAGCTATCATAATCTCCATCGCGCAGACTCGTCCGGGCATACCGGCCCTCGGCATGAGCTGCTGGCAGAGGACGGCTTCCAAACTGTTCGAAAGCATCAATCGTATCTGGTCCTGCTGGTTTGCAGGGAATGAATCTACGATCCTGTCGACTGTCGATGCGGCACTGTTCGTGTGCAGCGTGGCGAAAACAAGGTGTCCTGTTTCTGCAGCGCGGATTGCGTTCGACATCGTCTCAAGGTCTCTCATCTCACCGACCAGTATCACGTCAGGATCTTCTCGAAGGGCAGCCCTTAGGGCATTTGCGAACTCATGTGTATCCTGGCCGACTTCGCGCTGGTTGATAATACAATATTTATGCTGATGCAGATATTCAACCGGGTCCTCGATTGTGATGATATGGCAGCTTCGCTCATTATTCATCTGGTTGATCATAGCCGCAAGCGATGTAGACTTGCCGCTTCCCGTCGGCCCGGTAACAATGATCATACCTCTTGGCCTTCGGGTAAGTTCCTCCAGAATCGGAGGAAGCCCCAGGTCTTGTATGGTCGGAATCTTCGTCGGGATCAACCTGAAAGCCCCTGCGACAGCACCTTTATCACGATACACATTGACACGGAACCGTGCTACCTTACCAAGAGCATATGAAAGGTCAAGCTCAAGATTCTCTTCAAACCGCTGTATCTGCTCATCCGAGAGAATATCGTACATAATTCTCTGGCATTGGATGGTCTCGACCCTTGTATAGTTAAGCGGTAAAAGCTGACCGTCGACGCGGATAATCGGCGGTACACCCACACAGAGATGCAGGTCCGATGCGCCTTTCTCTACTACAATTCTGAGAAGATCATCGACGTGTGTATCGCCTATCTCAATCGGCTTGTTCGCGTTTTGAGTCTGAGTTATCTGCGCAGCCTGCTCCGGCGGAATCTGCTGTGCATGGTTTGTTATCTGCTGTTCCAATCCCTATTGCCTCCGACTAAAGAAAGTTCAGAGTTCAAAGTGCAGTGTGCACAGTTCATGCACCCGCACCAAATACCTCTATTAATGTCCCGCGGTGAAGACTACTCTCATAATCTCATCCGGGGTCGTCAAACCTTCAAGAACCTTTGTGAGTCCGTCTTCGCGAAGCTCATGCATACCGTTTGCCTTGGCAGCTTCGCGGACATCGGCGAGCGGAGCGCGCCTTACGACAAGCTCGGCGATCTCATCGTTCATTCTCATCAATTCGTAAAGGCCGACCCGGCCTTTGTAACCTGTCTGCCTGCATACTTCGCATCCAGTGCCCCGGTAAAGCGTAACCGGCTGCTCTGGATCATCGGTCTTCATCCCAAACCGTCTGAGTTCCTTTGCCGCCACGGTGTAGCTGGTCTTGCAGTTCTGGCAAACTCTTCTTGCAAGCCTCTGTGCAAGGACTCCGATAATCGTCGCCGAAATAAGGAACGGTTCGACACCCATATCCACAAGCCTGATAACGCACGAAGGAGCATCGTTCGTGTGAAGCGTCGAAAGAAGGAGGTGTCCTGTAAGCGCCGCTTCGACAGCGACCTCAGCCGTCTCAAGGTCTCGGATTTCACCGACCATGATGATATCAGGGTCCTGTCTCAGGAAACATCTCAGCGCGCTGGAGAACGTAAGTCCTGCTTTTCTGTTTACATGCACCTGGGATATTCCGCTTAGCTGGTACTCGACAGGGTCTTCGACCGTAATAATGTTCTTATCGACCGTATTGATCTTGTGCAGAACGGAATACTGTGTAGTCGTCTTTCCGCTACCCGTTGGCCCCGTCGAAAGGAACATACCGTTCGGCTGCTGTGTGATCTCATCGATCTGCGCCTGCGTCTCCGGTGTAAACCCGAGTTTGTTCAAGCCGAGGAGAACGCTCGATTTATCGAGGATTCTCATAACGATCTTTTCGCCGTGAATGGTAGGAAGACAGGATACACGGAGGTCATAGTCTTTATTTTCCCAGCGGATCGGGATACGCCCATCCTGAGGGATTCGCCGCTCGGCGATGTTCATATCGGCCATAATCTTGAGGCGCGAGATAAGCGGAGCCTGGATATATTTAGGAAGCGACATAACTTCGTGCAAAACGCCGTCAATTCTATAACGGACGCGCATGCCGCGCCGGTCCGGCTCTACGTGAATATCACTAGCCGCGTCGCGGATCGCCTGCTGGATGATAGTGTGGGCAATACGGATGATCGGCGCTTCTTCAGCGGCCTGGCGGACCTGGTTTTCATCGTCCTCCACCACCTCTTCGTGCGCGCCGTAAGTAGCAATCGCTTCACTGATCGAGGACATTCCCGTGCTACCGCTGCCGCCGTTAGTCGGGGCGTTCACTGCGGGAACCGCAGCGCCGTTATCCGATGATGTCTTATAAATGCGGCGGATTGCGTCATCTACATCGTCTTCGGTCGCAAGGACTGTCATTATTTGAGCGCCGCCCACTACAAGCCTGACATCCTGAAGAGCCATCGGGTTACCGGGGTCGGACATGGCGACGATCATCTTCCCGCCGACTTTGCCTATGGCAATGAGTTTATGCTGTTTAGAGATACGTTCGGGGATCGAGGTGGCGATCGACTCATCAATCTTCTGCGTGGAAAGATCGACGAACTGCATTCCTGAGACTTCGGCCTTGGCCTTTATGACTTCCTTATCAGTGGCAAAGCCCAGGTCGATTATGATCCGACCGATATCACCAGGCGCGCTGCGCTGTGCATCCCGCGCCTGAGCAAGCTCCTCCGCCGTGATTATTTTCTTAGCGACGAGCACCTCGCCCAGATCTTTTCTCGCCATTACCATTGCTTAAGCACCTCTCCATACCCCTCGAAGATAAAATTCAACGGAACAAAGAAACATCCCTTTGCTCCATGCGTAGCCGGGGCGAAACCTTCGATATGATTATCCACAGTAATCCGCGGTAAATGTGAGCCATTAATTATAGATTATAGCATTAAACAGGCTCTACCGGCTACTGCTGCCCAGCCGCTTCATGAGAGCGGCTTTCATCGTATGGATCAAAGGTTCGATACCCGTCCATATCTTAAATGACAGCGCTCCCTGATAAACAAGCATATCAAGCCCGTTTACGGTTTGCGCCCCTGCGGCTTCCGCAGCTTCGAGAAGGGCGGTCTTGACCGGGTTATATACAAGATCGTATACAACCATACCTCGCCTAAGCGCTTCTGCCGGAACAGGTGTCTTTCCAATATCAGGATACATTCCGACCGGCGTGCAATTCACCAGTAAATCAGCTTCAAGCCCCGAACATAAAGTCTGGAGCCTGGAAATATCTCCTGCACCGCACTCCCTGCCCAGAGACCTGATGTCCTCCGCCAGCCGTTCAGCTTTTGTCAATGACCGGCTAAATACCGTCACTTCTGCTCCGGCTTTTGCCAATGCAAATGTTACCGCTCTGCCGGACCCACCGGCCCCAAGAACAACCGCGGTCTTCCCTTCGGGAGAAAACCCCGATTCTTCGAGCGATCTCAAAAACCCGGCTCCGTCTGTGCTCATTCCTGTCAGTCTTCCGTCGATATTGACTATCGTGTTGACCGAACCGACTTCGCGGGCATCGCCTGCAACCTCGTCCAGAAGCTCGATCACAGCCTCTTTATGAGGTATCGTAACATTAACGCCTGATACTCCAAGTGCGCAGACTCCGCAAAGAGCCTGCGTGAGATTTTCAGGCGTCACATCGAAAGGAACATAAACATAATTCAGGCCAAGAGACTCAATAACGGCGTTATGCATCACCGGAGACAGGCTGTGCCCGACCGGATGGCCGAACACCCCCAAAACCTTAGTCTTGCCTGATACGAACACCTTTTATTCCTGTATTTCTGACGCTTTGTCCGGCGCCTTTGTTCCAAGCATGCCTTTCTTCAAAAGGTATGCCATTATCCGGTGTTCCAGCAGTCTGCTGAACTTGGTTCCGATAAACTCTTTCCTGTGCATCGGTTTGACGAGGATCGTCAGAATAGAAAGCCTGTTGCCCCCTATTATATCCGTCAAAATCTGGTCTCCGATTATAGCAGTCGTTTCAGGAGTCGCTTCCATCGACTCCATAACCTCACGCAGTCCTTTTCTCCTGGGTTTGATGAGCTTATCCCTGCATGGTATCCCCAATTCTTCAGCTACAGCACGAAGCCTTGCCGGATTGTGGGTATTTGAGGCTATACAGAGCTTTATCCCCCGGTCCAGCGCATTTCGAACCCACTTAGCCGACTGCACGGGCACATTATGGTCTTTCCAGGGCAGGATCGTATTGTCCAGATCGAGCATAATAGCCTTGATCCCACGTGAGACAAGGTCATCCAGGTCCACATCCACGAGAGATGAAACGTACATCCCCGGGCAGAGGATATCTATCAGTTTTTTCAGGGTCGGCCTCCCTTCCTTAAACGATTTATGGCAGCATCATGTTCTGAAAGTGTTCTTGAGAAAATATGCGAGCCATCCGTCCGGGCAACGTAGTAAAGATAATCGGCCTTTTCTGGATGGAGCGCAGCTTTAATAGACTCGATACCGGGATTCGCAATCGGTCCCGGAGGCAAGCCAGGGTGGATATAGGTATTATAAGGAGATTCGACCGCAAGGTCTTTGTAATATAACCGTTTTCGATGTCCTCCCAGCGCATACTGCACAGTAGCATCTATATCGAGCTTCATGCCGATCCTCAGCCTGTTCCAGATGACTGCAGAAATAAGGGTGCGATCTTTGGGAACCCGCGCTTCACGCTCTATAAGTGAAGCCACGATTATAATCCTGTTCAGGGCCTCCCCTTTTGATTCGGCATCGGAGCCGCCAGCAATCTGCTCGATCTCAGAAGACATGGGATCGGCCACCTGCGACTTGAAAGTCTTGAGCATCTGGGTGACAATCTCCCGCGGGCTGGCATTCAGCGGGACCAGATAAGTGTCCGGGAACAAATAGCCTTCGAGTCCCGAAGAAGGTACGGAGACAATATCTTTAAAGTCTCCTGCACAGGCAGTCACGAGCGTCAGAAACTCGTTTTCATTCACCAACCGCTTGTCCGCCAGCCGCCTGGCCAGTTGCTGCGCCGTAAACCCTTCCGGTACAGTGACCCACACAGCGGCGATATCACCATGGACCATCGCATCCAGCATCCGCCGGACCGACATCGATCTGTTGAATAGATACGCACCCGGTTTGAGCTTACTTGCATCCTCGCGGGCGCGTGCAATCACGCTGAACCCAAACGCCGACCGCACAAGGCCGACTTCCTTAAGTTTACAGCCGACCTTCGCGGCTGTCGCGCCTTGCGGCACGATAACCATAACCGGAGACGTACTGCCTCCGACCGGGGCTCCGAGATAAAAAAGCAACCCCAGTACCATTACGGCCAGCACCAGGAGTGTTATCAGATAATTTCGTCCTTCGCGGGCGTATTCCAGAATGAATCTCAACTATCGTTTCCTTTTGCGTCTATATAGCTCTGGAGAATAACTGCCGCGGCAGCTTTATCAATTATATTTTTCCTCGCTTCACGGCTTTTGCCTGCATCAATAAGCATCCGTTCCGCTTCCGCAGTCGAATACCGCTCATCCCAATATTCCAGCGGGATTCTAAGCCTTCTAGCAAGTTTACCGGCAAATGCGCGGATCTTTTCCGCCTGCACTGCTTCCTGCCCACTCAGCATTATCGGGATTCCAGCTATAACCTTCGAGACATTTTCCTCTTCAATTATACGCACAATCGACCTCAGATCGGCTTTTTCGCTCACCGTACGCACGATTGTTGTAAATGGAAACGCAAACGAGCCTGTATCATCGCTCAGAGCAACGCCGATCCGTTTTTCGCCGATATCCAACCCCATCAGCTTCATGACAGCGCGGGTTCCTGCCTATCGAGGAGCGAGTAGAGGACTGCCATCACAAGGAAGCCAAAAATAAGCCCGCCGGCAACGATACCGGAATCGTTGAACAGGAACGCGGCTCCGGCTCCGACAATTGATGCGACAATACCAGAATGGAATGTCGGTCTGCCTTGAGACAACTCATCGATCTTCCGTCCAATCGAGGAAAACCAGAAGATGAAAAACGGTATCGCACCGATAAGGGCCGTCTGCGCCTGTGTAGTGCCTATCAGGCTGATATTCATCGACAGTTTCCGGACTATGGTAGCGAGCAGGATCGAATACCCTCCCCGGCTCCCAACAGAAGCCGCCAGGCCTATATGCGACTGGGCGCCGCGAGATAGAAACGCCTCCATAAAGCCGACACATGCGACAACAAGGCAACCGAGAATGACCAGCGCTGCTACATCGCGCGCACCAAACTTGCCCTTCACGCCCGATATATACACAGCTCCAAGCCCAACCACTGCTGCAAGCATTCCTCCGGCATTGGCGCCGAATGCAGGGACTCCCAACCACAGTATGACAACCATAGAGGCTGCAAGTGCAGCCAGTTTTCCTTTATAACCGGCTGCCCATCCGGGAAAACACTCTCTCAGCCACACCATTGCAATAAAAACGCAGCCCAGCCAGACTCCCATATACTCGTTACCAATCCCGTAAAACCTGTAACCTCTGAAATCCGTTACGCTGGGAAGAGCATATCTGATGATCTGGCCGCCGCCGCAGGCTTCAATAAACAGGACCACCATCGTAATCAGCGACAGGGCTACCAAAGGAAGCGCTCCAGGCAGGCGGTTGATCCGGTCTCCCAGCACACGTTTCAGTAAACTACTCATACCAAACGCGGCTGCAGTCAGAGCGACCATCCAGACACTGAGCCTTAATGCATAGGAAACTACGGACGGGCTCCCCGGCACGGCGAAAAACATGGCAAGCGGACTAGCCATTGTAGCAACAAGCAGGACTCTAAGGGCCATCCCTGGCACTACCGGCCTGAACCCTTTGAATACTACAGCAGCGCCAGCAGCTGTGACGGCAATTATGCCTATCGCCGCAAGCACGCCAAGCACTGGCCAGACTGTTTTTCTGCAAAGCAGCACCATGCTATCGAGCCACTTTACCTGGTCTTCCTTACCTTGAATAGAGGTTATGGGTGTGCCGACCATCTTTTCAGGCTTCGATATGTCAAGCGCTGCCAGCACTGTAGGAGCAATATCAAAACCGGATACGAGCCCCACCGTCCGTGTGGTAGATGATGTGAGACTGCCGGACGAACCTCCAGAATGCCATATGACTATCGGTGCAAGCCTGGACTTATCCCCCCGAACCGGGATTTTGGCAGCCATCGACGCAAGAATCACTGTCTCCCGTCCATCACTGTCTTTCAAAATCCGCGACAAAAACTGATCCAGGTTCGCAAACGCCTTTGCGCGCTGCTTGGAATAGGCATAATCCGAAAGGTTTGTCTTGTTCAACTCGACCCGAGCTGTGTCTCCAAAGTCTGCGACGGCAAAATCGACCGATTTGAGTGCGCTGTCAACGTCTGTGGCGAGTTTCGCTGAATCCGTAACGAAGCCCGTCGCGCTGACCGGATCGCGGCGAAGCATCCTATTACTGGTATCACCCACAGCGACTGCTCCGATCTCGTTCGCAGCCATAATCGCAGCCCTGCGGCGCTTTTGATCGGCGAGGTCTGAGTTTCCGAAAGCGGCGGTCTTTTTCCCGTTCTTATAAAGTGTATCTCCAAGGACACCTGGGAATGAGTTGGACCCTTTTTCCAGATTTATGGCGTCAAGCAGTGGGACTTCAAGCTGTACGACCGCAGGCATACTGCGCAGGCCCGTCCGGCGCTTGAATATCGTCCCAGCCGATCCATACTCATCATCATCTGGTGATTCAAAGCTTGAATAGGCCTGATCCACATTACTATCGGCCCAGCAGTATGCCCCTGCGCTTACAGACGCATAACTGGATTGGACCGATCCCTTTCCGGTCGTTCCGGGGCAAATCAGCCCGACAGCACCTTCTGAAGCCAACTTATGAATGCCGGGCAGCTTGCTGTCCAGAAGGTCTGACAGGGTTATGTAGTCGGCGATGACGAGCACGACCTTCGGACGCGCGGAAGCGCCCTGAGCAGGCATTGCAAGCGCTGTGAGCGCCAGGACAAGAAGAATGAAATTACGTATTACAGACATATTACTAGTTTTCAACTTTCAGCAGGGAGGGGATTAGCGAAGATTCGTGCTTCGGGATGAACTGCGATCCCGAAGCATAGGGTTAGGTGCTGTAAATTTTATTTATGCTGCGGGAATGGCAGGTCTGTATAATTTACTAACTTACACAGATTTAATTCCCGCAGCAACGGAAATTGGCGAATGTCGCAATAGCTGCGGGAACTAAGTTAGGAACAATAGAAAATTATTCACATATTTTCCGTTTCCGCAGCATAGAAATTTCTTGTTATTTCGGGACGCCCTCGTCCCGAAATCTACCCTCCGTAGTTAGGCCGGTATCGGGACAAGGTGTCCCGATACAACAGGCAATCACCCTCACCCTGTTCCACACTCCGCACTTTCCTAAATCCTCGAATCCTCAATCCTTTCCCCTAACCCGCCTGTTTGCGGACCAGTTCGACAGCTGTCTGCAGTGCTTCATCGACTTTAGATGCGTCTCTGCCGCCAGCCTGGGCGAACTCCGGTCTTCCACCGCCGCCGCCGCCAGCGACTTTCGCAACTTCGCGTATCAGGTTTCCAGCATGGAACCCGCGCTTCACAAGATCAGGTGTGACTTTGCTGATAAAGAGCACTTTGCCGTCGCCTACTCCGCCGAGCACCACGACACCGGACTTCAATTTATCGGCTATGCCGTCTGCGAGAGCACTGAGCACCTGAGCGTTCGCCGTCTGGACTTTGTTCGCAACCAGATTTACGCCGGATATGTCATGCGCGGCCGCTGCAAGTTCCTGCGACTGCTCCGCGGCTGATTTTGCCTGAATCTGCTCGATCTTCCGCTGAGTCTCCTTCAGGTTCGTCTGCAGCCGCTCGATAGCCGAAGCTGCTTCAAGCGGCGAGGAACCAAGCTTTTCCGACACCTCATGCAAAAGGTCTTCTATATCATGAACGTGCTGCACTGCGCCGCTCCCGGTCACAGCTTCGATCCTTCTCAAGCCCGCGCCGACGCTCGACTCGCTCACAAGCTTGAAAAGCCCCACCTGTGACGTCCGGCTGAGGTGAGTTCCACCGCAAAGCTCGGTGCTGTAATCGCCGACCTTCATCACGCGGACATGCTTGCCGTATTTCTCACCGAAGAGAGCCATCGCGCCCATTTTTCTGGCTTCGTCTATGTTGGTCTCTGTGACTTCGACCGGAAGATCGGCTAGAATTTTATCGTTTACCTCATCCTCTATCTGCCTGAGCTCGTCCGATGTCACCGCCTGAAAGTGCGAAAAATCGAACCTCAACCTTCCGGGTTCGACAACCGAACCTGCCTGAAGCGCGTGCGGTCCCAAAATATGTCTGAGAGCCGCGTGCAAAAGGTGTGTCGCAGTGTGATTCCGGGCAATAGCCATCCGCCGCTCAACATCGACCTCACAGTGGACATCATCGCCGACCTTTATCTCGCCGGAAACGACTTCTACCGCATGTAAGAATACGTGCGCAGCCTTCACAGTGTTCTTGACTCTCAGCATTGCGCCGCGGGACATTATCTGGCCTTCGTCGCCGACCTGTCCGCCGGACTCAGCATAAAACGGCGTCCTGTCGAGCACTAAATCGACCAGATTGCCCTCTTTTGCTACGCTTATCTGCTCGCCGCGTTCGAGTATCGCAAGTACCTTCGCATCTGACTTCAGACTGTGATAGCCCACGAACTCCGTGGCTGGAACGGTCTGCTCGAGCTCAAGAATCGCACCGTTGCCGCCGCCGAAGAGGGATGCCGCGAAGTCGCTGGACTCCTTTGCGCGTTTACGCTGGTCTTCCATTGCGGTCTCGAACCCTGCTACATCTACCTCTATTCCTTCTGACTGGGCAATCTCCTGTGTAAGCTCCAGCGGGAATCCATAAGTGTCATGAAGCGAGAATGCCGCATCACCGGGAAGAAGGTTCCCGCCGCTCTTTTTGACATCCTCGATCTGCTGCATAAGTCTGGACATGCCGGAGTCCAACGTGTGAAGGAACTTCTCTTCCTCGGCTTTGATAAGACTCGTGACATAATCCTGCCTGTCCTTCGGCTCGGTGTAAACATCCTTCATCAGGTCCGCGACGACTCCGACGAGTTCGTGCAGGAACGGCTTGTCTACTCCGAGAGAATTGCCCCTCAGCACCGCCCGCCGTATGATCCTGCGGAGAACATAGCCTCTGCCGATGTTCGACGGCATAACTCCGTCGGCTATCGCGAAGACTGCGCCCCTGATATGGTCCGCTATGACCCGGATAGCTCTCGTGGTCTCCTCGTCCTTGCCATAACTTGCGCCCGTAATCTTCTCGATTGCCTTGATTATAGGCTGGAACAGGTCAGTATCGTAGTTCGACGGAGCGTTGTTCAGGATGGCGATAGTCCGCTCAAGCCCCATACCCGTATCGATGTTCTTTGTGGGAAGCGGGTCGAGCGTTCCGTCCTCCTGGCGGTCGAACTGCTGGAAGACCAGGTTCCATATCTCGACGAAACGGTTGCCATCGTGGGCTATGGACCATGCCGGGTCCTCTGGTGCGCCCGCTTCAGGGTTCACATCGAGGAATATCTCATTGCAGGGGCCGCAGGGACCGTTCGGACCCATGGTAGGCGCGTTTGCAGGCCAGTAGTTCTTGTCCTCGCCGAGCCGCACGATCCTTTCCTTCGGGAAGCCGACTTCGTTGACCCAGATATCATAGGCCTCATCGTCATCCAGATAAATACTCGTCCAGAGATTGTCCGGGTTGAGCTTCAGGGCATCCGTAAGGAACTCCCAGGCCCAGGTAATTGCTTCACGCTTGAAATAATCGCCGAAGCTGAAGTTACCGAGCATCTCGAAGAAGGTATGATGCACCGCATCGCCGACTTCTTCTACGTCATCAGTCCGCATGCACTTCTGGGACGTGACTAATCTCGGCGCCGGAGGAACCCTGTCCCCTATGAAATACGGCTTGAACTGCACCATTCCCGCTGCGGTATAAAGAAGGGACGGGTCGTTCGGCACTAGCGAATCACTTGGGTGGATAAGGTGTTTTTTACTCTCAAAAAATTTCAGATATGCTGTTCTAAGTTCACTACTTGTCATGTTTTTGGTTATGGACCATAGTAGGCCCGGCTTCTCCGATAATTTAAACTAGCTGGACTTTTCAGGTTTCTTAATACGAAGCTTGTGTTCCGTAACAACCACAAAACAATCTCGCCAATTCTCTACATCCTCGGATGTAAACATCGATTCTACTAATTGAATTAGCGTTCTTATTCCTGGTTGAATCAAACGTATTACGAGAACACCACAATGAGTCCCCGGCTTGAATTTCCTCGTGTCGGAAAAATCCAAGTCCTGAGTCAGAAAAAATCTTCCAGAGTCCTGGGCAGCTTTCCACACTGCCTCATCGTCTCTTCCTGTAAGATTCTCATCTTGAACCGTATCTACATCGTGGCCTAGACTCGCCAAGACCGCCGAAAGCCCAACAGGAATGTTTTCGTCAAGTTTAATTCTCATGCCACATCCGGAAGTTCAGCTACAGGTAAATCCTCCTGTGCTGAAGCAGCTGCAAAGGCTACAGCAGCCCGCACATGCTCCTCCGTAAGTGTTGGGAAACTCTTCAATATTTCGCTTGCGTCTGCACCTTCTGCCAAGCTGGCAAGTACAGTGCGGAGTGTAACGCGCGTGCCTTTCAAAACCGGCTCGCCGCCGCAGACTTTTGCGTTTCGCTCGATGTATTGATAATAATCCATTTCACCATCTCCAAGGCAAAATTATACTTACACAACCAATATTGCGAATCACGCAGCACTTTAAGCGCGTAAATTGCTATTTCAGCTCCCAACCTTTGTCTTCGCCTATCTCAGGTGGCTCTTCTATCACTTTGTAACGGATGTAAAGCTCCCTCAATGCGTGAGTCAAAAGAATGGAAACAGTCCCGGCAAACAAAATCAGCATCCCAAACGCGCTCACTGCGCACAGGATGCTAAAGCCGAGTATAACAACAAAGAGCCCGATTGTAAACCCTGGATTATGAGCCGCGAGGAGCAGGCTTTTCTTGATTGCCGCAACTGCGCCCTTACGCTGGCCCATCGGTTTCTGTGCAGCAAGGACAGGCAGTTGGTAAAGCACCGTCATCAGCCATGTAACCAGCAGATACAGGAATAAAATCCCTGCGAGAGAAAAACCCAGGTTTCCTTTACCCTTAAGCGGGCCGAACACTCCCATGAAGAACAGCGCATCGATCACGAGCATCGAGATGACCGCAATGTCGATCAGCGCGAGGCTAAGACTCGGCAAAAAGAGTTCACGCGCACCGGTCAGGATGTCGCCAAGACCGGGATCGTTATGGTAAACGATCTTATAGGCCATCTTGAATATGCCGGCGAAGACCGGAGTGCCGATAAATACGGCAATTGTCAGTCCGGCAAGAAAAATCCGGAATTTGGAAGGATTCCCTGTCCACAGGTCCCATCCGAGACCTAAAGGTACAGCGGTAATGACCGCCCAGATAAGGCTTGCCGCAATCGTCAGGCCAAACCGGTCGTATACATCGAAAAAGCCTTTTTTCAGAGCTTTTCCAAACCTCGCGGGGGATATATCTACTTGTTCTTCTTCGACCATAACACGCTGAAGGCGGGTACAATTTGCCCACCCAAACATCATTATACAGAAAGGCAGTGGGTGAGACAAACGGTCAGGCTTAGCAGAAAGATCAAAGGGGTAAATATTTGCGATGATATGAATACTACACTGCATCTCCTTATTATTGAAGACTCGGAAGAAGAAGCTCTGCGGATAGTGCGCGAACTGGAACGCGGAGGCTATAGCGTCGTATTCGAGCGAGTGGACACACCTGAGGTTATGTCTGCCGCGCTTGTCAACAGGTTCTGGGATGTAATTGTCGCTGGTTACAAAATGCCGCGTTTCAATGGGCTGGAGGCGCTGAAACTTCTAAGAAAAAAAGGGTTCCACCAACCGTTCATCCTGATCTCCGGCAAAATCGGGGAAGATGCTGTCGCGGAAGCATTGAAATCGGGCGCTGATGACTATATAAACAGAGATAATCTGGCACAATTGGCTCCTACTGTCCAGCGAGTGATAAATGAGGCAATGCGCCGGGAAGAGCACCTACAGGCGGATAATGAACTCAGGCAAAGCGAACGTTTACACAGGCAGATCATCGAGACTGCGCTTGAAGGCGTGTGGTTACTGGATTCGAATTGGAAAACCGCATTTCTGAACAAACGTGTGGCTGAAATGCTCGGCTACACGATGCAGGAATTGATGGATTACACTGTTTTTGATTTCGTATACGAAGCCGACCTGGAAAACGCAAAGAATTACTATGAGCGGCGCAAACAGGGTATCGCCGAGGTATTCGATTTCCGTTTCCGCCGCAAAGACGGCTCTGAACTATGGACACTGATCTCCACAACGCCGGTGTTCGACGATTCAGGCAACTTCGCGGGATCACTCGCAATGCTCACAGACATAACCGACCGTAAACATGCCGAAAAAGAGCGCGAGGAAGCGGAAGTCAAATACCAAATACTGGCAGAAGAATCACTGCTTGGAGTATATATCATACAAGATAGGAAATTCGTCTACGTGAACCCCCGCTTAGCTGAAATGACCGGTTACACACGTGAGGAGCTTACCGGCAAAATGTCTCCACTGGACATCGCCACTCCTGAAAGCCGAAAACTTGTCGAGGAGAATTTACAGCAGCGTCTGGCAGGAGCAGCGAAAAGCATCCATTACAGCCTTAAAGCAATTCGCAAAGATGGTTCGCGGTTCGACATGGAGGTCATCGGATCGCGTGCCATGTACATGGGAAAACCTGCAATTCTCGGATCCGTCCTCGACATCACAGAGCGCAAACAAGCCGAAGAAGCCCTCGATGAAGAACGAAAGCTCTTTGCAGCCGGGCCAACTGTGGTTTTCAAGTGGAGAAACGCGGAAGGTTGGCCGGTAGAATACGTCTCCCCAAACATCAAGAGCCAGTTCGGCTATGATCCTGAAGATCTAGCCAGCGGTAAAATCAGCTATTCATCGTTAATTCACCCTGATGACCTGTTTCGAGTAGCAATGGAAGTGATGTCCCACAGTAAGTCCGGCGAACCCTACTTCGAGCAGGAATACCGGATTCTTCGCTCAGATGGTGAATATCGGTGGCTGCATGACTTTACGCTGGTAGTAAGGAATTCCAGTGGAGATATTACACACTATCACGGCTATGTAGTGGATATGACCGACCGCAAGCATGCCGAAGAAGAACTGAAAGAAGCCGAAGCTAAATACCGGATACTGGCTGAGGAGTCATTGGTCGGCGTTTACATCATCCAGAACGATAAATTCGTCTATGTGAACCCTCGCTTTGCCGAAATGCTTGGCTACACACGTGAAGAGATTGTCGATAAGGTATCTCCGCTAGATATTGTTTCTCCCGAAGATCGGGCTACAGTCGCTGAGAACATACGCCGCCGTATGGCAGGAGAAATAGAAAGCGTCCACTACACACTCAAATGGCTGCGTAAGGATGGCACGACTGTAGACGGAGAAGTAATCGGCACTCTTGCAACATATAGGGGAAAACCGGCAATCATCGGGCTGTTCATAGACATCACTGAGCGAGTAAGGGCCGAGGAAAGACGTCTGGAACTCGAAAACCAGCAAAGGCAGTTCTACAGGCAGACCATCCTGTCAGCCACCGGCGGAAAACTCATCATATCAGAGCCGTATGAGATCTCAGAGCTTGACCGGTACGTTACCAAAACCTATCCGCTCCGAACACCTGCCGATCTGGAAGCCATACGCGTAGAAACTAGGAATACAGCAATGTCTTACGGCATGTCTGAATCGAGAGCAGGAAATTTCGCCCTATGTGTAGGAGAGGCAGCAACCAATGCACTGAAACATGCCGGTGGTGGAGAGGTAATGCTGATTCACCGGGACGATAGGATCCTGGCCCGCGTCAGTGACCATGGCCACGGAATGGATGCGCTGATCCTGCCGCTCGTGACACTGGAGCGAGGTTATTCCACTACCAAGTCGCTCGGTATGGGTTATGCGATCATCCTCAGCATAGCTGACCATGTTTTTCTGAACACCGGGCCTTTGGGGACTAATGTAGTGATAGAAATGGACATTAAGCCCAAACCCCCGGTATCGCTCATCGAAGCACTACCCGATACATGGTAATTACCCGTTTGAATGCCGGTCCGGCAGGGCAAAAGAAAGTGGGTTGCGCTGGAGTTGGAGGGGTTCGAAATGCGGCGCATAGAAACACTGGAGGAAGGACAGGCGCATGGGCGGCTAAAAACTATATACGGAGAAATCCAACGTGATTTCAGTTCACCCTTTGTCGGCTCCATATTCAGGGCATTGGCGACGCAGCCAGGGTTATTGGAGGCAATCTGGCCGCAGCTCCAACCTGATGTGACAACACAGGCATTCGCCGATCTTGCGAGCCGCATAAGACAGCGGGCGGATACAATTGCCGGGCTGACGTTCGATCTCGACGATCTATATACATGGCTCCATGACCACAGATTTACCAGAGAGGATATCAGGCGCATTCTTTATGTCCTCGAAGTGCTGCACTATGTAAACCCGAAGCTGATGCTGGCAACAGCTGCACTTACGGTCTCGGTGACAGGAATCGAAACTTCCGGCATTAATCGATACAGGGCAACGCGGATCACAAAGGAAGAACCTGAGTATCCGAACAAAATTCCACAGGTCATGTTCGAACAGGCTTCGAACGGCATAAAAGAGGATTATTATGACATTTCGGATGTGATGGGAATACCGGTCATCCCGGACGATTTTCAGGCGTTGGCTGAGTGGCCTCCGTTCCTGCACCGGGTTTGGAGCATGCTGAAACCTGGGATGCGATCGACAACCCTGCTCAATGAGGCCCAAGGCATCTCGCAGTCTGCCCTGGAACTGGCGCAGGAACTACCGAACCCTGTATCAATTGACTATCCCGACCAACAACATGTCCGGCAGCTGTTCGAGACGTTCCTCAGCCTGTATGCACGTATAATGGTCGGCATCTCAGCGGTCCGCTGGACGATGATCGAGGGGCAGCAGAATGCTCGAATCGCCGGCTGGGCTGTCGGGGCGGAGTAGTTTTTGAGCAATCAGCTTTCAGCCGTCAGCTATCAGTGAAAAAGAACCATGCTCGGGAGGAATTTTGTTGTGCTGCGAGAATGGCAGATTTGGTGGATGTCGTGCTTCTCCCCGTGGTCCGGTAGGTCCACAGCTACTACCCCCGTGGTCCGGTAGGTCCACGGGGTAACTGCGGTCCCGAAGCACAAAATATCCTGGACTCTTGCTCGGTAGGGGTTTGTAATCCCTACCGGATAGGCAAATGAGGCATCTCTGATGCAGGGTGATCGATTATAGTCGAATAACCGGGATCTATAGATCCCTATCCGGCCATTCCGGGCTGCATTTCAAATACAGCCCGAGTAATCTATTCCCTGTCACCTGTTCCCTCTTTTCAACGAATGTCCTTTGCCGGTTGCCACAGTCCGGCCTACAGAGAGGATTCGGGCGGTGAGACACGAGCCGCATTTTTCAGGGTCTTCCGTGATACACCGCTTATTCGGATAGATTTCGTAGTCCACACGGTAGACAAGCGGAGTGTGGTTCGGCATCACGACATTTGCCCCGGCCTGAAGCGCCTTTTCCCTGCCGAACTCGTCGACCGACCCTGCGGCCGTAGTTGCAGGGAGGAGCGCGTTTCGCGTAACAATTCTGGCGAGAGCGACCATCCTGAGCGCCATTTCAAGCGAACCCTGAGCCGCACACCCAAGCGGAGTATCGGGATGAGGGATAAACGGCCCGATTCCGGCCATATCGACATCGAGTTCTTTAAAGAGCAGAATATCATTCGCCATATCTTCGACTGTCTGGCCCGGAAGCCCGACCATACAGCCCGCTCCTATCTGATAACCAAGCCTCTTCAGCTCACGAAGGCATCCCAGCCGCTTCTCAAGAGTTGAGTCCGGGTGCATTTTCCTGAAAAGCTCCGGGTTGGATGTCTCATGGCGGAGCAAATAGCGGTCTGCCCCAGCCTCTTTCCAGAGCGCATAGTCATCGAACGGCCGCTCACCAAGGCAAAGAGTCACTGCAATGTCCGCGACGGACTTTATCCTCCGGACTATGTCCGCAACGACTTCCCTGGTGAAGCTCAAATCCTCGCCGGACTGGAGAACGATGGTTTGAATCTTCTTAGCCGAGAGCTTTACAGCCATTTCGACTATTTCGTCCGGGGTCATCCTGTAGCGGTTGACCGACTTGTTCGATCTCCTTAGCCCGCAGTAGAGGCAGTCGTTTTTGCATATATTCGAGAACTCGATCAGCCCACGAATATGGACATCATCGCCGCAGTACCGCTTTCTGACCTCGTCGGCGGCTGCAATCAGCCGCGCAACATCAGCCTCATCCTTAAGCGACAACAAAAAGATAATCTCGTCCCGGTTAAGATCGCCGGACTCTATGCATTTGGTTAATAAGTTATCTAGATTCATAGTTAGTTAGGGAACAGGTGACAGGGAAGAGGGAATAGAAAAGCTGTCAGCAAAGGCGTCACCATGAACAGACCGACGTCACCCTGAACTTGATTCAGGGTCCATTTTTTCCTGGATGCTGAGTCAAGCTCAGCATGACGTTGTATCCAATGCTTCGAGTAGCACCCTATGCTTCGGGATTCTTTTCTTCCCGAAGCACGAGTCTCCACTAATCCGTAGAGCTGGCTTGACGTTGTTACCTATCGAATCTCCATCAATCCCATCCCTGAATCCTGTATCCTGTATCCTCTCACACATACACATCCCGCTTGCCGGATTCCACTTCGGCAAGGAGTGTTCTGATCCTCTCCTTGATGGTCGGCTCAAGCATTTCGAGCCGCTCTGCAATGGTTTTTTCGCCTTCGACGCGGGTGGCCTGGTCGGCATAGTCGATCAGATATTCCTTAAATGAAAGGAGCGCATCAGGCTCGCACATCTTGTGAATATCGCCGTGCTTTGCGAGCTTCATAAACCTTCCGCTGGTCCTTTTGCTCCGATAGCAGGCTGTGCAGAAGCTCGGAATACAGCCTTCATGACACATCCGGCGTGTCATCTCAGCAAGACTTCTCGTGTCTCCAGTTGGAAACTGCTCCGTCTCTGGATGATGGGCTTTCGCGTATCCGCCACCAGCGCTTGTCTGGGAGACTCCAAGGTCATACAGCTGGTTTCTGAGCTCCGGACTCTCTCTGGTCGGAAGAATAATCTCCGTATATGGGACAGCCAGCCTGAGGAGCGCCGCTATCCGCTTCATGTCTTCGCATGTAAGGGTAAACGGCGGGTTTTCGGCAGCGGGAGCGTTCGATTCAGGTTCCAGTCTCGAAATTGAAATGCTATGCGGGCCGATTCCGAACTTGGAGTCCAGATGTTCTGCGTGCATGAGAGTTGCCATCAACTCGAACTTCCAGTCGAAAAGCCCGAAGAGCGGGCCTATGCCTACATTTTCGAGCCCAGCATCCATTGCCCTGTCCGCCGCCTCGATGCGCCAGTTGTAGAACCGCTTTGGACCGGACGGGTGCATCTGTCTGTAAGTTTCTCTGTAGTAGGTCTCCTGGAAAATCTGGTAGGTGCCGATTTTTGCGGCTTTCAGCCTTCTGAACTCCTCAGCTGATAATGGGGCGCAGTTGACGTTGACTCTTCGGATTGATGCTTTACCGGAACGGGTCCGGTAGATGGCTGCAACGGCTTTTTCGATGTAATCTATGCCAGCCAGTCTTGGATTCTCTCCAACAACGACGAGGATTCTTTTGTGTCCTTGATTGAGAATGTTTTTCGTCTCATTCTCGATCTCTTCTTCGGTCAAAACTTTACGGACGATGTCTTTGTTGTCTTTTCTGAAGCTGCAATAAAGGCAGTTGTTTACGCAGGTATTGGAAGCATAAAGCGGTGCGAAAAAGACCATTCTCGACCCATAAATGCGTTCTTTTACTGAGTGGGCTGCCTCAAAGACGGCATCCCGCACCTCTGGATCGTTATTCATAAGCAGCACTGCAAGTTCATCAGGCGAAAGCCCTGCAAAGGACTTCGACTTTTCGACAATATCCAGCGATTGCGCTTTGGAGGCGGTTTTCGCTTGTTTTAGTGAATTTAGAATCTCTTCTTCGTCTATATACCCTGTGTCCCTGACTATTCTCCGGCTAACCATCCATTCATTCCTTAACTAACAAGCTCTACATATAGTTTCCCACAGGCCGCTTCTGCTAAAAACTGAAGTTTGTGAATTTTCGTGCAATCAAATTTTATCATACATTGCACCTTACGTCGAGAATAGGATTTTGGGATGATAATAAAGAATCCTCCAGCTATTCCTTTGCATACAGAAAATGATAGAATGCAGCATCAATAGCAGGAGAGCAAAGATGTTAAGAAGTAAACTTGAAGGCGTAATTGTTCCGGTAATAACGCCTGTGGATGACAGAGACCGAGTGGATGAATCGGCATTCAGGCAGGTAATACGATACGTGCTTGGTGCAGGTGTAGACGGTATGTTCGTAGGAGGTTCAGCCGGGGAGGGACCTCTTCTCACCGCAGACCAGTGGGATAGAATGATAGAAATAGCCATCGATGAGGCGGGAGAGGATACTTACCTTCTTGGAGGGGCTATTGATACTTCAACAGAAAGAGTCCTGGGCAAAATACGGCAACTGAAGGAAGCCGGTTACCACAACATAGTAGTCGCTCCTACTTTTTATACATCCATCAAAACGCCGGATGAGCATTTACGGCTTTTCGGAGCAGCAAAAGAAGCATGCGGAGATTCCGAGCTTATTGCTTATAATATCCCATCCTGCACAGGATCAGAGATAGCTGTAGATACAATGTGTGAGATGGCAAAGCGAGGCTGGATACAATATTGCAAAGAGAGTTCCGGCAATCTCGATTACTTCCGGCGGCTGCTCGAACAGGGAAAAGAAGCCGGACTGGAAGCATTCATGGGTGATGAGGCAGGCATCTCGGAAGGACTGCTTATGGGAGCTTGCGGGGTTGTTCCTGTGTGCGCCAACTACGAGCCCGAGACATTTATCAAAGCTTACAAGGCCGGTATACAGGGAAACCAGGATGAGCTCAGGCAACTGCAGCAGAGAATAGACTATCTCCGGCAAAGACTTCCTCTTGCAGGACCCTGCTGGATCGCCGGCGTGAAGTACGCTGTCGCAAGCCTGGGCATAGGTTCGGGAAAACCAGTCTCACCGCTGCAGCCCCTTGATGACCGGCAGAAGGCCCAAATAGACGAGCTGACTGCCGCCAGGTTACGCTAACAGGAGAAACGGATGACCGGTTCAAACATCAAAATCGAGCAGCTCGACCTGTTCGTAAACGGCGAGGGAGGCTACAATACCTACAGGATTCCAGCCATTATCACAACCACCAATGGGACAATGCTTGCTTTTTGTGAAGGCAGGAAGCATGGCGCCGATGATTTCGGAGAAATAGACATTCTGCTCAGACGCAGCACTGACGGAGGCAAAACCTGGAGCAAATTCCAGACCGTTGCATCAGAAAAAGGCATGACTTGCGGCAATCCATGCCCTGTAGTGGATGCAAGCGACGGCACAGTCTGGCTTCCATTCTGTAAAAACCTCGCGGACGGGCCGGAAGAGATGATACTCCGGGGCGAGGCGCCGCGTACCGTCTGGATTACCAAATCTACAGATGACGGCCTTGCTTGGAGCCAGCCGATAGAGATAACCGGACAAACCAAACTACCTGACTGGACATGGTATGCTACCGGACCATGCCACGGCATCCAACTGAGAGACGGACGGTTGGTTATCCCTTGTGATCATGTTGTTGGAAACACTCCTCGCTACCATTCGCACGTAATACTGAGCGACGACCATGGCAAAAGCTGGAGGATCGGCGGTATAGTGGATGAAGGCACCAACGAATCTGCTGTAGTCGAAACGGAAGACGGAGCAGTATACATCAACTGTAGAAATTTTGGAGAACCGCCACAGAAACGCGCTTACGCATGGAGTCATGACGGAGGAGAGACCTTCTGTGAGGTTGCGAGAGATGAAACACTGATAGAACCGGTATGCCAGGCCGGCCTTGCCAGATTTACGAGCAGAACAAGGCACAGCTGGAACCGGGTTCTTTTTTCCAACCCTGCAAACGGTGTAAGGGTGAATATGACGGTCAGGATGAGCTATGATGAGTGCAGGACATGGCCTGTCGCAAAGGCTCTTTACTCCGGGGCGTCGTCTTATTCCGACATAGCTATCGCCCCCGACATGACCATTTGCTGCATATATGAAAACGGCGAAATCTACCCATGTGAGCGGCTGACTCTTGCACGCTTCAACGTCGAGTGGCTGACAGACGGCAAAGATACGATTGAAGGGTAGAATTAGCCGGAATCATCATCCAACAAGCAGGTTATTGCGGTAAAATGCAGTCTCGGCGCATGCACTCGCGCCGAGACTGCTCAAAGTTCTTTACTTCCCGACCTTCCACAGCCGGGAGACTTCGTTGACATACCAAACGACGGGTTTGCACACCGAGTCCATGGCTGCCGCAAAGCCCACATCCGTCGTCTGGAGCTTTACCGGCGCTCCATTTGGAGGCGTGGGGTTGTCCATAGACATGGATTCCTTGAAATTGAGGTCATCCAGGCTGGCTGCCCAGCGTTTATTGGCTTTAAAGTACCTCTTCTGGGCGTAATAGACTTCCATCAGATAGTTACGGATGGGTTCATCGGGGTCTCGGACGAACTCAACTTCGCCTTTACCGGCAACGGTGTTCGTAAACTGCACATATCCCCATCTTTCCGGCAGATGGATGTTGCGGGCATACTGAGGTGTCCATGTCTGGTCGTTCGAGAGCCTGTTTTTCACCTTTTCATACTTGCCGTCGACGATCTCATGGTCCCACTCGACCCGTGAGAAGTTGACTCTCCACTGGTCTCCCTCTCCCGGAGGTGTCCGCATATAAGCGCATTCCCTCAGCACTGCCCAGGGGATCGCAAACTCTACTGTCCAGCCTTTGTCCACATCGCTCGAATCGTTCAAGGTGCCGTCTACATGCACAGCGTGCTTTAAGCCGTTGATGTCCCAGTTATATATCGCTGGAGCGCCGTCACGGTAGGGCTTTACCAAAAACAGGTCCCATACTGTGTTGAGCGCGTTTATCTCGATCTCGTAATACAGGTGTGTGTCGCCGTCCGGGTCGATGAACACCTCGAAATCGTTGTCCATGTATATAATCGAGTCGCGCTTCGTGAGAGTCCCCCACACATGCGGCTCCTCCATCTCGGCGGCGATGTAGAAATACTCATCGTCCCACAGCATCTTCACCCTTGTTTTGTACCGGGGTTTGGGCTGCACATCCCCTTCGATGTCGGCAAAATAATTCGTCCACGGAGCGTTTTTCCAGGACTCCTCGTCCATCTTGCCGTCTATTTCAATCGGACCGGATGCGCGGTAGCAGATATAGCCGTACGGCGGCTTGATAGGATGCTCAGGCTGTTCGGGATACCTCTCGGCAACTACGGCCTCAGGTGTAGTGTCTGATTTTGACTCGCTATTCAAAATGACTTTCTCCTCAATTTCGTTTTCTGACTTTAATGATTTCTATAGCGGCGGTCTAATTCCTCTGTAGAAGTGACTGCGTTAGGTGCTTATTAAATGCTCACTTTACGCCACATGAGCTGCATTATGAACGACATCGCAGCCAAAAGCCCGAACAGAACGGCCAGCCATACAAAACCCTTAACTAACGCTGCTATGAAGAGGCAGAGCATCACGATAAAGCGAAATCTGGAGAATCTGCGGGAATAACCTGCGGCAGTCTGGACAGTTATACTGCCGTCTTCCACACGCTTAGCCCCAATCAATGTCAAGAGCCATGAAGCTGCTGCTACAATCAGGGCTATCGATATCATCGCAGCCGCGGCTGTCCCCCATGGGCCTCGTGTAAAGACGAATACTACCGCGACAACTGCCAACTTAATGCATACCAATACCAGCCACCACGATTTCCTCAAAGCTCTATTCTCCTTTACTTTAATAAGCGTTTTTGTTTCGCAAACAGGAATATATCAGTAAATACCGGCAGCTTTAATCAGAAAACTTTCGAGCCAATCAAAATCCCGCCTCTCAACCCCCTTGGCACGCAGTGCCTGGAGTATTATAAGCATCAGCTGATCCTTAAGGCGATATCACGGCCAAGGCAATGATTCTCCTCGTAAAGAATCAGGTCAAATAGTGACCCAGACCCGCCCCAAAAGTTATTGCTGATCGCTTCCTTCATTGCCGTATTCGGGTCTTCATCCAGCAGTTGCAAGATTTTCTCTACATAAGACGCAAAATGGTAAGCTTTTGCGCGCTCAAGCAACTCATAGAGTTCTTTTAGCGCTGAATGAAGCTGCTCATCAGCAGAATCAATATCGTTCAGCATATTTTCGCCCGCCTGTTCGTCATTCATGAGTTCAGCCAACCGAATGTTACGCCACTATACTGCACCAGTCAATAGTTTAACACTAAATCAGGCATGCCCAAAGCTGTTTCTCATCAAGACTTCACGCCTGGCAGCATATGCCTTATAATCGTATAAAACGAGGGTTGAGTAATGAGCATATTTTCGACAGTGGAAACCGAGAGGCTGGTCTTGAGACCACTTACGCCTCAGGATGTAGATTTCATATACAGGCACTTTTCGGATGAAGATGTCTGCAGGTATCTGTTCGACGCTGAGCCGCTGACAAGTATCGATGGGGCACAGGCGATAATCGACTTCTACGTAAATTCGGAAAATCACGACCGGAACAGGTGGTGCATCATCAATAAAGAATCCAATAAAACGATCGGCACATGCGGTTATCACCGTTGGGATAAAACGAATAACATAGCAGAGCTTGGTTATGATATGGAACGCGGGTCATGGGGACATGGTTATATGCAGGAAGCCCTGAACGCGGCGTTCAAGGCAGGTTTCTGCACTACGAACCTGAACCGGATAGAGGCATTCACATCCGTTGAGAACGAAAGGTCCATCAAGATTCTAAAAAGGCTCGGATTTACCAAAGAAGGAATTGTCAGGAGCAAACACTATTTCCGGGGAGAGTATTACGATCATTACTGCTTTTCACTTCTAAGGCGAGAGTGGACCGGCAACTGCGTTTGAGATAATACCGGCTATACCGTGTCTGTCCGGCCTGTCTTGCCGATACTCCGAACTAACAAAATGGCGGCTAGTGTTCCCAGTATGATTAGAACCAAAAGCGGAGTGTACGAGTCCAGAGTGAGAATCCCTATGCGGCCCGATATATGCTTCGCATGCTCAAGTATGAAACCCGCCAAAATCGGGCTCAAGCCGCCGATCAAGCCTGACCAGGCATAATAGAGCGCCATGTACCTGGTGCTATTATCTGCCGGTACCAGGTTCACGTACATAATCTGCAAGGAGGCAGTCGTATTCCCCGTCGTGAAAGCTCCTGAGCCGAACATTATCGCCGAAGCAGCCAAAAAACTCCACTCACTGTGCCTGGGCATCAGCATCAGAAAGATCGGGACCATCAGACTTAATCTCAGGCAAAACAGGAGCGCCCGCTTTCCCCCGTACTTATCTGCTGCCCATCCCCACACATAGCTGATCACACCACCCAGTGACGCGGCAATCGAGAGCAGCACGACATTTGCGGATGAAATTCCCACCTCATGCGCGAAATAAAGAGGGAAGAAAGCTGCGATTCCAACAGTGAATGCAATTGCGCCGATTCCGAGGAGGTATCGCAGGAAGTTGGGGTCCCTGGCCGGATCGATAATATCCCTGAAATACCTTGTTTCCGATGAATCCACACTTTGAGGAGCGCCGCCCGGTATACGGGTTGAAGACCAGACCGCTATAAAGCCGAAAAATATGCCTATGGCCATCAAGAGCATGAATGAGTTCAAGGTGTCAGAGCGCCCGATTACATATCCGGCGAACCCAATCGATATTATGGTTATAACGTTAGCTACCACGCTGTTCGTAGCAAAAAACCTGCCGCGTATGTCATCCGGTATTACTTCCTGAAGCCAGGGGTAAAACGCACTTTCCCCGACCGCGCGGCATATGGCAAACATCAGGATAACAGCAGCAACGAAGGTAAAAGCACTGCCTGCGCCATACCGAAATAGCACCAATGGGGTCAAAAGCAGAAAGCATGTCACGATCTTTCGCGCGCCCCAGAAGATAACGAGCGTGCGCTTCAGCCCAAACCGCGCGATATGCGGCGCTATGAAGAGCGCTACGACGCCGCAGAACGGAAACAGAGAGAGAATGAAACCTATCCGGCTCTTCGGCAGGCCGAGCTTATCCAGAAAGAGGATAAACACATTTCCAAACACCGTCAGCGTCGTAAAGATGGTATTTGCTGCCGCGAAGGCGTAGTTCCACCTTAAGCTCCGGATTTTCTGGGCATACGTCAGCTGCTCAACCATTTCAGTTATTTTCTGCCCTTTTCTGCTCCCTTTGAATGCCGAAGGTTGTGCAGCCCCTGGTTCAGGATGTGCAGCGGAGTAACCTTCGCTGCAAAATCCTGAAGCGGTTTTCTGGCTGATACGCTGACTCTTCGGAGTGCATACAAGTCATTATGCCAGATGGTTGTCCCACTGGATATTGCCAGTGCAGCTTTATAAGAGGCACTTGCCAGCCGCCTGACACGGCCGTCGAAGTTCCCGTAAGGGTAACAGAGAAAGTCTACCGGCACGTTCAGCAATGACTCAAGAGCTTTCTTGCTGTCCGTCAGTTCTCTTGCTATCTCTTCCTCTGTCAGTTCGGAAAGCCGTGGATGGCTTACTGTGTGAGCCCCAATTTCAAGCCCCGCATCCAGCCACTCACGGAGTTGATCGAGGTCCATTGTACGGCAGACCGGTCTTCCGGGCCGCTGCACCTCCCATTCATTTTGCTTGCCGATCCAGTCACTTATAACAAATACTATCGCTGTCATGCCGTGTTTTTTCAGCACAGGCATTGCGTTGGTGAAGTTATCCTCATATCCATCATCAAATGTTATGACAACCGGCTTTCGAGGAAGTGGAGTGCCTTTCGTAAGGTGATCGTGCAGCATACTCAGGTTGACCGTATGATACCCATGCGATGCCAGATATTCCATCTGGCGCCTAAAATCCTCAGGATGCACGCTCAGTCCGTCTCCGGGAAAATCCATTATGCGGTGGTACATCAGAATGGGAACTTCCCGTCTGAACCTAAGCCATAGATACATTAGGGCAGCTGATCCACATATTACTATCAAAATACCAAATGGCATCATTATATTTTATCCGCCTTATGATGCTCTATCAGCACTTGATTATAGACCTGCTCAACACAGTCAGTCATCTGTTCAATATTAAATGATTCAGCCACCCGTGTCCGGCCCTGCTGGCCAAGTTTCTTTCTCATATCTGGGTCCTTGCTCAACAGGTTCAGCTTCTCTGCCAATCCGTCTATATCTCCTGAAGGTATAAGGAAACCCGTGTGTCCATCTATCACAATCTCAGGTATACCCCCTACAGAGTAAGCTACAACCGGTTTCGCCATAGCCATAGCTTCAGCAATAGCCAGTCCGAATGTCTCCTTATCAGAAGGCAGCGCCATAGCATCTATCGCATCGAGAACCGGAGTAATATCCACTAGATTTCCGAGAAAGTGCACGCGGTCCGTCAGTCCAAGGTTTGAAACCATTCTGCGCAGTCCGGGAAGGGCTTTCCCCTCGCCGGCTACAGCCAGGTGCCATGATTTTGCTTCAGGGCGCTCAGCCAGCAGGTGAATTAAATCTCTATGACCTTTATGGTTTTCTGAATAGATTCGCGCTATGATTCCGATAAGAAACCTGTCCTCCGGGATTTTCCATTTACGGCGAAACCCGGCACCTTGCCCGCGTGGAGTGAACCTTTCCATATCGATGCCGTTGTAAATGGTCACAAGCTTATCCTTGGGCACATTAGTGTTCGCTGCAGCCCAATCACTAAGGTACTGACTGACACACATCATACGGTCTGTCTGGGCAAGAACGACATCTGACGGTGAATGTCCAAAAAGGCTGTGAGCCGTCATCACCCAGGGCAAGCCGGTTTGCTCACACATCTTCGCGACGCATTTGCCCGCTGTAGTCATGTTTGCATGGACCAGATCGACTTTTGCCCGACGCGCCACAATCCGCAGCATCAGTGCGCCCAGCGGTTTGTAAAATCGCATGTTCACATAAAAATGAGTGATTCCCAGCTTATTAGCAATTGATTTTGCAAGAATCCCTCTCCCGGACGCAAGGATCACTCGGTAGCCGCGGCTCTTTAATGCGTGCGAGAGAGAAAGAACGCACCATTCAGCCCCGCCTATACGAAGTGAAGCTACTACAAGGAGCACTGTTGGCTTGCCCGGTAGAGAACCGCTCGAAGTCGTTTGTTCCTCACATTGACTGATAGACATCCGAGCATCCTGTGCTCCTCTTTTTTTAATGCACAACATTCCTGCAGCGGTTCTCCTCAAGTCGTTATAGCTCGTTTGAATGAATAGATATTACATCAGTTAATGTTTCAGCGTAAAGCTGGGCTTGGGGTCCAAAGTAATTAACGGGTGAATTCGATCAACCCAAGGCGGATGAGGCCTTCAACAGCAAATTTGTCCGCTTTGGTCTGTTTGTAGCGGCCGTTTCGCCCCTCCATGTGGTCGAGGTAGTGGGAGAACTCATGCAGGAATATCCCCACCATCAGGTGCTCAGCGCAGCTGAATTTCTCCGAACGGAGCTTCTGATAAGTCAACTCCCGCCCACGCAGGTCGGTCTTTTTGTAATATTCCGATGTCTTGAACGGCACTGTGACCGGATAACGGTTCGTGTGGTTTATCCTGAGCCGGATAAGCCTGCCGTCCGGCGTGGATTTTGTCCAGCGGTAGTACGTGCCGGATATGGAACGCCGAGACCCCACCGGACAGTATTTCACTTCGACAACCAGCCCGTCATGGTCGTAGTCCGAAACAGACTCTTGAAATAAATGTTCGATGTTATATTTTGTGAGATTACGAATGATCATGTGGCCGGTAAATGCTTATTCCAATTAGTCCAAACACGAGTGCAAGGACAAATCCGAGGGCAAACGACTCTGCGATTGACGGGCCGAGCGTTATTGCAGCCTGGTTGGTAGTATTTTCGATGGTAAAGCTCGATTTCTGAACGAGCATGTAAAGCGGCGCAAATAGAGCCATAAGAACCGCGTAAGCTATGGCAATCCCGGCAGCAAGCTGCCCCTTTTTGACAGGCTTGTTCGATGTCTTTGCGGCGTGATGCCCTCCAAGAACGAGTGCCACGGCCGGAATGATAAGCGCGAGGTACGCGAGCGCCGGGACATGCTTCTTCTTGCCGTCCGTCTCGATTCCTCTGATGAGTCCGGCGCGCAGCTTGAACCCGCTTTCCTCATCGATAGTCGAAGACGCGCCTCCACGGACGGTCACTCCGTGCGAAATGTAGTATGCAAGCCCGGACGCTGCAGGAAGGAGTGTCACAGCACTCTTGACCCGCTCGGTTTTTTCCGCTTTAGTGTGTCCTTTGAGTCCGAAGCCGATGTATGCAGCAAACAGGAGGAAAAATATGAGCTGTCCGACCAGAAATGAGATCAGCGCGCCGCGTATCCATGCCGGAAGCCATGCATCTTTTCCGAAAAGGCCGTTTTTGATGGCTTTACAGCCGCCTAGTGCCCCAATTCCACCGAAAATTATCCCGAATATTAACCCATAGAATATCGTGCTGCCTATAGCAGGAATAAGTTTCGCTGCAATCAATTCGGGAGCGGGGTTCCATCCGCCTATTTCGAACTGCGGCAGATGGATGGCACCGGTCGTCGCCGTAAAGAACGGTCTTGCGATCAAAAGGAAGATAACGTAAGGTATCGCAACGAGCGCTCCAGTCGTAAACCGGCCTGAGTCTTTTGCTCCGGCCAGCTTCGCGCTCGCCAGCCCTCCGAGCGCAAGCGCTATGGCCGGCACTACCGCCCACAGGGTCAGCGGCCATAAAATGTTCAGCGTCAGCCCCGGTATTCCTCCGGGCATACCGTTACCGGCTATATTTATGTGGTGGATTGCGTAAAAGTTAAGCCCGGCACGGCCTATGAACTGGCTGATCGTCGATATTTTCCCAGATGGGATAATCAACCCAAGCCCAAGCATTTGAAACCAGGCGCTCAACCCGAATCCCAATATGGCTGCGACGACCGCGCCCGATGCCGCGCCATAGACAAGCCTGACCCATCCTGGAGAGGCATTATTTTCAGTTTCCCGCACTACACAGTATCCTCGTATGAATTAATCGCTCAAAACGGCCATCTATCGGATCGGTAAAGTGCAAACGCCCCCGGTCCCGAAAGCACGAGCGACAGCGCCATGGCTATAAGGGCAAGATTATACTCGAACCCGCCGCCTCCGGCAAAGAACCCTTTCCTCCCATGGATTAGGGCAACTGCCACAACCATGTCTATGATTATTAAGACGCTCACAATCCGGGTGAATAGACCAATCACCAGAAAAAGGCCGCCAAGGAATTCCACGAGCGCTACAATCCATGCCGAAAATGCCGGCAGCGGAATACTGAGTGACTGCATAAACTGTGTAGTGCCGCTGATTCCGCCGCCGCCGAACAAGCCGAACAGCTTCTGCGCTCCATGGGCCATAAAGATAATCCCAAGCACCAACCGGATAACGAACGGAGCCCAGATTGCGGCCGGTTTGAGATAAATCGAAAGATCAGGCATATTTATCGCCTCCGTCTTCTGTTCCTACCATATTCGCTTCAGATAATATACCCGGCGGGCTGTAGATTAAAAGCCAAGATACGGTTTAGAGATGGCTGAGAGCCATGTGTCAGGTAAAAGCTGACCGCTATTTCTTGACATTGCAGCGCTATGTGCGGTTTCATGATGGGTATTACTTGGACAGCAGGAGGCGAATATGGCAGATTATAAAGCTAAGTATTTCAGCAGAAATGAGGGTGAATTCCCGGATGAGATCACGATCATCGATACAAAGTATACCAAGGTCGATGACCTGCGTTACGGGACTAACCCGCATCAATCAGCAGCTTATTACCGTCCCAAGGGGTCTTCAGGCCTGCCCTTCGCCGACATGGAGATACTGAAGACTGGTAAATCGGGGCTATCCGAGACCAACCTGTCCGATATTCATCACGGAATATCGATAGTCAAATACTTCGTCAACCCTGCATGCACGGTGATGAAGCACCTGAACCCAAGCGGCGCGGCGGTCTCTGGTGCCGGTGATACCCAGGCAGACGCCTACATCCACGCACGCGACGCAGACTCCCGCGCGGCGTTCGGAGGAACAGTCTGCTTCAACACACCTCTCGATGCAACTACGGCTGAAGAGATTATGCAGTCGGTAGTCGAGGTTGTCGCTGCGCCGGACTTTGAAGATGGTGCGCTGGACGTGCTGAATGACTTCGCGAAGTTCAAGAAAAACAAAGAACTCCGCGCAATAAAGGTTCCGGGGATAGCTGCACTGCCGAAATTCGTCGGCGATCCCGCAGCACCGACTATCAAAGTCCTCGGAGACGGTTCCTTGATTCTTGCAGAGCCGCTTTTAACGAAGATTCGGACTGCGGCAGACCTTCAGCCTGCCGTAACGGACCACCCGAAGCAGGGACATTTCGAGATAGCGCGGGTCCCTACCGAGCAGGAATACGACGATCTTATTTTCTCATGGTATGTGAACCTGAATGTCCGTTCGAACGGCATTGTCATCGCGCGCGACGGCGTAACGCTTGCGGTCGGCACGGGCGAGCAGGACAGGGTAGGCGCAGTCGAGCAGGCTATCGATAAGGCGAAGCGCAAGTTCGTCGGCGATGCTGATCTCAAGGGTGCGGTGCTGTCATCTGACGGCTTCTTCCCCATGCGGGACTCGATAGATATATGCGCTGCTGAAGGTATCACAGCAATCGTCCAGCCGGGCGGCTCCGTGCGCGACTGGGAAGTCATCCAGGCCGCGAACGAGCACGGCATTGCTATGGTATTCACTGATGAGAGGATATTCTCGCATCACTAAGGTAAGATTTAGAGTGTGGCCGGGCTGAAGTCCCGGCCTTTTTCTTTTTGAACCGCGGAGACGCGGAATAATGGGAAACGCGGAAGGTAGAGATTTACAGCATTTACTCTTATGCTACAAATCTCTGCCAATCTCTTTGGAGTGCGGAAGCTGGCGCTTCCGCTTTTCTATCGGCATACTCTATCCCGTCCTATGCGTCGGGCCCCGTGGACCCACTGGACCACGGGGAGAAACACAATTTTCTACTAATTTGGCAAGCTAGCTTTGATGCAAACTACAAGCATCCGAAGGAAGGACGATATGGAAGATAAATCAAGTTTGTATGATATGTTTCTCAAAGCTGAAAAGTTATGGAAAAAGAGGAAATCGGAAGACGAGAAGGAGAGCGTAGTTAAGGCAGTAAAGATTCTCAATCGGATACTGAAAGAAGATCCTGATCATGTCCTTTCACTCATCCTAATGGGAGGTATCTTAGAATTTAGCAAGGGATGTTTTCAGGAACTAGGATTATCTGATGAGGCACAGGCATATACCAAAGCCTTGGAATACTGCGACCGTGCTTTAGAGATAGACCCATTGTCTGCTGAAGCCTGGGCTTGTAAAAGTGAAATACTATTGCTGCGTATTGGACAGCCGGCGCAGGCCCTTGATGCAGTTAAAAAGGGTATGCAAGCCTTTGTAGGTGGTAGTCCAAGCCCGGAGGATGACCCAAAACTGCGGTTGTGGGTGGGGGAAACGCTATATTCGAACAAGGTCTGGGCACTTGCGGCTCTAGGAAGGGAAGATGAAGCTCGTGAGACGCTTGCGGAAGGTTTCCGGCACTATCCAGGCAGTAAATTTCTGCAAGAGACGGAAGAGAGATTCCTACCAGCAGGAAATTAGCATAAAGTCTCCATTATTCCCTTTTCGCGTCTTTTGTGCTTCTTCGCGTCCATCGCGATTCGAAACAACTAGTAATCTATAGTTCCACGGCATGAAGGATAGGCAGTGCAACCCCAGAACTTGCTGCCTGCTCGGTTCCCACGGCGCGCAGTTCGAATCACCATTTGCCTGCCGCAAAAAGGACAATAAGGTGATAACGGCACATTGACGCTCTCTGCAGGCTGCGTCGATTGATTTTTTGTCTGGACTGATCGGATCATTTCAGCCAATGTCCGGCCATCAATCAGCTTTACACCATTTTCCTTCGCGAAAACAACGGCATCAGAAGTATATCTGCCGAAAGTGACAAATATGCCTTTGCTTCCCTGGTACATCTTGCTGTGAGTGAGGCCATGAAGCTCTCTAATCAGCGCCACACCTACCTTGGATGATCGCCAGTGCTTACACTGTACAAGAGTCTGCTCTCCGCCTCGGCTAAGGACGATATCAATTCCCCCATCCGCACCGCTACCGGTCATGATTGCTCCATACCCTTGCTTACGAAAAACGGCTGCAACAAGCTCTTCGAATTCGCGCCAACTCAAGTCCTTGATCGTGTCCAACCCGGTTTGTTTAGCAAGAAGCAATCCGCTGCTCCTTCTCTTCAATCCCGCTATAAGGCCCATTGCCAGAATCAAGCCTGCCGCCCATGGCGCAAACAGCCGTGACACACCACCCACTTCTTTTAGCATTGGATTTATGCCAAATGATAACGGAATAACCTGGGACAGCATCAGGTAAATCGCAGCAGCCACACAAAGACAAGTCCACCAGGGTGCCACCACAAACAAATTCTTCAAAACTGTGAATGCATCATCTGAACGGCGTTTTGACATTAGAACATCCTTTGCATCATATTATTATTAAATATGAATGACACAAAGTGATTGTTCCATATCATGTATTTCGGAATCGCTTCATTGCTGCGGGAATTGATTCTGTGCATATCGCACAATTATCCGAAATCTGCCATTCCCGCAGCGTACCCCTCGTCCCACCCTTCTCCCGCAAGGGACAAATAGTGCTAAATTCCTATGTTTCGGGACCGCAGTTCGTCCCGAAACACGAGTTTCTATCAATCTCTTTCGCGTCTTTCGTGCTTCTTCGCGTCCATCGCGATTCAAAGCGGCTTTTTGACGATTTTTGCGCCGTGGCGGGGAAACTCATCCGGTGTGGGCTTCTGTTTCTTGATAACGACCAGGCTGCGCTCTATATCCGTGCCGGGGAGAGCAAGGCGGATAACTTCGGGGTGTCCGCCGCCAAGTGTTCCTATACCGGGTCTTGCGCCGTCGAGCTCGCTGTCTACACCAGGTCCTTTCATAGCGATAAACACGCCCCCTACCCTTACAAGCGGCAGGCAATACTCGACCAGCACCCTCATATCGGCAACAGCCCTTGCGGTGACTATGTTGTAGTGCTCTCTGTGCTCCGGTATCCGCCCTGCTTCTTCCGCGCGGGAATGCACAAGCTCGATATTGGAAAGATTCAGCCGTTGGCGGACTTCATCCAGAAAAGTCAGCTTCTTGTTTGTAGCTTCGATCAGCGTGACTTTGACATCCGGCCGCACAATCGCTATTGGAACACCCGGAAACCCGGCTCCGGTCCCTACATCGGCAACTCCGTCGCCGTTTCGGAACCTGGCCGCCCTAAAGCATGAGAGCGAGTCGAGATAATGCTTCACACCTATCTCGCCGGGGTCAGTGATGGATGTTAAGTTGAACTTCTGGTTCCATTCCAAAAGAAGCTCCGTATATTCCGCAAACTTCTCCGCCTGTTCGTTATCTATCTTTACTCCCAGTTCAAAAGCGCCATTAACAAGCCGTTCCTTGATCACACAGCCCTCCGTCTCTCATTCACAATCTGTTTCAGATTATACCTGAAACTCATTAATAGTATAACAAACCCTAAAGCAGTGGATTATAGATTAGCAGTGTTTGGGAAAAATAAAAATGCTCCATTTACTCAGCGGTTCCACAGACACGATTACCGCTTGCGATGAGTGTGGAAAGGAAGTGTTTCAGATGCCGATGATCTTCGATGCAGCTATGGGCCAGCTCATAAGAGAACGCCTGCAGCAGGACAAGCGCACAGCGGGAGTAACAGTCGAAATTAACTGTGCGGACGGATGCATCAGCCTGATCGGTGCAGTGGACTCGGAAGAACAGAAAAACACAGCGCTGTTTCTTATCGAAGGGCTGTCTGGAGTGAGGTCTGTAATGGACCAGATCATTATCAGACCCCACTGATTCTATCTTTATTACTTGCTAAGTAGCGGAAGATAAGGCGACATGGCAAGCTGCGCCAGTAGGCAGCATACTGTCGACTCAGAACCCTGGTTCAAGTTGACACCCGACCTCATAAGGCCGTCGTAGCATCCGCCCGTTACAGGGTCATAGAGCGCTTCGTTGATACTGTTGCCGCCGAAGAACCAATCGAACGCAATCCTGGCCTGGTCAAGATAGTTGCGGTCGTTCGTAGCATCGTACGCTGACAGGTTAGCCATGACTGACGCCATCGGATCGACCGCCTGCTGGTCAAACCAGGCTCTTTCCTCATTCTTGATGTACCAACCGTTGCAACCGATGGGATGATGGACTCCATCTATATTGGTAACGCTGTTCAGAAAATCGAGACTGCGGGACGCCACGTCCAGATATTCCTGCTTTCCAAACACCTGATACGCGAGGAAGAGCGCTCTCGGCGGGATTCCATTGGAATAAGTCAGGTAGTTATCGAACCACGGCCAGTCATCCGTAGCGTTTTTGTGGAACGCTTTGCACATCGTATCTGCAAGTTTTCCCAGGTGCACGCGCACTGCATCCGCTTCGGGTTCGCCCTTCAGGTAGAAGTAGCATCCCAGTGCGGAATACGCATGTCCCCTGGTCCAGGTAATGGCCGGGAGCCATCTTATAGCATCGTCGAACAGCCTGCGCGCAACTTTTTTTACATTTTCGTGTATGTTGGTTGCAAGCGCTTCTCCGCAGGCCCATAGAACCCTTCCGAAGCAGTCTTCGGACCCCTCATCGTCCAGAAATATCTGGTCGAACGACATGAAATTGTGGAACCGCTTGCCGGATGTCTGCGCATAATGCAGGAAACTCAAGTAAGTGCTGACCAGCCTGAGCATCCGCCTGTCACCGCTGCGTTCATATTCCTGCAGCGCAACGATCAAAGCGCGGGCATTGTCATCGGTGGTATAGCCTGTCCGTCTGTTTGGTATCGAATAAATGGCATGCTGGATAACGCCCGTGCGGTCCGTGAGCGTTTCCAGATGCTCAAGCACAATCGGTGGATAATCCGTCACTGCTGAACCTCTACTGCATCTTCTTTCGGCGTTGTCTCAGCCGCGGCTCGTCTCCGCAGCAGGATCCTGTGGAACATGTCCAGATAATCTATAGCAACATTGAACCACGCTGTCCGCCTGCCGAATTTGTAGGCCAGAGCTTCCATTTGCTCTCTCTTTGCAGGATTATCCAATAAATCTATAATGGCATCCGCCATAGCACCAGGATCCTTGAAATCTACCAGCATTCCTCTGCCGTCGGCCAGTATTTCCTCGGCGTAAAGATAAGGGGTAGATACTATAGCTTTGCCGCAACCCAACGCATAAGCAAGCGTGCCGCTTACGATCTGGTCTTTATTCAGATAAGGGGTAATATACACATCGGTTGCGCACAGGTATCTGACGAGCTCTGTGAGAGATAGGAAACGGTTGTTGAACCGAACATTGTTCTCCAAATTGTTGCGCCGGACAGTCTCGATCATCTCGTTGCGGTAAGTTTCGCCTTCCCAGGCTCTAACGCCGGGGTGTGTCTCACCGAGCACAAGGTAAAGCGCTTCCGGATATTTGGCAACCACGCGAGCCATGGCCTCTATTGCAAACTCTATACCCTTGCCGCGATTAATCAGGCCAAAAGTGGATATGATCTTGCGGTCAGCGATCCCCAGAGATCTCTTCACCGCAGCTGTCGATACTCTGTGAACGTTCGGCACTCCGTGGTGGATAATCGTTATCTTCTTTGGGTCGATGTCGTATGTATCGAGCAGTATCTGCCGACCCGTGCGGACCATAACTACCACAACTTCGCAAAGGTCCGCCAGTTCCTGCAGCACCCGTTTCTGGTCCGGGTCAGGGTTATTGAGCACGGTATGCAGCGTAGCAACGGCTGGCTTTTTGAGGTTTTTGATCAGGTCGAGCACATACTCTCCCTGCGTGCCGCCGTAAATTCCATACTCGTGCTGGATACTGACGATATCGACTGTGGAATCGTTGATATACTTCGCCGCATCCAGGTAACTCTGCCGGTCATCGCGGAATATCTGAGCCCGGACTATCCTTCCGTAAGGCTCGATCTCTTCTTTCCGCTTAACGGCTATGACCGTCGGCTTGGAGAATGGGGTATACTTGGCTACTGAAGTCACCACGTCTTTTGTGAAAGTCGCAATACCGCATTCGCTTGGAGGATATGTAGCGACATACGCAGGCTCAATCTTGTTCATCGATTCCTGGAGGAACTTGAACAGCTTATTGTCTTCGGCCTTGAGCCACCTTACCTCGTCTCTAAGGACATACTCCTCCGGAACATCTGTTTCATATGGCGATTTGCCATCGGGTTTTGTTTTATCTTTTTGCATAACTTTTCCGAAGCCAAGCGACTACCGCTTGACTCGCTGCGAGCACAAGAACTACTAAATTTGGATAATCTACGGAGCAATTAACGCGGTTTAAGGCGTAAGTGTGACTGCTGCTTCCGATTCATCCTCGAACAGGGGAAAAACCTTCTCCAAACCTGTGATTTCGAAGACTTTTCGGATCTGGTTGGAACTGCACACTACTGCGATCTTGCCGCCGCTCTCGCTGGCTCGCTTAAGACCTCCCACCAGTGTTCCCAGACCGGAACTGTCGATATATTCTACCCCAGCCATGCTGACCACGACACTCGGATGACCTTGCTCTATGACATCTATCATCGTATCTCTGAATTGGGCACAAGTGTAAGAATCCAGTTCGCCAACTAACTCGATGATGGGGATGTCCTTCACCATTTTCGTCCTGATTCGCAAATCCATTTCCATTATTCTGGCACTCCTTCTCCAGCAGGTAACGCGGACGTGTCGAGCGGCCGTCTGCGGGCTTGACTGCGATACGCACGAAGGCATCAGGTTGCGGGGCGATGTGGAACTGCCGCCACATATTGAGTTTCAGCGTTCCTCATGCCTGAAACCCGTCCTCAAGATTTCCGGCAACAGCCAGAAATCTATAATTACTTATTCCTTGGGACAGTCCAAATCGAAACATGACATCCTCGGCATCGTCTCGTCGGAGGAAGTTTATCATTTACGCAGGACAATGTCAACTGCACCCCCGCCAAATTGCACCCTCGCCAAATCTGATAGTTGACAGGTTATTGATGGGGCTAAATATCATGCATACTGCGGAAACTCGTCTTTCAACCACCTACGCACGAGTTTATCGAACTCCTCTGCTTCTTTATAGAGTTCATCAGCTTCCGTTCTACTCACAACAGAAGATTGGTGATAAATGGCAGTGCTTCGTTTAGCTCGGCAGGTCTGGAAATAATCGGCGATTTCAGCAGTTTTATCGCCCATAATGTCAGGAAGTGCATTGAAGACTGCCCAATGATGCCCTTCACCGCGAGTTCTATAGCCTTTACATCGAAGTGGAATAGTCGAAAGCTGTAGAACAGCATCATAAGCAAGGGCAAAACGTCCTTCGGGAGAAAGCCCCTCTGCATTCGCATCCTGCAGTGATCGGGCAGCAACACGCAGCAGTTCTTGTATCTCACTTTTTGAGGTTTCCTGCTGAACTATATTGCCCCCATCCACCAAATCCTTAAAGCCCATTTTCATCACCTATCAAGAACAGCTTCGGCGAGTTTATCAGTGAAGTTATGAAGTGGTCATCTTCGTTTTTACGGAAATTAAACTCATCTTCGGACATAACAATGGGGTTTATTACCCTGGACACATTCGCTGACTTTAGAAGCGAAGTCAGCTTGCGAAGCGTTATGCTGCCGATGATAAACAAGTCTATATCACTTTCTGGTCTGACTTCACCTGTGGCAAAAGAGCCAAAGATGAATGCTGTGCGTATAGATTTGATTTCAGGTTGTAATGCTTCCTTTATGGCGTCAACCACACCAACAGTTTTAATGAAGATTGACCGAAGTTCAGGAATTATTGGACACAGCGGGTCTAGCTGATAATATGTCTGTCTGCCACTTGTTTCCTTCGTCAGGATTCCGGCTTTGAGTAGTTGGGCAAGCTCACGCTGCACACTGCCTTGTGCAAGGCCAGTTTTTGCAACTAGCTCTCTGAGATAAAAACGCCTATTATCACCCAGAAGGAATATTTTAAGAAGATCAATTCTTGTTTTTGACTGTATAATGGCTTCCAGCATCTCTAGCATCTCCGTACGCAATATGCGTACAATTGTACCTTATTTGCGTACGATGTCAAGCTTCCACCCGCCAGAATGGTTACGCAATGGTCAGGAGTGTTTGCGTGGAATTAGCAAGCGGTTCAGCCGGTTTTCGCTTGCGGTGCTTTCAGCAACGGACTGCAGAGTTATCTCGGTGACATACCACTGGTTTACTACCGGTAAGCCCAGTTGTTTCAGCCTTATGAGCATAGCCGGTCTGGACACATAAAACTTGTCGGACAGAACTGACAGCCGCCAGTCCGGGTCGTCCTCCAGAAAATTATACATTTCGACGACCAGTGGCTCGGGCATCAGGAGGCACGCGGCAAACTGCGACGCATACCGCTCTTCCGCGTCCCCGTCTGCCCCAGCCTCTCTCATGAGGAGCCGCATTTGAGGACGTGCTGAGCCTATGATGTGATGCCCCAACTCATGAGCTATGGAAAACTGCCTTCTCCTGGGCGAATCGAGAGAGTTCACTACAATCTCGGTCCTGCCGCTCGGCAGAGTCAAATAGAATGCGGAAACTTCGTCTCCCAAAGGCCGGCGTATCAAGTCTATATTGTAGTGACTGCAGACAGCGCCGACATCACAGGGAATGATAAGGCCCAACTGCTTCCATATCCGGGCTGATTGTTCCTCCAGCAAGTCATTGACCATGTTCGGAGTTCCTGTCTATCTCGAGCCTTTCTCTTACCACTTCTTCTATAATCTTTCTGGACTCCTCCGACAGAGTATCATTTCGCCTGAGCGCTATCCGCACTACTTCGATAGTATCCTTTGGCTCAATATAACCGGCAGCGATCATAAGCGGCTCTGCGGATGTCTTGTAGCCTTTTGCGAATTTTTCTACGATCTCGCGGGACGGCACTTTTCCGCCTTTCATTGCATGGAGGTAAGCCTGGCTTATACCGGTCTTTATCGTGGCTTTGCCATAGCTGTCCTCTCCCATTATTTCCTTGACTATATGTCCAAAGTCTTCGCTTACACGGGTCTCAACTGGCATTGTTCACCTCACTACAAAGGTTAGCATACGAACACAAAGAATTCCAAAAGTTCCTTAATGAAAGCCTTTACAACGTAGCGAAGAACGTTTAGAATCAATATGATACACGTCATTCACTATGATAAGAATAATGACCTATGTCAGATAATCACATCAACGATAACACTGAATTTGAAGTATCATCCGAGCAATCGCAGGTTGACTTCCACTTCAAGGCAACTGCGGAAGCGGCAGCACAGGCCCGCAGGCAATTCAGACATATACTGGACAACTGGTGTCCGAACTGCAGTGCCACCAGAGATGAGCTGCTGCTCGCTGTCGGAGAAGCAATAAGCAATGCTTGCCGCCACGGCTGCGGCGGCAAGCCCTTACCTATCCATGTCAGCGCGTCCTGGGATGCAAAAGACCGAGAAGTGACTGTGGAAGTGCATGACCCCGGCTCCGGGTTTGATTACCCGCTGTTTATGCGCCGTACGCATGCCGATGAAGACTACTCATGCGGCCTCTTCCTGATGGTCAACAGCGCGGACAGCGTAAGCTATGAACGCCGGGACAATTCCTTCGTTTGCACGATCAAAAAACGGCTCTGACACTCCATCTAACCTAATATTTAAACCATCACACCCTCACATCCTGCATTACGACATACAAACTCTTTCAAATCACTCCTGTATGAAGGATAATCCGGCGAATACGGCGTATATTTTATAGATAATGGAAATTATTGGTATCGGAACCGATATTATTGAAATAGAGCGGATCGCGAAGGTGATGGCGGAAAACCATCGGTTTGCTTCGCGCATCTTCACCAGGGCAGAACTCGACTACTGCCGGGACAAGAAGAACTGCTACCCTCATTTTGCCGCAAGGTTCGCCGCCAAAGAGGCTGTCGGAAAAGCAATCGGCAGGCCGCTTTCGTGGCAGGATGTGGAAGTAGTGAAAGGCGATTGGGGAAAGCCGGAAATCAAGCTCCACGGCGAGGCAAAAGCTGCAGCGGAAGGCTGCAGGGTTTTTGTAACCATATCACACTCAAGAGACTACGCAACAGCCGTAGCAGTACTGGCGTTGGAAAACTGACATCCAAAATGCTGATAACAACTGCTGAACAGATGAAAGAGCTGGACCGGCGGGCAAGCCGGGAGTTCGGAGTGCCGGGCATCGTTCTGATGGAAAACGCCGGACTTCGGACCTTCGATGTTGTCTGCGATATGCTGGAGGAACTCGAAAGCCACAAGGTTGCTGTCGTCTGCGGACGCGGGAATAACGGCGGAGATGGCTTTGTCGTCGCCCGCCATCTTCAACAGGCTGGGGCAGAAGTCGAAATACTTCTCATTGGCCGGATGGAGGATACCAAGGGCGATGCCGCAACAAATTTGAACATAGCTGAGAAGTCCGGTATACCAATAACCGAAGTTACAGATATAAACGAACTCAAGTCCGGGCTCGTACACTCGGATTTGATAGTTGACGCGATATTCGGGACGGGGATAAAAGGTGAGATCACCGGGCTTGCAGGCGATGCGATAGACGCGATCAACGAATCAGATTCTCTTGTCGTCTCGGTCGATCTCCCGTCGGGGCTGGATGCCGATACTGGACAGATTGCTGGAAGATGCGTGCGAGCCGACGCGACTGTCACGTTCGCACTGCCGAAGATCGGGCTTGCTACCTATCCGGGAGCCTCCTACGCGGGCGAAGTCACCGTGGCAAACATAGGAATTCCCGATCTTGCGTTCGATACAGCGGGCATCAATACATTTGTCACCGATGCCGATGATGTAATGGTCCGGCTTCCTGAGCGCCCCGATGATGCCAACAAAGGTACTTTCGGGCGTGTGGCGATCATAGCAGGGTCAGCCGGAATGACCGGCGCGGCAGCAATGGCAGGGATGGCGGCGGTGAGGATCGGCGCAGGGCTCGTCACACTCGGCGTACCTGAGAGTCTGAACGACATACTGGAAGTCAAAGTCACGGAAGTTATGACTCTCCCGATGCCTGAGACAAAAGACCGAAGTTTTTCGCTGTCTGCTGTCGATAAAGCGCTCGAACTCATCAAAAAATGTGACGCTGTGGCTATCGGACCCGGAATCGGCAGAAATCCTGAGACTGCGGCCTTTGTTCAAGAGCTTTTACCCAAAATCGAGACGCAGATGGTGATAGACGCGGACGCGCTTAATGCCGTATCTGAGAATGTGGAGCTGTTTAAGAACCTTAAAGCTCCGGCAATTATCACCCCACACCCCGGCGAGATGTCGAGACTTACAGGAACTCCCGTTGAGGCTATCCAGTCTAACAGACTAGAGGCCGCAAAAGACGCAGCCGCAAGGTTCGGCGTCACGGTCGTCCTGAAGGGTGCGGCGACAGTCACGGCTTCACCCAATGGAGAGGCCTGGATCAACTCGACAGGCAGCGTGGCGCTGGCATCCGGCGGGACAGGGGATATTTTAACAGGAACGATCACCGGGCTGCTGGCACAGGGGCTCGCGCCGCTCGATGCAGCGATTTGCGGTGTATATATACATGGAAAAGCCGGAGAAATGGCTGCCGAAGAGACCGGCAGATCCGGCACAGCGGCAACCGATCTTCTTCCGCTGCTGCCGCTCGCGCTTGATCATTAATTAGGGAACAGAAGGGATTAGTGGAGAATCGATAGGCAGGTTTCGGGACAGGGGTGTCCCGAAACAACGTCAAAGATTAGTGAATGTCATGCTTCTCCCCGTGGTCCACGGGGTAGTAGGACGAACTACGGTCCCGGAGCATAAGGATAATCCGAAGCAAATAAGCCGTCTCCCTATCCCCACCACATAAGGAGTGTTGTGTTATGCTTCAAAAATCGACAGTTTTGCACTTATTTTTGCTATCCACTCTGATTCTTGCGATTTCCGCTGCTGCGTGGGCTGATCCCAAGGTACAGGTGAGCTTCCCGGAGAAGGGCGGCTACCTCTACTGGCTCGAATACAAGGGAGCCGACGGCAAACAGGCAATAACGGCTCCAAAGCATGCAGCCGGATCGAGAACATCCGTCGATCTTGCACCTGCTGCGCCGGGAGGAAAGCTCGGCGAAGGCACTCTCAAGGTCTACGACGAGAAGTCCGGCAACGTCGCGGCGAAAAACATCCAGAACCTTCAGGGCAAGACTGACCTCAAGCTCAAAACGAACGATTTTACTCTCATCAGGACACTGAAGATTGTCCTGAAACCGGCCGATGGTAAGGATAATGAGCGGATCGAGTCGGCTATCGTAACACTGACGGATGCTAATTCCGACACATTCACCATGCTCGTCGACCCGGCAAGCGAAGGTGTCGCGGAGTTTCACGATGTTGCAGGTGGAGCTGTAAGCGTAATTGTCCAATCAGAGGGGAAAAAGATGTCCCTCGATCTTGACATGCCTCTTGAGCGGGATACCCCTGTGCATACGGAAGATTTGACGGTATCGTTCAAGACGCGGACAGTCGAGGCATCGGTCGCAGCCGCTTCGAAAGCATCATCGGATAGTGAAAAGAGCGAAAAGAAGCCTGCCGCATCGAAAGAACAGAAGGCTCAACCCGGGACCAGCATACTGCAATACATTATGGGTATTGCAGTCATTGCAATGCTCGGGTTCATCGGCTATGTGGTCTTGAAAAGCAGGGGACTGAATGCTGACAGTCTGAGAAAGCTCGGAGTGCAGCTCCCGCAGGGTGATGATACGGCGGTGAACGTACCCGGAACGGCTCAGGAGCCGCAGGCCGACCCGAATGTGTGCCCGTTCTGCGGGCAGCGCAAGGACCCTGTGACCGGAAACTGTGCATGCAGCGTAGGCAGCCCGTCTGCAGGGCAGGCACCGTCCGCCACTGCCGGGGTACCGAGGCTGATCGGAACGCAGGGCCAGTATTCGGGACACATTTTCGAGATAACCGGAGCTGAGGCCACGATAGGGCGTGACCCAGGCAACACCATCCCTCTGGTCGAGGACAGCACATCGTCCCGCAGGCATGCGAGGTTCGGCCAGGAGAACGGCGCGTATTTCGTGATGGACGAAGGAAGCTCGAACGGGACATTCGTAAACGGGATGAAGATCACCGGACGCCACCCGATTCATACCGGCGACGAGGTCCAGATCGGCGGCACGAAGTTTAGATTTGAGGCGTAGGGAAGGATTGGTGAAGACCTGACCTGTTCCCTACTAATTACTGACAGCTGAAAGCTGATAACGAAATATGGCTAGAGTTACTAAATATCTTTTACTTGCAGCGATAGGCGGATTTCTGGCGTGGGCGATACTTGAACCGATCAACTCGCTCACGCCTTATGTTGCACCCGGTGAGACACCGCGTGACATGACATTCGGGCAGATGATGGCAATAGGCGCAATCTTCGGAATGCTCCTTGGTCTGTTCCTCGGACTGGCTGAAGCATTTTCCGGCGTCTCGCCAAGAGATGCGGTAAAAAGTGTTGTTGTAGGCGTAGGCGTCGGCATACTCGGCGGAATGCTGGGGCTGACTCTAGGCAATTCCTTAATCTACGGACCGCTCGTTGCCTTATCGGGTTGGAACGGCACCGACATAATGAATCCTTTGCAGTTCGTGATCCACCTGATCGCCCGTTCTGCAGGCTGGGCAATGATCGGGCTGCTGACCGGACTCGCTCAAGGAATTTCCACACAATCGGCCCAGAAGATGACTAACGGCGCCGTTGGCGGAGTAATCGGCGGATTTATCGGCGGAATGGCATTTGAGCTTCTCAGCCATTTCGGTGTGCCTCCTGAGATGCTGAGGATGGTCGGTTTTACAACCACAGCGGCGGCGGTAGGGCTTTTCATCGGTTTCATAGAAGAAGTCAGAAAGAAAGCTTGGATCGTGCACCTCAAGGGACGGAACGAAGGCAGGGAGTTTACGATATTCAAGCCGGAGACAATCGCCGGACGCGATGAACTGGTGGATATCCCAATCTTCGGCGACCCGGATGTCGAGCCGAGACACTTCGTCATCAAGGCAGACCAGAACAGGCACGTCCTGATGGACATGAACACCACCGCAGGCACATCCGTAAACGGTCAGAAAGTCCAGAAACAGACATTGAGAGACGGAGACATCGTACAAGTCGGTATGACCCGGCTTTTATTCAGAGACAAGGCGACGCGGTCGTTTACGTCCCAACCGGTCGATCCATACAGCGCGACCGGGGCGAGAATTCCGACATCCGAGCACATATGCCCGTTCTGCGGCAGCATAAAGGATGCAGCAGGGAACTGCTCCTGTTCTGCAGGTGTCCAGGCGCCGGGCCAGCAGGTTCAGAACCCGCCGTCAGCCCCGCAGAACCAGACTATGCAGCAGACGGTCGTATCACAGCCGAACCAGACTGTGCAGACGACCCAGGCAATGCAGAACCCGTTCTCAGGAGCGCCTATCGACCCGTTTTCAGGCACGCCGCTATCGCCGAATACTCCCGGAGCCGGAGCGAGGCTCGTCGCGGCATACGGGCCGTATACGGGGCAGGTGTATAATCTGAACTCCGCCGGGGAGACTACTATCGGGCGGCAGTCCGACCAGATGATTTCTCTGTCGAATGATAATACAGTATCAAGGCAGCATGCAAAAGTAGTAAATGAGGGCGGACAGTTCGTCTTATACGATTGCGGAAGTGCGAACGGCACTCATGTGAACAACACCAGGATCACCCGCCACGTTCTGACACCCGGCGACCTGGTGCAGATAGGAAGTACAAAATTCAAATTTGAAGGGTGAAGGTTTTTATCACGAAAGCAGAAAAAGGGAATAGTGGATGCCGTGCTTCGGGACCGCAGTTCGTCCCGAAGCACGAGTCTCAACAATCCATGCTGTTTCTTATTTCGTGATTTCCTTGTTTCGTGCTTTCGGGTAGTGGCGTTAGTCCACTTGAAGTGCTAATGCCTAAGAATTGGGAATCATGTAACTGGGGGTGATAAAATGGACCGCAACCAGTTAAGTTGTCCCAATCCGAATTGTTCTTATTACGGCAAGC
>JBDKUN010000031.1:0-67844 GCA_039679675.1 Armatimonadota bacterium
AACAATTCGGATTGGGACAACTTAACTGGTTGCGGTCCATTTTATCACCCCCAGTTACATGATTCCCAATTCTTAGGCATTAGCACTTCAAGTGGACTAACGCCACTACCCGAAAGCACGAAATAAGGAAAACCTTGATGGACCGGGGGATCATGCCCCGGTCCCCATTCTCCAGGGCATCCATGCCCTTTCCCTATGCTTTGGGATAACATTCCGAAGCACGAATCTCCACCAATCCCGTCCCTAAATCCTAAACTCGCAGCTTACAACCCTGTCTATACCTGCGAGGTCGTTTATCACTTTTGTGTTGATATATCCAAGCTCGCGGGCGTAGGCCGAAACAGCTTCGCCCTGGCCTTTTCCGATCTCCATGTGCACCCATCCCCCCGGTTTCAACCACTCGCGGGAGGATTCAAGTATCCTGCGGTGATAGTCCATCCCGTCAGGGCCGCCGTCCAGCGCGCCGCGAGGCTCATAACCTGTAATTTCCGGCTGCAGGTGATCGATCTCTTCCGATGGTATATACGGAGGGTTCGACACAACCGCGTCAAGCTTGCCTTTCACTTTTTCAGGCAGTGGGTCGAGCAGATCGCCTTCGAGTATATCGACTCTGACCTCCACCTGATGCTTCAGCGCATTCCGGCGGGCGATTTCTACCGCTCCAGAAGAGATCTCGGTTGCATATACCACCGCATCCGGCAGTTCGACGGCAAGCGATACTGCAATTATCCCGCTCCCGACGCCGATGTCGGCAATGAGCGGGTTCTCTCTCTCTCGAAGCGTCGACAGCGCCGTCTCAACAAGAGTTTCGGTCTCAGGCCTCGGCACGAGCACAGCTGAAGTTACGTCAAATGAAAGCGCCCAGAACTCCTTTTTGCCTGTTATATAGGCAAGGGGTTCTCTTTTAGCCCTTCGAGCTGTAAAATTGCGGTAGCGGCAGAGTTCATCTTCCGTAAGCACTCGGTCCTGATGAGTAATTACATAGACCCGAGGGGAGCCGACGACATGTGCCATCAGCACTTCTGCGTCGAGCTGAGGCGTCTCAATTCCAGCCTGTGCAAATGAGTGCATTGCTGAAACAAGTTCCTCTGCTATCGTGCGAGTCTCTGCCAATATGCTAACCCTCCGAACAAATCCCCGCATAGTATACCACTTTTGGCTGTCGGTATTCAGCCAGGATGGATGCCAATCCGAATATTAAGCAGAGAAGCTGTCCCATAAGCAGCTAAATCCCGAAAAACTCTTTGGCGTTGTCGTGGAGGATCATCTGTGCGACGGTTCTCGCCTCGGCCTCGGTGAAGTAACCGCTCGCCACCTTCGACGCAAGCACACGCGCTATGTTTTCCCTTGCCATTGCGGCGTGGGCGTATGTGCCTTCGACAAATAGATAGTCCCCGCCGAACCCGAATATCTTGGATGCCGGGACAGTCTCCAGCCATTCATCCAGCGTCCGTCTTGCTGCCGCCGGTGAGATGACATGCATCCAGCAGAGGTCTGCATACACCCCTGGAAACATCTTGGCCATCACACCCAGCTCGCTTGTGAATGGGTACGCGGCATGGAAGATGTCAAACCGACCTCTTCGATAGAATACGAAGAGGTTGTTCAGGTTGAGCGGGTTGGAGTGCTCCAGATAGTTCCCGTTTCCTTCTTGGAGACCCGTGTGTATCTGCATCGGGAGCCCTGCATCGAAGGTCATATGTATCAATTTGTGCATCAGATAGTCCTGGAGCGGTTTAGCATCCCTTATGGTGGGCCTTTCACCCAGCCCTGGCCGGTCCAGCCTTTCGCCGTTGTGCGCGAAGAGATCGGTAAACGATTTTTCGGCTTCAGCTTTGGTCGGGTAATCGAAATGAAGTGTTCTCACGTAGGCCAGCGCGGTCTTGGTGGCGACTGCTCCGTGCTCCAACCCGGTTCTGAACATCGATTCCATCGAATTTACCAGGTCATCCAGTGAATGGATCGACATGCAGCTTTCCTTTTCGCATCTTGCAAGGTCATCGAGCTTTCCGGCCAGTATGAACTGATCGATGTGAACGACGGGCGAAAAGAACCTGGGGTCAGGGTGGATGTTATCGGTGTTCAGGACGGCTTTCTCGATTTTTGCACGGTCTTTCAGCACTTCCTGATACCATCCCGGAAGCCTCGACCGGCTCATCTGCACGGACAGCTCCCCGTATGTATCGCGCGAGAGGTCAGGCAGGCCGAAAAGGTCCCGGATGGCAGTGCGGACTGCCTTGCAGTAGCCTGTATACTTGGCTTTCTCCCAATAGGGCTCGAACAAATCCCACTTTTCATCCAGCGGAGTGGTGCAGTCCCGGATTTTCACCCAATCTTCTTGCGGGCATCCGGCTGATATTATGTCTACGGAGGCATAATGTGCGAAAAAATGAGAGAAATCGCACGCTGATTTATCGTTCAGCCAGTTTTCCTCATCGGCAAGATGTTCGTGAGTATCGATGATCCACATTTGGCTGAGGTCGTGCCTCAGCGATTCCAGGACTGCCTTTTCATCCGTCATACCGACACCTCTTTGTTGTCATTGCATATCTTAATATAGGCCAAAAGCAGCCAAACATCCTTCATGAGCTGTGGGGGATAGAAAAAATGGAACATGGCAAACTCGTCTTATTTCGAAGCAGTACCAAAGATTCTGAATTGCGAAAGACGCGTGAAGCATTGTTAAATTCTCGACACCTCCGGTGTCGGCTTCGGCAGCAAGCGGTCCGAAGCAAAGTAAAAAAGGATTTATGAAGACATGAGGGTCTTGTTGTAGATACTTTAAATCTCCACCATTCGTGAAATCCGTTAAATCCGCGTTTCAAAATGACGGATAGCGGATGTCGATAGAAATACAGCCCGAGAGAGTCAGGGACTATGATGGACAAGAAATGAGGAGGATAAGGGATTGGGCCTACAAACCTTTTCACCAACCCCAATCCCCAATCCCCTAATCAGCTACAGGCTGGCCGGTAATTCGCTCACGGGCCATCAGTATAGCCTGCTCGCGCAGGTAATCGAGCTGGTCTTCTTCGTCTTCAAGGTTTTCCTCGAAAATATCACAGGCTTCGTCATGTCCTATATCTTCGCACAGGTTATAGAAGAGTTCCTGAGAATCTGACAGCCTGTATTTGATGAGGATAACCGTTTTGAGCAGTTCGATAATGTCGTTTCCGCTCATGTCTATGAGCTGCTGGGCCAGCTTGAGCCCGCGCTGTATGCTCTCGTCGAAGTCTCCCCCATGGCTGATCTCATCCAGGACTCTTTCCAGCCTGTCTATCAACTGTTCGTCCTGGCCGTGAATATCCTGAAGCTGCCGCTTCATACCGGGGTCGAGACCTTCGCTGTTCAACAGCTTGTGCTCTATCACACGCATCCCCTGAGCCGTCCCAAGTGCTTCGGCAAGTTGAGTTGAAAGGTATTCTCTGTCCATAATGGTAATCACCTGCCCATAAATATATTGCCATTAGTGGTTACCCTAAGTCCGGCTAGGCAAAACTGGGCTGAGAGGGCAGATAATCTCGCTTTGCCGGAAACAACCTGCATTGTTACGGAGAGAGCACTTTCACCGGTATCATGATCGACCTTGGAGCTTCAGGCGGCCCCATAAATACGAGCCCTTCGCTACCGGGCGGCGCGGGTGGGAAGGACAGCCTTATAGTTTCGGGCCGCGCATGCCGGATTTCACCCGCCGGACACGTGGTTTTTATATCAGAGCCCTTTACAGTAAGGATTTTCATGCTGAAAGTCGTTGGTGCGGGCACTCTGAAGCCATGGACGGCAATACGATACTTTCCATCGCAGGGCAGGTAATAACAGATATGTTCTTTCGAGCCAATACTGGCCGATATTGCCATGACTTCATATGTCCAATCGAATTGGCCATCGTTGTCCGCGTCGTACAGCAGATAGAGGTCGAGGTCGGCGTTTTCCGGGCCGTCTATATCGATTTCGATCATCCCTGTGCCGGTAAGATCAATGTCTTTCTTCCACTTGGAATATTCAGGCGCATCCACAGGGTCCTGGCGGACAGGCTGGCCGAGCAGGACATCAGGAACGGCGAAACCATACGAGAGCGAAGAGAGCCCCGGAAGTAGCATGGAGCTGGACATTCGGATTTCGGCTGATGTCTGGCCGGGAGAGAGCTCGATTGTATCCGGCTCTATCCAGACGGTGCCTGCATTGAGCTTGACAGGCTCGGAACCTCTTATTCCGGGCGATAGCACGTTTTGGAGCTGTATCAGGTTTAGTCCCGGCTCGGATTTTCCCGCTACCCACTCTGATGTACCACCTGTCGCAGTCTCGAACGGCCACATTCCGGCTGTGCTGTTTGTCCGGCGGCTCGAACCGGAGAGTGTAAGCCCGTACGGGCCGAAAACATTGGGCATTGTAGATGAAAAGTAGTCGGTCCTGTCGGGCCGGTAGATCATAATATCCGTATCTGCCGGTGTTGTGCTCCACTGGGCATTTGCCAGGATAAATGACGACATCTTGGGCCGGTTTGCCGGGACGTCCATGAAGTAGAACCGCCAGTCGCCGGATTCCGCCCTCCATCCCCAGTCGAATGCGCCGAACATCCTGCCGTTGTCGAAGGTATCTCCGATGCCGTCCGTGCCGCTGACGAGTGAAGACTTCTTCGGAGCCATCGACGACTGAGCAGCCACAACAACGGAGACCGGGACTGTTACCGTTTCGCCGTTTTTCGCGGACATCTGAAGTGAGCCGACGTATGTACCGGCTCCGGCATCGTTCGGAACCTGAATCTTGACCGGGACCGTGGCGGCCTGCCCCGGTTTTACCACAACCGGCCTCGATGAAACGCTCAGCCAGTTCCAGGGCACCTGTTTGTAGAACTCCAGTTCAACTTTGAACTCTGTGGAAGGGATGAAATTTGACCTCGCGTCATGATGCAGACCGAGTATAAGTCCGTCATGAATGCGTGACATGGGGCGCCTCGCCGAAACCTCGATCACGTCGCTCCATGGGTTTGCGAACATGAAAGGATTGGCCTCCGACTCCTGCATCTCGCCGGTGTTTACCGCGCCGTTTCCGTCCGAATCCTGCCAGAGAATTCCGTCACCGTTCAGGTCAGTCCAGTCGAGGAGCGATACCATCCATGAATTCGACGGCAAAAGTTCGCGTGAGGCAGGATCGGTAAGGCTGAACTGCCGGTACGGCTGGCTGACTCTGATCCTGACGAGGTCTGCATCCTCGGGCACGAGGTCCGATATATCTATAAGATAGTCCGGCTTGCTCTGCACAAGCTCGAAATACTCGCATTCGTTGTGTGTAGTGAACTCGAACTCTTTTTCGCCAGTCAAGAGGAGCCTGCGGCCGCTGGCAGCTATTTCAAGCGCACTTGAACCTGTGTTCTCGGCGGTGAACTCTTTCATCTTTGCCTCGCCGGGCTTCATCGCACGGGGAAAGGATTCAGCATCGGGTTTAGCGTCTCCCGCTGCGTACGAAGGCGGGCTTACTGTGAAACCTCCGCTCCCGGAAGCGATTTTGACAGCTCTTGCGGCGTCGGCCAGCCCCGCGCCCTGCTCGCAGACGTTATACGAAAGGTCGCGTGCGCTTGACATCAGTATCGTCTTTGATTCCTCATAGCCGGGGAAGGTTCCATGACTTTGTTTATACGCCTCGTAAGTCAAAGCCAGCAGACCTGATGTGATCGGCGCGGACAGGCTCGTTCCTCCCCAGACGCCCCACGCGTTTTCTCCGCTGCCGCCAAGAGGCGTATCTCCTGTGGCCCATGCACCGATGGCGGCCACATCCGGCTTCACTTGGCCGAGGCTGCTCGGCCCCCTGTCCGACCACTGCTGGATGTCTCCGAACAGGATTTGCTCTGCTGATCCTATCGGATTGAACGCATCGGTGGAACCCTGAAGCGTGGCTGCGCCGACGGTAATTACTGAACTCGCCCCGCCGGGGCTTGAGACCGTGCCGTAGCCTGGGCCGCCGTTTCCTATCGCCGCGACGAACGTCGTTTTGGGTGCGATTGTCTCGTTCAGGCTTGTAATATACCTGGAAAAGAAGTCCCAGCCGTCGGCGTCTTCTGAGGAAAAATCGAAGCTCATATTGACGATGTCCGCGTCGTCGCTCGTTCCCGGTTTGCCGTCGTAACCGAGGACAGCGAACCTTACTGCGTCATACATGCTGGAATAAGTATCGTACGCATTGCCTATCTGGATGATCTTCGCGCCGGGGGACATGCCAAAGACCATCCCTGAACCGGACGGCTTCTGCGGGATTTCATAAGTCTTGCCGGCCTTCCCCTTTGCAGCGATAGCGGACGCAACGAGCGTGCCGTGCTCGTCCCATTTGCCGAATCCACCGGCAAAGGCGACGAGTGCTCCGTTTGCGGGAGAAGTGAGGTGATACAGCCAGTCTGAAGCGGGAATCGGGTTTATTCCATCAGCTATGAAGTAGACCATTCCGGCGGAGTAGTCCGCAAGTCCGTCACCGTCCTTATCCCACCAGGATGTCTCGTCACCCTTTCTGCAGGGCTTATCATTGAGGAAATTTAAATCCTTGTTGATGTCTACGTAGACCGTGTCGTATACGCCGGGTGTCGATTCATCCGCAACGAGCACAGCAGGCTGCAGCCCCCAGGGGTTGATGATATACGGCAGCCAGTAGGACGGATGGACTCCTATATGATATGTGCCGCTCTTGCTGGTTCCGGGGAGCGTGTACCTTCTGCCTCTATACACCGGATTTGCATCGGTTATGGTCTTACTTGTATCGACATAGCCGCCGGTTGGCCGCCTGTTCAGCGCATAGTAGGCCATCGCATAGGGGTCGAAGACGATAGGCCAGCCGTAGTAAGGAGATGATGGGTCAGCGACCCGCGCCTGGCAGCCGTTGAGGTCGGGGTGGCAGATGTCTATCCCTTCGTCGATGACCGCCACTTTGACGCCGTTTCCAGTATAACCCGCATTCCAGGCTGCCGAAGCGCCTTGTACATCTTTTGTAAGCCAGGTGTCCGGCTGGGCGGGGTTTATGCTCTCACTCCCGATCGGGCTTCGAAAAAGCCTTTCCCAATCCATATGCGGACCGGGGACAGGAGGAACTTTTACCGTTTTGTCAGGGAGCACCATGACGACATCCCCGCCGGACGCTATTTTCTGCAACTCCGCTGGTGTGGCTTCGACCCGGTTGAACGCAAGCCCGCCGGGCTGCGAGGAATCTTTTCTAACGACAATCGATTTTGTCCTGGCGATGGCATTTACAGGCCCATCGGCAAGCACCGGACAAAAAGCTGTTACGAAAAGTAAAGCTGCAACTGCGAGAACACGGCAGATACGAAGCATTTGTCATATCTCCTTACACAGATGGGGTTATTAATCACGTTTTCGTGAGAAAACCCATGCGGATGTTACCCTGAGGTTGCATTGCAGTCAACCTGGTAATTGTACCAGGTCTGGACCAGGCGGCGCGGGTAGTAGATGCCGGGTTATAAAGCAGAATCAGGACGGAGAAACAGGTTCATGCGTGATCAGATGAAGTAGTGTTTTTGTTTATATGCCAAATTACGCTGAACACGAACCAGATGAAAAGTATCAATGCCGCAAGCGCCAGACAGAAAGTTATCTCGGTATGCGCGCGCACCCAACCTTCGACGAAATAATCTTCTCTGACTTCAAAGAGGATTGCGGCAGAAACTACACTGAATATCGTTCCCGACTCGCGCCTGACTGCAGCCTTTCTGGACGATACCCAGGGATGCTTTCTCGTAAATGTCTTAGCCAGTGCCGCCGGAAACGGGATGACTGCGGGGACTTTTGCCTTATATGATTTGTAATCTTCCGGCCACTTTTGGCTGAGAAAACGCTCTTCCCTCCTGCCGATCTTGACGTGCACCAGAATGTAAAATACGGTGAAAACAAGCGTCAGCACTAAATTCCCGATGATAATGAGCAGCCCAAGCCCCACCAGATAGCTGGCGACGTACATCGGATGCCGGACTATGGAATAAGGGCCGGTGGTGACAAGACCGTTCTCTATATGGGATGACTTCCAATCTCGTGAAACGACACGTATTACCAGTCCCATCACAGCTATGCCCAACCCCAACAGATCGACTACTTCGTCTATTCTGTCATTGCCGCCTGTGAGCGTTGGCTTGGTCAGCAAGAGAATGGCGATTACGATAGGTGTTACAAACAACCAGTTTGCTGTCGATCTGTTCAAAATTCTGCTCCTCTAATAGTGTATTACCGAAGTATCATTTTTTTGATTCCGGTAAGCCCGACATTGTTCCATCCTACCTTAATGAAACTCTTCTTATCAACCCGGTAATTGTCTATCGGGATTATGACAGCGAAGGATCGGCAATTCTCGAATGCCGCCGTACGTTCTGAGCAGCTCCGGCCTTCCCTGCGGACGGCATTTGTTTTATCTCGAATACTACCGGCGTTCCTTCGATTGCATCGTCGAACTCAATATCAGACTCCAAGTCCGTCAGGTGGAAGAAATAATTATTTCCATCCGCGGTCTCTATGAACCCGTAACCCTTGTCGGGAAGCCTCTTTGCGACTACGCCGCTGATCGGATGCCTCAGGGTATGTCCGTTTATGTGAATTCCTGGCTCAGGATTCTTTATCTCGGAATCAAGAAAATTGCACTGGGCTTCTCTCTTTTGTTTAAGGAACTCCTGGCGGCATTCGTCGCAAAAGAACTTCTGGCCTCTTCTTGGATGGAAATAGGTCCAGACTTCTTTGGGCCCTTTATGATAAGGAGACTCACATGGGATCTTGTGCCGCTCGTATTTCAGCTCCAGCTCGGTCAGAAGATCATCTATCCAGATGATATTGAAGTCCTTTACGCGCGCTTCGTCTCTGGGATCGGCGTATTCGGGCGAGCAACTGCCTTTGACGCTTGCAATGGCAACACGTTTACCCAGCCTGCGCACGTGCTGAAGCACAGGCTTGAAGTCCTGATCGCCTATGACGGCTATCGCTATGTCGTAGGCATACGGAATGGCTGCAAAATAGAGCATAGATGTGGCAAGCGATATATCTACGCATTTTTCTTTCGGATCGAATGAATCGTTGGGGTCCCTGTCGGACTTTCTGATCCGGCGGCGGAAATAGTTGACTGGAAATATCTCCACTTCATAGTGATACTCTTCCTTGAGCATAGAGAAGAAGTCCCGGCGGCGCTGAACACTGTCATCATCTCTCAGATCATAGTTTTGCGCGTAACTTCCGAACAGATACGTGCGCACTATGTCTATAGAGGTTGCGCCGAGCTGACTCTTGACCTTGTCTGCAAGCACGACCGGGAGCTTACGGAAATCGACATGGTAGTCCTCCTGCCCGTAAGCTTCGCACAGCTTCGGTGTATTCGAGTACAGCCAGGTTCCGTCTATGAAGATCATTACTTTCGTCAACTATATATGTCCTCGCTTTCGATTGCGGGTTTTCGACTATAGTGCAGCCTAAAATTTTAAGACGTGCAAAGTGTAATTATACACCCGGCAGGCAGCTAAAATCTACCAGCCTTCAAGAGTTGGTGAGTGCAACGTCATCACGAATGCCCACAACGTCATGCTGAGCTTGACTCAGCATCCAGGAAAAGAATGGACCCTGAATCAAGTTCAGGGTGACGTCTTTGTCGTCCAGAATGACGTGCTGATTGCGCTGGGTGGCGTATTTGCTGTTCAGAGTGACGTATAATTCTTGCAAGAGTGAACTCTGACTACCAGTCGAGAGCTTCGCCGGGTGCTTCGGCCAGGTTAGGCGCAATCCAATCAGCCAGAGATAGCTTTTCAGCGGAAAACGTAGTGGTCAGCCCCAGACACTTTGCGCCTGCGGCTTTTGCGGCTGCGACTCCGTTTACGGCGTCCTCTACAACGAGACAATCCGACGGTGGAATGCCGAGCCGTTCGGCTGCTGTCAAAAATATTTCAGGGTCAGGCTTTTTATGGGTCACATCCAGCCCGTTGACGATTGCATCGAAGCTTTCAGAAGAAAGGCCGGACTCCCGCAGGTTTATCATCACCTTCACCTTGTCTGCGCTCGATGCGACAGCCAGTTTCAGCCCCTTTTCCCTGGCTTTCCGGATGAATTCGCGTGCTCCTGTGAGCGGTTCGAGCCTGCCTTTTACGATCTCCCCGTACAGCTCGTAAGTCCGGGCCTTGTCTCTTTCAATATCGAGAGGAAAACCGTATTTTTCGGCTACGCCTGAGATATAGCGGTCTTCTCCGGCTCCGACAAACGGAAGATAATCCTCTGGCTTAACAGTAAGGCCATGTTCGGCAAACATCCGCGTCGCGGCCTCACAAATATACTTCTCGGAGTCCACCAGGACCCCGTCCATGTCAAAAATAACGCCCCTAATCACCAGTTCTCCTCGTGGCAGCTTGCAAAAATGTGCTTCAGGATCGAATCCATCCCGAAGCACACTAAGCATATCACAAATTCCAGATGCCTGCAGCGTCTGATTGGGCGTTAGGCAGTCCGAAACTCATTCACCCATCTCTTTCTTTAGTGCATCTTCCAAAGCAGCTTCTACACCTATCCAGGATGTTTCCTCTGTCGGCGTTTTCGGATCGAACGGCGTAAGTGCGGCTGCCTGTGTTATGGGAAAAGTGATCTGTGTTCCGTTGAGCGAGAACGTGGCAGATGCTGCTCCAAAATCAACCAGCCTTGCGTCTTTCAGTGTATCACCTGTTCTTAGTGTTCGCTTTACTGGCCTATCCCCTATTTGAGAATACATAACGGCCTTAGGCTCATTATCATCATCATGCGTTCTCTGGCCAATATAGTTCCATTCCGAAAGAGAATTCATTACCACAAGCACCTGCGGCTGTGTAGGCGCTGGTTTATCATCAGCTTTAGGGGCAGATTGTGCGGTTTTACTATAAGCCCTCGGTACCGGCAATCTAATGTCAATCGGCCATGTTGTTCCATCAACAAAGCCGAACGTAAATGTTACGGGATGATTCCAGCTGTTTTGAGGGCCTCGGTCATTGACACTGAAATAAGAAGGTTTAGGGAGCAAATCTACAGCGGTTACAACACTTCTTAGCGCCTCATAGAAGAGGTCTCTCTGCTTATTTTCCAATACTGTGAATGAGATACCTCCATTACATGCTTTTTCACGTCGCCTGGGGCTAAGTGAAGCATATAATCGTATGAACTCAGGCCTTGCTCCGGCGTACGCTATACCTGAATTCTCTAGATCATCCGGCACATTTCCAGGTAAAGCATCGAGTTGTTTCTGGTTCAATAATGAGACTACCTCTGCCAAACCATCAAGATCGAATGTGCCATTGGTTTTCGCTGCAACAGCGCGGAGTTTATTTATAGTAGACAGGGGTATGTTTTCAGCAAGTCTATCCGCAAAATGCCTGGAAACGAGGATTATCTGCTCGTTTTGATAAGCCCAGACATAATCAAGTATGCTATCTGCTGCCAAGTCGAGGGCATACCCAAGCTGTGTATTACCAGTGACCTTTACCTCCCATACTACTTGAGGCTCAAAAGCAAAGAGTGAATATCCCTTTTGTTTGCAGATATCCTGGATTAAGTCCGTACTGTGATAACGCTTTTCAGCCGGATGACTAAGGAGTTGTTTGTCTATTTCGATATCAGTCGCATTCCTCAGGCCAAATCTGGGAGGAGTTTCTGTCAAGCGCGTTTCTTTTTCTTTTTCTATAGCTTCATCGTATAATCTGTAGAAATCAGCTCTCTCCGATTCCAGTGAATCCTCGGCAGCTTCCATAGACATGCCCTTTGCGTTCAGCAGCAATGCACGATAATCAGGATAATAAGTAAACTTCGGCTCTACGAAACCCGTTGTTTCGATTCCCGAAAATGGATCGTTAGATTCGATGCATAAAGTTAGCCCATACATATCATCATAATTGGTGATCCGCAAAGTTCCGGTGTTAACAAACATACTCTCCAGTTCCTTCACACTCGGAGCATTGTCACCATCCTGTTGTGCATGCTTTTTAGCTGACTCTTCTATCCCCCTTCGAGCAGTATTATTAAGAAGCTTTTTCTGCATGTCTGCAGGTAGATCTCGGATATTCACGTTTAAGCCTTCAGGACTGAAAGACTGGTCAATCTGTTCATCATTGAAGCCGGTAAGTAATTCAATTTCTGTATGATCTGACGAGCAGGTAAGACCCAACACAAGTCGCGGGTCTGTTTCGGCAAGTGATTGCAACTCTTCTTTAGAAAGGGCCAACGCAGCTCTATATTCGGCAAGACGTTTCTTAACGTACTGTGCGATTCTTTTTTGATCTTCTTCATCTGCGGCGTCAGCGAGGCTGCTCCACTTGCTTCTTTCGATGTAGTCCGGTCCGAGCACCTTATATGTGGTCCCATCTGCCGGTTTGATGCTTATCCACTGGTAGCCCGGCAGGAGGTCAAGCCCCTGTTCTACCTTATCCGTGGATGAGGGGTCCACGTACACCGAAAGTTTGTCTTCGGCTACCGAGTCACTTGCCCAAAGCTCGATTTTGGATGCAGCCCTGGCCTTTTCAAGAAGCGTGGTGATGCTGATGCTGTTACTTTTGAGCGGTTCAGCGCTTGCCGGTATGGATGAAGCAAGTGATAAAACAGATAAGCAGAAAAGCATTACGGTGCGCATTTGTCGTCTCCTTTATTTATAACTCAATAGACTCCGATAATGGGAACCACGGTATCAGTTACTCAACTCTTTCTCTAGAGCTTCTTCCCAAATTTTGTCTACACCCATCCAAGCCGTATAGATTGATGGAGCTTTCGGGTCGAATGGCGCGAGCGAAGTAGCCTGAGTTATGGGAAAAGTGATCTGTGCCCCGTCGAGAGTGAATATAGCGGATTTTTCCCCGATCTCAACCAGTTTCGCGCCTTCCAGGGTTTCTCCTACCTTTAATATGCGTTTTACGAGTTTATCTCCTATTTGAGAATACATGATTGCCTTAGTTACGTTATCATCATCATGCTCTCTCCTGCCGGAATAGTTCCATTCTGCAAGCGATTTCATCACAGTAAGCACCTGCGGCTGTGTAGACGCTGGATTATCAACAGCTTTAGGGGCAGATTGAGCGGTTTTATTATTGACCCCCGGTACCGGTAATTGAAGATCGAACGGTAATGTTGTCCCATCGACAAAGCCGAATGTAAATGTTATGAAGTGGTAATTGCCATTCTGGGAGCCTCGGTCATCAATACTGAAATATGAAGGCTCAGGGAGCAAGTCTACTGCAGTTGCAACACTTCCCAATGCCTCATAGAACAGATCCTTTTGCTTACTTCCCAATACTGTGAATGAAACACCTCCATTACAGGCACTTTTACGCCGATGAGGACTGAGAGAAGCATATAGCTTTATAAGCGCGCTATTGAGTTTCGCATAATATATACCTGTAGCTACTATACCTTTCCCTGCTAAACTTGTAATTGCTAAATCTGTCGGTATATTTTCTGGTAAGGCATTTAGCTGTCTCCAATTCAGCAATGAGACCACCTCTGCCAAACCATCGAGATCGAATATACCGCCGGTTTGAGCAGCAATAGCTCGGAGCTTATTTATAGTAGGCAGTGGTATGTTTTCAGCAAGTTTATAAGTGAAATGTCTGGGAATGAAGATTATCTGCCCGTCCTGATAAGCCCAGACATAATCACACAGGTTATCTGCTACCTGGTCCAGCGCAAATCCGAGTTGCGTGTTATCAGCAATGGTTTCCCCTCGTGGACCGGGCTCAAAAGCAATGAATGAATACTCTTTTTGTTTGCAGATATCCTGTATGATTTTTATGCACATGTCCTGAGGCTTCAGACCGCTTACCTTGACATCAGGAGCGTTCCTCAAGCCGAACCTGGGAGGGTTTTCCGTTAGACGTGTTTCTTTTTCTTTTTCCTTAATATCCATTAGTATATCGAAGAGATAATCTTCTTTTTCCTGTAAATCTTTGATAGCCTCTGTAGAGATACTCTTTGCACGTAATAGAGATAAGCGAGATGGATGATAATTAGAATACTTGGAGCCCATGACATAAAACAGACAATAATCAGACAATGGATCATTGGATTTGATGGTTACAGAAAATCCGCCCATATCATAACCGGTAAGCTGTAAAGTCCCGGTGTTAATAAGCACTTCCTCCAGTTCTTTCGCGCTCGGAGCACTTGTGCCATCCCGTTTTTTATGCTTATTGGCTGACCTGTATATCATCCCTCGAATAATATTGTCCAGGAGATTTTCTTGCATAGCTGCAGGTAGATCACGGACATTCATTCTCAAACCCTGCGGGCTGAGGACCTGGTTCATCTGCTCATTATTCAAGCTAACAATCAGTTCTACTGCTACGCGAAAGCAGGGTGTGGTAAGGTCATAGACGATTTTTGGGTCTTTCGCTGCAAGAGACTGAAGTCCGTCTTTAGAGAGAGCCAGTGCTGCTCTATACTCGGCGAGTTGTTTCGCAGCGTATTGCCTAACTCTTTTTTGATCTTCTTCATCTGCGGCGTCAGCAAGGTTGCGCCACTTGCTTCTTTCGATGTAGTCCGGTCCGAGCACCTTATATGCGGTCCCATCTGCCGGTTTGATGCTTATCCACTGGTATCCAGGCAATAGATCAAGCCCCTGTTCCACCTTACCCGCGTATGAAGGGTCCACATACACCGAGAGTTTGTCTTCGGCTACAGAGTCACTTGCCCAAAGCTCGATTTTGGATGCAGCCCTGGCCTTTTCAAGAAGATTTATGATGCTGATGCTGTTACTTTTGAGCGGTTCGGCGCTTGCCGGTATGGATGAAGCAAGTGATAAAACAGATAAGCAGAAAAGCATTACGGTGCGCATTTGTCGTCTCCTTTATTTATAACTCAATAGACTCCGATAATAGGAACCACGGCATCATTCACTCATCTCTTTCCTTACAGCTTCTGCCCAGGCTTTGTCTACACCCATCCAGTATGTATAAAATGATGGTGATTTCGGATCGAATGGCGCGAGCGAAGTAGCCTGAGTTATGGGAAAAGTGATCTGTGCCCCGTCGAGAGTGAATATAGCGGATTTTTCTCCGATTTCAACCAGTTTCGCGCCTTCCAGGGTTTCTCCTACCTGTAATATGCGTTTTACGAGTTTATCCCCTATTTGGGAATACATGATCGCTTTAAGCTCATTGTCATCATCATGCTCTCGCCTGCCGGAATAGTTCCATTCTGCAAGCGATTTCATCACAGTAAGCACCTGCGGCTGTGTAGGCTCTGCCTTATCATCAGCCTTAGGAGCAGATTGAGCGGTTTTACTATTATCTTTGGGTAACGGCAATTGAAGATCGAACGGCAAGGCTGTCTCGTCGGCAAAGCCGAATGTAAATGTTATGGGGTGATACCTGCCATTTGGGGAATCACGGTCATCGACACTGAAGTATGAGGGTTCAGGAAGCAAGTCTACTGCATTTACAACTCTTCCCAATGCCTCATAGAACAGGGCTATTTGTTTATTTCCAAATACTGTGTATGAGACACCTCCATTACATGCTTTTTCACGCCGGCGTGGACTGAGTGAAGCATATAACCTTACGGCGGGTTCCTTAATATAGTCTATACCTGTAGCTCTTAGGTCATCCGGTGCATTCTCCGGTAAAGCATCGATCTGTCTCTGATTAAGTAGTGGAACCGCCTCCGCCAGGCCGTCAAGATCGAATGTGCCGTTGGTTTTCGCTGCAATAGCTCGGAGTTTATTTATAGTAGACAGCGGTATACCTGCAGCGAGTCTATCTTCAAAATGCCTGGGAGCGAGAATTAGCTGATCATCCTGGTAAGCCCAGACATAATCACCTAAATAATCACGAAGAATACCCAGACTATCCATCGCCAGGTCCAGAGCATAACCGAACTGCATATCATCGGTTGCCTTTAATCCACGGTTCCGATAAGGTTCAAAGGCAAAGAGTGAACAGCCTTTCTGGCTGCAGACGCTTTGGACGAATTCCACGCCTCGATAATAGGGATATCCTTCCACTACAGGTTTACCAAGAAGCTGTCTGTCTATCCTAAAATCAGGGGCATTCCTCGAGCCGAATCTGGGAGGGGCTTCTGCAAAACGGGTCTCTTTTTCCTTTGCCATAGCATCAGTCCACAAGTTAAAGAAATAATCTTCTTCTGCGTTCCGTAAATTCCAGGCATCTTCCTTGGACATGGTCTTTTCTCTTAGATTCAATACATAAATCCAATAATTATCTGTATATGTGGGGCCTATAATAGATGATTGATACCCTCCAAACAAGGGAACATCCGATCTGATGTCCACAGTAAACCCGCCCGAACCATAACCGGAGAATTGTAGAGTTCCGGTGTTAACAAACACTTTTAGTAACTCTTTTGCGCTTGGAGCATTAGCACCATATCTTTTTGCCAGTCTTTTAGCTGGCTCATCCACCATTCCTCGAATCCTACTATCGAGAAACTTTTCCTGTTTATCTGCAGGCAAATCACGGACGTTTACTTTCAGACCCTGCGGGCTAAGAATCTGGTTCAACTGCTCATTGTTGAAGTTGGCAAGTAATTCTGCTTCTACACGAGAGGACGGGGTGGTAAGGTTACACACAAGCTGCGGGTCTGTCTCGGCGAGTGATTGCAGTTCATCGTTGGAAAGAGCCATCGCCGCTCTATATTCGGAGAGGCGTTTTTCCAAAAATTCTCTGACTTTTCTTCTTTCTTCTTCATCTGCGGCGTCAGCGAGGCTGCGCCACTTGCTTCTTTCGATGTAGTCCGGTCCGAGCACCTTATATACAGTCCCATCTGCCGGTTTGATGCTTATCCACTGGTATCCAGGCAGGAGATCGAGCCCCTGTTCCACCTTATCTGAGGATGACTGGTCTACATACACCGAAAGTCTATCTTCGGCTACCGAGTCACTGGCCCAAAGTTCAACTTTGGATGCAGCCCTGGCCTTTTCAAGAAGATTTATGATGCTGATGCTATCACTTTTGAGCGGTTCAGCGCTTGCCGGTATGGATGAAGCAAGTGATAAAACAGACAAGCAGAAAAGCATTACGATACGCATTTGTCATCCCCCATTGCCAGCCCAATCTAGCTCAACCAACCAGGCTGCTAAATTACTTAAAAGGACTTTCCGGCGTTCCAGAAAGTTCCTTATTTTAACTCATGATTGGGATATAAGATAACAAATGGTATGCTTTAGCTTCCTATTCTCGCAATAACTACCGTCACATTGTCCGAATTTGGGTAAAGGGCAGCAGCATCGGTAAGCAATGTGCAGGTCTGGTCATCATAGGAGGCCAGTACTTCGAGGATTACTTCTTCCGGGATCACATCCGTCAGGCCGTCTGTACATAAGAGAAGCAGGTCTCCGGATTGTGCTTCGATACTGGAAGGCTCGACCGGCAGCAGCGGCTGCCAGCCCACCGCGTGGTTGACCAGCGTCACACCGTTCGGCTGCTTCAGCCATTCATCTTTGGTGAGAGGTATAAGTTCATTCTGCCGGTATATGTAAGCCCTGCTGTCCCCAACAGAGACGATGTGGACCTCTCTATCCGTCAGAGCGACAGCGACGCAGGTAGTCCCCATCCCCTTAAGAGACTCATCCTCTGTCTGGGCACGAAAAACTGCTGCATTTGCCTTCTGGAGTGCGAACCTGAGCAGGTGAGGCACATCCGACACAGATTTATTCGCAACAATGCATCCGGCGGAAAAGACTTCCGCGAGGGTCTTCAAGGCCAGCTCGCTTGCCTGTGCTCCCGTTGCCCGCCCGCCGATGCCGTCCGCTACCGCCAGAAGCCCGATCGTTCCGCATGGCGCCGACTCACCTGCGAGCGCAAGATACCCGTCTTCATTTACCTCTTTCGAACCCTTATGACTTGCACAACTGACCACAATTCGAGTTTCTACAGCCACATCATCATCTCCTATCTATCGCCAGTTTACCCAATTCTTGACGCATACCTCTACCATAGGTATAATATCACAGTTCGCGGAGCCGCAAACCGCGGACATTTCGTAATTCCGTCAAGGAAGGCGGTATTCCCCATGTTTGAAATAACTGTTGAAGAGAAATTCGATGCCGCACACTGCCTTCGCGGCTATCCTGGAAACTGTGAACGTCTGCACGGGCACACCTACAAAGTGCAGGTCCTCCTTCGCACGCCGAACCTCGATAAAATCGGGATGGCTGTCGATTTCAGATCTGTCCGGGCGGCTTTAAGAGAAATAATCGAGTCGCTCGACCATACATTCTTGAACGAACTGCCGGATTTTACCGAGACCAACCCAACAGCCGAGAACCTTGCCTGCTACATATACGTAAAAATGAGCAAAAAATTCGCCAGCCAGGTAAAGAAAGTTACTGTCTGGGAGACTGATTCAGCCGCTGCCAGCTACTGGGAGGAATAATGAGCAAATTTCTCGATCTGATCGAGCATAAGCCGGTCATCTGCGACGGTGCGGTAGGCACGGAGATCCACCGCCGAAGCGGCAGGATGGACCAATGCCTCGACAGCATCAACCTGACCAATCCCGATCTCATCCGCCAAATCCACCACGACTATGCAGCCGCAGGAGCGCAGATCCTCGAAACGAACACATTCGGAGCCAACCGCATCAGGCTTTCGGCTCATGGGCTTGCCGGTTCTGTAAGAGAGATCAACATGGCAGGCGCGAGAATAGCAAGAGAAGAAGCAAAAGGCGGTATCGTTGTGGCGGGCTCTATGGGCTCGACGGGAAAGATTCTGGAACCTTACGGCGCGCTTTTGGTAGATGAAGCCCGTGAAGTATTCGATGAGCAGGCCGAAGCCCTGAAGGACGGCGGAGTGGACGTCATCTTCGTGGAGACGATGGCCGATTTGAACGAGGCCACCGCCGCCGTGAGTGCAGCAAAAGCGACCGGGCTTCCGATAGTCGCGCAGATGTCCTTTTCTCAAGAAGGCCGGACTATGATGGGAGTCGACCCTGCGACTGCCGTTCGGACATTCGAGGGACTTGGTGCGGATGTTGTCGGCGCTAACTGCGGAACAGGGTTCCATGATATGTTAGGTGTGGTACGTGAAATGGTTGCCGTGGCTGCAAGACCTGTCATCGCCCAGCCGAACGCGGGATTCCCTCAGTTTGTGGACGGGCGGCTGGTGTATGTCAGTGGACCGGCGTACATGGCGGATTATGCCCGGCAGTTTGCAGATTTGGGTGTAGCGATAATAGGCGGATGCTGCGGGACTACTCCAGAGCATATCCGCGCTATCGCTCAGGCGCTGGGGAGGTAACTCTATGGCGCTTAGAGACAAACTAGGGAAAGATTTCGTAACTACAGTGGAGATTGACCCGCCGCGCGGCGTCGCCATCGAGAAAACAATCGGGAAAGCGTCGGTTTTGCGAGGTTTCGATGCCATAAACATCGCCGACAGCCCTATGGCAAGGGTGCGTATGAGCCCTGTTGCGCTCGCCCACCTCTTGCGCGAATGCATGGGCATCGACACGATCCTGCATATGACCTGCCGGGACCGAAACCTGCTCAGTTTGCAGTCGGACCTTCTTGGGGCTTATGCGCTTGGGGTGCATAACGTGCTTGCGCTGACGGGCGACCCGGTAAGTATCGGGGATTATCCGCAGGCGACTGGTGTTTTTGATGTGACGAGCGAAGGGCTGGTGCGGGTCATCAGCCGTTTGAACAGCGGGATGGACCTTGCGGGAAATTCGCTCTCGGAGCCACCGAAGTTCTGTATAGGAGTGGCGGTCAATCCTGCTTCGAGCGATCTTCCGAAGGAGATAGGCAGGCTGGAAAAGAAGATGGAGGCCGGAGCTCATTTCGCGCTCACGCAGCCGGTGTATGACCTGGCAGTCCTTGAAAAGTTTGCAAAGTTGGTCGATGGTAGTAAAATACCGGTATTGGTCGGCGTGCTTCCGTTGAAAAGCTCGAAACATGCCGAATATTTGCATAATGAAGTGCCGGGAATTGATGTCCCGGAGCATATCAGAATGCGTATAAGAAATTCCGACGAGGAACATGCGCGGGCGACAGGCGTCGATATTGCCGTGGAGTTCCTTCGGAATGCAAAGGATTTGGCAGCCGGTGCATACTTTATGCCTCCTTTTGGGGACTATGAGATGGCTGCGCAGATCGTGGCAGAAGCGTTATAGTGCTTAGTTAAGGAATTACATTATGTCTTCACCGACAGCGTTTATATCAGAGATATTTACCTCGATACAGGGCGAGGGGATTTATACGGGGCGGCCGCAGGTGTTCGTCCGGTTCTGTGGCTGTAACCTGAACTGCGACTACTGCGACACTCCCGCGTCCAGAGACAGGCAAAAACCGTTCTGTTCGGTCGAAAAGACTCCGGGCAGAGGCGATTTTGCGTATATGCAGAACCCTCTCGTGGTGGATGATGTTGTCGAGGCTATCGAATCACTCGCAGTTTACGGAGATGTTTCACTGACTGGCGGCGAGCCGCTCCTGCAGTGTGATTTTCTCGTCAAACTCTTGCCTTTGCTCAGGAGTAAGGGATACAGAGTCCACCTTGAGACGAACGGGACGAAGCCGGATGAAGTCGCGCGGCTTGCAGGGCAGGTAGACGTGATAGCGATGGACTTCAAGCTCCAGTCTGCAGCCTGCGTGGGAGATTTATTCGATTTGCATGCGAAATTTCTGAAGGCCGCGAAACGCGCGAAGGTCTTCGTAAAGGCTGTAGTGACGTCTGAGACGACGGATGCCGAAATTCGACGGTGCGCCGAGACGATAGCCGGAGCGAAGCCCGTTCCGCTGATTCTGCAGCCGGTTACTCCAGTCTCGGACGGAGGAATGAAGCCGCCAGCGCTCCCGCAGCTTCTACGGATGCATGCAATAGCCTCCGAAGAGCTCGACGACGTTCGAATCCTTCCTCAGTTGCACAAGACGCTTGGGATAAGGTAGATTTTAGGGAACAGGGAACAGAAATTTGGAGTGCGGAAGCGTTAGCTTCCGCTTTTCTATCGACATTCACCAATTTTTGTAGTGGCCGGTCTCAGTGCCGGCCATCGTCACCGTAGGTGACGGGAGCTCTCATGCTGCACACATTATCTTTGAACTTAGGAGTTTCAGGGTCCATTCTTTTCCTGGATGCTGAATCTATGGATTTTCGGCCATAGCCGAAAATCTTCCGGGAGAGTTTCAGGTATTACCTGAAACTCCTTAGTTCAGCATGACGTGGTGGTAGTCCAACATGACATACCATACGCTTCGGGATTCTTTTCTTCCCGAAGCACGAGTCTCCACTAATCCCTTTTTCGCGCTTCTTCGCGCATTTCGCGATTCAAAACCTGACAACTGATAGCTATAAAATGGAAATCGGAATTACAACAACAATCCCAGTAGAGATAGTCTACGCAGCCGGACATGTGCCGGTGGACCTGAACAATATTTTCATAGCCGCTGATGACCCGCAGTCGCTGGTCGTCCGGGCGGAGCATGACGGCTACCCGAGAAACGTCTGCGGGTGGATAAAAGGAATTTACGGCACCGCGCTCAATAAAGGTATCAAAACCGTTATAGCCGCGGTAGAGGGCGACTGCAGCCAGACGCAGGCGATGATGGAAACGCTCGAAATGGCAGGTGTAGAGATTATCCCGTTCGCGTTTCCATACGGTCGGGACCGCGATATGCTCGCGATGCAGCTCCGCAAACTGGCAAACCGCCTCGATGCTGACTGGTCGGAGGTCTATGATTGGAAATCGCGGCTGGACGGCATTCGCCGGAAGATTTGGCAGGTCGATGAGCTGACCTGGAAGGACGGAAAGGTCACCGGCCTCGAAAACCATCTCTGGCAGGTGAGTGCGAGCGACTTCTGGGGCGACCCAGACAAATTCGAGCATGAGTTGGATAGTTTTATCGCCGAAGCAAGCTCGCGCGAGCCGAAAAAGGCGCAAATACGGCTCGGTTATGCAGGTATTCCGGCAATTTTCAACGACTTGTATCAGCTTCTGGAGGAGCGTGGAACGTCAGTAGTCTTCAATGAAGTCCAGCGCCAGTTCTCCATGCCGTTCGAGACGGATGACATAGTCGAACAGTACGCGAGATACACCTATCCCTACGACATTTTCGGGCGGATCGAGGATATCAAACGCGAGATCGAGCGGAGGGAGATCGACGGGCTGATTCACTACACCCAGAGCTTCTGCTTCAGGCAGATTCAAGACCTGATCGTGAGGAACAATATCGACATCCCGATTCTGACGCTCGAAGGTGAGTCTCCCGGACCGATAGACGCTCGCACGCGCGTGCGGATAGAGAGTTTCGTGGAGATGCTTGGATAGCAGCTAGGTTTTGAATCGCGAAGAACGCGAAGGAGCACGAAAGACGCGAAAATGGGATTAGTGAATGTCATGTTTCGGGGCGAAAAGCGATCCCGAAGCATAGGGTTATGTCATGTTGGACGACCGCACGTCATGCTGAATCAAGTTCAGCATCCAGGAAAAGAATGGACTCTGAAACTCCTTAGTTCAAGGATGATATATGCAGCATGAGAGATTCCGTCGTCTGCGGTGACGATGGCCGGGACGGAGACCGGCCACTACAGCATCTCTGTTCCCTACTCCCTGTTACCTGTTCCCTCTTTCGGCAACAGCGACAACTGGCGGTTCGTCGCGGAAAGCAGTGCGGCGGCTGCCGCGCGATATGGGTCAGCGTGTTTTACAACCGCGCTTCCGGCGCATGTGCTGCTGTTTCTCGGTGTAATCAGAGTCGCAATGACCGATACGACCTCTCTGTCATCCCCTGCTTTGAATGTAATCACGTCGTCGATCATAATGCCGTGATCTGCCGGGAGCGACTTCGACGCCGCCGAAGCAGTTGCCTCTGCAACTAACCTGAGGAGGCTTCGTCCACCTGTCGAATATCCAGTCACGGAGTGGCTGAACTCTGCATCTCCGAGCGAGAGCAGGACTTGAACCGTAGTCTCAGCCGGGCTCGTAGAGAGCCGGATGGTCTGAATCTTCAGTCTTGTCTGCTGCGCGCGAGGTGTCACAGTCTGGACAGGTGCCGCCGCCGGTTGTACTGCAGGCGCAGGTTGAGCTGTCTGTAACTCGGCTGGGGCTGGTTTCGCCGCTTCTTCGGGCTTCACAGGCTTCGATGCGGTGCAGTTCAAGCTCGCATTGGTGATAAGGTCGTCCAGCATCGCAGCCGAGTGAACCTGTTCACGGCCGCCCGACCTCCGGCCTCCGGCCATGCCGAATGTTGCGCCGATTTTTTCAGGCAGTCCGGGGATTTCAATTTGGGAGATCTTCTCCATGAGCTGCCTGCCGAACTCCGTCGCGTCAGTCGCTTTCCGGTAGCTGGCAATTGAGAACTCATCCCCTGCGTACCGGCACAAAAAGTCTTTTGCAGGATCGACAGATGACGACAGAACTTCAGCAACGGACTTCAGCACATTATCGCCCATCACATGCCCGTATTTTTTGTTGAATCTTCCGAACGAGTTCATATCGATGAGGATAACGGAAATCTCGAAACCGTGGTCCAGGGCGCTTATTCCCCATTCTCTGAACGCATCCCGCCATGGCAGCTTTGTCAGTGTATCGTAGGACTGTCCAAGCTCCGCTACGATGTCGCTTCGGGAGACAATGCCGACAAGTTTCCCGGAATCAACAATAAGGAGGTGGCTGTTTCCGCCGACTTTCATCATCTCCGCCGCCTGGAAGACCGGCGTATCCGACGGGACTGCAGTGTAGTTCTTGTCCATAACGTCCATGATGGACGAATCCGGGCTCTGGCCCAAGAGAGAAGAACAATACAGCATTCCGACAACGGAGTCGTGGGCGTAGACGACCGGAAGGGCATCTATCCCATGCCCTTTCAGCAGGATTATCGCGGATTTGACTTGTTGCGCCGGACTTATCCATACCACATCGGCGCTCATGACGTCTTTGAGTGTCTTCATCGAATTGTTCTTCTAATGAGTTTCAGGCGCTCCCCTCAGGCGATAGCAGCCTATCATATAGCAGTATACCTTATGCCGGCTACGGTAATCCACCCGCAGAAATACTAGAAATCACGTAGTTTTGCGCGTAATCGGGAGTAATTACACCGCTCAGCCGCGAAGAACAAGGATTTCCAATAACACAAAATTTTGCTATTTCGTGACGAGGTCGCTTCGGGATCTATTCATCGTGGTAACGCAGATACCTGGACAGGGTGTCAAATACAGCAGGCTGTTTCCTGTATTGCAAGCAGGGGAAGAATGAAAGGAAGCATAAGATAGACCAGCGCATACATATGAGCGGCAAGTCACGTTTTGCGACGCTTGCCGGAGTTGGAGAGGAGGAAAACAAGTGCCTAAATCAGCCCTTTTGATTGTGATTATTGCTGTTATAGCTGCGCAGGCAGGCGCTGTCGATCTGAGATCGAGCGGATCGGTTGTAGTGCCGGAAAAGGCCGCAATTAACGACGACCTTCTTGCCACCGGAAATAATGTCGACATATCGGGCAATGTGGCCGGGACGGCTCTTGTCGCCGGGCAGACTGTAAGTGCCACCGGCCTTGTAACCGGGTTTTTAGGTGCAGCAGGTCAAAATGTGAACGTACGCGGGGTTAAGCAGATGGTCGCTGCAGCCGGGCAAAACGTAAATATTCAGGGATTGAACGCCAGAAATGCCGTCATTGCAGGAAACAGCGTCAATGTCGATGATACATCGAATATATCGAGGGATATGCTCTTGGCTGGGACCAGTGTGGCCACGCGCGGGACCATTGGCCGGAACCTGAAGGCAGCTGGGACAAACCTAAGTATCGGCGGAAACATCCGTGGGGATGTGCTGGCGAGCGGTAACAATATTTCGATAATGCCGGGGACGGTTATCGGAGGCAATTTCATCTACGAAAGCCGGAACAAAGCGAAGATCGGTGAAGGCGCGCGGATTACGGGCAAAATCGAACAGAGAATGCCTCGAAAGGCAACCGCGCCGAAAGGCCCGAGCAGGGTTGCACGGGCAGTCTTCGGATTTTTGATGATGTTCGTTTTCGGTGTGGTCATGATCGCACTTTTCCCCAGGTGGTCAGCGGAAACGGCCCTGCGGGTGATCTCAGCGCCGGGCTGGTCAGTGCTCGCAGGCTTTATAGCGCTTATAATCACTCCTGTCGCAGCGGTCATCATTTTTATAACGCTTATCGGAATCCCGATAGGGCTGACGCTCCTGTTTATCTATATCATCGCGTTGATGGTTGCCGTTATAGTCGCAGCCCTAGCGGTCGGGGCGCTGACTTTAAGAGGCCGGACTATATGGCTACAGCTTTTGTTGGGACTTTTCATAATCTATGTGCTCGGAGCCATACCTGTTCTTGGAGGGCTGGTACGGCTTGCGGTGATTATCTTCGGCTTGGGTGCAGTTGCGCTGATGTTTTTCCGGCGCCGGGTGCAGACAGCTTAACGATCAATCATGGTAAGCCTGCACCGCATAACCCGTATTCTGCCAGGGTAGATATTACATAAATATTGACGGGAAAGAGGTGTTGATATGCCGACATTCATGGTCGAGTCATCGCATACGAAAGAGGAATGCGTTCAGTCGCTGGACGAGTTGAAGAATAAGGAACCGGAGATTCTTGATAAGATGGAGTTTGGCTGCATGTCAGGTGTTCATACCGGCTGGGCTACTGTCGATGCTGCGAACGAATCGGAAGTCAGGAATATGATCCCTTCCGATCTGCGCGACAAGGCACGGGTGGTTGAAGTCAGCAAATTTACGCCGGAACAGATAGAATCGTTCCACAAAGCGTGACCTAATCTGCCGGATGGGCGGTATTCCCGCCCATCCTCCGCTGTTTATGGGTTGATTGTGATCATCATACGATGATGATTAGTTGAGTCCCACCAGCGTTTTGTCTTTTTATCCCAATTTTTCTCAACGGTGAAAACCTCAGGCATTTGTGATATCTGGACTGTCCCAACATGTCCGTCGGCGAAGAGAATATATGAGCTGCTGCCATGAAGCTTAGGACTGCACTTGCCGTAAATGGGGTCGCTCTCAGTAAAAAACGCACCCACAGGTGGTGTTTTTGATGTATTGCATCTATTGACCGGCCTGCATACTGCCGCTTTGCATGTTCTGTCCATTTCACGAAGGAGCATTGTATTGGAAGCAAGCTTTAGATCAGTTTCGGCTAGCTCCAACAGGTTGTAATTCATTGCATAGGAGGTAGCCGCAGTGCTGTTTCCTGCAATATCTTTAGCGTTAGGACACCTCCATACAGATTGGTTATCGTCTGGTGCGCTAACTTTCTTCACGTATGGGTACAGTGCTTCAACCCAGTTATGCCCGTATTGATGCAGCCTGGAATTAGCAGCGCTATCAGGTGATAGCCGAATTTCGCAGCTCAAATTCCCGCTGAGGGTGCGGTTAGTTGGAAACTTATCATTCCAATCATATGTGTAGGCTTTTAGTGCCTTGGCTAGCTGGTTCAAATTCCATTGGCAAGTTGAGTCTGAAGTTGGCTCAATAGTCTTGAAGAAGATCGGAAACATGATAATGGCGACTACAAAGCAAATGGCTATCACTGCTAAAAGACTGATGATACTGATCTTTCCATTGCATCCAGAATTCTTACCGCTGCGGAACATGGCTATCCCCTCCTTCGTTATGTACATTAGACACGTGCCGGTGCCAAAAAGTTCGAGCCTACGGCGCAAGCAATGTGAAAGGGTAGACGGGGATGTTTCTCAGTATGCCGTAGATAATAATGACCGCGAGCACGCACCACAGCCAAATGGCCTTGACAGGCTGCGCAGGCCGCATTTGCCGGAGTGCCTGCCTGATATATAAATATAGCAGGAACGGAATGGATATGACCATCAGCGGGTTGAGGTCGAGCGCCGCAAGAATATGGCCGTGAAGAAGTTGATGCATGGCGCGTGTGGAGCCGCATCCTGGGCAGTAAAATCCCGTCAGTGCATGAAACGGGCATGGCGGCAAATACCAGCTGATATTTGGGTTCAAAACATATAAAAAGATCAGCGCTGCCAGCATTCCTGCTGCAGACAGCGCTGATCTAATCGGCACGAACTTACGGTGTGTTGTGTCCGTTTTAACTATAGAATCCACTTTTAGTAACCCGGTCGTGGAACAGCGCCTTTGGCTGCCATTAGAATAATTCTGATAACTATTCCTACTAATCCCAGTCCAAATGATACCCAAGACCAAGTCTTGGCTTTATTTGATGAATCAACCGCGCCAGCATAATCACCTTGCTGCAGCTTTGAATTGACCTGAGTCGAATAGATTATAGCCACGATTCCGGTTATTAAGCAGCAGAAGAGAGTGACAACAATAGACTCTGCCAGGTGATTAGGTACATTCGGGGGCGGTGCCGCCGGCCGCTGATAAGGCCGCTGTCCCGGGTATTGCCCAGGATATTGTCCGGGTTGCTGGTTAGGATACTGACCAGGCTGCTGATTATACTGTCCCGACGGTTGTCCCGGCTGTTGTGTCAGTGGTTGCCCTGGCGGCTGTGTCAACGGCCCTGGTTGTTGTCCAAATGGCTGTCCGGGCTGCTGTTCCGGCGCTGGTATTAACGGATCGCCGCACCTTACACACCGTTTAGCATTATCCTCGTTTTGTGTCCCACATCGTCTGCAAAACAAACCTGTTTCCTCCGTTTATGTTGGAAATTATTATATCGCGGAACTCGTCATCTGTATTACTATTACTGCCACAAGGCCGATAGTGCCCAGAATTCCCATCACTATACCAAAAATTGCCCGACCTTTACCCATCTTCTCAGGGTTTTTCTTGATGTCCTTAAGAGCCAGAATCCCAAGCAGGATGGCAATCGGTCCAAAGACGAGCAAAGCCGAGAAAAGACCCGCATATCCTGCGGCTACTGCAAGTGCAGACCTTCCGACAGGCAGTATATACTTAAGATCGGAATCATACTGAGCAGGGTTGACATTTACAGGCTGGCTGGCCAATGGTATCGGTTGGATCTGGATGATTGTCTGGCAAGATACACACCGGTAAGCATTATTTTCGTTTTCAGTACCGCACTTTGGACAAAACATGCTAAGACCTCTGTGTCATTCGTTTATCTGCAAACAAATTTGATGGCAGGCTGCTTGAAGTGTACAACTGTTGCGATCAGTTGTCAATACTGTTGAGCCTGCATGACATTTATTTGTTCTTGTTTGGCTGCAATCGGTCAAATGGCTCAGCGGGTGCGGCGCTCTGTCTCCTGAATCACGGCTCCGAATACATCACGGCCGAGTTTGAATCCGCTTGAGACTGTGCCCTTGAGCCCTACTTTTGCGCCTTCTCTGGGCACTCCGTTTTTGGTGATGATCCATATCTTGCCGGTCCCGTCGTCGAGTTGGTATGCTCCGGCTTCCGTGATGAGAAGATCCACTCCGTAACACTTTGTCACTTCTCCGGCGACTATCACCTTGTGGTCCACATATTTACCGGGGGCGTTCAGGATAGACGATATTTTGGTGCGGTCATTGTTCTTGCAGCCCGAAACCATAATAATCCCGAAGGCCAATATAACCGCGAGAACGACGAAAGCTGTTCTTTTCATTGTAACTACCTCCACTTTACATATAGACGCAGCAGAACGGAAACAGTTCCGGTTTGCTATTGCCTCATCCGGGTAATATGGGGCTATGGACCGACTCAAACGCCGCGCGGTGGTTTCGCTCGCGTCATCATATCTATCACAACTTGGCACTACCGGGGCTGAATTCATCAGCAAGATCATTCTCGCGAGGTTGATCCTGCCGAGAGAGTGGGGGATTTTTGCTGAAGCGATGCTTGTGGTCCTCATTGCGGATGTATTCACCGATCTTGGACTTTCCCAGCACCTCGCGCGGGAGAAAAAACGGCCTTTCGGGAATGTGCTGCTCATCAGAACAGGGCTTTCTTTGCTGGCTATCGGCCTGGTCGAGCTGTTCGCACCTTATCTAAAAGTTTTCACCCCGGCGCTCATTACTCCTGCGCGTGCGCTCGCTCCTTTGATCCTGATAAAAGCCGTGGGTACAGTCCCAACCGTCTATGTAGACCGGGAACTGATAGTCCACAGATCGCTCATCCCTCAGTTCGCCAGGCTTGGGCTGAATGCGGCTGTGAGCATATCCCTTGCCGCATCCGGCTGGGGGGTGTGGGCGCTTGTTTTGGGCTCGCTCGCCGGTGAAACGGCTTATACGTTGCTCATGTGGGTATCCGTCCGAAAATTGCTCAAAGTCGAGTTTACTTTTGCTTGTACCAGAACGCTTATTGCGGGAAGCCGCTACTTATTTTTGATAGCCTTGATCGGGCTTCTCCTCCAGCAGGGGGATATTCTGGTCACCGGAACAATGCTCGACCCGAAAATAGTCGGGCTATACGCGATGGCGCTGATGCTCTGCCAGAGGGTATCGAAAATCGTCGAGACTGCGATCTACCGCGTCATCTACCCGTTGTTCTGCGAGGTCTCGTACGACACAGACAAACTCGGCCAGATATATAAATGCACCACCCTTGCCATCACTGCGATAGAGACACCAATTTATCTCTTTTTACTGTTCCATTCAGGATTTTTCGTTTCCACTCTGTTTGGAGCCAAGTGGATGCCGATGGCGTTGATACTCCAGGCGCTTGCGATGTCCGGTGTCGTCAACCCATACTCGTCATTCGGTATTGAGGTACTCCGGGCGACAAAGCAGGACAGGATGCTCTTTCTCGCATCGATCTCCGGGGCGCTCACTCTGATTACAGCCGGGTTTATCCTGACCAGTCGGTTCGGCGCGATGGGGATGGTCGCAGCCAACTATCTGCCGGTCAGCGCGATTTTCGTCGTGATCTCTCTCTGGCGGATGATCAGAAATCATATAATCGACCTTACCCGAAAGCTCGCCGTTGTCTACATCGTCTCGTTTATCGTCTCCGGCGCGGCATTTTTTTTCACAGGAAGTGGCATAACCATGCATTTAGCGGGAATTGCGGCTGTGCTTGTCCTCTGGGTGATTTTTTATAAGTTGTATGGTCTCACAGTCGGAAAGGAGACACTGAAATCGCTGTGATGACACCGAAGGTAGCCATAATTGTGCTCGCATGGAACGGCAGGGACGACACTCTCGAATGCCTGAAGTCCCTCGAAGACATCGATTACCCGGACTTTCGTGTGATTCTGGTCGATAACGGCTCGACGGACGGCACAGCGGAGGCTGTGAGGTCTGCTTTTCCCGATGTGGAGGTCATAGAGACCGGACAGAACCTGGGTTTTGCCGGGGGAAACAACACCGGCATCCGCCATGCACTTGATTCCGGGGCAGATGCGGTGCTGCTGCTCAATAACGACACTGTAGTTGCCCCGGAGTTTCTCTCATCCCTGGTGCAAGTGCTGTATCGTTCGGATGATATAGCGGCAGTTAATCCGCTTATCTATTATTACGACCAGCCTGACGTCGTCTGGTCGGCAGGCGGTGAGATCGACAGGCGAACAGGTATAGCTTACCAGAGATATGTGGACATTAAGGATGCCGGGCAGTTTAAAGGTGTGACTGCTGTCGACTATGGAGTCGGCGCGGCGCTTCTCATATGCCGGGAAGCGCTTGAGAAGGTCGGGCTTCTGGACCCGGACTATTTTCTATACTACGAAGAGTCCGACTGGTGCTTCCGCGCGAAAGATGCGGGCTACAAGACCATATTTACTCCCGAATCGAAGATCTGGCACAAGGTCTCGCGCGGGTTCGAAGGCAGAAGCGCCGCGCAGCTTTATTATTTCTGCCGGAACAGGCTGTATTTTCTCAAGAAACGAAGGATGAAGAACTCCAGGCTGCTCAGAATCGCTCTGGTTGATTTTGGCCGGATGGCAGCATCGATGGCCGTCCGAGGTCATGTGAAATCCAGCCACGCAGTTCTGAGGGGTGTAGTGGATTTCTATCTGGGGCGGATGGGAAAATGAAGTTGCTTATCATATCCCAATGGTTTCCATGCCCGCCGGTAAACGGCGGGAGGCTGCGGGTGTATCATCTGCTCCGAGGGCTGGCGGAGCGGCATGATATACACTTTCTATCGTTCACCCAGGACCAGTCGGACATGGAGCACGTCCACGAGCTTGGCGAGCTGTGCCGTGATGTTATCGTGGTCAAGGGAAGTGACTTCAAACCTACGGCTGGAAATGCCGTCCGTGCGCTTTTTTCCACGAGGCCGCGTTCCAGTATCGACTGTTGGAGCAGGACAATGGCTCGGATGGTGGAAGACCAGCTGAATACTCATTCGTTCGATGCTGCGATTGCATTTACGACCAGAGCGGGCGAATATTTGATGCATGCAAGTCTGCCCAAAATACTTGATAACGACAATGTCGATACTGCCTATTTTGCGCGGCTTGTTGGGCAGGGCGGCAGTCCATTGGCTAAGTTTAGACGGAAGCTCACATGGGTAAAGGCTGCCGGGTACGAACAAAGGTTGGCCGCCGCATTTGATGCCGTAACGGCGGTGTCCGAGGAAGACAGACAGGAGTTGGCAAAGCTCCTCACGCCCGAAAATAGCTGCCGGGCGCTTCATGTCGTGCCGAACGGCGTCGACCTGGGACTCATGGACTACAAGACTCCCGACTTTGACCCGAAACGCATTATCTCGACCGGCGCACTTACATATCATGCCAATTACGATGCCGCAGTCTTTTTTTGCGAGCAAATTTTACCTGGAATCAAGAAGGCTATTTCTGACGCTCGGTTTGTCATAACAGGCGGACATAAAGAAATAGATATATCGCCGTTTACCGCTGCCGGTGTTACACTCACCGGGTTTCTGGATGATATCCGCCCCATGGTGGCGGGGAGCGCCGTGCTTGTTGTTCCGCTCAGAATAGGCGGCGGGACCAGGTTGAAGATTTTGGAAGCGATGGCGCTCGGAACGCCGGTAGTAGCGACCACGCTCGGAGCGGCGGGGATCGGGGTAAGACATAGGGAGACTGCGCTCATTGCGGACGACCCCGATGAGTTTGCGGATTGCGTGGTACAGCTTATGAAAGACCCGGAATTAAGAGGGGAACTTGCGAAAAATGCCCGTGAACACGTGGCAGCTGAGTTCGGCTGGGAGAGATCGATAGAAGCGATGGAATACGCGCTGAAATCCATAACGGGGCAGGGGAGAAGAATATGATCGGACGTCTTTCCGGCGCAATCGACAGGAGGGAAGCAGCGAAAAAGGCCGTAGGAGCAGTCTTTACAGTGGGAGGGATACTGCTTATAGGCTATATCCTGTCTTCGATGATAATCAAACTGGACGTCTACTTCGTAATAGTCGTCGGAATCATTGTGCTTGTATCCATCATACTCTCGCGGTGGTTTGCACTGGGTATCGTTTTGTTTGCGCTGATCGCGCCGTTCAATACAGGCAACTCTCCCGCGGTGCTCGGAGCTGAAGCGAGTTACAGGGCCGGTGTTATGCCGAGCCAGCTCGGTCTGGTTTTTCTGTGTGCGTTCTGGGGGATTACAAGGTTCTTCGGGAGCGGGATCAAACTTGCCAAATCGAGGTTGAACCTGCCTGCCGCGGTATTTTTGGGTGTAGCGGTGGCGTCCATGATCTCAAGCTATTTCATCTGGGACGATGGGGTGCATCGGTACGACAAACAGCTTCTTTACCAGGTGTCGGAAATCGGGATATGGGCATTATGTGTGGCTGCATTCTTCCTCGCTGCAAGCTCCATGAAGGACAAACGGTGGATCGGGGCGCTCTACTGGCCGGTTGCAATAATCGGAATATATGCAACATTTTTCCAGGTAACGGGGCTGGAATGGCCGTGGAGTATCACCAGAAGTACATTTATTACGGCGTTCGCGGCGATACTGACTACCGCACGAGTGCTTTTCGGAAAAGAGTCCGCCGGAGGGAAGATCGGGCTTGCGGTGCTTCTTGGGATATTCCTTCTGGGGTCGTTTTGGTCTAGAAGCTGGGTTTCCGGCTGGCTCACAGCGTCACTCGGCATAACGATGGTTGTCCTGTTTTACTCAAGGAAGATGTTTGCTGTGACGGCCGTCATTCTGCTGCTCGCAATAGCTGTTCAACCGGCTGCTATGAACACGGTTTACAGCGAGTCGCGGAGTGAAGGTGATATGGACAGATTCGATCTTTGGGCTGATGCCGCGAAGATGGCTTCCTCCGTAAACCCCATCCTCGGAATAGGCCCGGCGGACTACTTTGCCTACTCCAAAAAGTACGGCAGCGTGTGGTACGGCAATACTACCTACACCACCGCGCACAGTGATTATGCACAGATGATAGCCGAACTCGGCCTTTTCGGAATTGCAGCGTTCATCTGGCTGGTGGTTGCGGGAATAAGAACAGGGATCGACACGGTCAGAAAGGGGCCGAAAGAGCTTAAATGGCTCACCGTCAGCGCGACGGCGATATTTGCGGCAATTGCCATAACGAGCCTGGTGGGTGATTATCTCCTTCCCAGCAGGGTAAACGGTGGGATATGGTCGTTCAGCTCATCGGTCTTTCCGTGGCTCCTTCTCGGCGCGGCTGTAGCGGCGGCCCAGCCGGGAGAAGAGGACTATGGTGAGGAGGCGGAGGTCTGATGCAGCTTTCCATCGCTATCGTGAGCTGGAATACGAAGGGACTCCTGCGGCAGTGCCTGTCATCGGTGTTTAAAAACCTTGACGGGCTCACTGCCGAGGTGATAGTGGTCGATAACGGCTCTTCAGACGATAGCGCAGGCATGGTCCGAAGTGAATTTCCTCAGGTGAGGCTGATCGAAGCTGGTGAGAACCTGGGGTTCACCCGTGCGAACAACCTGGCCTACAAAGAATCGGGCGGGGACTGCTTTTTGCTCCTGAACAGCGATACGGTCGTCCTGCCGGGGGCGCTTTCGCTCCTCGTGCGGTTCATGGAGTCGAACCCGGCGGCAGGTGCGGTCGGAAGTAAGCTCCTGAACGGCGACGGCACGCTTCAGCGCTCCTGCAGCCCGTTCCCGACTCCGCTTCAGGAGTTGTTCGATGCGCTTTACCTGAGCAAACTGTTTCCTGAAAACAGTTTGACCGGCAGTTTCGCCATGTCCTACTGGGACTTCAACAGTGTGAGAGAAGTGGACTTTGCCGGTGGAAGCTGTCTCCTCCTCAGGAGAGCTGCGATTGAGGAGATCGGGCTTCTGGACGAAGGGTTCTTTATGTACAGTGAGGAAACTGACCTCTGCTACAGGCTGAAGGAAGCCGGATGGAAGGTATTTTTCTATCCCGATGCCGAGATCATCCATTACGGAGGGCAAAGCTCGAAACTTGACATAAACCGGACTTCAGTCGAGCTCTGTCGCAGCAAACACAGGTTTATGAGAAAGCATTATGGGCTTTTGTCAGCTGCTACCTACAGAGTGGTTGCCGCACTCTCATCGATCGTCCGGCTTGCCGCCTGGAGCCCCCGGGCAGTCATTGGCCGGAATAGAAATACCTACAAAGACAAACTCTCCGTCCAAGGGAGAATATTTATATGGGCGGTGGGCGCAAGATGAAGATAGGGATCGACACAAGATATTTGTCCCATCCACAGGACGGCGGGTTCAAGACATATACTCAGAATATTGTCCATGGTCTTGCCGAACTGGACCATGAAAACGAGTACATACTGTATACTGACAGGCCGGGAGTCGAGTCTCACGATAACTTCAGGGTGAAGATAGTGAGCGGTCCTGCGCCGGTCAGAGAACAGGTGCTTCTGCCGCTTGCAATGGCCCGTGATAAAGTGGATATCGCCCATTTTCCATGCAATACGGGGCCGTTTGTGCCGTACTGTCCTATGGTGCTCACAATCCACGACCTCATTCCGCTGCTGCAGAGGGAGAAAGACCGGCGCATGCCGCGTAAAATGAGGATGTTCAACAGCTACTGGCGGAAGGTCATGCCCAGGGCGGCACGCCGTGCGAGCCGGATAATCACCATATCCGAAGCATCGAAATCGGACATACAGCGGATGCTGAACATCCCTGAAGAGAAGATAAGTGTAGTCCCGACGGGGCTCAACCCGGACTTCCATCCAATTACAGACTCCGCGCTGCTTGAAAGAGTGCGGGAGACTCATGGTCTGCCGGAGAGGTTCATCCTTGGGCTGGTCTCATCCGATCCACGGAAAAACTGCCTGGGGATCGTGGGGGCTGCGGGCCTCGCATCGAGTGAGCTGGATAGAATAGGGATAGTCCTGATATGCGCTTCCCCGGAGGCCAGAGCTATGGCGGTTGACATCGCCTGCCGCCACCAGTCCCATCTGCCCAGGATGGTATTGCTCGACCCTGTCTCAAGACAGGATCTGACCGCCATTTATACTCTCGCTGATGTGCTTGTCTTTCCATCGTTCTACGAAGGGTTTGGGCTGCCGGTAATCGAAGCTATGGCCTGCGGAACGCCCGTCGTCACATCCAATGTAAGCTCGATGCCGGAAGTGGCAGGGGATGCCGCGGTATTGGTCGATCCCAACGACACTGAAGCCATTTCGCGCGGGCTTTTGGAATTGCTCAATGATAAGAAGCTCAGGGAGAAAATGATCCGGCGTGGAAGGGAAAGAGCCGCTGAGTTCAGCTGGAAGAGGACCGCGAATGAGACTGTCGCGGTCTATGAGTCGCTGATCAGCCTGCCGGGTGCGAAGACAATGGCGGGAGGGATGACAGGATGAAGATACTTTTTCTGACTCAATTATTTCCTTACCCGCCTATCTGCGGAGGGACGATAAGAAGCTGCAATATACTGCGCCACCTGGGTGAGAAGCACGAGGTAGTGCTGGTCTCGTTCGTAAGAGAAGACCCGACGGCTGAACAGATGGGGGTGGCGGCTTCGTTCTGCAGTGAAGTCCATACAGTGCCGATCCGAAGGTCTGCTGCCGCCAATATGAAGTTTGCTGCGAAGAGCCTGTTCAGCCGTAAACCGTTCATAATAGCGCGCGACCAGGTTGTGGGGATGCAGCATGCCATAGATGGCCTGCTGGAGCCGGGAGGGTTCGACATGGTCTATGTCGATCATCTTCAGATGGCACAGTATATGGACAGATGGGACCATATCCCCTGGGTCCTGGACGAGCATAATGTCGAGTGGAAGATCATCGAGCGGATGGCTCAGAGCGAAAGGTTCTCGGGAAAGGGGCTCTATGCATCCATCGAGTGGAAGAAACTTAAAGAATGGGAGCTTTCGGCTTGCGAGAAAGCCGGTCTGGTGCTCACTGTGACGGAGACTGATAAGGCAACGCTGCTCAGAGAGTGCCGGGATTTGGGAAATGTAACATGTATCCCCATCGGGGTGGATTTTGACAGTTTTCCCAAAGCCGGTCTATCCCCGAATGCCAGGAATATCCTGAGCATCGGCACGATGTCCTGGCCTCCGAATATCGACTCGATCCTTTACTTTGCAGACGAAATATACCCGGAAATAAAATCACGCTCGGACGGCGTAAAGCTTGTAATCGCAGGCAGTAAACCTGCGGGCAGCATCAGAAAGCTGCCGAGCATGGACAGCTCTATCGAGGTGACAGGGTTTGTGCAGGACCTGTCGGCTCTGATGTCTGAAGCTGCGGTATTCATCGTTCCATTGAGGTCCGGCAGCGGACTGAGAGTCAAAATATTGAACGCAATGGCTATGGGGCTGCCGGTCGTCAGCACATCTGTCGGCTGCGAGGGGATCGGGGCGGAGAATGGCCGCCATCTGTTGATAGCCGATACACCGCAGGCGTTCGCGGACTCCGTTCTCAGGCTTCTTTCGGACTTCGAACTGCGAAAACAGCTTGCAGAAGTGGGAAGAGAGTTCGTGCTGTCAAACTATGGTTGGGATTCCATCCTGGCAAGACTGGACAAAGCGCTCGATGCGCTGGTTCTGGAAAAACATAACTACAGCCTGTTTATACGGAGGAAAAACGCGCCGCCGCCAATTCGGATGAAAAACCGGTAATGTTGCATTATAGTGCTAAATGAGGATTGCGCGGGGCGGGAGTTGGGAAAAAATGAAGAGTAACTCATTAATAAACATCAGGCGGTTTTGTAGCTGAAAATCTGTAGGTAGAACGATCCGGTGCGATGTGGGGGGTAAGAGCATAACTGCTCATTGGGACGCACCCAATATTCATTATGAAAGTGTGGTTGCGCCATGCGAGTGCTCTATATTACTCCTTATGTACCCTCACGCATCCGTGTGAGACCCTATAATTTGATAAAGAACCTTGGCAGGCATCATGAGGTTACACTGGTATCGCTTATGCAGTCGGAGCACGACCGGCGGGCGCTCGATGAGATGTCCGGCATCTGCAATGTAAAGCCTGTCAGAATGAGCAAGTTCCAGTCGATTGCAAGCTGCGGGAGACGGCTGTTTACCAATATGCCGCTTCAAGCCGCCTATACTTATCTCCCCAACCTGACGCATGCCGTAGACGACCTCATAATCCGGCAGCCGTTTGATGTCGTTCATGTCGAGCATGTCCGTGGAGCGCACTTTGCGTCCCACATAGGCTCTCTCCCGAAGGTCTATGACTCGGTAGACTGCATTACTCTGCTGCTGAAACAGTTTCTGAAGACAAAGAAGAACCCGATCTCCTGGTTTATGGCGCTGGAAGAGTGGGCCAAGATGCGGGTCTATGAGGCTATGATCTCGGAGCGGTTCGAGAAAGTCGTGATAACATCCCAGGGTGACCGGCAGGCGTTGGAAGGGCTGCTCTGGGAGAGGATACGTAAGCGGCTCAAGATTCGGGAGATGCCTGTCCAGTCTGTAGAAACACAGAAGGAGTTGGTGGAGTGGAGGACAACCCGCGAACTCATCGAGCTATCTCAGGACCAACGTCTGGAGGCGCTTATGCCACAGGGGGGCCGCATCTCGGTGCTGCCGAACGGTGTAGACCATCAGTATTTTCATCCGGTGGATGCGCTTGAAGACCCGGAAACGATAATATTTTCGGGCAAGATGAGCTATTACGCGAATGTTGTCGCGGTGAAGTACTTCTATGATAAAATTTATCCCTTCGTAAAGGCGGCAAGGCCCAGTGTAAAATTCCTGGTCGTTGGCGCCGATCCTCCATCGAGCATACAGAAGCTGGCGGAAGATCCTTCCGTTACAGTGACAGGCTATGTGGATGACATCCGGCCGTACATTGCTCGCGCTGCCGCATCTGTATGTCCGATCACGGTTGGGGTTGGCATCCAGAACAAGGTTTTGGAAGCAATGTCGATGGGCAAACCAGTTGTGGCAACATCGAGAGCCTGCTCGGCGATTTCCGGCCGGGACGGTGAACATTTCCTGACTGCAGACCAGCCTGAAGAATTCGCTTCAAAAATAGTCGAACTGCTTGCCTTCCCGGAGAGACGGCACAGGATAGGCTCGAACGCATCTGCTTATGTGAGGGAAAACCATGATTGGGGGAAGATAGCTGAGCGCCTGGTGGATATTTACCAGGAAGCGTCTGATGTTTTTGGTAGTAGAAAGACAAATTCGGCAAATATGCAGATATAAAATAAAAATAGCAAAGGAGTGTCTGAATGGGAAGCATCAATGGGTTTGCAAAACCCGGCGATATGATACATACCGATATTATGCGGATGCACAGGCTGTACATAATGGAAAAACGGGCGCTGGACATAGCAATATCCCTCCCGCTCGTAGTTATTTTGCTTCCATTTCTGCCGCTAATTGCGCTGGCTGTGAAATTGGATTCCCGTGGCCCGGTGTTTCACAAGCGCAAGGTTGTGGGACGCGGAAAACGCGCGTTCAATGCATTCAAACTGCGTACAATGCTGGACGGTATCGATCTGCTGGAATATGCGAGCGAAGAAGAGCGTAAAGAGCTCGAAGATAACCACAAGCTTCGCTCCGACAGAAGAGTTACCCGCGTAGGGAAGGTCCTCCGCAAGACAAGTATCGATGAGCTTCCTCAACTGATGAATGTGCTCCTCGGACAGATGTCTCTGGTGGGGCCGAGGATGATCAGTTTCGAGGAAATCGAGAAGTTCGGGATCTACCAGGACAAAATCCTCTCTGTTAAGCCGGGGATTACGGGGTTGTGGCAGGTAAGCGGGCGCAATAAACTATCATACGAAGACCGCGTGCGGCTGAATGTATACTATGTAGACCACCGCTCGATCAAACTCGACCTGCTGATCCTGATAAAGACCATACCGGCTGTTGTAACCGGAAACGGGGCATATTAGCCTTCAAAAGCGCGAAAGCAGGAGCTGCTGGCTCCTGCTTTCGTGAAAACCCCTTCTTTTAGAATGCGTTCTCAAGGTTTTTCGAGTGTTATCGCCGTGATCCTCACTTTGTCGTTCTTAGGCAGAACAATGGACGCGAGCGGTTTCGCCGGGTCTACCTGAATCGTATAATGGAACAGGTAGCACTTCACTCCGGGCTCGTCTCCCGCTTTGGAATGCCTGTGAAGCGTCACCAGCCCTATTTCTTCACCGTGCATGGGCTCGCCCGTCCACGAACTCATAACGACTTTTGCAGGTTCGACGGATGATTGGTATCCGAGTCCGAAATCCGCTTCCTGGTCAGGTTCTATAGCTGCGCCGAGGATGTGGATTTTTGTGTATTTTGCCTTGGGCACAGCTACGGACTGTCCCGCGCAGGCTATGAAGTTCTTATCGCCTGCAGCCTTGGGACCGTAGACGAAGCTGATGTGTCTTGGCGACTCCAGCCCCGCAGGATCGGATTTCCAGCCGTAACAGCAGGGGTAAATATCGTTCGGCTTGCCCATACTCGTATCCGGCGGAATCATCTCGGCGGGGAATGAATGTCCGCTGCCGTCGAACCCACCGCTTTCTCTGTTTCGGTCAGGGCTCGCCCCGGCGACGTCGAACAGCTTCGACAGGTCGGCGAACTGCAGCTTGCCGTTTTTTACGGTCACTTCCGTCGTAAGAATGTCGTTGCCGCGGCTGATCTCGGAGGTCGAAGCCCACTTGCCGTTTATAAAAAAGTCCCATACAAGGATATAACGGCCATCATACGGAGGCGCAGTCAGCTTTGCATTGATGATTGCAGGCATACCAGGCACAATCTGTCCGTTGACCGGAGTCTTCTCACCGTCCCATACGGCTTCCACCCCATCGAGATAATACCAGTGGCAGCCGATGCTGTAAGTCTCTTTTGTCCATGTGTCCGTTCCGTCATTTTTCACTACGACCTTGCAAGTGATCGTCTTCCCCGCTTCGATCCCATCGGACACATCGCAGGCAATGACCTTTGCGCCGTAATCGTTCTCGAAAACGTCTATAATCCTCTCGTTGGAAGCAGTGCTCTCTTCCGTTATGGATTTCGAGCCATCGAATATATCGAATTTGAGGAGATAAGACCATGGGTCCGTCTGTTTCCAGACCGGGAGCGGCTGTCCGGCCGTATCCTTCAGGTTGACGTTGACCGTGACCTCAGCAGTTTCACCCGGCGGCACATCCTTTTCCAGACCGGCGTTCACCGGCGCTATACCGACTTCTTCGCGCGCGCCGTTCGACACCTTGAAGAGCCTGCAGCCGAGTGTCCACCCTGCTTTCCATGTGGAAGCGCCGTCGTTTCTTACTACTACCTTGAATGGGTAACCGGCTCCGGTTTTCATCATGACCGGCCCGTCGATGCTTAAAAATCTTGCCTGGACATCGCTGTTCTTGCCTACCCTGACCGGCACGACGAACCCGTCGTCTCCGAGCGCGGAGAACCATTTGTCATCGGCCAGTCGCACCATCTCGAACCGGACATCGTAGTCGCCTTCCGGCAGGTTTTGCCCGTCTTTGGTAACGGCGGCGATCCCGATGGTGATATTGGCCGAATGCCCAGGGAAAACATCACTCTGAACAGGCCGCCTGATGCCGCTCTCTGCGACCAGCGCGCCGTTTTGATACCAGCGGTATCCGAGGGCGTAACCCTCTGCGGCTTTCCAGGGTTTCGTGCCGTCGTTCTGCACAGTAATATCCGTTTGGTAAAACGCGCCGGTGGTTATGACCGCAGGAAGGTTGTTATGCATATACTTTGCGTCATATTCTCTTGCGCCGCGGAACTTCAGAGTCTGGATGGCCGTCGTATCGACATACGTAAACCCGTATTGCCTGGTCCCGCAGATTCCGGTCCCTTCCGAAAGGTTGTTCCAGCCATCGAGCACTACCCAGTTAGGCCGCTTATTGAGCGCTTCAGTCCATTCTGTCTTGTAGAGGTCGCCTGCGTTCCGGGCATTTATATGGGCCTCACGAACAGCTATGGCGCAGTCATCATAACCCGGACCGATGGTGGATACCCTGATCCTGGCCGTATCGTCATAGCCTGAGCCGAGCCCCGCACCGTAGTTGCAGTAGGCATCGAACGATGTCTGTTTATCTTTGAAGTCCTGTGCGCCCATCCATAAAATGTGGGCGCCGAAATCTTTGACAAATTGTTCGTTTGCGTAGGAGATGAAGCTTGCGTCGAATCCGGAGATCGGCTTGCAGGAATACAGATAAACGATGCAGCATGGGCGGTCTTTGCGTTCATCCGACATCTGCACCTGCGCACGGAACTCCTCCGGCACCCGCATGAAGAAATCATGGATCATACCATAGAAAGTCCGTTTGACATCTTCAGTGCCTTTGGGCTGAGAGCTGTCTTTATAGGCTAGTGCCATGGAAGATGTATCGAAGAACATCCCGACGAGAGGGTAGGGCTTTTTCTCGGACTTCAACTCCCTCAGCGCCTCTGCTATGGAGTCCAGTCCCTTGGCTGCGTAGGCTGCGCGGCTTGCGGCATCGCCCCGGTAGACAGGCATCACGATGTCCACGCCAGCGCGTTTCATGTCTGAAAACTCGGTTTTATGCAACTGCACCCTGTCGTATGAGAACCACGGACCCGCCCCGTTGGCGGGGCTGTCGCTTAGCTCAAGCACTCCGCCTGCTGCCCTGACGAACTTGCAGGGAGCGGCTTTTCTGGGGTTGTCCTGATACCAATAGAAGTAGTGAGTGAGCACCATTTTCTGGAGCTGGTGCTGCGGCAGTTTCTGCTTTTCGATAGGCAGCGGCAGTTCGAAAGATGTGTTGTTGTTCCACTCTTTTTGCCTTACCTGGCCGTCGATAAGAGGCATTCTGGCGATGTACTTGGCTGATACTATCTTATCGAGCGATGTGGTCGCTACCGCGAACCCGGCTCCGGTGAAGACGATGTTCGCCCATTTCGATGCGTCGTGGATATCTTCCTCTGTTTTGACCGCTGGAGAAAGGCTGACAAACTTGTTCGTCTCTCCGCGCATCCGCACAACTACATTGAAGCTCATCATGGTGCCGGGAGTCGGGGCTTTGACACCGAGTTCGTGCCATGGCAGGGCCAGCTCGACCGTGTAGCCTATGTCCAGGTCGTTCGAGTTGCTTATGGAGCCATCTGCGACGGAGGCATATTTGAATGAAAGTATCTTCTTGATCCGCCAGCCGCCGTTGCCGTCCGATTCAGTGAAAGCAGCCCCGCCTGCGGAGCTGACGGCCATGTGATACGTAGACTTTGACCTGCCGGGTGCATGATTGTTGTCCGTCTCAAGGAAGATCTCGACTGAATCGTCTTCCCATGGGTTGGAAAACGGTGAGATGTTTGTCCCGGTTATGTCAGGATCGTCCACGGTAAAAGCGGCGTAAAAATAGTTCTCGTCCCAGGTAGTATAGCCGGTCATCTTTCCCTGAGCCAACACTATGGCGGGAACCAACCCAAATAGAATTGTTAAAAGTAGAGTAAGCTTGCGCAGTTTAGTCACCTCAATCAGTGGTTATAGCTTCCGGCGTTCAGCCATTGGCCCCAAACACTTAGTCTTTCTCTACATAGACGCAGAAGGCCCGCGCCTATTCCCGCCTGGTTGCTTTAACACTTCCGCAAGTGCCGATCTTCTCCAGAAACCGGCTTATGCGTTCCAGCGCGAGCTGGATACTGTCGGTGTCGGTTGCATATGAACATCGCACATAGCCTTCGCCGCACTCGCCGAATGCCGTTCCGGGGACTATTGCCACCTTTTCCTCCATGAGGAGCCTTTCAGTAAACTTCTCTGAAGTGAGCCCGGTCCTCCGAATGGAAGGGAAAGCGTAGAACGCGCCGCCGGGAAGGACGCAGTCGAGCCCTATGGAGTTCAGCCCTGAAGTAATGAGCCGCCTGCGGCGGTTGTATTCTTCCACCATCTCATCACTTTCGCTGATGCCGTTTTTTATCGCCTCGATTGCAGCCATTTGCGCCATCATCGGAGCGCAGAGCATAGTGTACTGGTGGACTTTCATCATAGCCTCGATGACATCCGGCGTAGATACTGCGTAACCGATCCTCCAGCCCGTCATTGCAAAGGCTTTAGAGAAACCGTTAAGGAGTATTGTCCGCTCATAGGCTCCGTCGAGCGAGGGCATAGCGGTATGGCAGCCGTCGTAGGTAAGGCGGTCGTAGATTTCATCCGAGATGATAAACAAGTCGTGCTTTCGGGCCACATCGACAATCGACTGCAGCTCATCGCGGCTTGCAGTTACGCCTGTAGGGTTCGATGGGTAGCTGAGAAGGATTGCTTTGGTCCGGGATGTCACCGCTTTTTCGATCTGCTCCGGTGTGACCTTGAAACCGGTCTCGATGGCCGTAGGCAGCGGCACGGGAACGCCCCCCGCGAACATCACGCAGGGTTTGTAAGATACATAAGACGGCTCCGGGACAAGGACCTCATCTGCGGGGTTCAATATTGCCCTCATCGCAAGGTCCAGACCCTCGCTTACGCCGACCGTCACCAGAATCTGCTTCTCAGGGTTATACTCAACACCCCACCGCTTGCTGAGATACCCCGAAATGAGCTTTCTCAGTTCAAACAGGCCATAATTCGATGTGTAATTGGTGTAACCCTTTTCAAGTGAGTAGATGCAGGCCTCGCGGATTCTCCATGGGGTCACGAAATCCGGCTCGCCGACGCCAAGCGACACAACATCCTGCATCTGGGCAACGATGTCAAAAAACCGCCGGATTCCCGATGGCGGAGTGGACTTTACAAGGTGAGAAATTGGTTTCATTACGGCACTACCGGAAGTCTTTTGTCGTCTGACGGCTCCCCGAAAATCACGGAGTCTTCTTTATAGCATTTCAGGACAAAATGGGTGATGGTTGACTGAACGCGGTCTATGGTGCTCAGTTTCTCGGAGACAAAATGCGCCACATCGAGGATGGTCTTGCCTGTCACGATTATACGGAGGTCGAGCTCGCCCGATACCAGATAGATCGAATGGACTTCAGGGAATCTGGCGATGCGTCCGGCCACATCATCGAACCCGACACCTCTAGACGGTGCGACTTTGACATCGATGTAGGCGTTGACGCACTCCAGTCCTGTCTTCTGCCAGTCGATTACGGTTTTGTATCGTCTGATTATCCCCTGTCCTTCAAGCGAGGCGACTGCTTTTTGCACTTCGTCTTCGCTCTTCCCGGTCATAGCGGCAATCTGAGAGAGCGTAGTGCGCGAATCTTTCTCCAGAATCTTAAGTATATCTATTGTAAACTCATCAGGTTTCATTTGAAAAACTATAGCACCGAGGGAAAATGGTGTCAATCGCAGTAAATGGGGAACAGATGGCGGAAAACGGCAAAAAATCGGGCATAAAAAAGCCCGCAGCACTTTTAGAATGCCGCGGGCTTGGTTTCAATAAATAAGAACTACTTCTTTCGCCTAATGATTCCGCCTGCCAGACCGATAAGTCCGGTCGCGAGTGCAAGAATGCTGCCCGGCTCAGGGACATTTGAAGCTGTCGGAGCCCATGAAACCTCTAGCTTGACTGCTTTACCGTTCGTAGCGGGCGCAAGATCAGTAGTAGCTGTCTGGTCATATTTTATATTAGTCAAATTGTTCCACTTCAGATCGTAAACGTAGGACGTACCCAAGTCGGTAGGGATAACCTTTGACCAACCAACATGCTCACCTGTAGGATCATTAACAACCTTAACCTTAAGTGTATAAGGTGTGTTTCCGATTTTTGCAGGAATGGCGTAACTGGCGCTGGGGAAACGCCAACCTAATGAAATCGGCTGTGAATAAGTACTGCCAGCCCATACCAGGACAGTCCAAGTCCTAGATTGTCCTTCGGTTAGGGCATTTATCGAATCAACAGATAAAAAGCCCGTTGGTGATACGCTAGGATCATAAACAAAAACACCAGCTTTCGATCCTGAAACCAAGCTTGCAGACCCAGTCGATGCACCAGATTCGCCTATGCGGGTGTAGTTGGTGCCGTCAACGGTCATGTTGAACTTCCAGCTAGCCATTGCTGTGGAGGCAGTAAAAACAAGGATCAATACTACCGCAATCAATGCTACTTTTGAGACTCTCATACTTTTTCTCCTTTACGTGTAGTGTTGTTTTTGGCAAGTCTTCTGCTTACGCTAGAGACCTGCTCTTCTCTTGTTGTGAGACCATAATAATGGGAAGTGAATCCCGCATTCCCATTTACTAGCTTATCTATTTTATTAATAGCTTACAATCTTAAAGTTGTCAATAGACAATGCAATAATTTTTATTATTGAGTGGAAATTTGTTAAGCTTCATAAACATGATTCGCTAATGAACGTTAAAACGAGATTGAGTGATAATATATCCGGTGCTTGCTAATGGCCGTTACTTACAGACAATATGTGATCTTGTAAACGCATTTGAAGACCTCCGATTGGTTGCTTTCCGATATATATCACTGCAAGAAATATGCCTTCATCGATGTTAATTGCTTCCTGCTATACAGGTTTTATAAAAAAAGCCCGCAGCATTTTGAATGCTGCGGGCTTGGTCTCGATTAAGAACTAAAAGAGTTAACTTCTTTTTCTGAAAATTCCGCCTGCCAGACCGATAAGCCCGGTTGCGAGTGCAAGCATGCTGCCCGGCTCAGGAACTGCAGAAGCTGTAGGAGCCATTGTGACTTGCATCTGGACTGACTTGCCATTCGCAAGGGGAGCAAGATCATACGCGGCTGATGTTTTGCCTTCCGGTATCACCTGAGTATACTTTATCGCATTCAGGTTGCTGAATGTTGGTCCAGTAACAACGGTTGAAGTCAGACCGGAGAGATTCCACTCTGTCCCAGCAGTATAAGTGCCTGTCGGGTCTGTAAGGATTTTGATCTTAAGAGTGTAAGGCACGCTAGCAATGCTGGTGGGAACAGTGGTGCTGCTCTTCCAGGTTATTGTCGCTGTGCTTGATGCATAGCTTTCACCAACCCAAGCATACGTGGTCCATGTTCTAATAGGATTCGCGGCAGTTATGGATGTAAGATTAGAGTAAGATACAAACCTTGTCTGCCCCGTAAACCAAGCATAACAACCAGCGGCTGTTGCAGAAACTGCGCTTGCATTCATGGTTGTCGCAGATGAATCCGTGCCCAGCTGGCAGCCGCTTGAAGCGCCGCCCGAGATGTTTGTGGTAAAACTCCACTTGGCTTCAGTAGCCATTGCGGTGACAGCAAGCGCCAGGACAAGCACTGCTGCGAGGAGTAATACTTTTGTGACCTTCATACTTATTTTTCTCCTTTACCCTAAAGTAGTGTGTGGTCTCGGCAAGTCTTCTTATGTAATAGAGACCTGCTCTTCTTTTGGGATACGGCTTTTATAGAAGATGAAATCTGCTGTTTTCTCCTATCCAACCGTTATTAACTACATACTCTAGTAATAGCCAACAACCTCATGTTTGTCAATAGGTAAATTTAAATTAAATTTGATTGTAAAGATATGTTAACGAATATCACACAGGGGCAATGTAGAAAGGGGAAATATGACTGGCTCTAGACGGGGCATAAAAAAGAGAAAGGCCGGCTTGCATCAAGCAGGCCGACCTGTAACTCAATCTATCTTCACTTTAACCGGCTTTTCATCCGGTTTGGAGTGGTTTTTGCTATCTGGAATGTGCAAGTATGTAAAGGTTCGTGAAGGCTGCTGTGTAAAAGCAGTTGGCACTATTCGTATTTTTCCTTTTTCTCACTGAGCCGCTTTTCCCAGCCCTTGACGGCTAACAAAATCATTAATGGCAAGGAAAATGGAAGAATAGCTATTTCCAGCATATCCCAATCCAGCTTGCCGCTATGGCTGAAATCGGACAATGTACCCAAGATCATGCAGACGGCACTGATAATCGCTATCCCAAGAAAGTAGTAGTAATATCTTCTGTGTGCAGCTAAGGCCCGCTCCTCGCAGTCAATATGCGATCTCAGGTTCCTACCTGGAAGTCTTAAAGATGAATCTGAAGGAAGAGATTTTTGATAGTCTTCTACAGGTTTACCGCACCACGTGCAAATCCGCCCATTTTCGAGCTTTTCCTTCCAATCCGGATTGATTTTAGCTTTGATTTGGTAGTAGATAAAAAGACCTGCCAATATAACGATAGCTAGTATAACTCCAGGCATTGAAGGCTCCTGATCAATTGTTTTCTCTTTCGGATATACAGATATTATTTACAAAAAAAGCCCGAAGCACTACCTCAAACTGCAAATCTGCACTTGCAGCCCGTGATACTGCTGCGGGCTTAGCTGCAATATACTCTGTGGCTACTTGTATGTCAATAAAAATGGGTAAGAGCTCAGAATAATATTATGCTGAACTATCACAACGTCATTCCGAGCTTGACTCGGAATCCAGGAAGAAAATGGACCCTGAATCAAGTTCAGGGTGACGTGCTCCCATCCATGATGACGTGCTCCCATCCATGATGACGTGCTGGTTGTTCAGGGTGGTATATAATTTTCATTAAGAGTGAAATGTCAATAAAAAGGGTGGATTTCTAAGAAATCCACCCTTTTAGTTAATCTATCTTCACCTTAACCGGTTTTTCTTCCGGTTTGGGGTCTGGTTTTATTCCACGGGGTGTGTAGTGGGTGTGCAATAGCTCGTGGGACTTGTGGGAGAGCGGTTCGCCCAGGAACTCTTTGTACAGCTTCTGGACTGACGGGTTCTCGTGCGATCTTCGGACCGTCATTGCCTCGTCCTCTTCATAGATCGCCTGAGCCCGTTTCTTTCGGATCTCTTCATTAGTCGGGATAGGCTGGCCGCCGCCGCCGATGCACCCGCCGGGGCAGCACATTATCTCTATGAAGTGATAATCGGCAAATTTGCCCGACTTGATCCCTTCCATAACCTCTCTTGCGTTTGCCAGTCCGTGAGCGACTGCTGCTTTAACTGTAATTCCGGCTACCGGAATCTCCGCCGAGCGCACTCCATCCATACCTCTGACTGCCGTGATATTCACATCATCGAGTTCGGTCCCCGTAAGCACGGCATAAGCAGTCCTGAGCGCTGCCTCCATGACGCCTCCCGTGCTTCCGAAGATGACCGCAGCACCGGTAGACTCTCCAAGCGGATCGTCATACTGTCCGTCCGGCAGGTTCGGCAGGTCGATTCCTGCTTCCTTCATCATCGCCGCTGCCTCGCGGGTCGTCAGGACATAGTCCACGTCCTTGTAACCGCTGTCGGCCATCTCCGGCCTGTCGCACTCGTATTTCTTCGCTGCGCACGGCATAATCGATACGGATACGATGTCCTTCGGGTCGATTCCAGCCTTTTCGGCGTAATATGTCTTGGCTAGAGCGCCGAACATCTGCTGCGGGCTCTTGCAGCTCGATACATGCGGCAGAAGCTCGGGGTAGAAGTGCTCGATGAACTTGATCCAACCAGGCGAGCAGGATGTAAGCTGGGGCAGCACCCCGCCTTCCTTTATCCGGTGGATGAGCTCGTAGCCCTCTTCCATAATCGTAAGGTCAGCCGTGAAGTCGGTGTCGAACACCTTGTCGAACCCCATAGCCTTTAGCGCCGTGACCATTTTGCCTGTAACGCGGTGGCCGGGCTCCATACCGAACTCTTCGCCTATCGCCGCGCGGACAGCGGGAGCTGTCTGAACCACAACGTGCTTCGCCGGGTCGTGAAGCGCCGCCCAGACCTGCTGGACTGAACTCTTCTCACGAAGCGCGCCGGTGGGACACCTATTGATGCACTGGCCGCAGTTTACGCAGACGGCTTCGACCATAGTCTTCCCGAGCGCCGGGCCGATTGACATATCCCATCCTCTGCCGCTTGCGGAAAGGGTTCCCACACTCTGGAGTTCGTGGCAGACCCGGATGCACCGCTTGCACATGATACATTTTTCGGGGTCGCGGATGACGGATGCGCTGGAGGCATCTTCTTCCTGAATTCGTCGCTCACCGCGGAACGGGACATCCTCTATTCCATACTCTTTCGCCAGCTTTTGCAGCTCGCATTTCTGGTTTTTTGAGCAGGTGAGACAGTCCTGCGGGTGATTAGCAAGCAGGAGTTCGATTATCATCTTCCTGGCCTGCCGTACCCTCGGCGAGTGGGTCATGATGCTCATTCCATCCGAGACGGGGAAGGCGCACGCCGGTTGCAGGAGCTTTTGCCCCTTTACATCCACTATGCAGATGCGGCAGACTCCCTCCGTGCGGAGGTCTGGATGGTGGCATAGTGTCGGAATATAAATCCCCGCGCCTTCGGCTGCCTGGAGGATTGTCATCCTTTCTTCGGCAACTACGGGGAGACCGTTTATCGTAAGTGTGATCTTAGACATCGTCACACCACCTCGCTTCCGTGACCGTTATCCATCTCGCACACACCGTTCGGGCATACCTTGTCAACGACATGCGACCGATACTCCTCTTCGAAGAGCGGCAGGCTGGTGCGAAACGCTGTGGCCGCAAACTGGCCGAGGCCGCACTTGGCCGCTGTCGACATCACCTCTCCGAGTTCCTTGGCAAGCTCCAGATCTCCGGGGCTTCCTGCCCCGGCCTGCCACCAGGTGAACATCTCATGGAGCCGCTTGGTCCCTTCCCGGCACGGCACGCATTGTCCGCACGACTCATGCAGGAAGAACTGCGCGCAGTTCTGCATCATATCGACCATGCACTTGGCGTCATCCATCACTATAAGCGCGCCCGCTCCGGGCGGAAGGTCTTCAAATGCAAACTGGCGGTCTAGGTCGGCCTTGCTGACACATACACCGGACGGCCCGCCGATTAAAACAGCTTTTAAGTCCTTGCCGGACTTGATACCGCCTGCCATCTCGTAGATGACTTCGCGCATAGTCGTCCCGAACGGCACTTCATAGACTCCCGGCATGAGCACATCGCCGCAGGGCGAAAATATCTTTGTTCCCGCGCTCTTTTCGGTGCCGATAGAGGCGAACCACTCCGGCCCGTTCAGAATAATCTGCGGGATATTCGCGAGCGTCTCTACGTTGTTGATGACGGTCGGCCTGCTGTTAAGCCCGGATGTCGGAGGATAAGGCGGCTTCATCCTCGATTCGCCGCGTGTTCCTTCGAGCGATTCCAGAAGGGCAGTCTCCTCACCGCAGATGTAAGCGCCTGCGCCCTTGAACACCTCGATATCGAAAGCAAATCCGCTTCCCAGGATGTTTTCTCCGAGGAGTTCCATCTCTCTGGCTTGCGCAATGGCAAGCTCCAGATGGCTTACGGACTGGTGGTATTCTCCGCGGATGTATACATAACCTTTGTTCGCGCCGATTGCGTAACCGCCGATTATCATAGCCTCTATGATCGAGTGCGGGTCGCCTTCCAGGATGAGCCTGTCTTTGAAATTTCCCGGCTCGCCTTCGTCGGCGTTGCAAACAATTGCTTTTCCATCGCCGCATTCGTTGGCGGTAAGCTCCCATTTGAGTCCGGTCGGAAATGCTGCTCCGCCGCGGCCTCTTAAGCCGGATTTCTTGACGGATTCCACCACATCAACCGGCCGCATCTCCGTGAGAGCTTTTCCGAGCGCCTCATAGCCGCCGACCGCGATGTATTCTTCGATGGAAGTCGGGTCTATCGCGCCGACGTTTTTAAGCACGATCCTGTGCTCTTTCTGCCGGGCGGACGCGGGAGCGGTGGTAACCCCGGCAGGTTTTGCGTTGTAGACGAGCCGCTGGAGGACTCGCCCCTTTAGTAAATGTTCTTCGACGATATCTGGAACGTCGTTGACGGTAACTCCGCAGTAGGTTGTCCCCTCAGGGTAGACAACTATCACAGGCCCGTACTCCGAGATGCCGAGACAGCCGGTTTCGACTACTTTTATCTCGTTTTCCAGCCCTTTTTTCTTGATCTCCTCGACCAAAGCGGCCTGGATTGCACGGCTTCCCTTGAGGATGCACGGAGTCCCGTTGCAGACCAGTACATGAGCTCTGTAGAACGGCATTTATGACTCCTTTTTCCTGTATTTGAGTAGGATTTCACCGATCATCTGCGGCGTAAGGTTGCCGTAGACGTCCTCGTTGACCATTATAGCCGGGGCGACTCCGCACAGGCCGAAGCAGCTTACAGTCTCAAATGAAAACTGGCCGTCTTCGGTGGTCTCACCGGGATTGATGCCAAGTTCCTTGGTGATGGCTGCTCTGATGGCGTTTGATCCCTCTATGTGGCAGGGTGGGGAGTCGCAGATTCTGACAACATACCGGCCTTTGGGCTCGGTGGAGAAAAGTGTGTAGAAGGTGGCAGTGCCAAAGACATCGGAGATGGGGACATCGAGCCAATCGGCGATTTCCTGCATAGCTTCTTCAGGAAGGTGTCCCATCTTCGCCTGGACCGCGTGTAGGGCGGGGATAACATTCCCCCGCTTCTTCTCAAAGGTTCGGATTACGGCGCTATAGCCGTTTTCGTCCCCCGAGGACTTGCAACAGGAGCATTCTTTCTTTTCCAAGCTCGATCCTCCTATTATTTAGTAGACACGACCCAATCGCCGACAATACTGTCGTTGACGATATGCTGGGCGACGATAGTCCGGGCTTTTTCGGGGGTGACATAGCCGTAGGTGACGACTGGCTGGCCTGGTTTACAGACATCCAGCATCGGTTCCTGCTCGCAGAGACCTTTGCATCCGGTCTGGGTGACGGCGATGTCGGTCAAGCCTCTCTTTTCAAGTTCATCCAGAATGGCGGCCATAACTTCTCGCGCGCCGGCGGCGATCCCGCAGGTACCCATGGCGACAACGACTTTGCACTTGGAGCCGCTTTCGCGGACCTTCATGTTCTCGAGCGCCTGTTCCCTGATCTTACGGAGATCCTCAAGTGATTTCATACTCGACATTCCTCTCCTGATGTGTAATGGGTTTCCTATGGCGATAATTCGGGTTATCAAGCCGTGGATAGGCTTGCAAGCATTGATAGCTCAATAACGCGATTTTTCGAGCAAATTGTGCATTTTTTAACGATTTATTTCTTGTATACGTCTGCCAGGGGTAGTATAACCTCTGGTAAATATTTAGTCAACGGGACAATCACCTAAAGAGTTTCGAGTAATGCTGCAAGAAACCTATGGACACATAACCGGTCACTGATAATGCTGTATCTGTTAGTTCTACGCATAAACGCGAAACTCTTCCCGAAAGGAGTTTTGGCTGAAACAACATTTAATACTCGTTACACCAGTTGCCAAAACTCTGTATATAAGTTGTCACAATATCTCTGGTAATAGGGGAATTTAGGATTTGAGAACACTCCGGCACAAAAGATTTACGTAAAGCGTAGAAACATACAGATAGAATCGTGTTTTTGGCACAATTCTTGCACCAAAAGTGACTCGTTATGCAGTACATTCAAAAGGAGTTTCCGTAATAATGAGACGATCAGCTTTAATTCTTCTGTCTGCCATGATGCTTGCTATTGTTCTGTTCGCAGGCGCGGCGAATGCCGACGTGATCTACAGCAATTTCAACAGCGGCTCTGGGGACCTGTTCGACACCAGTAACGCCAACTGCGCGATGGTGGCTCCGACTCAGAGTATAGGAATGAAGTTCACCGTATCCGGTGGAGATTACTATCTCAGCACAATCGATTTGCCGCTCTATTATGATCTCAGGGGTGACCCAAGCCATGAAATCACCATCTCGATTGCAAGCAATTCTCAAAGATCATTAGGTTCCGATATTTCCTACGAAGTCCCGGGTACTATCTTGGAGTCTATGTCTTTGAATGAAGGGGCTATCTCTGGAACGCACCTTGTGACTGTCAATTCAAGCTCCAACCCTTTGCTTAAGAATGGCAATACTTATTGGGTGGTAGCAACGGGCGTGGCAGCAACGGGCGGTCAGGCCTATTGGAATTACAACAACATCGGCGCTAAGGGCCAGGCATACACGGGTTACACTTGGACGAATGAGGATAGCTGGAACTGGTACTATAATCAGCCTGCCTGTGCTTTCCGTGTCTCCGGCGTCGCGGCTGCAGTCCCTGAGCCTTCTTCTCTCATGGCGCTCTTTGCTGGAATCGGAACAATGGGTGGAGTGTTTTTCCGCAGACGGAGATAACAATCCTTCATTTAGAATCTTCGGCGCATTTTTTTGCGCCGAAGATAGAAAATCCTGTGTTCACAAATCCTTCTTCTTGCTTTTGTGATAGCGAATCTCCCGATTCTTCATCCTTCCCCCTTGAACGCCGTTTATGCTAGAATAGTCGCGCGTGTGAAGTCTGAAAAATAATTTGCGTCCGGGCGCATGAGCGTGCGGTCTTTTATGCAAGGCAGATTACACCGGTGGTGATTATTCAATGCAATTTGTCGACCAGGTAGAGATAAGTGTTAAGGCCGGAGACGGTGGAAATGGGATCGTCGCTTTTCGAAGGGAAAAGTACATCCCGCGCGGCGGCCCCGCAGGCGGCGACGGCGGAAGAGGCGGAAACATTGTCCTCAAGGCCGACGAAGGTATAAATACGCTCGTCGATCTCCGCTACAAACGAAACTACAAAGCTCCGCGCGGCGGCGACGGCGGATCGAACGATATGACCGGCAAAAGTGGAGCGAACCTCGAAATAACGGTCCCGGTAGGTACAATCGTCCGTGATAAAGACACCGGGGCAGTCCTTGCTGACCTTGTAGAGCACAAGCAGGAAGTTGTGGTAGCGGAAGGCGGCAAAGGCGGCCGTGGAAACGCTAAGTTCGCCACTTCAACGCTTCATACACCAAGATTTGCGGAAAACGGTGATCCCGGCGAAGAACGTGAACTGGTGCTGGAGCTGAAACTCCTTGCGGATGTCGGCCTGGTCGGGTTCCCGAATGTCGGCAAGTCTACTCTCATCTCCCGAATCTCTGCAGCGAAGCCCAAAATAGCGGACTATCCGTTCACTACGCTCGTCCCGAACCTCGGAGTCGTCAGGGTCGATAGCAACAGGTCGTTTGTCGTCGCAGATATGCCGGGACTGATCGAAGGAGCGCACCAGGGTGCAGGTCTTGGGCATCAGTTCTTGAGGCACATCGAGCGCACAAGGCTTCTTGTTCATATGCTGGATGTCTCAGGCACGACCGGAAGGGACCCTTTGGCGGATTTCGACGTCATAAATGAAGAGCTTGCTTCCTTTAACCCTGAGCTCGCCGAACTGCCGCAGATAGTGGCGCTTACAAAGATGGATGTCCCCGGCGCGGAGGAAAATGCTGCTCCAATTGCCGAAAAGATACGCTCCACAGGAAGAAATGTCCATCTTATCTCCGCTGTGACCGGCCAGGGCGTGCAGGAACTGGTCTACGATATCGCCGGTGAGCTTGAAAAGCTCGGACCGAGAGAACATCGCCTGCCGGAAGAAGAGGTAATGGTCTTTACTGCCGAGCATGAAGCGGAGACATGGGAAGCCCGGCGGACAGGTGAGCATGAATTCATCGTAGAAGGCCGTCCGGTCGAAATCCTCGTGGCTCGCGCCAATGTGATGAACGAATATTCGCTGAGACGGCTCCACAAGCAGCTCGAGCGTATGGGAGTCATTAAAGAGCTTAGAAAACAGGGAGCTTCCCAGGGGGATACAGTCAATATCCGGGGAATCGAGTTCGAATTTCTGGATGAGGATAAAGAGTAGGGGAAGGATCGAGAACCGGTGATTAGTGAGTGTGAGGAACAGGGTTCAGGCGCGCGTATAGGTATTATAGGCGGGACGTTCGACCCGATTCACATTGGGCACCTGATCATCGCAGAGGAAGCCAGGTATCAGTTCCGGCTCGACCGGCTGATCTTTATTCCGGCAGGTGTGCCTCCTCATAAGCCGAACCAGCCTATCACGGATAAGGAACAACGGTTCAATATGACCGTGCTGGCGACGGAAGACAACCCGGCATTCGAGGTCTCCAGAATCGAGATAGACAGGTCCGGCCCGTCCTACGCGGTCGATACGCTCGCAGAGCTTAAGAAAATATATGGTAATGATACCCGTCTATTCTTTATAATAGGCGCGGATGCGATTCTCGAAATTCTGACGTGGTACGAGCCTGAGAAGCTCAGATGCATGTGCAGGTTCATTGCCACAACAAGGCCGGGGTATCGCCTTTCAGATGTAAAAAAGAAACTACCTGAGGAATATTTAGAACGCATAACCTTTATGGATGCTCCGGGAGTGGATATTTCGGCAACTGATCTCAGAAGCCGTGTCGCTTCCGGCAGGACTATCAAATATATGGTTCCAAAAGCGGTAGAGGATTATATAATCGATAATAAGCTGTACATGGTGAAGAAGTGATGCAGAAACCGGCTGACGGCAAGCAAAAAAGGCGCATCTGGCCATGGATCATATCCATAGTGCTTGGCGCTGCAATCGGATATGGAGGGGCCAGGGGGCTTCTCATGCTTCGTGCTGCACATACGAGCGTGACGCAGATGATGAAGCCTCCATTCAATGGTCAGAAATTTGTGAGGATTCTTGCGCTCGGTGAAGACAACACGCATAAATCCAGTGCCACAGGCCGGGGCTTGTCCGACACGATTCTCGTAGTTGCGGTCGATATGGACAAAAAGACCGTTCGCGGGCTATCAGTTCCCAGGGATACCATGATAGAAATCCCCGGGCATGGCACGAGAAAAATCAACGCAGCGTATTCCATCGGTGGGCCGGAGCTTGCGGTTAATACCGTTCAGGGTGTGCTTGGCGTCAAGATCGACTACTATATGCAGACGGATATTGCCGGTCTGAAGAACATAGTAGACCTGATCGGCGGTGTAGGGATCGATGTCGAGAAGAACATGCACTACACCGACCGGCGAGGCGGGCTTTATATCAACCTCAGAAAAGGTTACAGACACCTGAATGGAGATCAGGCGCTTCAATACGTCAGGTTCAGGCACGATAAACTGGGTGACATAACGCGCATCCAGCGCCAGCAGAAGTTTCTCCGGGCGATTGCCCGGCATATGCTGGAACCCAGGAACCTCGTGCATGCGCCTGCGGTAGTCGGCGAAATCTACGAAAAGGGTTATGTAAAGACTAATCTGAACCTGAAGGATCTGAAGGCGCTTATTGAGCTTGCACGTGATATTCCGCCGGACAAAATGGAGATGGAGATGGCGTCTGGAGCGCCTCAGAATATCGATGGCGCCAGCTATTGGGTAATCGATACGATAAAGACGTCGGAACAGGTAGCGAAACTCCTGCTTCCGGGAGGCGGAAACCTCGCTCCGAGTGTGGAAGTGCTGAACGGTTCCGGCACGGCAGGACTCGCGAAGCAGGTTTCGGACCAACTGCAGACACTGGGTTACAGGGTAATATCGACCGGTAATGCAAATGGTTTCAACTATGAACGGTCTCAGATCACCGCTCGCGCCGGGATGGAGGACAAAGCCAGGGAAATAGCCCCGCTGATAGGAAATGCGGAGGTAAAAACGGCTGCCGATTCAGAAAGTACATCCGGTAGTGCAGATATTACCGTAATCATAGGCAAGAATTATAAGCAGTAAGAAAGAGAAGCTAAAACAGGGATATGACCAATTTAGAAACCGATAAGAGGCTTGAGATAGTCCGAAACGCAGTTATCGACCAGAAGGCGGAAAACGTCGAAGTGATCGACCTGCGGGACAGGACGATCATCGCGGATTATTTTGTACTGGCAAGCGGCACGTCCAACGTGCATATCAGATCGATTGTCGATAAGACACTGGAAAGAATGAAGGAGCAAGGCCAGCGTGCTGACCGTGTCGAAGGCTACAGCGAAGCTAAATGGGTGCTTGTCGATTACGGAGACGTGGTGCTTCACGTATTCGCGCCGGAAGAGAGGGAGTTCTACGACCTTGAGTCCCTGTGGCGGGCTACGGAGGAGCGGCTGGCCGCAAAGTAAAGCCTATGTCAACAGACTCGGAAGATATCAAGCGTAAAGCAGAGATAGACCGGCTGCTCTCGCGCGCGAACGTCCACCGGATGAGGAGCGAGTATATCGAGGCCGAAGATGTGCTGAAAGAAGTGCTCTCGCTCGACGAGTCCCGCATGGACGTGCATGAGATGATGGCGGATATGCTTTATGCGCGCGGGCAGTTGGAATCAGCAGCCGAAGAATATAAGAATATCATGGAAGCCGACCCCGGCCGCGCGTCTGCTGAGACCAAGTACGCCAAAGTGATGCTTGAGAAGGGCGAGAACGAGTATGAGAAAAAACTCGCCCGGGATATGATAGAGAACCCAGGCAAGTATTCGAACCCGCCGCAGCACCCGCTCGCTGCATTTTTGCTGTCTGCGGTGGCTCCGGGGCTGGGGCAGCTGTATAACGGCGAGAGAATAAAGGGGCTTATAATCCTTGGTGTGTTTTTGTTTTCTGTTCTGATCCTTGCCCTATCGCCTGACACGGGGAACCTGCTCAAGAACGTCGGCGTGTGGCTCAACCCGTCGGGATCAGCCATGAAACCGCCGCCCGTGGGCTCGCTGGTGATCATTTTCACCGGCGTAATGGTGTTTCTTTACATCTACAGCGTGATAGACGCGGTCGTCACATCAGCCAAGTTGTCGGATGCAGGGAAGAAGGCGTAGAAGCTCTTTTGCAGGCGAAAGTGTCTGCTTTTAGTGCGTGTCCTTTGCACCGAACCTGCCGATTGCCTTAATCAACCACCCCAAAAAGAAAAACCCGCCATTGTGAAAGCTTTGGCGGGTGGAATGGGCTAAAGGTCTGTGATTATCCCCTGCGCCTTCTCCTGAACAGCAGACTCGCCAAGCCTGCGCCCAGCACTGTGATTGTCGTTGGCTCGGGTACGTTATTACCAGCGACGTTGGCAACAATCCGTGGCCCTGAGCCGCTCTCTGCGGTGCGGATCGAGCCATAGGTGTCTCTCGAACCGGACATGACGAATGTCGAAAACGTTCGGCCAGCGGTTAAGTCCGTTTGGACACAGGTCAGGACATCGAACGACTTAAGACCTGGTGTATCGGCGGAGCCACTGTCATAGATTGTAAATCCACCGGGCCGACTCGTGCTGGCAGGCCCCAGCTTATCTGCTCCCACATCGCCGGTAAGAGTAGATGTTCCGGTATCTAGCCAACCGATAGATGCTGAACCATAATAGTAACCTGTGCTAAACCCGAGCGAATCCACCATGAGTGTTGCACTGGTCAAGGTCTTGCCGGTAAGTTCGATAATGGGAATTTCGAAAATCGACACTGTGTAGTCATTACCATAAAAGCCGCCATTATTCAGACCGATACCCATAGCGTTTTCGCCCACACCATAGCTGGTCTCACTGTATTTGCTGTTCCATGAATATGTGGCATCTCCGGCAGCCGGAGTGTAGAGTGTGATCGCTGCCTGAGCCGCGACAGAGATTGCCAGCAACGCTACTACTATACATATTATCAGTCTTGTTTTCATTAAGCTTTCCCTCCCTCCTCGTTTTTTATTACATTGTCCGAGCAGCCAGCCCATCGGTTCCAGGTTGCTCGGTGCACTTAATCTCTGCATTATATATGCCAATTCGTATATCATTACCAAGAAAATATACGGTTTATCGGAAACTGAGCGTAAGGCTGCCAAAATGTAAGTTATTATAGCATGAAATTCAAATGGATGGATATTTAGGCTGTCGGGTGTTTTTAGGATTAGATTCAGCTGCCGCATGAAAGCTGGCTACTTTTACGTTCATAAACGCTTGACGTAATTTCCGACCAATGGTATATTATTAGTGTCTTCGAGGGGCCATAGCTCAGCTGGGAGAGCGGTTGGCTGGCAGCCAATAGGTCAGGGGTTCGAATCCCCTTGGCTCCACCAGAATCGACAAAAGCCGTCCGTTATCGGGCGGCTTTTGTTTTATGTACAGATTTTCAGTAGAGTAAATGATGGATATCGAACGAATAGACAGCCAGAAGCATCAGGTCATTCAGATGCTCCGTGATCTGCAGACCGAGAAGGTAAGAACTGAGACCGGGGCGTTCCACATAGAAGGCACCATGCTCGTGAGCCGCGCTCTCGATTACGGCCCAGGCATTCGGTGTATCATATTCACAGACAAATTTCTGGCTTCCACCGAATCCGAGAGCATCCAAGCAGCAGCCGAACAAGCTGGAATAAGCGCCTACTCAGTAACTGAAGGGCTTATGAGTAAAATCGTGCCGGCCAAGCCCGCTTCGGGTGTCGTCGCGGTGGTCGAACGGCGTTTGCACAAGCCTTCCGAACTGCTGGACGGCGAAAACCCGCTTTTGATGCTCATAGACAGGTGCGAAAACCCGGACAACCTGGGGATGCTCCTCAGATCTCTCGATGCAGCCGGGGTAGACGGTGTTGCCATCACGTCGGACAGCGTCGATCCGTTCTCCCGGCTGTGTGTAAGGGCTTCACGCGGCTCCGTCCTCAGCCTGAGGCTCGCAATAGTCTCCGAACCCGAAAACTGGCTGGCGCAGGCACAGGAGAAGGGGTTCAGAGTAGTCGCTTCGTCCGCTCATGCCGCAAAAAACATCTGGACTACCGATTTCGCAGGCTCCCGTATATTGATCGTAGGGAACGAGCACACCGGCGTCCGGCAGTCGATCCGCGATATAGCCGACTGGTTTATCAAAATACCGATGGCCGGGAAAATGGAGTCGCTCAACATCGCCGTATCCTCCGCGATTATGGCTTACGAAGCTGCAAGGCAGAGAAATACTGAGTTTTAGGTGTTGCCTGAGACTCTCCCGGAAGATTATCAGATGCCGTTTCAATCCCTACACCTGGATTCGTCTGGTTGTTTGCCGATAGTCTCAGCCATATAAAGAAAGCCCTGAATGGCGTCCAGATAATTCTTGTTAATTCTTGATTGTGATAATTCTTGATTGATGCTTGGCTAATATGGTAATTTAGTTCATATGTCGTGCTAGCTCAGGGAGGATTAATAACATGTCTTGTATACCTGGAACTCCTCAAACACTCAGTGCAGATGAACGGCTTTGGGGTATGCTTTGCCACCTGGCAGCATTTGCAGGGTTTTTCGTGCCGTGGATTGGGTTCATTCTTGGGCCGCTCATTGTGTGGCTTATAAAGAAAGATCAGTATCCGTTCGTCAATGACCAGGGCAAGGAATCGCTCAACTTTCAGATAAGTATACTTATATATTCAGCTATTGCAGCCGCGCTCATCGTTGTGGTGATAGGAGTTGCTTTACTTCTTGCCCTGACGGTAATGGAAATTGTGCTGATAATACTGGCATCCGTTGCGGCGAATGAAGGAAGGCGTTACAGGTATCCGCTGACTATTAGATTTGTTAAGTAAGCCCTAAAATTTCTCTTCCATATCCTTATACCGTTTTGCTTCTTTTGAGCGTAGAAAAACAGCTACTTCGTCATAGTGGCCCGCGTGGTTGGCAAATTCGACGTAATTCCTCGCGCTTGCAAGCCATTCGAGAGTCGTCGGCCTCATTTGCGCGAGCACTGCCTCAAGATGCTGCATTCCTACGGGCGGTTCCTGTCCGGTATCGAGCGCTTCGTCTATCACCCGGTCTACAGCCTGCTCGACGAGCGCCCGCAGATCAGCCCCGCTGAATAGCGGTGTGGACCGTGCAAGCCGTTTCATATCAATAGATGCGGTTGGGACCTGGGCAAACAGTAGTTTCAGAATCCTGCTTCTGGCGTCTTCATCGGGCGGCGGGACAAATATCGTCCGGTCGAACCGTCCGGGGCGTTTCATCGCGTCATCCACATCCCAGGGTGCGTTTGTGGCTCCAAGTACGAGCAGGTCTTTGTTCTCAGAGCCGATTCCATCCAGTTCCTGCAGCATCTGATCGACGAGTGGCCTTCCTGCGTTTCCAGCATGCTTTCTGCGGGCGAATGCTATGGCATCGAGTTCATCCAGAAACAGTACGCACGGAGCGTTTGCCCTGGCCATCTCGAACGCCTCGTGTAAATTGTTCTCGGATGAGCCGATCCATGGGCTCAGTACATCTTCGATCCTGATATTCAAAAACGGCAGGTTACACTCACCCGCCATCGCGCGGGCAAGGAGTGTTTTTCCACAGCCGGGAGGCCCGTAGAGCATAACCGCTCCCCCAGCGCGCCTACCGTACTTTTCGTAAAGCTCCGGTCGCTGGTATGGCAGGATTATCCTTCGGTTGATGATCTTTTTGATGTCATCCAGCCCGCCGACGTCGGCAAATGTGACCCTGGTGCTTTCTTCGAAAGTATTGCTCATTGTGAACTTCGATGTCTCTTCATTCGGGCCCATCAGACTCCGCCCAAGGACACCGAGGCTGGCCAGGTTTTCATTGAGCGCCTGCTCAAGTTCGGCCAGTCCTTCGACCACACCGGCCCGCCTTGCGGCTTCGAGGCAGCGGGATGCCATTTCCGGTTTATTTATCTTGACCGCGAGCATTCCGGCTGCGACCATCGACTCTTTTGGGAGATTTCCCGACGTAAGCAGAATGTCGTATTCTTTAGCTGCCTCGTCGAGTCTGCCTTCCGATTGAAGCGTCTCAGCCAGAAGCAGCCGCAGTGTATGGTTATCAGGGTCGGCCTGAAGCGCCCTGCGAAGCGCATCTGTTCGGTCTGAACTCATGGATACCTCCGTTTTTGCCGCCATGTGAGAATTGTTGACACTATTATGCCGTAAACTGCAAGCGCGACTGGCAGCAGCAGGATAAAAGGTACTATATCTTCCAGCCCTATACTATAGAGTACGAGCGGCGTTACGAATATAAAAAACAATAATACCGATTATTCCGGTGATCCGGTAAAACGGTCTTATCGGCCACATCAACCAGTGGGCTTTCACACTGCTTTCCCTTGCATACTTTGTCGCAAATATATCATTCGGATCTATGCGAGCTGCAGTTCGATAATGCGATGCAGCAGTTGTTACTTTTCCCTTGTTCAGATACTGTTTGCCCAGCATTCTATGCCCGTACTGGTTTTCCGGGTCACAGTCCAGAAGCTTTCGGCCCCATCGAACAACGCCTTTATTGTCGCATCGCATATGAGAAAGCATCACCCGCATTTCCATAGCCCATGAATAGTCTGGCACGATGCGTAAAGCTTCATCAATCAGTGCATCCGCTTTGTCGAGCTGTCCAGCTTCCGCCGCCATATATGCGTAACGGCAGATGTATTGAGGGCTCCCCGGATCTCCGCTGAGAAGGGCTAAAATGGCTCTTTCAGCCTCTTCAAGGTTGTGCATCCGGTCCTGGCATAAGCAGTGAAGGTACAATAGCTGCGGGTCTTCCGGATAGTATGAAAGCCCGGTTATCGCGGCTTCCGCGGCTTTCTTATAGTGCTTGAGCCCATAGAGAGCATGTCCCCGGATTACCCAGTGCTCCGAGTCGTTAAGCAGCATCTCCGGAAGGTTCTCCAGCGTGTCGAGAGCCTTGCTGTAGTTGTCCATCTCCAGATAATGCCGTGCTAATATAAGAATGTTTCTATCTTCATCCATCTTATCCGACCCTGGTAAGTGCAGTCATCATGCCGTAGAGAGCAAGCTCTTGAAGCAGTGCCAATCCAATAACCATTCCTGTCGCTGAGTCAGTTTTTTCGAGTATGTCCTTATCATCACGAAATCTGATGCAGTATACTCGAAAATCGGACAACTGCAGCCGATAGATGACATAGTACACGATGACCGCGATCAGGCGGTTCATTCCCAATAACGTTCTATAATTATCGCTCAAAGAGTTTTGCGCAGTAGAAAACTCTACTGCCAGTGCTATTACTGCGAATAGACCTAATAGCCCGATTGCCAGGATCAGCGATTGTTTGTTTCTGGATGTGTTAAGGCGCTTACCATTAATGTATCCGAATACAAGTGTGGGTCGATGATAGCGGCCCGCCAGCGTGAATTTGACGCCCATGGTTTCTTTCGGTTCAGCGCCGCTTCTCTGGTGTAACCTTGAAGCGTTGGAGAAAACAACGGATTTTTGCTGGTCGGACTCATAATTACCTCTGCCTATACCACCATCTGAGAATCGGGGGCATGATCCAGCTGTAGAGACAAAAGACAAGATATATTTTACAGACATACCCGGCAATTCGGTATTGGCCTATAATACATAACACAAAGACAGTCGATATTGCAGCTATCCACGCGTAAGCTGCCCCCAGCTTGTAAAGCGGCCTGAGCGGCCAAAGCAGCCAATGCGATGCAATCCGGCTTTGACGAGCTATCCTTGCTGTATCCTGGTCTTTGGGATCATATCTGACTGCAGTTCCAAAATGACGTGCGGCATTGCTCACTTTTCCGGAGTTGTACTGAGAAAGCCCATACATATAATGCCCAACAGGATTATCTGGATCTTTTGCGAGCATCTCCCGGCTGTGCGATGCTGCCTCCTTATCGTTGCCTCGAAGCAAACTGAGTGAAGCCCGGGCATGAAGCACCATCGGGTCTTGCGGAGAGATCCTTGCGGCCTCATCCACAAGCCGGTCGGCCTTGTCCATCTGCCCTGCCTTTGCCACCAGATAAGCATAACGGCACAGAAACGCGGGCTCTTCCGGTGCGAGCCGGAGCGCCGCCAGAATTGCACGCTCGGCCTCAGCCAGGTTGCCAGTATTGTCCTGACAGTTGCACATCATATATAAAAGCGGAGTGTAGTCCGGCCTTTGTCCAAGCCCGCGCTGAAGCATGTTGATGGCTTCCTCGTATCGCGTCAGCTCATACAGCGCTCTGCCGCGAAGATACCAATAATCAGGGTTCTGCATCGGCGCATTTGAGAGTTTATCCAGTGTTTCAAGCGCGCGAGCGGGTTGTTCGATGTCAATGTATCTGCGGGCAAGTAAAAGCGCTTGATCCGCGTTATCCACCGGCTTTTCCTCCCATAATCATGTTAGAGAATACCTGTTATGAACATAGTGCCATAGATGATAATAAGCTGGGCGGAACCGAGCCCTACCACTGCGGCTATTCCTGTCCCAAGCAAGGACTCGTAGCCGGTCTTACAGCGATATTGGTATATTCTATTGGCTTCGTTCATAAATGATGAGCAGATAAGGTATAGAGCTGTGCCTATTATACGGTCTCCCAACCTAATGCTTAACTTGTTTTCAGTATGGAGTGTAAAATTGCCGTCAATTACCGGGAAAAAGTAGTGCATAATGAATGACGCAACCAAACCGATAAATCCGAGGAGCATAATCAGGTTTTGTTTGTCTTTTGAAAGGCCGATACGCCGACCGTTGATTAGCGCGATAACCGTATATGCCAGCGCTCCCCCGAAAAATGCTACGTAAAGAAGTGATGTCGGCTGCCAGGGTTTCCTACCCGCAGGCTGCAGTTGTTGATCACCTAGCGTTGGCGATAACAGATCATCGGGTCTCCCATGAGGCCCACAAAAATTGCTCATATAACACTCCTTTACGTTGGGATACTGTACTGCAGCTATAGATTTTTATGCCGAAAAATACGCGTTATAGATTCAATGGCTTCAAAATTATGTAGTCTCAGACATTCGATAATGAGGTAAAGCAACAAACCTTGAACTAGGGCGAATGCTATCGCGATGAGTGCAAGCGGCCCTCTATCAGTCTCAAACTCCGGTTTTCCGTTGGATTTATAAATATAAATTCTATAGCTGGGATTCTGAATACCTATAGCAATAATTGAATATATCGCGGATACAATTTGAGTGGCGAGTAATAAAGGATTAAGTCCATTCAATCCTGAACGCTCGAACCTGCTATCGATGTCCAGCGGAATGAAACAACCGATCAAAATAACCACAACAACACCCACCAAACCCAGTTTCACAATCCGTTGAAGGTCTTCCTTTTTCATCCCGAGGCGCTTACCGTTGATATATAGAATTACTGTAGAAGCCAGCACACCGCAAAAAACCGCAAAGGGCCCATATGATTTGATCTCCCACGGTTTTGCGCCCTGTGCTTTTGGCTTTTCGTTGAGTGACGGGGTTAGCAGGTCATCAGACATCTGACCAGTCCTTCGGGAATCGTCCATAAAAGCCTCCGATTTAATAATTCGAGGTTTAGTGGGTAATTTCCTTCGGCAAATTGTCAGAAGCAATATGTAGCGGTACGATGTCTAATCGACGAAGCGGTACTTGATCAGCGTCCATATAGCGGAAAATGCGTCAGTCCACCTGATCTTTTTCCCCTCGGCAGTGCTCCTGCCTTCATAATAGATCGGGACTTCGTAGATTTTTACGCCCAGCTTTCGGATTTTGGCTGTTACTTCCGGGCAGAATTCGAACCTGTTGCATTTCAGGGGCAGCTTCTTTATCAGGTCGGCTTTGAATGCTTTGTAGCAAGTGGCTTCGTCAGTGATTTTTGCGTTGTAGAGGATATTTGCCGTAAAAGCCAGGATGTAGTTGGCTATGCGGTTCGGAATCTTCATTCCTTTGATGCTTCCACGGAACCGGGAACCGTAGACCGCGTCTGCTTTGCCTTCGATCAGCGGCGCCAGCATCTGCGGATACTGTTTGGGATCGTATTCCATGTCGGCATCCTGGATTATTATGTAATCTCCGGTGGCATATTGCAGCCCGATCCGTATTGCGGCCCCTTTGCCGAAGTTGACTATCGATCGATGGATGATGACAGGATGTTTTTTGGAATATTCATCGACTATAGCGGCGGACTGGTCTGTCGAGCCATCATCAACAACGATTATCTCTTTGGGAATATCGACCTCGCACACAGCATCCAGAACATCCGCAATATGTTCCGATTCGTTAAAGCAGGGAATGATGACGGATAATTTCATACTGCCGACCTATGCCTGTTCAATAGATCCTTCCCGGTTTGAAAGACAAGCCTATTCCCCGATCTTCAGCACGCTCATGAAAGCTTCCTGAGGGATTTCCACGTTTCCGATGGATTTCATCCGCTTTTTGCCCTCTTTCTGCTTTTCCAAAAGTTTACGTTTCCTCGTGATGTCGCCGCCGTAGCATTTGGCTGTAACGTTCTTTCTTAGGGGCGAGATCGAAGCCGCTGCTATGACCTTGTTGCCTATCGAAGCCTGAATTCTCACCTCGAACTGTTGTTTCGGAAGGAGCGTCCTCAGTTTATCGACCAGAAGCCGCCCTCGCGGATATGCTCGCTCGTGGTGAGTGATGAATGAAAGCGCATCGACAGGCTTTCCGTTCAGCATAATGTCGAGCTTGGAGAGTTTTGACTCCTGATAGCCAGAAAACTCGTAATCGAACGATGCGTAACCCTTTGTCCGGCTCTTGAGCTGGTCGAAGAAGTCCATCAAGATCTCGGCAAGCGGGAGTTTATATGTAATTAAGATCACATGCCCGCCGGAGTAGTCCATCTGTCCGAGGATTCCTCGCCGCTCTCTCGCAAGATCGAGCACCTGGCCGACGTAATCCGCCGGAACGACGATTGTCGCGTTTACGTAAGGCTCCTCCATCATTGCGATCTCGGTTGTCGGAGGCAGATTGGCAGGGTTGTCTATCTCGAACACGCTGCCGTCGGTCTTGGTTACCCTGTAGATAACACTCGGAGCTGTAGCGATGAGCGACAGTCCGAACTCACGCTCCAGCCTCTCCTGGATGATCTCCATGTGGAGAAGTCCAAGGAACCCGCAGCGGAAACCGAAGCCGAGAGCCGCCGATGTTTCAGGCTCGTACTGCAGCGCGGCATCGTTTAAGGTGAGTTTGTCCAGTGCCTCACGCAGGTCAGGATATTGGCTGCTGTCGATAGGGTAGAGCCCGCAGAAGACCATCGGTTTGACCTTCCGGTAACCCGGAAGGGGCTCCGTCGCGGGGTTATCTGCCTGTGTAATCGTATCGCCCACATGAGTGTCGCCGACGTTCTTCATTGCTGCGGTGACATAACCGACTTCACCGGCCTTGAGCACATCAGCCGAGGACATTTCAGGCTTGAATACTCCTAGACTGGTCACCTCGAACTCTTTGCCGGAGTTCATCATCTTAATCTTCATTCCCGGTCTGATTTCGCCGTCTACAATTCGGATGTAGGCGACCGCGCCTAGATACTGGTCGAAATGTGAGTCGAATATGAGCGCTCTCAAGGGAGCTTCCAGATCGCCGGACGGAGGAGAAATGCGGTTTACGATAGCCTCCAAAATCTCACCGACTCCGGTCCCTTCCTTGGCGCTTGCGAGTATGGCATCGGTGGCTTCAATGGCAAGAATCCGCTCGATATCCTCTTTGACACGCTCAGGATCGGACATCGGCAGGTCGATCTTGTTGATGACAGGTATGATCTCGAGCCCTGCTGCCATAGCCAGGTTTGTGTTCGCGAGCGTCTGAGCTTCGACCCCCTGCATGGCATCGACAAGAAGAAGCGCGCCCTCGCAGGCTGCAAGGCTGCGGGAGACTTCATAGTTAAAGTCGACATGTCCAGGCGTATCTATGAGGTTCAGCTCGTAAGTTACGCCGTCTTTCGCAGTGTAATTCAGCCGGACGGCGGTCATCTTGATAGTGATGCCTCGCTCGCGCTCAAGGTCCATCGAGTCGAGGAGTTGGTCCTTCATCTTGCGTGAATCAACAGCGCCCGTAACCTCAAGAATCCTGTCTGCGAGTGTCGATTTTCCGTGATCTATATGTGCAATTATGCAAAAATTGCGTATATTTTTCTGTTTGTCTCTCATTTACTGGTAAGCCACCTGTTCATATATTTTACCATATACGGTGGCCCTGGTAAATGGCAGGTTCGCCTGGTTAGCGAGCATTTCAATAACAAGATGAAAGCTTAACACGAATAAAGGAGAAGGGATTTCTATCACGAAAACAGGTAGTGGATTTATGACACTTGGCGCCTTGCCGGTTAGGGCAGAAATTGTCCACCGAAAGGGCTGCAATTACACTCACTTGATGAGTCACCAAGTTATACAAGCCCACTACCCGA
>JBDKUN010000032.1:0-18322 GCA_039679675.1 Armatimonadota bacterium
CACGAGGGCGACGAAAATGGCAAAATCGAACACCGGCAATGGCTGCAGGACTTACAGATCATATATGGACAATGCGGGAACTGGTATCCTACAGGCCACCGCCAAGTTAGTTAATGCCACTACCTGCTTTCGTGAGAGAAAAGCTGAGGGCTGATAGCTATGGTAATATATAAAATCGACCCGGAACGTATCGATGAAGAAGCGATAAAGCGCGCGGCATCGGCGCTCAGGCAGGGAAAGCTCGTCATATTCCCTACTGAGACTGTCTACGGGCTCGCTGCCGATGCGTTCGATGCCGGAGCCGCTGCCAAGGTCTTCGCAGCCAAGCGCAGGCACCTTTCCGAAGCACTTCCGGTGCAGATAGGCGAGAAAAACGATATAAAAAAGGTCGCACAGTCGATTCCCGAAGCCGGGAAGAAGTTGATCGATAAATTTTTTCCCGGCCCGATCACACTTATCCTGATGAAACACGCCAACATCCCGGAAATCGTGACTGCAAACGGCGATAAGATCGGCGTCAGGATGCCGAACCATCCGGTTGCGCTTAAGATGATCTGGGAATACGGCTGCCCGATAATTGCCACGAGCGCGAACATCTCTGGAGGAGTAGCGCCCAGAACAGCTGCGGATGCGGTTGCCCAGGTCGGAAGCGAGGTAGATGTAGTACTCGATGCAGGACCGGCAGAGTTCGGCCAGGCATCGACAGTGGTCGATGTGACCGAGGATATTCCGAAGATACTGAGAGTCGGCGCGCTTCCCGTGGAAGAGATAGAAAAGGTAGTCGGCGAGGTACGAAAGTAGTGCAAAACGACAAATTTACGACGGCTTCGAAGGTCAAACGAAGGTCAGTACTTAAGAATATCATCGGCGAGCTGAAATCGGCGGGGAAAACCGTTGTGTTTACGAACGGCTGCTTCGATATACTCCATGTCGGGCACGTGCGTTATCTGGAAGCCGCCCGGTCTTTGGGGGACTGTCTCGTAGTTGCCGTCAACACGGATGATACTGTGAATAGGCTCAAGGGCGATTCCCGCCCGCTGGTACCGGAGTTCGAGCGTGCAGAGCTTATAGCGGCGCTCGAATGCGTCGACTACGTGACTCTCTTTTCTGAGGATACGCCAACAGAGGTCATTACGTATCTTCAGCCGGATATCCACGTAAAAGGCGGCGATTACGCAGCCGACGACCTGCCGGAAGCCGAAGCTGTAAAGGCCTACGGCGGAAAAATAGTGATAGTCCCGCTTGTCGAAGGGCGTTCCACCACAAATATAATAGCGAAGGTTTTGGAATCTTATGGAAGTTAATTTCGTTCCGCGCATCGTCGCGATTATCCCGGCAAGGATGGCATCTACCCGCCTGCCGGGGAAGCCTCTTGCCGACATCTGCGGCAAACCGATGATCCAGCGGGTCTATGAGCGGGCCAAAAGCGCTGCCCGCGTAAGCGATGTCCTCGTAGCCACCCCGGATAAAGAAGTTATCGACGCCGTTGCCGCATTTGGGGGAAAGGCCGTCATGACTTCGCCGGACCACCGTTCCGGCACGGACAGACTGGCCGAGGCCGCTTCTGGGCTTAGAGATGACGACATCGTTATCAACGTCCAGGGCGACGAACCGCTGGTCCCGCCGGATGCCATAGACCAGTTGATAGGGCCACTTCTTAAAGTCGATGCGCCGGAAATGACGAGCCTTATGCGACCCGTCAGCCGAGCAGATGCTGCCGACCCCAATCTGGTAAAGGTCGTGGTCGACACATCAGGCAAAGCGCTGTATTTTTCCCGATCGCCTATTCCCTATGTGCGGGACGAACATCCGGCGCTCAAGACCTACGGCCACATCGGGCTTTACGGTTACAGCGTGCGTGCGCTCAAAGAGTTCAGTAAGCTCAAGCCCACCCCGCTTGAGATGGCGGAGTCGCTGGAACAGCTTCGGGCGCTTGAGTCCGGCTGGCGGATACAGATGCTGGAGACGGATTTCAGTCCTATCGGGATTGACACTGAAGAAGACCTTATAAAAGTCAGAATGCTGCTTTTGGAGAGATCGGTATGACAAGAGTTGTTAAAGTTGGAAATGTGAATATCGGCGGAGGCGGGCCGTTTGCGCTGATCGCCGGACCATGCGTTATAGAATCATTGGATTTGTGTCTGGAAGTCGCACAGACCGTAAACTGCATCGCAAAGGAGCTGGGGATACCCTATATCTTCAAGGCGTCGTTCGACAAGGCCAACAGGACATCGGTCAACTCGGCAAGAGGTCTCGGAGTCGACAAGGGGCTGGAAGTTTTGGCTGAAGTGAAGTCGAAAGTCGGCGTTCCCGTGCTGACGGATATCCATGAGGTATGGCAGATAGGTCCGGCGGCTGAAGTCGTCGATATTTTGCAGATTCCGGCATTTCTCTGCAGGCAGACAGACCTTTTAGTTGCTGCCGCATCGAGTGGAAAGCCCATAAATGTGAAAAAAGGCCAGTTTTTAGCTCCGTGGGACATGAAAAACATCGTCGGAAAGATCGAGAGCACCGGAAACAAGAACCTGCTGCTGACCGAGCGGGGCTGCTCCTTCGGTTACAACACGCTGGTGGTAGATATGTGTTCTCTTCCGATAATGCGTTCTTACGGATACCCTATAGTTTTCGATGCGACTCACAGCGTTCAACGCCCCGGAGGCCAGGGGAACGCTTCAGGAGGGGCGAGGGAGTTCATCCCACACCTAACGCGCGCCGCGATGGCCGTAGGAATAGATGCGCTCTTCCTGGAAGTCCATCCTGAGCCAGAAAAAGCGCTCTCCGATGCTGCATCCATGCTGAAGCTCTCGAATGTGAGAGAACTGCTGTCCTCAGCAAAGAAAATCGAAGAAGCCGTGCGTGGGCTGGACAGCTAACAATAGTTCTTATGAAGAAAAGGCTCCGCGCAGTAATTAAGGGAACAGTCCAGGGAGTAGGATACAGGTATTTTGCAATCACCCGCGCGGGGTCGCTCGGACTCAATGGTTGGGTGCGGAATGTCCCGAACGGCGATGTAGAAGTCGTGGCAGAAGGCGAAGAACCGGCCCTAAGCAGGTTCGAGGAGATGCTGAGGCGCGGCCCGATGGGTGCTTATGTCCGTGATGTCATAGCCGTACGCCTCCCTGCAACAGGCGAGTTCCACGACTTCCAGGTGCGCAGGTTTTGAAATACAAATTACACGGACTGACGCGAATGGTGGAGTGATTTGCTTCTGCCGGTCCGGGCTGCATTGCAAATACAGCCTGAGTTAATTTCCCATCCCCTTTTTCTGCTCGCTGTGCTACAATTGCCCTGGCAACAACAGGTTGTTTGGGAGATTTAAATGCGGCTCGAAGATTACGGACATTTTTCAGAGGACGGCAAGGAATTTATCATCACACGGCCTGACACACCGGCGCCGTGGGTTAATTATATATCTAACGGACGCTATACCGGACTTATCACGAACGCGGGCGGCGGATTCAGCTACTGGATGGACCCGCGCGACTCTCGGATAACCCGCTGGAGGTATAACAGCCTCCCCTGGGACAGGCCGGGGCGCTACGTCTACATCCGAGAGGAAGATGGCGACTACTGGTCGCTTTCCTGGCAGCCTACACCCGGAAAGCTAGATTTCTACGAGTGCCGCCACGGCATGGGATATACTACCATCACCACGGAGCGCCGGGGGCTGCGAGGTGAGATAACTTACTTCGTCCCGCAGGATGACGACCTTGAGATATGGCTCTTAAAGCTTACGAACAACACCGATAAGGCTCGGAAACTCTCGATATTCTCCTATGTAGAGCTGTGCCTGGGTCACGCACTGATAGACCTCATCAACCAGCCGAACGACCAGCACTTTAACATCGTAAACTTCGTGCGTGATGACAATACTCTCTACGCCACCAAGAACTACTGGGTGACGAACCGGGGAGTCTCCGTTGCACAGCCGAACCAGGGCTGGGACAAGTATGTATTCTTCACGACTACGCTCCCTGTATCCGGCTGGGACGGCCTAAAGGATGAGTTCATCGGCCGCTGGAGGAGCGAGTCCAACCCTGAGGGAATAGAAAAAGGTAAACTCGGGAACACTGACATCACTGCAGGGGACGCCTGTGGCGCGCTTCAGTCTGAGATAACCCTGGGGCCGGGAGAGTCCATAGAATTTACCGTTCTGCTCGGTGTGACCGGTGTCGAAGACTACCGGGTGAAGGCACAGAGGATAATTCCAAAGTATATCGAGCCAGCGAAGGCAAAAGTCGAACTTGGCCGCGTCCGCAACTGGTGGGATGAGTATCTTTCTCCCATTCATGTCGAGACACCGGACAATGAAATGAACATCATGTTGAACGCCTGGGGGATGCGCCAGTCCTGGGTGACATTCAATATGAACCGAAACGCCGGTTACTACCACGGCGGGCTTCTGTTCGGCGTCGGAATCAGAGACCAGTCCCAGGACTTGATGGGGCCGATACTATCTCAGCCCAACGAAGTCGCAGACAGGATAGCCGAAGTTGTGTCGCACCAGTTTCAGGACGGCAGCACCCTCCACAACTACTTCAAGCTGACCGGACAGGGCGAAAAGACCGGGCATTCGGACACCCCGCTCTGGCTGCCGCTTGCAGTGATGACTTACCTCAAGGAGACCGGCGATTTTGCGTTCCTCGGCCGCAAAGTCGGCTTCCAGGACGGCGGAGAGCCTGCGAACGTGCTCGACCACATCATCCGGGCAGTCGATTACACCCTTTCGAACCTCACTCCGAACCATTTACCCAAATTCGGGCCAGGCGACTGGAACGACACCCTTGATTACGTAGGCCGGAAGGGCATCGGCGAGAGCATGTGGGTAGCCGAGTTCCTGTGCTTCATCTTAAGGGAGATGATTGGGCTGCTTGGCAGGGAGCAGGAGAAAGAAGTAGCCCAACGGTATCGAATTGAGTATGACAAGATCGCCCGTGCGCTGAACGAGCTTTGCTGGGACGGCGAGTGGTATATCCGGGGGACACGGGATGACGGCGGAGTGATCGGCTCAAGCAAGAATGAGGAAGGCCGGATCTTCCTGAACACCCAGACCTGGGCCGTAATAAGCGGAATCGCCCCACCCGACCGCGCGAAGATGTGTATGGAATCCGCATGGCAGATGCTTAGCACCCCGCGCGGGCCGAAGATGCTCCATCCGGCTTATACGAAGGTCGATCCCGGAGTAGGGCTTGCCACGAGGTGCGTTCCCGGCAAGAAGGAAAACGGCGCGATATTCAACCATCCGGCAAGCTGGGGTATACTCGCCCAGTGCGTCCTTGGAAACGGCGACAGGGCTTATGAGTGGTACCGAAAGTGCCTGCCGATAGTCCAGGCATCCGACCCGGACATCTACAAAATGGAGCCTTATGTCTATTCGGAATACGTCACGAGCCCCGACCACCCGACATTCGGGCAGGCGAGCCACTCATGGCTTACAGGTTCAGGTGTCTGGATGTTCAGAGACGGGATTGACTGGATACTGGGCGTCCGCCCGACCTACGACGGGCTGATGATCGACCCGTGCATTCCGAGCAACTGGGACGGCTACAAGATCACCCGCCGGTACCGCGGCGTGACCTACGAGATCGAAGTCAAGAACCCTGCTCACGTTCAGCACGGGCCTCTCGATATAGAGATGAACGGCGAGAAAATAGCCGGAAACGTCCTTCCGGTTCTTCCGGAAGGTGAAAAAGCCGAAGTGGTTGTGGTAATTAGGGGATGAAGGGATCACATATGAAAATCGCAAATAACATAGTTGAACTTATCGGCAATACTCCTTTGGTACGGCTGAACAAGGTCGTGGACGGGGGAAAGGCGGAAATCGCAGCCAAACTGGAGTCTTTCAACCCCGGCGGGAGCGTTAAAGACCGCATCGGCGCCAGTATGATAATGGATGCCGTCGAAAGCGGCAGGCTGAAGCCCGGCGGAACCATCATAGAGCCGACCAGCGGCAACACCGGGATAGGGCTTGCACTGGTAGCGGCCGCGTTCGGCTATAAAATGATCCTGACTATGCCTGATACAATGAGCATTGAGCGGCGGAAGCTCCTCAAAGCCTACGGGGCCGAGGTTGTGCTTACCCCCGGTGCAGAAGGAATGATGGGATCTATCCGAAAAGCCGAAGAACTTGCCGCAGAGATTCCGAACTCGATCATCCCGCAGCAGTTCGAGAACCCGGCTAACCCGAAAATCCACCGCGAGACAACCGCAGAGGAGATTTGGCGTGATACCGATGGAAAAGTCGACATGGTTATCGGCGGAGTCGGCACAGGTGGGACAATCACGGGCATAGCAGAAACACTAAAAGGGAAAAAACCGTCGCTCAAGATCATTGCAGTCGAGCCTCAGGGGTCGCCAGTCTTATCAGGAGGGCAGCCAGGCCCGCACGGACTGCAGGGCATAGGCGCAGGATTCGTCCCGAAGGTTCTCAAAACCGAACTTCTCGACGAAATATTTCAGGTAACGAACGATCAGGCGCTCGTGATGGGCAGAAGACTTGCGAAAGAGGAAGGAATCCTTGCCGGAATCTCCGCAGGGGCCGCGGCATACGCCGCAGTCGAGGTCGGAAAGCGCGAAGAAAACACCGGCAAGCTGATCGTCGTTATCCTGCCGGATACAGGGGAGAGATATTTGAGCACCCCGCTTTTTGAGAACTTGTAGGAGGCCATTATGCCTGATTCTGAGCTGATAGCGATTACGGGGGCGTTCGGTTACAGCGGGAGGCACATTGCACGGCGCCTTCTTGCGATGGACAAGCGCGTCATTACGCTTACCGGACACCCCAGGGCGGACAGCGAGTTTGGAAACCGGATACCCGCCTATCCGCTCGACTTCAGCAAGCCCACCGAGCTTACAGAGAGCCTGAAAGGTGCAAAAACCCTCGTCAACACCTACTGGATTCGGTTTGCTTTTGGCGATATGACCTTCGACAAGGCCGTCGAGAACAGCAAACGGCTGATAAATGCGGCAAAGGCTGCCGGAGTCGAAAGAATAGTCCATGTCAGTATAACGAACCCATCGGAAATCTCACCGCTCCCTTATTACAGTGGTAAAGCCCGCGTCGAGAAAGCGATAACGGAATCAGGACTCTCCTACGCGATACTCAGGCCGAATGTGCTCTTCGGGGATGAAGGGATACTCATCAACAACATCGCATGGATGCTGCGCCACTTCCCTATTTTTACTGTGCCCGGCTCCGGCGAGTATCAAATCCAGCCGATTTATGTCGGGGATCTGGCTGAGCTTGTAGTAAGAAACATCGAGCCGGGAGAAAACGTCGTCTTCGACGCAGCCGGGCCGGAGATTTACACGTTCAGCGACCTCGTGCGGCTGATCGCGAACAAAACAGGCCGGAGCGCGAGGTTGATCCACCTTCCGCCTTATGTTGCGCTCTTTATGTCGAGGATCGTGGGCAAGTTTTTGGGCGATGTAGTGCTCACGCGAGACGAAGTCGATGGGCTCCACATGAACCTTCTGGTATCAAGCCAGCCGCCGACCGGGTGGACGAAACTCTCAGAGTGGCTTGAAAATAACTCGGACTGGCTCGGAACAAGATACATGTCTGAGCTCAAAAAACACTATCGTTAGCGCTTCTAGCAAGCTTTCACACTGCCAACATATATCCTACTCAGCGCAGACTTGATGTTATCAACGATTTGAGCTATAATTGTTCTTGAAAATATCAGGAACTATTCCATAGCAGATAAGCGTAGTTCTAAGTAAGTGGAGGCCAAGAAGGTGGAGTTGACCGAGGCGGCGGCCAGCATTGCGCAAAAAGAGGATAGGCAGGCGTTTGATGAGCTTGTAGAGAGGTATCACAAGCAGGCGTACAACATTGCCTACCGGATGACCGGAAACCACGCCGATGCCGAAGACCTCATCCAGGAAGCGTTTATCCGTGCTTTCCGCTTTTTTGCTCAGTATAAGCGGGAACTGCCTTTCGATAGCTGGCTGTATAAAATAATGTCCAATGTCTTTATAGACATGCTGAGACGGCGTCCAAAGGCCCATATTCGCTCACTTGACCAGCCGATTGCGACTGAAGACGGTGAGACACTGCTTGAGATAGCGGATACAGCGCGCGGGCCAGAGGAACTGGTTATGTCGCGGGAGATGGACTCCCGCATACAGACCGCTTTGAACTCTATACCTGAGGACTTTCGCCTTGCGGTGATATACGCCGACATAGAAGGACTCTCTTACGAAGAAATCGCGGATGCTATGAGCTGCTCCATAGGTACGGTGAGATCAAGATTGCACCGTGGAAGGAAACTGCTCAGAACCCGGCTTAAAACATATACTGCTCAGATGGAATAGGTAGGTGGTTTAAGATGAACTGCCGTCGTGTCTCTAGCCTGATATCTGCTTACATCGACGGCGAGCTGACCGGAGTCGAGATGCTTGAAATAAGAAGACACCTCGAAGAATGCCGGTCATGCACGCTTCAGTATGAATCGCTGCGCAACGTCAAACAGCTCTTGTCCGGTCTTGCGTACGCCAAACCGCGCGCAGGGCTCGCTGACAGGATCTCCAGACGGCTGGACGAAGTCGCAGTCCCCGGTTATATGAAACTCTGGAACAGGGCTTTGGCTTTTACCCATGCACGGCTTACACCTGTGGCCGCTGGATGTGTGGCGCTTGGAACCGTGCTTGTTGTCCTTGTATCCGGCCCGACCGTGCAGCCCCAGTTGGCTTTGTCGACTCCACATCCTGCACTGCAGGCTTCGTCGATACAACTGCCGTCGTTTCTTACTAATAACAATGTGTCGCCTGCTTCGGTCAGCGAGGACAGGCACACGGGAATCATTCCCGAACAGCAGCCAGCACAAAATGATTCAGGAATTTTTTGTCTGACAAGTTTCGATTACAGCTCTCGTTAACGTCTAATATACTGGATAAGCTCTTGAGTATGATTAGGAGGAAATCTAGTTATGCCAACCACAAACCGTAATACCGCCTTGCTTATCTGCGTTTTCAGCTTATTACTTGCTGTCACGCTGATCGGCTCGCAAGGCGTCTGGGCTGCAAACGCACAGAGCACTTCAGCAAATTCGGAGCGTGAAGCCCTCATTTCGATCCAGAACGCATTTACGTCGATTGCCGAAGAAATCAAGCCTGCTGTTGTCTTCATTACAGCAGAACGGACCATCACAACGACCGAGATGCCGTCGCTTGATATATTCCGAGGCTGGCCGTTCGGCGATGACTCACCGTTTTCCGAACCAAAAACGGAAAAGCGCTCGGCCAAATCATCCGGATCGGGAGTCATCATCAGAAGCGATAAGAACGTCAGTTATATCGTTACCAATGATCACGTCGTAGCAGGCGCTGACAGGGTAACTGTCAAGCTCGACGACGAGAGAGAGTTTACCGGTAAGGTAACGCGCGACCCCCGCACGGATATTGCCCTTGTAAAGATAGATGTCGGCAGTCTTCCCGCCGCGAAGATCGCAGACAGCGATAAAGTCAAAGTGGGACAGTGGGCGATTGCCATAGGAAGCCCATTTCAGTTGACAAACAGCCTGACGGTCGGCGTCGTCAGTGCCGTAATGAGAGAAGCGGCCGTAGCAGACAGCAGCATACCGGAAGGCGGGCGGCTGTATCCTGAACTTATCCAGACTGATGCTTCTATCAACCCCGGCAACTCAGGCGGACCGCTGGTCAACATCGACGGGGAGATAATCGGCATCAACTCGATGATCGAGTCACCTACAGGAGCCAACGCGGGTATAGGGTTCGCGGTTCCGAGCAATACCGTAAAGTTTGTTATTGATCAACTGATAACTTCCGGCAAAGTCGTACGCGGCTTCCTGGGAGTCGGAAACAAAGACATAACTCCTGCCGCAGCGAAGACTCTCGGCGTGTCGAAAGGCGCGTTGGTCGAATCCGTTTCGAAGGGTTCTCCCGCTGAAGCAGCCGGTATCAAGCCGATGGATGTAATAATTGAGCTCGGCGGTAAAAAAGTCGACAACTCGATCACCCTGCGGCGAGTGGTTCAGTCCATCAAACCCGGTACAAACGTTCCGGTAGTCATCATGCGCGACGGTAAGCAGCAGACATTGCAGATAAAGCTCACGGAGATCCCTGGTGAGTCGAATACGGCTGCACTTGAGAATAAAGCCCAGATCGGGCTTACCGTACAGGAGCTTACTCCTGCGCTTATCGAGAGATTAGGACTGCCTGCAAAAATGACCGGAGTAATGGTCCAGAGTGTAGAAGCAGGTACCCCTGCAGGAAGAGCTCAACCGGCAATCCAGGTCGGAGATGTCATTACCAGGATCAACAACCTGCAGATAACCAATGTTGCTCAGTATAAGAAAGCTGTAGCACAATTGAAATCCGGTGACACCGCTCTGATCGTAATCCAGAGAGACAATACAACAATTATTTCCGAACTTACTATAGACTAACTCCCCCATAGCTAGCATAGAACGAAAAGAAGGCTCCGAGTTTAAAACTTGGGGCCTTCTTTTTAGCTGTCATTATCAACTTTAGGACTATAGCGATACGAAAAGTGGAATTTTACAGCGTACCTTCTTTTAAATCTTCCTGCGGCGAGGGTTTAGTCCTACGGCGGCGATACCGTTTTTGGGGTTTCTTCTCGCTAACATTGGCGTCTTCAGCATGCTCCACCGGAGGCTCGGCTTCGACAACGACCGGCTGCTGCTCCTCCGTAACTGCCGTTTCCGGTACAGACTCGGCTGTATGCGCGGACGGCTTCCGTCTGCGCCTTCTGGACGAACGCTTGCGCTCCGGCGCAGGCTCGGATGTAGCCTCCACAGGTTCTGTTGTAGCATCAGATTGATCGGCAGATTCTATAACGGCCGGAGTAACCTGTTCTTCAGCCTGCGGTTTGGCCTCTGCCGACTGTGATTTGGATGACCGCCGCCTGCGTCGTTTGGCAGGCTTGGCCTCTTCGACTGCTTCCTGTTGTTGAACCGGTTCGGCTGCAGCCTCCACTGGTTGAGCTGTCACTGCAGGTTCTTCAGTCTGAGAAGAAGACTTTCTTCTCCTCCTTCTAGACGAGCGCTTCTTTACCGGCGCTGCCGGCGCCTCGGTATCGGATACCTCCGATGCAATAACAACCTCAGCCTCCTGCGGCTCACCCACTGCTTCCTTTACCTGAACCTGCACGGAAGATTTCGAGCGTTTGCCGCGCCTGCGGTGGCGTTTGCGCTTGTCGGTAGACGGTTCTTCGGCTACCGGCTCTTCTACAACTACGGCGGGCACTTCACTTTCGAGCTCGGCTAGGATGCGGATCATCTGCTCGACCGTCTCTATATCGGCTCTGCCTGGCGGGACCGGCGGACGTTCTACTAATGTTATATCCGGCTCCGGCTTCCGCTGGCGGCGTGACTTGGACGGTACGCCCTTCACTATCTGGATGTTATGTGTCCCCGGGCCGATCTCCATATTAATATCGAATCTGTCTTTTCCATCGACGATGACCCTGCAAGGCTGATTCAGCCTCGGCGGTATCAACTCCGCCGTTACACCGCGTGGAACCTCTACTGTCATCGTTATTCCGCGCTTGCCAATCGCCCAATTGACAGCAACCGGACCCGACTTGGTGGGTACAACCCCCTTGGCCCAGTCCAAATCGGCGGGATGAGGCTCTATTATAACCCGTCTAGGTTCGCCGGAGGGCTTTATGCCCAAAATATAGGCTTGAAGATGATAAGCCGGTGCGGATGCCGATCCGTAACAGAGGCAGCCTTCGGTCGTCAGGTATTCCCAGAACGCTGTAGCACCCTGTGAGAGCATTCCGCCCCATCTGTTACGGATAAGGGATACAGCCTGCTCGGCATATCCGTTTCTGAACAATCCCTCGGCAAGGACAGAGGTGAAATATGGTGTCGTTATCGGCGGCAGGTACCTATCAGAGAGAACCTGCCTGTAGATGGACGATTTCTGGTAGTGGTCGGCGATGTCATATAGCGCCGCCAGAATGTTGGTCTGCCTGGAATAATGCTCTTCGAGCCTGCCGTTTACCCGCGCGTCCGCAAAAAGCCCCAGGCTGGGCGACCAGAAATACTTCGCCATCACCATCTTGAGCGCAGACGCCAACCCAGCCCATTCTTCGGCATCATAGCGCCTTTGAAGCGTTTCAGCCATTCGGCATGCTGCTCGTAAAGCGCCTATGTAAAGGCAGTTGAGCGCCATGACCTCACCGCGCCGGTCGATCTCGGCCCAGTCGATGAACAAATCGCCGCGAACGTTTGCAAGAAGCCCGTCACTGTCTGTAAACTGCCCTATCCACTTCAGCCACTTCACAACTACCGGGTAAAGATCAGACAGCAGCCCCTTGTCCTCATCCTGGGCATAGCATTCCCAAACGCTCATCACCCAGATCGCACCGAAGTCCGGGAAAAGCTCCTTTGTTGCGCTCGGATAGAGCGCATAAATAGCGCCGTCTTTGTCCTGAGATGCCGCGATATGCCTGAGCCCCTGTTTGAGGAGCAGATTATCGCCGAAAACGTAATACGCTGTCCTGGAAGCGACGGCTGCGTTGTCCCACCACTGGGCGTGCTCTCTCCAGGGGCTGTCGATGTATGTATCCTGCATCGAGAGGCGCACGGTCTCTGCAGCAGTCTTCCAAATCTTGTTCAAGAGCTCATCGCTCGACTCGAAGCTCCCCTTCCACTCCACCGGGTAGGAAGTCTCGTGGACGGCCACACGGCTTATCGCGACAGGTTTGGGGCAATTCCTGAGATCGAGCTGGACATATCTGAACCCGCGAGGATCGAAGCCTCTCCACTCCTGTCTTCCCTTGCGAAGCAGCAGGCGGTCCGTGTAACGAATATCGTCTTTGTTCGGTTTCACCCGCCCGTCTTCCAGGGCTTCGCTGTAACCGATATCGACCGTGCCGCCGTGCGACCTGGTAAAGGCCAGCTCGATACTTCCATGCACTTCTCGTCCGAAATCGAGGATTACCGAAACGCCGCCGGACTGGGGTACGGTTATCGTGACCGCTTCGTCCTTATCGCTTATGAACCTCTCAGGCTTGGAGACACGTCCATCAGTAAGCGGAGTGAGGGTTTCGTCTGCCATGAACCCCGGCACATCCTGAAGCAAAAGGTTTTCCGGAAGCGCAGGGCAATCTTGCAGAGAAACTACCGCAACGGGGCGGACCAATTCTTCGCGGAGATGAGGAATATCTCTTGGAACCAGCCGGTCGAACGGGTGCATTGGGTGTTTTCCGAGGACCACGGCCTGCGGCCACTTGGCGTCTTTGAACTTTACCTCTGTCCACCCTACCGGTTCGAGCGAGGCATCATAGACTTCCTGGAAGCCGAGCCTTCGGCTCATTCGGGCACCGGACGATGTCCATGCAGGGGAAGGAAGAGTTCGCCATGTCTCGTCAGTGACGATCTTCTCACTCCCGTTTTCAAGCTCGATATCCGCTTCGCAGATGAACGCGGCTCTTCCGGGGATGTAGCTGTATGTGCCCTGCCCCAGATGATGAATAAGAACTGCTATTACATTCTGGCCCTTTGTAAGTAAAGCGCCGATGTCATATATATCGTAACTAAGCCGGTGCGGATCGGAAGGAACTGGGCCGCTTCCTACAAAGCTGCCGTTGATATATAGCTTGTAGCGGCTGTCTGCGGTAATACGGAGTCTGGCACGTTCAGGCTTGCTATCAAGCTTGAACGTTTTTCTTGCGTGCAGGTAGAAATTCCTTGGGCGGCTTTCTCCTTCACACCATATCCAACCGGCGCTCCAATTATCTCTTCCTATGGACCGGCTGCGATTAGCAACCAATGGTTTTCCCTTGTAACTCATAATCTCTGCTGTCTATTATGATTATGTCATAAATCGCAGCATAGCACAAGCCCGGAGCAAAAGTCCAGAGTTGATGAGTATAGCATTATGCTGAATTATGACTTCATCATTCGGGGCTGCCACAACGTTATTCCGAGTTTGACTCGGAATACTTTTGCTCAAGTTCGGGGAACCACAAAGCTATCTCGGCTGCGGCAGTCTCTGAGGAATCGGCGCCGTGGATGAGGTTCTGCCGGACTTCCGTCGTAAAATCACCACGGATAGTGCCGGGCATCGCTTCGGCGGGTTTCAGCGCGCCCATCATGTTCCTGACGAGCCGCACAGCGTCATCAGCTTCGAGCACCATGGCAACAACAGGCCCGGACGTAATGAACTCGACAAGCCCTTCATAGAACTGCTTGCCTTTATGCACGGCGTAATGCCGTTCGGCAAGCTCGCGCGATGGCGTCAGCTGCTTTAGTGCAACGATCGTGAACTCTCTGGCCTCGAATCTGTGGATTATCTCGCCGACCAGGCGTCTTCTTACCCCGTCCGGCTTGATCATAACGAAGGTTTTTTCCATGTATGGCTCCTCTGCCGCTGTCTGTTTGGATATTTATAACAGCCCGGCATGTCAGGAGTCAAGCAACATGCAAATTTCCGCAGTTTCAGTGCTACGCAGCCTTCTTGTTTACAATATTGGCGGACATAGCGGAGATGAACGCTTGCGCCAGATCCGGGTCGAACTGCCTGCCGATATTCGCCGCGATCTCATGGAGCGCTTCTTCGGGAGAACGTGCTTTTCGATAAGGCCGGTCGGATGTCATAGCATCGAAAGAGTCGGCAAGAGCAATGATCCGAGCCATCAGGGGGATTTTTTCTCCCTTAAGCCCATCAGGATAGCCGGTTCCGTCCCAACGCTCGTGGTGGAAAAGAACGGCGGGAATGATAAGGTCTAGCTGGGGTGCGTGCCTCAGGATGTTCTCCGCTATGGACGGATGAAGCTGCACAGTCTGCCGCTCTTCCGGGGTCAGCTCTCCAGGTTTGTTCAGAATAGAGTCAGGAACTCCGATCTTGCCCAGGTCGTGAAGCATGCTCGCGACTTTTATGGCATCCATCATAGCATCATCCATGTTCAGTTCTTTACTCACCATAAGCGCATAATCTGCAACCCGCTCGGAGTGGCCGTGAGTATAACGGTCTCTGGCATCGACCGCGGCGGAAAGTGATTGTATGGCAGCAACGCTGGGATCTCTCAGCATCTGGTAAAGCGCCTGCAGATCCACATTCTGCTCGCTGCAGATAGATGCATCGTATACACACACGCTGTTTCGAGATGCATGTTTTACACGGCAAAGAGCTATATCGGCAGCCATCATCAGGCCTTCTTTGCTTTGATGATGATTCGGGTAACCGGCTAACCCTATGCTGACCGTTATTTTGGCAATTTTTGATGGAGCGTATTCACCAAACGGGTGTCTTTGCGACTTCAGGCAGAAATCATGCTCTTCGATGAGGGATCTGACCCTTTCGGCTGTTTCTACACCTGAGCTTATATCGGCTTCAGGCAGTATCACCGCAAATTCATCACCTCCATACCTTGCCGCTATGTCGATACTGCGGATATTTTCTTTAAGCAGTACTGCCACCTGGCGCAGGATCCCGTCACCAACCGGGTGGCTGTACTTATCGTTGATGGGCTTGAACTTATCGATGTCGAGTATCAAAAGACACAGGTTGCGGTTATAGCGCTTGGCTCTTTCGATCTCATCCGCCAGCCGTTCGTGAAAATACCCGTGGTTGAACAGTCCGGTCACAAAATCACGGGTATTTTGTTCCAGCAGCCGGTCATGGCTTTCTTTCAGGCTTTTGATCATACGGTTGAAGGCTCGGCGGAACTGGCCGATTTCATCCGATGACCCGGCATCTACCTGAAACCCCAGATCGCCTCCTTCAATTCGCTCTGCTGCATTCGTAAAAACCTTTACCTGCTTAAGCACGGATCTTGTGACTGCGAGACTGAGCAGGAGCGACAATATAAACGCCGTAATACCAGTCTTCACTGCAACCAGGCTCAAAGATTTTTCTTCTTTTTCAAGCTGAGCAATCGACATATCCATGCCGATTATAGCTTCCGTGCGGCCATTCGAATCTTTTATGGGGGCGTAACCGGAGAGAGAGTCTCCCCACCTATCGGATGTCGGATCTTTATCCGCCGTAGCTTCATTGAACCCATTGATCATTTCGGGGCTGTTGTGGGCATCGCATGTGTCACCTATATGTGAGGTCAACTCAGGGTTCGTTTCGGCATCTGCCACAAACTGCAGCACATCTTTTTTACCAGTTCTGCTCACCGTATATACATAGCGCATGTCCGGGCTGGACTTCAGTATGGAAATCAGCTTGGCTTTCAGTGTCTTGTAGGCAGAGGAAGTCTCATCCGCAGACAGCCGTACCTGCCGGTGGAGGTCGCCGTCGATCTGGAGTGCAGCAATTCTGGCACCGCAGACAAGCTTGGACCTGACTTCCTCCCTAAGCGAGCAGATAGCTCCTCTGTAAAGGATTATGCCGCCTCCAAGCGATGTCATGAGCATCACAATGGCTGAAACAAGAAACACCTTGCATCCAAGCGATAACCGGGACATCAACATACCAAAACTAAATCCCTCTGGCCAATTTCAAGACTTTGCACCCGTAGATAAACAACAAAATGCGCTTGCCAGTAAAACGCAATTTGCTATAAGAATGAATAATGCGGTTTTTGTACGTACGACATTATCATCGCCAAATATTGGAAATTACTTTAGAGTGTTAAGGGGAAAATATGAAGTATTCCGTTCACATTTCAAGATGAACGCCCCTGTTTTTCCAAATACTGCTGGTGGTAATCTTCAGCCGGGTAATATTCAGACGCGAGAATGATCTCCGTTACTATCGGAGCGCTAAACTTGCCGCTCGATTCAAGCTGCTCTTTCGAAGCTCGCGCGGCTCTCTCCTGCTCGGGTGTGTGAAAGAAAATTGCTGACCGGTACTGAGCCCCTACATCCGGCCCCTGCCTGTTAAATGTGGTCGGGTCGTGAATTCCCCAGAAGACTTTGAGCAATTCCTCGTAAGAGACCTCGGATGGATCGAACTCCACCTGTACCACTTCCGCATGTCCCGTCTTGTTAGTGCACACATCCTCGTAGGTCGGATGTGCGAGCGTCCCGCCCATAAAACCGACGGAGGTCGATTTAACCCCTTTGACCAGGCGAAATGCCGCTTCCACTCCCCAGAAGCATCCGGCTGCGAAGGTTGCTTTTTCCACTATATTGCCCTCCGTGCATTTTTGGTATTAATATCAGTTTAGATATACATATTATCTTACCCACCGGATGCCTCAGCATCTATCATCTATTTACGCCCACCACATCGCGCCTGTCTCTTCCGTCATAACGACCTGTTTCAGGAACTTGACGGCTTTCTGGAAGCCTTCGTTTACGGACATCAGGCTGTCTTCGTGCTCGATTGAAAGCACATCGTCATAACCGACCATCCGAAGGGTACTCACGATGTCTTTCCAGACCTGATAGCCATGGCCGTAGCCGACGGTCCTGAATATCCATGAGCGGCCGATCTCGTCAGAGTATGGCTTGGTGTCGAGCACGCCGTTTATGCCCGTATTGATCTCGTCTATGCGGGTATCTTTGGCATGGAAATAATAGATAGTGCTGCCGAGCTTGCGGATGGCCGCTATAACATCGATTCCCTGCCAGAACAGGTGGCTCGGATCGAAATTCGCACCTATAGCCTCTCCCGCCGCCTCTCTTATGCGGAGCATTGTCTCCGGATTATAGACCACAAACCCCGGATGCATCTCGAAGCAGATCTTAACGCCGTGTTTCTCGGCGAATTTGGCTTCTTCCACCCAGTAGGGAATGACTTTTTCATTCCACTGCCAGTCAAGGATTTCCGAGAAATCCGGCGGCCATGCGCATGTCACCCAGTTCGGCTTTGTGGCTCCCGGACCGTCTCCGGGGCAGCCCGCGAAATCCACCACGCATGTGACCCCCAGTTTTTCGGCAAGCTCGATAGTCTTCCGCCTTGTTTCGTGGTGCGCTTTTGCTATTTTCTCATCAGGATGAAGCGAATTGCCGTGGCAGGAGAGTGCGCTGATTACGAGCCCTCTGGATTCGACCGCTTTGAGCAGCTCTTTGCATGCGCCTTCGTCAGCAAGCAGCCGGTCCAGGCCCACATGCCGGTCCGTGGAGTAGTTCCCCGTGCCAAACTCGACCGCTTCGACTCCTGATTCCGCGATGTAATCAAGCGCCTTGTCCCTGGACTGCTGCCCGAAAAGTGCCGTAAATACACCTATTTTCATAGCTTCATACCTCCAATATCATATATCTGCCGGGGGAATTATAAACCAGGGCTGGCAGGCAGTCAAGGTTACGCGTTGCCTCATCTAAAATCGTACCGAAAGTGATTCGTTGCCTCATTTAAGAATCGTACCGAAAGGTTGATATGCCGATGCTGTTTTTGTAGGAGGAAACGCATCGATGACCCAGCAAGCAAAGGA
>JBDKUN010000033.1:0-276278 GCA_039679675.1 Armatimonadota bacterium
GGACACCTAACCAGTCATTGATACTGCTGTATCTGTTGGTTTTACACTCAAACTCGAAACTCTCCCGGAAGGAGTTTTGCCTAAAACAATGCTTAATACTCGTTACATCAACTGGCAAAACTCTGTAGATGGCTCTTGGTTATGTATCGCAGTAAAGATTAATGAGTATCTGTGACCTGGCAGGATAATGATAGCGTTGATAACAAAGGAGACGACAAATGCGTATCGTAATGCTTTTCTGCTTATCTGTTTTATCGCTTGCTTCATCCATACCGGCAAGCGCTGAACTGATCAACGAAAATGGTATCAGTATTACCAGTCTTCTTACCAAGGCCAGGACTGCCTCCAAAGCCGAACTCTGGGCCAGTGACTCTGTAGCCAGAGATAAATTATGGGTGTATGTGGACTCCTTGTCTACGGATAAGGTGGAACAGGGGCTTGACCTATTGCCTGGATACCAGTGGATAAGCATCAAACCGGCAGATGGGACTGTATATAAGGTGCTTGGACCGGACTACATAGAAAGAAGCAAGTGGAGCAGCCTCGCTGATGCCGCAGATGAGGCAGAAAAGAAGATGATCCGGCAATACGCAGAGAAGCGTCTTGCAGAATACAGAGCAGCTCTAGCTCTTTCTAAAGACGGACTTCAGTCTCTTGAAACTAAAGACCCAAATCTTGTCTATGACCTTACTACCCCGTCCTATCGTGTAGGTGTAGAAATACTTGCCAGTTTGAGCAATGAGCAGATGAACCAGGTCTTCAGCCCGGGAGGATTGAGAGTAAATGTCCGTAATTTACCTCAAGACATGCAGAGAAAGCTTCTCGACAGTACTATTCGAGAAATGATAAATAAGTCAGCCGGAAGGCATGCACAACAGGATGGCAGCAATGCCCTGAGTGCGAAGGAACTGGAAGGGGTGTTTATCAATAGCGGGGCTTTGCAGTTCTCCGGTTATGACGTGAATGGATTTTTTGTGACCATCAGCTCAGATGACTACTGGTTTGGAGGGAAGTCTATACTTGCCAGATCGGCATACCCGGAGTATTACGGATGCCGGATGCGTATCGTGAAACCAAAGTATTCTGATTTATTTGAGTCTCGTGCATTGCTACTGCAAGCAAAGGGCATGTCCATTAAAGCTTCTTGGAACTCAGTGAATGACGAAGAAGATGATTTCTGCACATTACGTTCTGATGTTGTAGAAAAAGAAAGAAAAACTCGCTTGGCCGAAACCCCTCCCCGGTTTGGATTGAGGACTGCTCCTGACGTCAAGATAGATCAACAACTTCTTAGCAAATTTGCGGAAGGCGGATACCCGTTTTATATTCGTACTATAAACTTTATCCCGACTATATGCGAACAGAAGGGATATTCGTTTTTTTCCCTTAGTCCTCATTTGATGAGTGGCGCAGTAAAGGTTACAGATAATATAATACAGCTTGGCTATGCTCTTGATCTGGCAGCGGATGTTACGGGCGATATTAAAGACTTTCATGGTGATTATGTTTGGGCTTACCAAAATGAGCAGATAATCCTTTCATCCAAACATTTTGCCAGTAATATTGATGGAAATATACCACTGTCTACTATAAATAGGCTCCGAGCTGTTGCAGCAAAAACCAATGGCGTATTCGATCTCGATGGACTGGTAGAGGTAGTCTCACTATTGAATCAGAGACAGCTTGATGCTTTACCGTTGAACTTACCGGATGATTTGGAGGATACAGGCATTGAATACGCTAAAACACAAAATAAATTCATACAGTTATATGCTTCCCTCAGTACCAGGCGGCGTGAAAAGGCATGCAATGGAGGCGTCTCATTCACAGTATTGGGAAGTAAGCAGAGAGACCTCTTCTATGAGGCATTGGGAAGTGCTGTAACCGCCATAGATTTGCTTCCTGAGCCTTCTTATTTCAGCGTCGATGATTGGGGTTCTCAGAATGGTAGGTATCACCTCCTGACTTTTGTATTCGGCTTTGTCGATGGGACAGGCTGGTCGTTTGATCTTATGTTGCCGGTTCCAAAGGTTAATAGTAAAACCGCTCAATCTGCTCCTAAGGCTGATGATAAGGTAGAGCCTACACAACCTCAGGTACTGGCGGTGATGAATTCTCTTTCGGAATGGAACTATTCCGGCATGCGAGAGCATGATGATGACAATGAGCTTAAAGCGATCATGTATTCCCAAATAGGAGATAAGCTCGTAAAACGCATACTAAAGGTAGGAGAAACCTTGGAAGGAGCAAAACTGGTTGAGATCGGAGAAAAATCCGCTATATTCACTCTCGACGGAGCACAGATTACTTTTCCCATAACCCAAGCTGTCGCACTTGCGCCGTTCGAACCAACACCCTCTACTTCATTTATCAGTCTTTATGATAGACTGGATGACATTTTAATGCGTAAATGATCACAGAGAAAATGGGAAGATGTTGTAATGATTGAGCAACATGACTGAGTTCATGCAATAAAACAGGTAATAATACAGACTGTTTGGGTACGCTTTTTGAAGTTGATAGAGTGAGGAAATAATGCAGGAAGGAAGTACCGCATATGAAAACACTCATCAGCAAGGAAAGCATAATATTATCACTGATCTGTATGGCTGATATGTTCAGCACTTTAATAATGGTATCGATGGGATATGCTACCGAACAGAATCCATTGATGGCGTCATGTCTCCAACGCAGCGCATGGCTGTTTCTTGCTGCCAAGACTGCAAGTTTCCTCCCGTTTATAGTTGTTGTCGAGTGGTATAGGCGAAAAAAGCCGGCTTTTGCTCAGGCTGCCACCCGCGCGGCGATAGTCCTTTATCTTCTTGCTTATGTAACTATTACTGTTCGCGTCAATATGGCTTAAAAATAGAAACAGAAGGATATAGAAGGATTAGTTAAGTGAATCGGTTGGCCGCGGGGTATTCAGATGACACCTGAAACTCTCCCGTAAGATTTTTGACATAGACGAAAATCTGTAGATGGAAGCGGGTGGTGAAGATGTCGCTTCTGCAGCGATTCAAAAAAGAGAGCGACGAGCACAAACAGCGGCTGTCTAGAGTGCTGCACGCGATGGAGGTGCTGTTTATTGAACAGCGGTCCTCCGAAGTTGATCGTGACCGTGACCTAGACTGGGAATACGAGCACATGAACGACTCGGTCAAGTATGGTAAGATCCTTGCCAGACACCGCAATTTATCTCTAGACCTCGCAGCTTGCGCAGTAGCTCTCCAGAACATCGGGCGGATCAGCACAGGCAAATCGGAAGGGCATGCGGAGTCCGGTTACGAGCCAGCCAAGAGGTTTCTGGCCGCGCTGGGGTGCTTTACTCTGCAGGAGATTGAGCAGATTGCCTCAGCCGTCAAAAACCACAGCAGGAAAGAGCACATTGACGCACCTATGGACGAGTTGGCAAAGGATGTAGATATTTATGTCAGGTACATCCACGGAGACGAGTTCAAAATGGCCCATGAGCACCGCCGGTTGTCTACGGTACTTATGGAATTTCAGAAGAAAGTGAAAGCTTAGCGCCTAGATACCCAGGCTGAATCATCGGCTGAGTAGAACCGCCAAAGCTCCTCTGCGCCCAGCTTGATGCCGACTCTGGTCGTCTGCACCAGGTTACGTGTCTCACATCCTTCCACAATACGCAGGCTCCCCGCGGTGAGGTCAGTGTGGTTAAGACAGCCATTAATTTTAAGTGCTTTTGTGAGTTTTCCCGGCCCACTGCAAAGGTTTTTAAGAAGAGTGGTGTGCCTCGCTTCGATCATGAGTGGTATTCCCTCCAGCGGCTCCAGTGCCCGGAGCAGGACAGCTTCAGCGACGCCTTCCGGCATGGTTACGGCGTTCAGACACCAGTGAGTGTGGATCATATATATGTAAGCATGCCCTGGAGGGCCGAACATCGCCTGGTTGCGTTTGGTCAAACCTCGTGTAGCGTGGTTCGCTGGGTCGCCTGTTATGTAGGCTTCGGTTTCGATTATTCTACCGGCAATTACACCATCCGGGGTCTCATGCACAAGGAAATGCCCTATAAGCCGGCGTGCGACTGTAAGTGTATCCTGAAGATAAAAAGCCCGGTCAAGAGCCGGGCGGGTCAAGAGGTTCATAAATTAATACCAGACAAGCTTAGATTGACCGAATGGTCTGCTATCGAATATAATTATACCAGCGATTGCTGGGTCGTCCAATGGCAGGACGCGAGACTTTGGATCTCGTCATCTAGGTTCGAATCCTGGCCCAGCAGCCAGATTATATATACGGGCTATTCTAGTAAGAGTTCAGAGTTGATGAGTAAGCATCATGCGGAATGTCCACAGCGTCATTTCGGGCTTGACTCAGCATCCAGGAAAAGAATGGACCCTGAAACTCCTTAGTTCAGGGTGATGTCTTTCCATCCATGATGACGTGTTGGTTATTCAAAATGATATATAATTCCTGCAATAGTGAACTATTACCAATATAGAGCTTCTATGAGAGCCATGGGAGCAGCATAATTGAATTTTATGGCAGACCAGTTGTATAATTGCCCTGCCTTCTTGTGTATTAAAGGCGCATGCCGGAATTTAGAGGACGATTTACCCCAAAAACAACGATACTTTTCAGGAGAAAACGATGAAACCAGTAACTCTTATGTTTGTGTCAGTTTTTATCTTCCTGCTTATGGCAGGCGCGGTCGCTGACGATGCTGTCAAATCACCGAGGCTAATCACTGTCACCGGGGAAGCACAGGTAAATGTTATTCCTGACGAAGTGGCAATTAGCATCGGTGTGCAGGCGTGCGGAGACACAGCTACGGCGGCTAAACTTGCGGAGGAGGAGATTGCGAAGAAGGTTGTCGATGTCACAAAGCAGTTGAAAATCGAGAGCCGTTATGTGCAAACAACTAGTATCGAAATGGACCTGGTAAAGCCTGAGTCCTATGACTGGCGAGTGTGCTATCAGACCGATGAGTCCAGAAAGTACGGTGCGAGACAAATGATCCGGATCACCCTTAAAGATGTGCCCATCCTTGAGGATTTGCTCACTAAGTCGTTGGAGGCCGGCGCGATCAGAATTGTGGGGGTGGATTTCAGGACCTCGAATCTGCGAAAATATCGCGACCAAGCACGCACGATGGCGATTAAGGCCGCCAAGGAAAAAGCAGCCCTTATGGCCGGTGAACTCGGCTGTAAAATCGGCCAGCCCCAGAGTATATCAGAGCAGCCCTCTTATGGGCGGGATTGGTACTATTATGGGTCAGGCTGGTGGGGCGGAGGCGGATATTCCTCCTCAGCAAACTCTGTCCAGAATATCTCATATGAGCCATCCTCGTCGTATGACAACACGGCACTTTCACTCGGACAGATCGCCGTGACGGCCAGGGTAACTGTTAGCTTTGAACTGAGTCAGTAACCTTTGGCGGAGCCGGAGGCAGATTATATCCCTCAAAGATGGTTAGCTCAATACCGCTCAACGTAAATATATGTACCAGATGGGGTATATGAAATGATATTATGAGCAAACTGGTATTCAGCGGGATACAGCCGACCGGTCTGGTCCATATCGGCAACTATTTAGGTGCGATCAAGCAATGGGTCGAGCTGCAGCATGAGCACGAGTCCATTTTCTCCATCGTCGATTATCATGCCATAACAATCCCCTACGAACCTGCGGAAATGCAAAAGAACATCTTCGAGGCAGCCATTTTCATCCCCACTTTCATTTCCCCCAGCATTTTTCTTGACCATCAGGCCTGTCAAGTGCTATTTTAGACTTAATGCTGTGTTTCCGGCAGCGGTCATCCCCGTGGAGGGTTCAATGGACGGTAAGACAGGGTTCTACAGTGCATTTGACGACTATCTAGCCTGGTTTATGCAGGAATCGCCGACTACGGCAACGGTCCTCGGTGTTCACGATCACGACGACCGGCTTTCAGACTTGTCTATTTCCTCGCTTGACGATCAATACCGTAAAAACCAGCAATACCTCACACAGTTCGAGCCATTCCAACTTGCAGATGATAAAGATGTCGCAGTAGATGCCGCTTTGGCTGTGTCCATGGTCCGTGATTCGATACGGGAATACGAAAAGCTGAAATTCAAGCTGAGGATGCCAGATGTTTACCTGGAGGAATCGATTTTTGGATCGTACAGTCTTCTCCTAAAGGAGTTTGCGCCTCTTTCCGAACGGCTCAAAAACCTCACCGGCAGGCTTTCGGATGTTCCCCGTGTGTTGGAGCAGGGGAAAGCCAACCTCACAAACCCTCCAAAGATCTGGACCGAGATTGCGATAACCCATGCCAAAGGCGGGATAACGTTTTTTGAGGACACTATTCCGATAATCGCTTCACAGTGCCCGGATTTAGCCGGTAAGGTGATCGAATCAAGCGAAAAGGCTGCCGCGGCTATGAAAGACTTCCTCCGATTTCTGCAGACTGATCTCAAAGAGCGGTCGGATGGGGAGTTTGCGATAGGCGAGGAGTTGTTGAACGAGATAGTCCGAGAACAGCATATGCTGGACGCTGACGCGGACAGGATAGAGCGGACCGGCCACAGCCTGATCGCTTCCACCAGGGAGGCCATGTCCGAAGTTGCCCGGGAGATTGCTCCCGGCAGGGACAGGATGGAAGTGCTGGATGAACTGCGTGAGCAGCATCCGCAGCCGGATGAATTGTTGAATGCTTACCGGGATGCAATGGACAGGTCTCGCCGGTTTATCATCGAGCATGACCTTGTGACGCTTCCGGAAGGTGAATGGCTCGAAATTCATGAGACGCCTGTATTCGAGCGGGCCACGCTTCCGTTTGCGGCATATCTCATGCCGGGGCCGTTCGAAAAGCAGCAGCAGGGAGTGTTCTGGGTCACACCAGCTGATCAAAGCCTGTCGGATGATGAGCTGGAAACAAGGCTCAGGGGCCAGCCATACGGAAAAATCCCGGTCACGGCGGTGCATGAGGGGTATCCCGGCCATCATCTTCAGCTTGTAAGGGGTAATCAGGCAGCGACGATGCCACGTAAAGTCGGTGCTTCGACACTTTTCGTGGAAGGCTGGGCGTTTTACTGCGAAGAGATGATGGAACAGCAGGGATTCCTGACCGATCAAGCGTGCAGAATGCTCAGGCTGGCAGATCAATTATGGCGGGCGTGCCGCATAGTGATAGATGTAGGCCTCCATGTGAGAGGAATGTCCATAGATGACGCTGTTAGAATGCTTGTCGACGTGGCAGGGCTCGAAAGGCCGGACGCCGTGGCGGAAGTCCATCGCTACACCCAGTCTCCGACACAGCCGATGTGCTATCTGATAGGAAAGCTCGAGATTATGAAGATCGCTGATGAATTTCGAGCTAAAAACGGATCAGAATTCAACCTAAAGAGCTTCCATGACAAACTCCTGTCGTTTGGCTCGCTGACTCCGAAGCTTATCAGAACTATGCTGTTCGATTGATTATGGAAGGAGGAATCCACCTGTCAGGGGACTAACTTGTTAGTGTTTAGTATAGCAAGGGGTACAGTTAGTGGCACATACAGTAGTTCAAGAAGCAGAGGAAATCTTAGACAAAGAATATAAAGTTCTAAACCATGGGTTTGTGAGATTGGTTGATTATATGGGCGGTGATGCCAGGATTGTGCAGTCCGCGCGGGTATCCTACGGCGCAGGGACGAAGACGGTTCGGGATGATACCAGGCTTATAAACTATCTCATGAGAAACGACCATTCATCCCCGTTCGAGCAGGTTGTATTCACTTTTCACATCAAGATGCCGATCTTTGTCGCCAGACAGTGGGTGAGGCACAGGACTGCCCGGATGAACGAGATTTCCGGGCGCTACAGCGTTATGACGGACGAGTGCTACCTTCCTGAGCGCATGCCGCTTCAACGGACAGATAACAAGCAGGGCAGTTCGGAAGAGTCATTAGCGCCGGATATGTCTAAAGAGTATCTTGACCTGATGGAAGAAGACCAGAAAAAGGTCTACGAACACTACCAGTCTATGATAGAAAAGGGCGTCTCCCGCGAAATAGCCAGAATCAACCTACCGCTTTCGCTTTATACCGAAGTCTACTGGCAGATGGACTTAAGGAACCTCTTCCACTTCTTGAAACTTCGCCTGGACGACCACGCGCAGTATGAGATCAGGTGCTACGCAGAAGTAATCGCCGAAATGGTGAAAAAAGTTGCCCCAATCGCCTGGAGCGCGTTTGAAGAGTACGTGCTCTATGCAAAGACTTTCTCTAGGTCTGAGCTTGAGAAGATGAAGAATAAATAATCAGCAGGAACCAGAATACCTGCTGATTTTATCCGATCGTTCTTGCAGTTCTGACCTGCGGTCTCGCTGAAGGCCGGTCGTCTTCATCTTCTTCCCAAAGCAGCTTTGCGAGCGGGAATGGGTCGAGTGCGCGGTCCAAAATGCCATGGACATAAGCGAGCGTGACGCCGTAATTCGTCATCGGAATGGATGCTTCTTTTGCTATACGCTGCCGGTATGCCACCTCTCGGGGGTTCAACGTACACGCGCCGCAGTGGATGATGAGATTATAATTCTTGAAGTCCTCCGGGAACTCTATACCGGAACTGAATCCGAACTCCAAGTCGCCTCCGACCGTTTGCCTAAGCCACCTTGGAATCTGGACGGTACCTATGTCGTCTCCCTGCCGGTGGTGCGTGCAGCCTTCGGAGATAAGGACTCTGTCGCCGGGTTTAAGCCGCTTAAGCGCTTTAGCGCCCGCGACGAACTCGTTCAGGTCACCCTTATAGCGCGCCATCAGGATGGAAAAACTCGTCATCCATATATCGCGCGGGGTATCGGCAGCGACCTTCAGAAATACCTGTGAGTCGGTGATAACGAGCTTGGGCTTTCGGTTCAGGCTGTCGAGTGCGCTTTTCAGCTCCCGTTCCTTGACGACCATCGCATAGGCATCATTATCGAGCGCGTCGCGGAGTGTCATTACCTGCGGGAGAATCAGCCGTCCTTTGGGAGCGGCTTTGTCAATCGGCACGACAAGGACCACAATATCGCCCGAAGATATAAGGTCGCCGATAATCGTCGGCTCGCCGAGACTTTCGGGCGCGGAAGCGATCATCGCGGACTTCAACCCGTCTATATTTTCGCCAGTGACTGCCGAGACGGCGACAAAAGGCATCTCTTTGGACTTTGCCCACTCTTCGACTGCCGATGTGTCGCGCACAAGGTCGATTTTATTTGCGACTGCGACTGCAGGGATGCTACGCTCCTTGATCTTTGCTGCCAGGCTATTCTCGAACTCGCCCGGCTGCTGTCCGGCTTCGATGACAAGCACCGCAAGGTCGGTCTTTTCAAGTATACGCAGGGTTTTTTCGATCCTGAGCTCACCCAGAGCGCCGATATCGTCTATTCCGGCAGTATCTGTGACGATCACAGGCCCGATGGGAAGTATCTCCATAGCTTTCGACACTGGATCGGTCGTAGTGCCTGGAATATCGGAGACTATGGCGAGCTTCTGGCTGGTCAGAGCGTTAATGAGGCTTGATTTGCCGGAGTTCCGCCGCCCGAATATGGTTATATGAAGCCGCTCCCCGGAGGGAGTCTGGTTCAAACTGGTCATTTATTCCTCGTTATGGAATTAGTACAACATTATACGCCGGAAGGTGCTGGCACTCAAGCTGAACAGTGGAATTTCAGAATAAGAGAGCTTGACATCTGTCTGTGAGGAGGATCGGTCTGTAAAGCTCAAATAATATTAACAGATAGCATCACATATAATTCACACACTCTGGTAATACACTACTACCTGGGGTTGTGAGATTGAAACCAACTGGCATAATGTATACTATAGATAAGATAACTTTTACAGTGTGACAATTCATTTTGCAACAAAAAAGGAGAAGCGAATTAAAATCATGGTCAATATAGCAGCCTTGAGTCGAACCACAATCGGCGTATGGATAGTGTTGATGATTATTGTTTTTGCAGGAGTTTCCACTGCCGCATCGGTTAAATCAGCGAGTGTTAAAAATACAGTAAATACTGTCGTAATCGATAGATGTAAATCGGACTTATCCAAAAGGCTTAAGCAGGATGAGCAGGAAATAAAACTCGAAAGCGCGGAACAAGTCATTTGGCCAGACTCAGCACTGGGTATGCCGGAGCCAGGCAAAATATATGCACAAGCAGAGACACCCGGCTATAAAGTGATATTGAGATGGCAGGCTCAGAAATACCTTTACACCACAAGCACTAAGGTTATCAAATACGGCGGCCCGCTGCAGATCTGGGTATATTCACTTTTATATCTGAAACCTGTTCCTAATGACCCGAATATGAATGGAGATTTATATCAGTGCTCTTTGCTCGGGACCAATGCTTTTCGTGTTGCATCCGACGTATCGGAATACTATCCGCAGAAAGATGGAACAGTAGTATATAAAAGGAGGACCTCGCGTTCAGGACACGACCTCTTTTATGTCGACGCTGCTCAACCCGGCAAAGAAAAGATGCTTTATCAGGGAGCTGATTTCTGCGGCGCTTCATTCGACAAAGCTCGAAATCAATGGGCGGCGATTGTAAGGCCGAAACTCGGAGACAAGTGGAATATTGCTCTGGGGGATAAAGAACACACCGGTTCAAACGCACGTTTACTGCCGATTCCTGAAGGAGTCCGGCCTGCTGGCGTTGATTGGATGGACGACAAACTAACTATATCGACTGAGAACGACGACAATAGCCGCTCGATCTATGAAATGGATCCCGCTGAAAAGCAGCTCAAATGGCAGGAGATCGGCATTTTCGAGAGTCAGCCTAAAAATGAATATCTGATCAACAGAAGCGTGACTCTAAAAATGAACGAGCTGAAAGAGAACGGCAAAACGAACCTGGAGGTCACCCTGGTAAAGTTCACCGGCGAACGAAATGTTGTAGCAGAAATTGACGACTTTACCATGCAAAGCTGCAAGATTCTCTGGCCGTACATACTTATCTGGGGGCAAAACAGCGTCAATCCATCGGCATATATCATCGATAGCGAAACTTGCGAGTTGAATAAAAGCGCTTTAGCAGATGCTTCAAACATCGAGCTATTTACCTTGCCTCCGCATGATAGCCCTGCCCACACAGCTTCGAAATGATTGGGGTTAAGAAATGGTGAAAATGATCCAGCATCGGCTAAAACTGCCGCTGATTATTCTGCTTGCTTCGTGTGTGATAGGGATCTGTAGCTCTCTTCCAGCAAGAGCAGGTGACTCAGACTGGGCAATTCCATCCGGGCCTCTTCCTGACATACCTGAACCCAGTGATCCTGTCATAGTCATTGATACTACCGAGGATCAGGATTCAGACAGCAGTCCGGCCAACCAAAATTCGGCGGCTTCAAACAGTCAAACCGAAGAGAAAAAACCTGATGCGAGTACTCTGCCCAAAGCCGATGTGCAACCCAGCCGCGAAGAGCTCATTAAGCAGAAAAAAGAAGCTTTTCTAAAGGCATTTCAATTGCCTGCGGACCAGTCGCCCAATATAGTAGCATCTTCTCAGAACAGGTATTCGCCTGTTGTATCCGGCTGTAATGACCTGGGTGGAGGCCCTACCCCAAGCGGACTTTCTACCGAAGAATGGCAGGAAGCCGCGGATTGTCAGCAGGCACTAGGTACGCTTTATTCGAAATGGCCGCTCAGCAACGCGGAAATTAACGAGATAGACGAACTGCAGGCCAAGCGCGACGCTCTTTGGAAAAAAGCTGTCAGTATGCCTGGGTTGACACAGGCAGAGCGCGACAGGTTCAGGATCAAGCTGTATACGCCGAATTGGCCGAACGCTCAAGTCCCGTCGCTTAGCGAGAAGATGCTCAATAGTTGGGTGGCTCCGCCGCCGCTTCCCATGAGTAACGGAAAACCTTCCGAGCCGATGGTGAACCCTGTTACCAAATGGCTCGTCGACCAGATGCAGAACGCGGTCGAATCCGGCGGCGAGTCCGTTATGGATTACAAATACGAGGAAAATAATTACAGTGATGTGCTAGGGTTGAGCAAAATCGCTGTGGCTTACAAAAAAGGCGGAGCTGCTCCTGCGCTCGCTGAAAGCATGAACTTTCTGGTCGGTAAAATAAAAATTCCTCAGGCCGCCATGGCCGTCGATGGTGGCAGAAAATATGCCGATATTGTTTTTCAGGCGGAAAATAAATTCATGAATGACGCCTTGGCATCCGTCGGAGGGTCGTTCGATCAGAAGCAATTCTGGTCGGATTTTAAAGAAGACTGCAATGTATGGCAGAAGGCAGTGATGGAGTGGATCGGCTATGCACCTGAATAAGATTCTCATTTTATCATCTATAGCATTGGCTGCGTTGACATCGGATGTAGTATTAGCCGGCAACTCGCATGACGGTGGAAAAACACTTGTCCTTTCAAATACCGCGATAGCTCTGCCGGAAGGGTGTAAGGTAAAAGTACGGTGGGTAAGCCCGCCGCTGGATTCTTCTGTGGCGAGCAAAGCATCATTGCACAACCTGGATTTCGCGGTTGATTCCGCAGGAACACCATGGATCGGATATCAGCGCAAGTATATGATAAGCCCTGTAAAACAATGCCGGTTCAGCCTTCCCACGCTCTATACATCTTTCTCATGCACCAACAACGGCGCATTGTTGATGACAACCAAGTCAGACTTATGCTTTGTTGTCCCGCCAAAGAAACTATCTCTCTCAAAGGACAACATTCCAGAGGCCGGGTATCAACCAATCGCAAACCTTCCAACCTATTACAGCAAAGTGTTCGGCGGCTTGGACGGCAGCATCTTTCTTGTTGCCCCTCGCGGCGACGGCGGAAGTGATATCTTCAAGTATACGCCATGCAAATCGGTTGTGCGAGGATATGAAAAGATCTTCACCAGCGATTATGGGGCGCGTGCTGTTTCAGGAGATGCAAACAATGTATTCGTGGCTGTGGAAGGCGCCATTTTGAAGATATCTGTTCCTGACGGAAGCATAACCAAACTATATGCAGACCCCGACGAGGTCGTCGAAAGCTTGGCATATTATCCTGGGACAGGTCTTTTCTACTCGACTGGATCTTCCATCGGCTATATTGGGGCAAATGGCCCTATGCCGTTTATAACTGCTCCTGATACGCTCATCTCGCTGAGAAACGGCACTCTCTACATATTGTTTAAGAACTCTCTCGGAATAATCGCGCTGGACGATATCGGCGATATTAAAAGATTTGCCCGAGCTATAAAAAAAGTCCCGTTCCACACAACAAAAGATGTGAAGCTTACCGGAATGCGTTTTTTTGAAGGTGGAGAAGAAGTTTCGGCAGGTTCCGACAAGCGGTATGCTTCAGTTTTTGATCGCCGGACTACCAGATACATCTACTGTGAATTTGGCGTAGTGAATCTAAGGCAGAACCAAAACGTTCGTAATAAGAACCTTACGATGAAGTTGTACGAAGCCGGTTCGAACAAACCTATCAGCATTGGAAGACAGGACATAACATTCAAACCGGATTCTCCGAGTGTGACGGTTTGGAGGAAATACGGTTCGAGATACCCCGACACTATATATCCGCTTAAATATGTTATGCGGATATACTCGAATGACACTCTGCTTGGCGAAAGCAGTTTCACTGTGACCGGCACCCCAACCATTGAAGAAGCCGTAGAACATGGTAACATCCAAGCTGCAGCCAATCTCATCAAATCAGGTGCGGATCTGAATACTGTCTCGGTATTCGGTTCCACGCTGCTTATTACGGCTGTAAAGGCATCGAATATCGAGATGGTAAAATTGCTTCTTGATTCTGGATCGGATGTAAATGCACAGGATAAAGACGGTAGGACCGCGCTCTACAATGCGGCTATTCGCCTTAATTTGCCAGCCGTAAAGATTTTGCTGGAATACGGAGCAAAGACTGAGATAAAAGATGAAAGTGGTTTGACGGCATTGGCAGTTGCATACCTCGGAATTTGTCACGCAGATATTATCAATAGTCTACTCTCGCATGGAGCCGATCCAAATGCAGAATGCGCCGATGGTAATGCTGCTATATTCAACGCCATTGACGGCTATAACGCAGATGTGGTTTCAGAACTCGTGAAGCACGGTGCAAACGTAAATTCATCCTGTAAAGAACACAACGGCACGCAGCGCAGCGTTTTGGGTTATACTCTGCATAAGTATTATTTGGTCCAAGGAGACCGAAAATATCGGAACAATCTCCAAAAGATTGCTGTTATTCTGCAGGAAAATGGCGCAAACCTCAATACTGCAGAGTTTACTGATGCCTATTTCGAGGGAATTGACCAGCTACTCGACGAAAATCATATGTGCCGTTTGCTCGAGATGTCCGAAACTGCTGCCGGCCATTACGAAACTAACAATCCTTATCTGCAAAAAGCATGTCTTCGTGGGCTGCTGAATGCTGCGCGCAGGCGTATATCCGATGAGAATTACATAGCAGCAGAAAATCTCTGCAATGAGGCGATTCTATTCGCCATTAAGTTTGGGCTTGTTTCTTCTTTCCCTGAGGTATATTTCGATGCTGGGCTGGTAGCCGAGTACAGCGGTAATTCAGGTTATGCACACAAATATTTGAAAGAGTATTTGAAGATAGCTCCTGCAGGCTCGTGTGCATCGCAAGCGAGAGAAATAATGAGTGGGTTGAAATAGATTCCAGCCGAGACTGGTGTTACCCGCCTCGGCTTCAATATAAGTATACGGGCACATTCGTGGTTTCTGCTTCGAGAAGGGGTGTATTCCCGTCTAAGTAACATCCTGTCTTAATAGCGGGCCAGCTTTATGTAGTGGCGGTCTCCGTGCAGGCCATCTACCCCGTGGACCCACCGGACCACGGGGAGCTCTGCAAGAGCCGGACTCTACCATAGCTGCAACTTAGAAACGGAGACTACTTAGATCGCGGGTATTTACCTCTGCGCTTAGTGCCTTTGAATCTCAGCATCCATCAGCTTGCCGCGTTCACTTATGGTTACCATTGTCTTTATGATACCCTGCCTTTTCCAACAAGCTCAGGCCAGCTATGCCGGGGTGGGTCATCTCGTTCGGAGCCATTATGACCTCAAGCTGCTCTTTGGTGAAGAGTTTTTTCTTAAGTGCAAGCTCACGTATCGTTTTTCCCGTAGAAAGCGCCTCTTTTGCGAGATCAGAGGCTTCTTCATAGCCGATATACGGTGAAAGCGCCGTCACAAGCCCGAAACTTCTCTCCAGAAGCTCCATCGTGCGGTCTTCGTTAGCTGTAATGCCGTTTATACACTTCTCAGCAAGAAGTTTCGCAGCGGCTGTAAGCATTGTCAGTGACTGGAACAGGTTGTGAGAGAGCATCGGGAGGAACGCATTCAGTTCCAGTTGCCCGCTTGACGCCGCGAGCGTTATTGCCTGGTCGTTTGCCATTACCTGGAATGCTACCTGGCTTACGGCTTCCGTGGCGACCGGATTGACCTTTCCCGGCATTATCGACGACCCGGCCTGAAGCTCTGGCAGCTTGATCTCGGCAAACCCGGCTCTCGGACCGGATGACAGTATTCGCAGGTCGGATGCGATCTTCGCCAGGTTCGAAGCAGTGGCTTTCAGCATCCCGGATACTTCCACAAAAACATCGGTGTTCTGCGTTGCGTCGATCATATTCTCTGCACGGGCGAGCCCGATTCCTGTGATTTCTCTCAATATTTCGACGACCATAAAAACATACTTCCGGTCGGCATTCAGTCCAGTTCCGATTGCCGTTCCACCGAGGTTTACCTGCCTCAAACGCTCCTCAACCTTGTAAAGCCTCCACCAGTCGCGCTGCACAGCCTGCGCCCATGCTGAGAACTCCTGGCCGAGCGTCATCGGCACTGCATCCTGCATTTCTGTTCTTCCGAGTTTAAGAATATGGGCAAATTCCTGTTCTTTCTTCTGCAGTTCGGCCTGGAGTTCGGCCATCGTCTTGCTGGTACTCTGCAGCAGCTGGATAGCCGTAATTCTGATAGCTGTCGGGACGACATCGTTTGTCGATTGGGAAAGATTTACGTGGTCCAGAGGGTGAACAAGGTGATAATCGCCCTTTGTTCCGCCGAGAATCTCGATTGCACGGTTTGCAATGACCTCATTCGAGTTCATATTCATCGAAGTCCCGGCTCCGCCCTGGAACGGGTCGGTGATGAACTGGTCGGCAAGCGCTCCTGCGGCAATCTCGTCACATGCTGCAGCTATCGCATCACCGATAGACTTGTCCATATAACCAGTTTTTACGTTGGCGAGCGCGCAGGCTTTTTTGACCTGGGCCAGTGACCTTACCAGCTCAGGATGGATGTGAAGCCCGGAAATATGAAAGTTCGCAGCGGCGCGAACGGTATGGATTCCATAGTATACATCGGACGGCACTTCCATCGTGCCGAGGAGGTCGTGTTCAGTTCTTGTTTTCATATCCAAATTACTTCGCTTTGCATGTATATTTTCGGCCAGTGGCGAAAATATATCGGGATGAGTTTCGTTACATCCGTTCCGGCGCGGAGATTCCCAGCATTCCGAGAACGTTCGAAAGCACCGTCTTGGCTGCCTGTGCAACTACCAGTCTTGCTGATGTGACATTGGCATCTTCACCAAGCACGCGGCAGTCGCGGTAGAATGCATGGAAAAGCGCCGCGAGGTCCATCGCGTAGCCCGTAAGGCGGTGCGGCTCGTAGTTAACAGCCGATCTTTCGACCAGTTCCGGCCATTCTCCGAACTTCTTGATCAGCTCTATCTCGGATGGATGGACTATGAGCGACAGGTCTACATCGGAAGCAGACGGCAGAGCTATATTATTCTCCTCTGCTGACCGCAGGATGCTGCAAATCCTTGCATGTGCATACTGCACATAGTAAACAGGGTTCTCGGATGACTGGGACTTTGCAAGCTCCAGATCGAAATCGAGCGGGCTGTCGGCGCTTCTCATCAACAGGAAGAACCTGGACGCGTCTTTTCCGACTTCGTTGACCAGTTCCGAGAGCGGGACAAGGTCGCCACGGCGTTTCGACATCATGACTAGTTCTCCGCCGGAGAAAAGCCTTACAACCTGGTATATAAGGACATCCAGTTTGCCGGGGTCATAGCCGAGCGCCGCGATGGCTGCCTTTGTTCTTGCGATGTAGCCATGATGGTGCGGTCCCCAGACATTCAGCAGCCGGTCGAACCCTCTGTCGAACTTATCAGCGTGATACGCGGAGTCTGCGGCTATATAGGTCGGCTGGCCGTTCGAGCGGACGAGTGTCCTGTCTTTATCGTCGCCGAATGCTGTAGATCTGAGCCAGACTGCGCCTTCCTTATCGTATGCATAGCCTCGTTCCTTCAGGGTTTCGATGGCTTTCGATACTTTACCCGATGCATGCAGTGTTCTTTCCGAGAACCAGTTGTCGAATTTAACGCCGAAATCGGCAAGATCGGACTTCTGGAGCGCAATCATCGACTGTTCGCCTGTGTCGGTGAACTGCCTGACTCGTTCATCTTTCGGGAGGTGGACATACTTGTCACCATCCCGCTCGATTATATCTTTTGCGATCTGGATAACGTAATCACCCTGGTAGCCGTCCTCCGGCATCTTTGCGTCGTGTCCAAGGGACTGCAGGTATCGGACTTCGAGCGATTTTCCGAAATTCTGCATTTGTGTGCTGTTCAGCGCGTCGTTGATGTAGTATTCCCGGCAAACTTTATAGCCGACGGCTGAAAGGAGGTTCGAGACAACATCGCCGATCACTCCGCTTCGCGCGCTGCCGACCGTAACAGGCCCGTTGGGGTTGGCGCTGACGAACTCGACGAGTATGCTCTCTCCCGTGTGTTTGCTCGATGTTCCGTAGCGCTCTTTTTCGGTATCCACCATTCGGATTATGTTGTGGTACCAATCCGGTTTGAGGTAGAAGTTGATGAACCCGGCTCCGGCAATCTGCACTTTCTCTATAATGCCGCCGCTCTGCATTATGCGGTCGATCACCTGTTGTGCGACTTCACGAGGCGACTTTCCGAGTGTTCTTGCGAGCACCATTGCGACATTCGTAGAATAATCTCCGAATTCTTTCTTTTTCGGAATGTCGATCTCTACCTCTGGAATCGCGTCGATTGCGAGATCACCGGACTTTTTTGCATCCTCAAGGGCTGTTTGTACGATTTTTACCAGTTCGTTTTTAATCATTATCCATATCACCTACATTCGGCAGCGTTTCAATGCGCTGCCGGAAAAATCTCTCTTTTATATAAATCAGGAAAGGATCGAAAGCCATGGGATCCTTATAATCGTTGTCAGAACTGCAATTACCATGCTTACAGTGAAGAAACCGAAGCCTACCTGCAGAATACCTGTATTCCACAACCGTCCGAAGCCATTGGCTGTTTTGTTCGGCTCGCGCCGGTACTTTGCAAGGAGTTCCTCTCCTGACTTGATCCCGCTCTGAATGTGGCGGGGTGACGGCGGCTTGGTCGTTATATACTGTTGCATATAATAACCTATTGTGCGCCATCCCGCAAAGACAAGGATCAGTGCAATCACTATCGCTGCCTGCGTTCCTATGCCGTCGGCGATCAAGACGAAGATCGCCATTGCAGCCATCAGGTTGGTCCCGCAGCGCGGGTGGGCTCTTGGCATACGTGCGACAATTTCAGGTGTCAGCGGCTCACCAGCCTCTATTGTGTGGACGACTTGATGTTCTGCCGCATGGTATCCCGTTATAGTGGACATCCTGAGGAACATGAGCATCAGCACCATTGAAAGCCCGACGATCACATAACGGACACAATCGGCACTTATGGCCTGCCTGGTTGCGGCTCCGGTCATCGGCGATATCGCAAGCAGGTAAAAGTGCGTCCCGAACAGCTTGTCAACGGCCCATGTGAGTAAAACTGCGGCTACATTGGCTACAACCATCATGATGGCGAGCGATACTCCGGTCAAATACAGTCCCAGGCTTCCGGGACCTGCCGAGATAGACCCCGTAGTGAGATGTACCCCGATCGGTGTAGCCATTCCGGCTATCGTCGGAGGCTTTATAACATCCATCCGTGCTGCCAGGACATCACTTCCGGTCACTACACCATGGAAACAGCCAAACTCGTCTATCACCGGAAGCACATCGGTATGGTTAGTGGTCATCACATCCGCTGCCTGATTGATAGACATGTGGATGTTCGCGCAGACAGGGTTTCTGTCCATCACATCAGCAACTCTGAGGCTTTCGCTCCCGCCCGCAGCCAGGTGGGCGAGGATCAACTCTTCCGAGACCAGCCCAGAAACACGTCCTCCGCTCGTAACAGGAAGCGCAGGTATCTGCGCAGCGCGCAGCAGGCTGACAGCTCGTGCAAGACTGTCTTCCTGATCCAGAAACTTAGTATTTTTGATTATATCAGTTATTGGTCTGTCGTTCATCATTGATCAAAAGTAAATTGGGTTGCCAAGAAACCGGCGTATATGGTATTATTCAGTGTTGCCCCATTCCTTTCAGGAGGATACTGAATAAAAATGGCTAATGTTTGCGAAGTCTGCGGAAAAGGTCCGCAATTCGGACAAAATATAAGGCACGTCCACTCCGGGTCATGGGCGCTTAGAGCTCCCAGGACAAAAAGACGCTGGATGCCAAACCTGCAGACTGTTACAGTGCCTAACGGCGAATCAACAAAGAAGATTCGCATCTGCACAAAATGCTTGAAGGCGGGTAAAGTAGTCCGCGCGGTGTGATTATAAACCGTAAAAATCTACTAACATGACAAAAAGGGAGACTAAGCGCTCCCTTTTTTGTTTGGTTCCCCGCAATCACTTGCAAATTATACCTTATCCAGCCTCTATTTTACAAGGCCGTTTACGCATCGAATATACCACAATAGCTCATCAATATTGACAGCACGGTGAAAGAAGTATACACTGACCTATAGAATTTCGGCTGATTAATTAACGGCCAATCATATATTGTCTGTTGCCGAAACTCTTTAGGTTGATAAAGGATGAAAAGGAACCCCGCGTTTCATCACTTCAACCCGGAATAAGATATTTCCATATATAGTGAGGGGAACAATGCCAGTCGAACAATCTATCAATTATGCCAGTATGTTTGGGTATGCGGTCTTATTCGTGTTGGTGGTTCTGATATTACCATCGATTCGTGTGATCGGCCCTACCGAAGTCGGTCTGGTGATGAAACGGTTCGGGTTCAAGAAGCTTTCCAATGACAACCCGATCGCGTTTGCCGGTGAAGCCGGTTATCAGGCAGAATTATTGATGCCGGGGCTCAGAATGAAGTTCTGGGTGCTCTACAAAGTCACTAAATTCCCGTGGGTTCAGATTCCAGCCGGGGAAATAGGTGTCGTAATCGCACAGGTCGGCGCTCCGCTCCCGATCGGTGCCAAATCGGCAGTATATAAACCGGAAATCGGCAATTTTTCCAATGTTGAGAAATTCCTGCATTTTGGCGGGCAGAAGGGTGTGCAGCGCCCTGTGTTACCTCCTGGAACGCTGCTTCCGATCCACCCGGTCGCTTTCCTGGTTATTACAAAACGCGAAGTTTATGGAATGCCTATCGCACCGGACTTGCAGCAGGTAGTAGAAAAATCCGGAAGGCTTTCCAGTGAAGCATTCGGACTCAATCCAAAGCAACTTGAACTCCTCAGAATAGAGCCGCAGCCGGGTGTAAACGGCGGTAAAGCCGTTGATATGGTCGGTATCGTAACTACTTACGAAGGCGATCCGCTTCCTTCAGGGGACATTGCCAGCCGCTTGGGCGGTTTCGAAGACATCGATAAGCTGGATAAGTCAGGTGCTAACGATAGCGTCATCATAGAGACCCTTTTGGGCAACAAGAACAAACTGCATAACAACTATCAGGACTTCCAGGCGTTCATCGACCAGGGCGGAAAGATCGGGCTTCAGCACGACCCGCTTCTCTACGGCGCTTATGCCATAAACCCGTTCCTGGTGGGTGTCGAACTCGTCCCAATGCTTGTTATAGAGCAGGGCCAGGTTGCTGTCATCAAGGCTTATGTCGGTATGGTTACGGAAGATACATCCGGTTCCGAGTTCAAATTCGGAAGCCTTGTCCGGCCTGGACGCCGTGGAATTTGGGAAGAGCCGCTCCGCACAGGAAAATACCCGATCAACCCAAGGTGCTACCAGGCGGAGATCGTTCCGACTGCTATTTTGACTCTTAACTGGGCAAATGTCGTGTCGCAGGCACATAATCTGGATATGAGGCTGGAGCAGATCGAAGCGAAGAGCCGCGAAGGCTTCGTTTTTAAGATCGATTTGCAGGTCCAGATTCACGTACCGGATACCAAAGCGCCGAGAGTTATTTCAAGCGTCGGAACAATGTTCAACCTGGTGAACGAAGTGCTGCAGGCTGCGGTAGGCAACCACTTCCGAGACAAACTGCAGAGCATGCCGGCGGTCACATTCATCGAGACCCGCCAAAAAGTGCAGCAGGAAGCTTTTGCTCTCATAAGCCAGCAATTGGCAGAGTACCAGGTAGAGACAAAAGGTGTTTATATCCAGGATGTTGTCCTGCCTGAAGACTTGGTTATGGTGCTGACGCAGAGAGAAATCGCAAATCAGGAGATTCAGACTTTTGAGAAGCAGCGCGCCGCACAGGACCAGAGAATCTCAATGGAGCAGGCCAAGGGAACAGCCGATATGCAGGCATCTCTCGCGCAGTCCAAGGTCAATGTCGACATTGCTCTCAATAACGCTAATGCCAAGAAGGCGGAAGCAGACGGAGAATCCACATACATTCGCCAAACCGGTGCTGCAAAGGGTGCTGAGGTAGAAGCTGTCGGACTTGCCCGCGCCAAAGCCTTCCAGGAGCAGGTCCGGGCACTCGGACAGAACCCGACTGCGCTGGTCAACGCCATCACGGTCCTTGCTGAGAGGAATGCCAAGTTCATGCCGGAGATACTGGTAATGGGCGGAAACGGTGGTGGAGGATCTCTTGACGGACTGGCCGCTACCCTGATGAGTTATCTTGGAAAGGTTGCGAACCAGGGCATGATGGAATCGGAAAAGGCCGGTATAGCCAAACCGATTCGCTCTGGCAAGCCGAAGATCACAGGTTCCACGGCTTCAAAGCCTGAACCGCCGGAACAACCATTGTCGTAATTAGTTTATCTGAAGTGTGCTCCGGGATTATCTCAGTCCCGGAGCATTGTTATCTCAGGTGCTGAGTCCAGAGTTGCTTAGTTCAATGTCATGTTGAACTACCACAACGTCATTCAGAGCTTGACTCGGAAGCTAGGAAGGTTTATGTTCATCTTCTAGCGTTTCTGCAAATTTCAATCGCTCTGCCCAATTGCCTTTCTGTCGGCTCGTGTCAAGCTGATTAGGATACCAGAGTAGAACTGCCAATATGGCGAATATGGTCTCCAAGACCGCAGACTCTTCGGCGAATTTCAAGATACTAATGAACGACTGAGTAAAAACATCAGTGTGCGTTAACATTGCATCTGCGATGTGTTCTCCTTTCAGTAGGTGCTGAGCAACATCAGACATTACATCAGCTGTTTCGACTGATCTTTTTGCAGACATATCCATAGCTTGTGGAAAAGGAACACCGGATGTCAGAAGGCAAGCCACCGCAGAGCAATAATCCCCCAGCTGACTATTACTTATCGGAGAAATTTTATGGGTAAGTCCTTCGTCTAGAAGTTGAGGGATTATCTCCAGCATCTTGTGTCGCTGCTTAACTTGGGCGGCGATGTGCAGCAGAGCATTTGCACCAGATGGAATTGCTCGAGTGATTAACAGTGATCGCTCCAAAGACCCTACACGTTGGATCATTTCGGAAAGGCTGCCAGCAACAGCTGATAGATCAGTGGCATCTGATTCCCTTGCAATCCGCTCGAGTTCAGCAGGTGAGCCCGGATTTTCTGCCTTAGCCAACTCTTGCAAGAGATGATTGATGGTTTTTGGCGTGAATTCAATGTCATATTCTTTGTTTTGTCCTAACATTTGAATTACCTCCTTCTGTAACTTCTGACGTGCTCTTTGCGCAAGCGATTTTACTGCACCCTCACTCCTACCGATTTGGGATCCAATCTCTGAATAACTATAGCCATAGATGAGATTGGATTTAAGTACCGTACATTCGATTTCGCTCAACGAAAGCCATACTTCTTCAAGCGCGATACAGGAACTAGACGATACTTGGGTAGCAGATCTAGCATACAAGTCAAGCATAATGTAGTACAATTCGCCTTGTTTTCTACGTTCGCGGGCAAGTCGCCAACTCCGACGCTTAACAATTTTAGTGAGCCATGGCCTTAGGCTTGAATTTTTTTCTAGACCTTTGATTGACTTATAAGCCTCAATGAAGCTATCTTGAGCGGCATCCCTAGCGTCCTCGCGATTAAGAAGATACGAGTAAGCAATGGCGTAAGCCAAGTTTCGGTACTTGTCGACGATCTTACCGAAGGACTCTACATCACCAGTTTTAAATTTTTGAATTAACACTTCATCGTTCAGGTCCATAAACATATCCTACATTAATATAGTGTTCATTAATAGACTGAAAAGTATCGACTAAGAATTTATTTATTAGGCTGTCAATACAGCACGATGTGGCAGCGCGTGCGCTGATTGGCATCGGACGCTGTCAGATACACATATCCAAGATATTGTCGGTCTTCGGTAGCAAGAGGAAAGACATCCATCGGAATAGCCCCTCCGATCACTCTTTCCATGTGAAAACTTACTGAAACCAACAGGGATTACCTAGAATAAGATTCGTTTGCCCGTCTTCACTTGGTAGACGCGATACACCTTTTGTGCTAATCTTGTTGCTGATAAAACCGCTTTCTGAAAGGTGATTTTCCCAAGTGAGTGAAATCTTCTCTTTGTCAGCAGAACCGATGACTCCATCGGAGATAATAAAACTTCTTGAATCCGATCAGCCCGAAGTAGATCATTACTTGGGACAGCAAATATATGTCAATCCTGACCCTGATTACCTTGCGCAGCAGAGAAAACGGCTTGCGGAGACTGTCAGGCTCCATAGAGAGCGGGTGGGGGAGAAACCGACATTTCTTCTGCGTGCCCCCGGCAGGCTAAATGCATTTCTCGAATACCTGGACATGTGCGCAGGCGACCATATGTCGACTACTATCGACGGTGACATACCTGTAGCGGTATCACTGAGAGCCGATGATACTCTGAGTGTCGCAAACGCAAACCCGCTTTTTGCATCGGAAGAACTGTCCCTCTCGGAAGAATTTCAGCGTTTTCAAAATGCTCCGTGGGAAAAGTATGCGAATGAACTGGAAGATAATTGGGATAACCGTTCATTGATCTACCCCCATTACGGCCGTTCACAGGGGTGTTGGCTGAACTATCTTCTCAGCCCATATATGAGAGTGCTTTGGGACAGCCCCGAACTGAAGCCTAGAGGCGCCGATATGACATTCGGCAAGGCTACCGCGCCGTTTCGGGCAGGTACAAGCTCGTCGTCTGCCGTGGTGGTACTGTCATTTCTTACTCTTTATCTCTGTAACAATGACCGGCTGCAGAAATTAGGCGTCGAGCAGGTATGCAAGCTCCTTGGCGAAGCGGAATGGTATGTCGGCACACACGGTGGGGCTAACGACCAGACGACTATTCTCCGAAATCGGGCGAATACCGTGCTTTATAACCGGCATTCCAGAACTGATCTCGAATCAACGCCGCTTCCATTCGTAAAAGGCGTTCATGTCGTCCTTGCCAACTCGCTCTGGGAGGTCAATAAGAGCATGGGCGGCAACCAGAGCTTCAATATGAGAAAAGGCTGGATGCAGATGGGCGACGAGTTGATGAAACTCGTCATATCCGCCGTCCGGCAGTCTCAGAAAGATGGAAAAGCATCCGGTGAAGGATGGCTTTCGGCTCTGGTGAACGAAAAGTTCAAATTTACCCCCGGAGGAAAGCTGCCGCTCCTCGAATCTCATCCTGAATACTGGGAAAATATCGAAAAGAACTATCATAGGTTCGGAAGCCTCCATGAAGACATCCTCGGCATCCCGAATGATGCCATCGAAGAGCTTATTTTGATCCTCCCCGTTAAGATAAGGCCGGAGCAGGCTGCGAGAATACTCGGCAAAGAACCGAAGACGATAGAGCGGATCTACACCCGCCCCAAGAGAAAGATAGGGGGGTATCACATCCGCACGACAGCCAGGTTTTTCCACAGGGAGAACGTAATAGGTAAGGCTCTTGAGGGAATTTTCATCGAAGCCGAGCGCAGGGTAAGCTCTGGTGGACTTTCCGTGGACTCGCCGGATTACGATGAGTATCGCGTCCGCGTAGGACAGATGGTGGATGAGCTTCAGGATGCGCTTTCCTTTGATTTCAGGGTCTCGAACCCGCAGCTCGATCTGTTTTTGACTATCGCAAGGCGCGGGCCGGGATACCTCGGCGGCAAGCTCACCGGCGCGGGCAAGGGCGGATGCGTATCTATACTCGTAAGGGAGAGCGAGTCCGAGTCAATGTGCGAGTATCTCGATAAAGAATACTACGGCAAGCCTGAGCGGTTCGAGTTCTACCGGCAGGTGCTTGAAGATGAGCGTAGATTCTGCGCACCGGGGACACCTGAGTATGAGTCTGCTGAAGAAAGGCTCAAAATCTTGGACATTGCGCTTAAATCGATAAAAGACCAGAGGCGTGTAGTTACCTTCAGCCGCGGCGCATGCGCGCTGGAGTTGTGGAATCTTAGCAGAATAGTATAGAGGAGTCTCATGCCGCTTACACCAAGAGATAGATTTATAAAGGCCCTAAACAGAGAGCCGCTTACAGGCCGCGTGCCTCATTTTGAGCTTGTTTTCTTCCTCACGATGGAAGCATTCGGTAAGCTCCACACCAGCCAGCGGAGTTACCAGCAGTGGGGACAGATGGAGGAGAAAGAACGTCAGCTTCACCGCGAGGATATGGCCGATATGTTCATCCAAACAGCCGAGCGGTTCGAACACAGCGCGATATTCCTGCATCCGAACCCATGCGACCGGGAAGAGATTTTCAGGCTTATAGATATAATCAGAGATAAAACCGGCGACAGATACTTCCTGATGCTTGATCGTGATGCAACCTACAGCATCCCGCCTGGAGACCAGATGCTTGAGTTCAGCTACCGGATGGCCGATGACCCCGAAGGGATGAAAGCCGAAGCTGACCGCCGGGTTAATTCAATAATTGAAGACGCCGAAGCGTTTGCAAAACATGGCGGGCTCGATGGGTTCTCCATGTGTGCGGACTACTGCCTGAACAGCGGTCCGTTTATGAGCCCGGCGCAGTTCAGTGAGTTCGTAGCTCCGTACCTTGCCAAGCAGATAAAAGGTTACAGGGACCTCGGGTTCTACACAATCAAGCACACGGACGGCAACATCATGCCGATCCTCGATCAGCTCGTCGAAGCGAACCCCCACGCGCTTCATTCCATCGACCCACAGGCTGGAGTCGATATAGCAGAGGTAAAACGCCTGTATGGGGACAGGATATGCCTGATCGGAAATGTTAACTGCGGCAAGCTCGACACTGGGACAGATGAAGAAGTCATAGAATCTGCAAAATATGCACTGAAGCACGGGATGCCCGGCGGCGGATATATCTTCTCGACCAGCAACTGCATCTACACAGGCATGCGCCTGGCGCGGTATGAGCTGATGCTGAATGTCTGGCGCGAGTTCGGTAACTATTAGGATTTGGGACAAAGATTCACCACCTGAACCCTGAATCCTCTCATTCCCCATTGACAGCCAGGCTGCCTGCGGGTATACTTTTGCTTGTTCCTGCAGTAATACTTCTACGCGACGGGGCGGGCAATGAGACGGAATGAGCCTGAAGGTGAAAGAACGCCTCGCAGCGAGGCTGTAAACGATATTATCCACGAAGTGGGAGATGAGATCACGGCGGCCGTAGCGGTCCCCGGTGAGATCACTTACCTTACCCTCGATAGGTTTTTCACGTTTATTGGAGGCACGTCTGTTCTATTCTGGCGGGCGCTTTCTTACGTCGTAAGGGGTGCTGTCGATATGCGCGAAACTATCAGCCAGATGTCGATTATCGGCGTGGCTTCTCTTCCTATAGTGCTGATTACAGTCACATTCTCCGGGATGGTGCTTGCTCTTTATTCCGCACAAACACTTGTAGCCTATGGTTTCGGCGGCCAGTTTGTCGGCGGCGGGGTAGGTTTGGCGATTGCAAGGGAGATAGGCCCGGCATTGACTGCTGTTGTTGTTGCAGCGCGGGCAGGATCGTCTATGGCTGCGGAGATAGGCAGCATGAAGGTCACAGAACAAGTGGACGCTCTTCGCGCACTTGCTGTAGACCCTGTGCAATACCTCGTTGTTCCGAGGTTTCTCGCAGCGCTTGTTATGCTCCCTGCGATAACGATTATCGCGGACATTGTAGGCATAGCCGGTGGCTACCTGGTAGCTATGGTGAATGGCGTTCCCAGCGGAAGTTTTATATCTTCCCTACGCATTCTGGCTGAGACAAACGACTTTACGATGGGACTTGTGAAAACGTTCTTTTTCGCTGCGATTATCTCGATAGTCGGCTGTTATGAAGGACTTCAGACGGAAGGCGGTGCAAGCGGAGTCGGCAGGTCAACAACACGTGCTGTAGTCCTATCAATTGTGTTGATCTACATATCGAATTTCTTCCTGGCATATGTTTTATTCCAGGGTCGCACCTCAGGGCCTTAACAGTTGATTACAATTAACCATTTATCGTATAGAGTAAGCGGCAAAACTGTTTTAAGGCGGCTCGATTTGAAGATCGAGCGGGGTGAGACATTTGCCGTAATGGGCATGTCCGGAGTCGGCAAAAGCACACTCCTGAAGTGTATCGCTATGCTGATAAGACCGGGTGCCGGCGAAGTTATAATTGAAGGGCAGAACATTACGGCGATGCCTGAACGGAGACTCCGGGACGTGCGGCGAAAAGTCGGTATGGTTTTCCAATATGCAGCGCTTTTTGACTCGCTGAATGTATACGAAAATGTATCTTTCGGGCTCCGGCGGAACCGTAATTTGAGCGAGGATGAGATCCGCACTGTTGTTACGGAGAAGTTAGCACTTGTAGGTCTTTCCGGGACAGAAGATAAAATGCCGTCCCAATTGTCGGGAGGCATGCAGAAGCGGGTAGGGTTGGCAAGGGCACTTGCACTGGATCCCCGGATATTGCTCTATGATGAGCCGACAGCCGGACTGGACCCGATAACTGCGGCAACGATCAGCAATTTGATTATCCGTATGCGCGACCAACTCGGAGTGACATCCGTTGTAGTATCGCATGACCTTTCACTTATAAAACATGTGTCGAACAGAGTCGGGATGCTCCATAGCGGCAGGATTGTCCAGGTCGGGACTTGGGACGAGATGGAAAAGTCCGAAAACCCTGTCGTGAAACAGTTCATTGCGGGCAGTATGGAAGGCCCGATCAAGTTGTAGGGAAGGCTGATAGCTGAAAACTGAAAGCTGAAAATGAGATTTAGACCTGAAGTAAAAGTAGGATTGATTGTCTTTCTGTGTCTCGTTGCCCTGGTGATAATCTATTGGTTCTTCGGAGGACTGGGGCTTCGCGCGGGCAACTATCAGATATGCGCGGTATTTGACGATGTCATGCGGCTGTCCCGCGGAACTGATGTCAGAATGGCCGGTGTCAGGATAGGCATGGTACAGGACATTACCCTTACTGCAGACAAACGAGCGCAGGTTATAATGCTGATAAACAAAAAGTATGAGGGCGCTGTCCCGGAAGACTCCAATGCTCGTGTGACTACCGGAGGAGTGATAGGTGTCGGCGAGTATTACGTCGAAATCCTGCCGGGTTCAAGCAAAAAAGCCATCGCGAACAATGAATGCCTTCGAACAGTAAGGATGCCGACACTGGATGATGTGCTTCCTGACGTGAAAGTGCTGGTCAGCGGTCTGAAGAGGACTATTAACTCGGTCAACGATGTCATAGACAACCCGAAAGTGCGCGCATCTCTTAAGAATATAGTGGCTAACACGGATGCCACTACTAAAAATATGGCGGAGCTTACGGGTGATATGCGGACGCTTATCGCTCAAAATAGCGCAGAAATAGGGCAGATTATTGCCAATGTAGACAGTGCATCGAGAGATTTTGCCGGTCTTAGCCAGGAAGTCGGCCGGATGGTGTCATCAGGAAGGCCGGATATCGATCGAACGCTCGCGAATGTCAGGTCTGCTTCCGATGACTTTGCATCGTTCAGCAAAAGCCTGCGAAAGACTCTTGAAGGCGGCGGTGCAGAAGACATAAGCGAGCTTGTTTCAAGCGCAAAGTCGACTGTGGAGAATCTTGAGGCAGTAAGCAAGCAATTGCGGGCGCTCGCGGAAGATGAGACCATTTCGACCGAGATACGGGAGACTATCAAAAACGCTTCTGTGGCAGCAAAAGGCGCGGCTGATATTGTTGACCGTGTTGGAAAGATCGTCGGTGTAGGAAAGCAGTCAGCGCGTCCATCCAGGACTGCGGAACCGGTGTCTGAGATTGGTTCACAGCTTGATGCGCTTGTTCAGCCCGAAGATAACAGCCTGCGTCTGGATTACAACTACAGGCTTGCAGGCCACGGGAACCGGTTCTATCGCCTTGGACTTCTTGATTTTGGTCATAAGCCGAAGCTGAATGCACAGGTCGGCGGAGTCATCGACAATCTGAGCGCTTACAGATACGGTATTTATGCTTCCAGAATCGGTATTGGCTATGACCGGATACTCGGCGATAATCTAAGGCTGAGCCTGGATTTATACCATCCGGATGATCCAAGACTCGAAACAAAGATGAGGTATGATTTTGCCCCGGATATGGGGATTTGGGCGGGGGCCGACGATATCTTCGACGGCGAATGGATGGTTGGACTTCAGTATCGAAGATAACATATAAGTCCGGCTTGGAACCGGCATTATTTTAATTCAGGAGAAGCTATGAAAGTCATATTGAAACAGGACATTAAAGCTGTAGGCAAGATGGATGACGTGGTGAATGTTACTCCCGGATATGCCAGGAATTATCTTTTTCCGAGGAGCCTGGCGGTAGAAGCGACCGATCAGAACCTCACAGCGTTGAAGCGAAAACACGATGCAATCGAGAAAAAAGGCGAGAAGCTGGTGGCGGAGTGCCGCGAGATCGCAGATAATCTTACGGGAAAGAAGATCACTATCACAGCAAAAGCAGGTGCGGGATCGAAACTCTATGGCTCAATCACTTCTCAGGATATAGCGGATGCCGTGAAGTCCCAGACCGGCATGGAACTGGACAAGCGGAAGATTAACGTTGCCGATCCGATAAAAACAGCCGGAACCCACAGCATACCCGTCCGGCTTCATAAAGAAGTAGGGTTCGAACTCTCCGTGGAGGTAGTGACTGAATAAAAGGGAATAAGGGATAGTAAAAGCTGATCCCTGGTCGTGTGGTCACTTACGAGTGTAGTGGCCGGGCTCTGTCCCGGCCAGAGGCATCAAAGATGCCTTGCTACACAAAATATCGTGCACCACACCCGCTAGACCTTCCCTTTGGCAAAACCATGGAACGTTTGTCTGCATTAGAACGTGTGCCACCACAAAATATCGAGGCGGAGCAGTCGACTTTAGGGTCGATGATGCTCGACCGTGCGGCTATTGAGAAGGCTGCCGAGATCCTGAGGGATATCGACTTCTACAGGCCGAGCCACGGCATCATATTCGATGCTATGTGCTCGCTCAGCGAGCGGGACGAGCCGGTAGACCTCATTACCCTGCAGGAAGAGCTGAGAAACAGGAACAAGCTGGAGGAGGTCGGCGGCACAGAATACCTGATGGCGCTTCTTTCGCAGGTGCCGTCCGCATCGCGGGTCGAGTACTATGCAAGGATAGTCGAACAGAAGTCGATACTTCGAAGGCTTCTTGCCGCGTCGGCTGAAATAACAGGCATGGTGCATCAGGAAGCCGATGATGTCGACGCCATAACGGACAAAGCCGAACAACTTATCTTCCAGGTGGCACAGCGGCGGCTTGGACAGTATTTTTCGCCGATTGCGCCTGTCGTTATGGAGGCATGGGACAGGCTGAACGCGCAGTGGGAGCAGGGGAGCATCATTTCCGGGCTTGAGACTGGGTTCAGGGACCTCGATCTTATGACTTCGGGGCTCCAGAACGGCGATATGATCATTGTAGCAGCCCGGCCTTCCATGGGAAAGACATCTTTCGCGCTCGATATAGCGAGCCACGTAGCTATACGTCAAAAACTGCCTGTTGCCCTCTTCAGTATAGAAATGTCGAAAGAGCAGCTAGCCTTGAGACTCCTTTCGTCACACGCTCAGGTCGAGTCCCAGCGGCTTCGCGCGGGGTTTGTGCATGACGATGAGATCAACAAGGTCTCAAGAGCCGCAAACGAGCTTTTCCAGGCTCCGATATTCATAGACGACTCGACGGACATATCCCCGATGGGCATGAGAACGAAGTGCAGGAGACTGAAAGCCGAGCAAGGCGGCCTATCTCTTGTTGTGGTCGACTACCTGCAGCTTCTCAAATGGCACAGGCAAATAGATAACCGCGTGCAGGAGATTTCGGAGATTGCGCGGGCGCTCAAAAGCCTCGCAAGAGAGCTTAAAGTCCCGGTGATTGCGCTTTCTCAGTTGTCCAGACGCGTTGAGCAGAGGGATGACAAGCGGCCGATACTCTCGGACCTCAGAGAAAGCGGTTCCATCGAAGCTGAAGCCGACCTCGTTATGATGCTTTACAGGCCTAAATACTACGAGCGCAAGGAAATGGTCGATGCTGAGGAGACCGTTGGCCTGGATTCAGCCACAGGCAAGGTAAAGAAGCACGATCTCGGCGTGGAAGACACGGAAGAGGCTGAAGTCATCATCGGCAAACAGCGAAATGGCCCTACAGGTACGATCAAGATGGGTTTTCTGAGCCACTACGCGCATTTTGTGGATATAGAGAAATTTCGAGATTAGCAAGGAGTCTTTATGCGTCAAAACAACCTGAACGTCCTGGTTATCGGAAGCGGCGGCAGAGAACATGCCCTGGTATGGAAAATAGCGAAAAGCCCGCGCGTCGACAAGGTCTTTTGCGCGCCTGGGAATGCCGGGACTGCTGCGATTGGTGAGAATCTTCCAATAAAACCTACAGAATTCGACCGGCTGATAGAGGTCTCAAAGGAAAAGAAGATCGATCTTGTTGTAGTCGGCCCGGAGACTCCGCTTATTGCGGGAATAGTAGATGCGTTCAGTGCTACAGGCATACCCGTGTTTGGCCCGACCAGGCTTGGCGCGCAGCTTGAAGGCAGCAAAGTCTTTACAAAAGAGCTTCTCCTTGAGAACAACATCCCTACAGGTGGTTTTGCTGCGTTCGACGATCCTGAAAAGGCAATTGCAGATGTTAAAAAGCATTTCGCAGGTGAGAGTAAGCCGATAGTCATAAAGGCAGACGGTGAAGCCGCTGGAAAAGGCGTGATCATCGCAAATACCGAGGCTGAGGCTCTTGATGCGGTCGATATGATTATGGTCAAGAAGGCATTCGGGGCGTCAGGCAATAAGATCATCATCGAAGAGTTTCTGGAAGGCCAGGAAGCGTCCATTATGGCTTTTGTAAGCGGCGGCGCAGTTCAGGGTATGCTTCCGGCGCAGGACTACAAGCGGGCGCAGGATAGCGACAAAGGGCCGAACACCGGCGGAATGGGGTGTTATTCGTGCGTTCCAGCCGTTACTCCTGAGATTTATGATACTGTGATCGAGAAGATAATCCGCCCGACGATCAAAGGGCTTGCCGCGAAGGGGATCGATTACTGCGGGGTGCTCTACGCCGGTGTAATATTGACCGCTGATGGCCCCAAACTTCTTGAGTACAACTGCCGGTTAGGTGATCCCGAAACAGAGGTCGTGCTGCCGCTTCTTGAGACTGATCTGGTGGACATTATCGAGGCGGCAATCGAGCACCGACTCGACGGAATCGAGATAAAATGGTACAATAAAAAGGCAGTATGCGTGGTTCTGGCCTCAAAAGGTTACCCGGGAAGTTACGATACAGGATTTCCGATCAGCGGCATTGCAAATGCCGAGTCTATCGGGGCGATTGTTTTCCATGCCGGAACAAAACTTGTCGATGGCCGGGTGGTGACATCCGGCGGTCGGGTGCTCGGCGTCACGGCAACAGGCGGGACGTTTCGGGATGCGGTCGCTGCTGCGTACGAGGCAGTCGAAAAGATCAGCTTCGAAGGAATGACATATCGCAAGGATATTGGAGCGAGGGTTCTCTAGGTGCATAAGGTAGCAGTATTAATGGGCAGTAAATCGGACATGCAGGTTATGCAGCCTGCAGCGGACGTGCTCATTCAGAAGTTTGGTATTGAGAGCGAAATACATGTAATCTCCGCGCACAGGACACCTCACAAAGTTGCTGAATTTGCTTCAAATGCTGCCGCTAACGGATTTGATGTGATAATCGCCGGAGCAGGGATGGCAGCTCACCTCGCAGGTGTGCTCGCCGCGTTTACCCCGCTTCCGGTCATTGGTGTTCCGATCAAAAGTGCATCTTTCGAAGGAATGGACGCACTTTTGTCGATGGTCCAGATGCCGTCCGGCGTGCCGGTCGCAACGGTTGCTGTAAACGGTGCAAAAAACGCAGGAATTCTGGCTGCGCAGATCATTGGAGTCGGCGACCCAGAGGTTAGGAAGAAAATCGAGGATTACAAGCGAACGTTGGCGGAAGCTAAGTAGGTGATCCATGCCCGGTCGGTCTCGTTGGCTAGATTATCTTTTTATATTGGTTGTGGCTGGGGCATTGATCTATCAGCTATTTGTGCCTCCTATCATTGGCTTGGCCAATAGCGGCGATTTTGAGAGGCTGATGAGGACCATCGGGCTGAGCTACCAGACAGATAATTGCTACGACAAGTATAATCTATTCGTAAACCGGGAGTTCATGTGGGACAGCAAATTTGATCCAAGCTATCCGACGTCAGAGCTACTCTTCCTAGGTGGAGGATCACTGCTCAACGGTGCGGTGTCCAGTGACGATACATTTGACATTCGTGGACTTGGCTTGGTTCATGCTATCACGTTCCTGCTGGTTACAGCGCTACTGGTTCTGTATGCGAGATCGCTGACTGCTTGGCGGAGGCTGTTGCTGTACGCGCTTGTGGCATTCATTTTTACTGATATTGGGTACGTTGCGTATTTTAACTCGCTCTATTCGGAGCCGTCGTCGCTTATATTTTTCTGTGCTGCCGTTGTATTCGCGCTGGCTGGAATAGCGAAAGGGCAGTCGAACGACCGTGGCTGGCTTTTCATAATAGGCTACTTTGCGGCCTCTGCACTGTTCGTGACGGCGAAGTTCCAGAATGCGTTTCTTGGGTTTCCGATGGCGTTCTTTGGCTGGCGGCTCTACGGGATGGTTACTCCAGCAAGCAAAAGGCTTATGCCGCGGTTTCGATGGCTTGGTGTCGGGCTTGTAATTCTGCTCACGCTTGCTTCGGCCGGGTTCTATGGGCTTTACACAGAGCTTTCTGCTCACGCCAGGCCCGCAAATCTATATGATACCGTGTTTGAGGAGATTCTGGGACACTCGAAGACTCCTGAAGCAGACGCGGCAGCTTTGGGATTGCCCGTGTCGCTTGCCAAGTATGCTGGTACATCAGCTTACTCGACGGATGTCCCTGCGGAAGTGAAATCGGAGATTGTTTCCAGAGTGGGTTACACTAACGTAATAAAGTTTTATTTAACCCATCCTGGGCGGCTGTGGAACTTGGCTGGGCGCAGCGCAGCGAGTTCACTTTCCATGCGCCCGAGCTATTTGGGGAATTTGGAACCATCGGCTGTTGACCAAGATAAGCTGGCAGGTCAGCAGATAAATCCGTCGGCCCTGCCGGATGATTTTCGAAGCCGCAAGTTCTCCGCATGGAGTACGATTAAGAAAAACTGTGTTCCGAAGACGCTGTGGTTCCTTGGCTTGTTCCTTGGCGTGAATGTTGCGACTGTTGTTCTAAAATGGAGATATTTCGATAAGATGGTAAAGGATTATAAGATCAGTGAGTTGCACGCTGTGCTGATTCTGATGGCGGTGTTGCAGTTCTTCATCGTTATAATCGGTGAAGGTGAGCACGAAATAGTGAAGCATCTTTTCCTCTTTAACCTGTTGAGCGAGATATGCTTTATCTTTCTCATAATGTATATGGTGAGCGGCGTCGCCTATCTGTGGCAGCGAAAGACGATGCGCCCACGGCAATTGGTGATTCAGAATGATTGATAGATATTCTCTCCCGAAAATGAGAGCCGTCTGGAGCGAGGAGAACAAGTTCCGGACATGGCTCGATGTCGAAATAGCCGTATGTGAGGCACAAGAGCACTTCGGCAATATCCCCAAAGGGACTTCCGAGAAGGTGAAAGCCGGTGCGAAGTTCTCCGTAGAACGGATCGAGAAAATTGAGCAGGAAACGCATCATGACCTGATAGCGTTCGTCAAAGCCGTCACGGAAAACCTCGGAGACGAAGGAAAATATGTCCACTATGGAGTGACAAGTTACGATATAGAGGACACGGCGATGGCTATAAGGATACGGCAGTCAGCCGACCTGATTTTGGAAGACCTCGAAGCCCTTAAGACAGTCATCGGCAAGCTCGCGAGAGAGCATAAGTCGACAGTGATGATCGGAAGGACGCATGGAGTCCACGCCGAGCCGATCACTTTCGGTTTTAAGATGGCTGTATGGTATTCCCAGATAATGCGCGACATCGAGCGGGTCAAAGCAGCGAGAGAAGCGATCAGCTACGGCAAAATTTCCGGCGCAGTAGGGATATTCGGGAATATCGACCCCAAGATCGAAGCATTTGTATGTGAGAGGTTGGGGCTCAAGGTAGCGCCCGTATCTACGCAGATCATCCAGCGCGACAGGCATGCGCAGTTTATGACAGCACTTGGGATAGCTGCATCATCCGCAGAGAACTTCGCAACCGAGATGAGGAACCTCCAGCGGACTGAGATACTCGAAGTCCAGGAAATGTTCCTTCCGGGACAGCGTGGATCGTCCGCAATGCCGCACAAGAGGAACCCATGGCGGTTCGAGACGATTGTCGGGCTTGCTAGAGTAGTCCGCACGAACGTCATCCCAGCTATGGAGAACGTAACCTCCTGGCATGAGCGCGATAACACCAACTCAGCCTGCGAGCGGATTATTATCCCTGATAGCTGCCAGGCAACAGATTTTCTCCTTCAGTCCCTCACCAAGCTGATGACCCGGCTTGAGATCAACACTGAAAATATGCAGAAGAACCTCACGAAGATGGGCCAGCTTGTTTTCTCCGAGCACGTGCTCCTTGCTCTTGTAAAGAAGGGCATGACGAGGGAAGAAGGCTACAAGGTCTGCCAGAGAAACGCCGCAAAGTGCTGGGACGAAGGAGTATCTTTCAGGCAGGCGCTTGAGAAGGACGAAGACGTAAAGCGGCTGCTTTCAGACGAAGAACTCGCAAAGTGCTTCGACCTGGAGCACCACCTGCGAAACGTCGAGACGATTTTGGAGAGATTAGGGATTTAGCTTTTAATCACGAAAGCACGAAATAAGAAATGTAGTGGCCGGTCTCCGTGCCGGCCATCGACCTCGTAGAGGTCGGACATGAAAATAGCTATCAGCAATCAGCCGTCAGCTATCAGTAAATATGTCACTCTGAGTAACCAATACGACACCCTGAACTTGATTCAGGGTCCATTCTTTTCCTGGATTCCGAGTCAAGCTCGGAATGACGTGGTGAATTAGTGGAGACTTGTGCTGTTTGCTTTTTAGTAATGGTGCTTCAAATTGATATGTTTTGTTGCATCGGACTGCTTGCTGCCGATGCGGGCCGGTAGGCCCGAAAAACAATGAGACGGCATATGTTGTTTCTCGACACCTGCGGTGTCGGCTTCGGTAGCAAGCGAACCGAAGCAAATTAAACGCGAAATAGGAATTAGTGGAGACTCATGCTTCGGGACGAAAAGCGGTTCCGAAGCATAATGATAGTGCAAGAAAAACAAAGCGAGGAGCCGAATGGCAAAGGTAAAAGTCTACGTAACGTTAAAGCCGACCCTTCTGGATGCACAGGGCCGCGTGGTTATGACCGCGCTTGAGAACCTGGGGCATACAAACATCGAAAACGTGAGGATTGGCAAGTATATCGAGGTCGAGGTTGCCGATAACGGCCGGAATATCAACGAGCAGATGGATGAAATCTGCCGTAATCTGCTCTCCAACCCGGTTATCGAGAACTACCGCTATGAGGTGACGGAGTGAAATTCGGTGTAGTAGTCTTCCCAGGCTCGAACTGCGACCAGGATGCATACTACGCCGTCCGCGACGTCCTGAAGCAGCCTGTGGAGTATATATGGCATCAGGATAAAGACCTGAAAGGCTCCGATTGTATCATCCTGCCGGGCGGGTTCTCTTATGGTGACTACCTTAGAACAGGCGCTGTAGCCCGGTTTTCCCCGGTCATGGAAGCTGTGCAGGAGCATGCGGCAAAGGGCGGCTATATCATCGGGATATGTAACGGCTTCCAGATCCTCTGCGAGGCACATCTTCTTCCGGGCGCGCTTGTATCGAACACTGGACTCAAGTTCATATGCAAGTATGTTAATCTTCAACCCGAAAACTTGAACACTCCGTGGACGAATAAATGCAATGAAGGCCAGGCGCTCCGTATCCCAATCGCCCACCAGGGCGGCAACTACACCTGCGACCCAGAGACTCTTCAGCGAATAGAAGACAATGGGCAGGTTATCCTCCGCTATTGCGATGAGCGAGGAGTCGTATCACCTGAAGTGAACCCGAACGGTTCGTTGAACAATATCGCAGGGATAACCAACGAACAGGGTAACGTCGCTGGGATGATGCCGCATCCTGAGAGAGCGGTCGAGAAGATTCTCGGTAGCGACGACGGTTTAGCAATTTTAAGATCTGTTATTGAGTGGGCTGGATAATGATAAAAGAACCAGGAAGCAAAGTAGTCGATAAGAACACACTACCCATACCTGCGGAAGTCTACCGCGAGATGGGGTTATCTGATGAGGAATACAAAAAGGTCGTAGGTGTCCTCGGCAGGCATCCTACATACACCGAGGTCGGGATGTATGCCGTTATGTGGAGCGAACACTGCGGCTATAAGTACTCTCGGCCGGTGCTCCGGCTGTTCAAGAAGTACAAAGAGGCGCTGGACGGCGAAGGGCTCGAAAATGCCGGTGTAATCGACATCGGCGACGGGCTCGGCATTGTCATGAAGATGGAAACTCACAACCATCCATCCGCTGTGGAGCCGTTCCAGGGCGCAGCGACCGGGGTAGGGGGCATTTTAAGAGACATCTTCACGATGGGCGCCCGTCCAATCGCATGCCTCAATTCTCTCAGGTTCGGCTCGCTCGATGATCCTCATAACAAATACCTTTTTGAGAATGTCGTGGCAGGCATCGCTCATTACGGCAACTGCGTAGGCGTTCCGACTATTGGCGGTGAGGTTGTTTTTGATGAGTGTTACTCCGGCAACTGCCTCGTAAACGCGATGTCCGCCGGAATCATCAAAACGGATGAAATCGCCTCGGCCTGCGCGAAGGGAGTCGGAAACGCTGTTCTGTATGTTGGTTCCAGGACAGGATGCGACGGTATCCACGGCGCGACATTTGCCTCAGTCGAACTTGGGCCTGATTCGGAGTCAAGAAGACCGAATGTACAGATCGGCGACCCGTTCCAGGAGAAATTGCTTATCGAAGCGACTCTTGAAGCCCTGAAGACCGGCTGCATAGTCGGAATCCAGGATATGGGAGCTGCCGGTATCACCTGCGGATCGTGCGAGACAGCTGCAAAGGGCCGGTCAGGGATGGAAATAGACGTCCTCAAGGTCCCGCGCCGTCAGGAAGGGATGACACCTTACGAAGTCATGCTTTCAGAGTCGCAGGAGAGGATGCTCGCGATAGTCGAAAAAGGCAAAGAGGACGAAGTCGCGTCTGTATTCAAGAAATGGGGGCTGAGCGCGGTAGTCATAGGTCATGTCATAGACAGCGATTTAGTGCGAGTCTTCGAAGGCGATCAGTTAGTGGCCGAAATCCCCGCAAAATCCCTTGCGGATGATGCGCCGACTTATTATCTTGAAACAGAAGAGCCTGATTATCTGGCTGAAGTCCGAGAGTTTGATCTGTCGAAGATACCTGAGCCTAAAGACTATAACGAAGCGCTCGAAAAACTGCTCGCATCGCCTTCTATTTCAAGTAAAGAGTGGGTCTACAGGCAGTATGACCACATGGTCCAGACAAATACGGCCGTTATGCCGGGATCGGATGCCGCCGCGCTCCGAATAAGAGGCACGAAGAAGGCTATCGCGCTTGTCGCGGACTGTAATGGCCGGTATTGCTACCTCGATCCGTTCGTGGGTGCTCAGATAGCCGTCGCAGAAGCCGCAAGGAACCTTGCTTGTACCGGTGCGAAGGCTTTGGGTGTTACGGACTGTGTGAGCTTCGGCAATCCTGAAAAGCCGCAGGTGTTCTGGCAGTTCAAGAGAGCAATTGAGGGTATGGCCGAGGCCTGCGAAGCATTTGGAACCCCTGTCGTGAGCGGAAACGTGAGTTTCTACAACGAGACGCCGGTAAGTGCGATCTACCCGACACCTGTAGTCGGTATGCTTGGGCTGATCGAAGACGCTGAAAAGCACTGCACAAGTGAATTCAAGCATGAAGGTGATGTCATAGCACTCCTTTCGGGGAAGAGAGCTGCATCGGATAATGATTCCGATGCGGCAGTATGCGCTGCGAACGATCTCGGCGGAACTGAGTATCTTAAAGTAATGCACAACGTTGTAGCAGGAACTCCCCCGGCCATCAATATGGACGCAGAGAAACGGCTTCATGCTGCTCTCATAGAGGTAATACAGGAAGGCTATGTTTCTTCGGCGCATGACTGCTCGGACGGCGGGCTTGCTTTAGCTGTCGCAGAATCGGCAATTGCAGGTAATCTAGGTGCAGAGATCAGCGTGACCTCTGATTGCGGAGCGGCTGTCGCACTCTTTGGAGAAGCTCAGTCGCGGGTCGTCGTTTCCCTCTCGCCGGATATGCTTGGTGAGATGCGGGAGATAGTCGACAAGCATAACGTAGAGTGCACGATACTTGGAAAAGTCCACGGAAACAGGCTGAAGGTCGCCGTGAATGGTGTGAATGTGATCGACAGGCCTGTCGAGCGAGTTGCAAAAATCTGGAAGAACGCAATTCCTGATAGAATGGAAGGCCGGGATTGAACTTAGCAGTACCAGAGATCAAAGAAGAGTGCGGCGTAACCGGGATATTCGCGCCTGGTGAGGAGGCTGGTAGGTTAGCTTTCTTCAGCCTCTTTGCACTCCAGCATAGAGGCCAAGAGAGCGCCGGTATAGCTGTTGCTGACGGCAGCAAAATCACCGTCCATAAGGATATGGGGCTTGTCACTCAGGTCTTTACTGAGGATGTGCTCTCAAAACTCGGCGGCGGGATTGCCATAGGCCACACCAGGTATTCAACAACGGGATCGAGTATTTTGCGAAATGTGCAGCCCATTGAATGTACCCGGAAGAACAATGAGTGCTTCGCGCTCGCTCACAACGGAGATCTCGTCAATGCCGCGGAAGTGCGCGCAGAGATGGAAGCAGAAGGTGTCGAGTTTGAAACGACGAATGACACTGAAGTAATAGCAAAAATTATCGCTAACAGCTCCGCGGAGACTATCGAAGAAGCTATAACTGAGGCGATGCAGCGGATCAAAGGCGCGTATGCGGTCGTAATCCTGACAAAAGACAAGTTGATCGCGATTAGAGATGCCTTTGGAATACGCCCGCTTTGTATAGGCAAGATCAACGGCGAGCACTACATTGTCGCTTCGGAAACATGTGCCTTAAACGTCATCGGCGCGAGCTTTACACGCGCCGTCGAACCCGGCGAGATGATCGTGATTGACGAGAGCGGCGTAAAAGAGATTCAGGCGATACCGATGGAAAGGCATGCGCTCTGTATATTTGAGTTCATCTACTTCGCCAGACCGGACAGTATGATGTACGGAAGGACGCTTCACGAGGCGAGGAGGAGGATGGGACATGAGCTCGCGAGAGAGCATCCCGTCCCGAATGCACACATCGTTTTCCCGATACCGGACACCGGCACACCGGCGGCCATCGGGTTTGCGGAAGCATCCAGGATCCCGTATGCAGAGGGAGTCATCAAAAACCGCTATATCCACCGGACTTTCATCCAGCCGAACCAGAGGATGCGTGACCTTGGTGTCAGGATGAAGCTGACGCCATTAAAAGAAAGCCTTGCAGGGCGAAGAGTCGTTATGGTAGAGGACAGTATCGTGCGTGGCACAACGACCGGGCAGACGGTAAAGATGATCCGGGATGCGGGAGCAGTTGAGGTCCATGTAAGGATTGCAGCGCCGCCCTATAAGTGGCCTTGTTTCTACGGTATCGACACGGCTTCCCAGAATGAACTTATCGCTGCGAAGCTGTCGGTAGAAGAGATCAGGGACTACATAGGCGCAGACAGTTTGGGCTATTTGAGCATACAGGGGCTGACGAGGGCTATCGGTGTCAAAAAAGAGAATTTTTGCCGGGCGTGCCTGGATGGAAAATACCCGATTCCGATCCCAGATGCCGCAAAGCTCCAAAAGTTTATCTTCGAGGACAAAAAGTCGGGCGATAAAGCTAAGAAAGATATCTAGTTGTTTTTTTATCATGTTAACTAAGCACTAGTGGATGTCGTGCTTCGGGACGAACTGCGGTCCCGAAGCATAGGGTATGTCATGTTGGACTACCACAACGTCATGCTGAGCTTGACTCAGCATCCAGGAAAAGAATGGACCCTGAATCAAGTTCAGGGTGACGTCGTTGTTGTTCAGAGTTACATTTTTCTCTACTGACGGCTGAAAGCTAATAGCTGACAGCTATAAACCCTCGACTGAGGAGGTCATATTGAACGAAGAGATTACCTACCGCAATGCGGGTGTAGATATAGATGCCGGTATAGAGACCGTGCAGAGGATGAAAGAGAGCGTCAGAGCGACATACACAGACTCTGTACTAACGGATGTCGGTTCGTTCGGCGGGATGTTCAAGCTCGGCGATGACATGATGGAGCCTGTGCTGGTCTCCAGCATCGACGGTGTTGGCACAAAGGTCAAAATTGCAGTTGCGATGGGCAAGCACAATACCATCGGCAAAGACCTCGTAAACCACAGCGTGAATGATATTCTCGTCCAGGGCGCAAAACCGCTTTTCTTCCTCGATTATTATGCGACAAGCCCTCTCGACCCTATAGTAGCCTCTGATGTCGTCAGAGGCGCAGCTGAAGCCTGCAAAGAGATCGGTTGCGTGCTGATCGGCGGCGAGACGGCTGAGATGCCGGGTGTCTACATTGAAGGTGAGTATGACCTTGCCGGATGCATAGTCGGAGCTGTAGATAGAGCGAAGATAATCGATGGTTCTAAGGTCATGGCCGGGGATATGATCGTCGGGCTTGCATCGAGCGGACTGCATACGAACGGCTATTCACTTGCCCGAAAGGTTTTGCTTGATCACGGCGGGCTAAAGCTCGATCAGTACATCCCAGAAATAGGGAAAATCCTGGGTGATGAACTCCTGGAGACTCACAGGTGCTATTTTAAAGCCGTCTGGGAGGTCATGAAGGAATATGATGTGCATGCGATGGCGCACATAACGGGCGGCGGGTTCTATGACAATCTGCCGAGAGTAATTCCTGAAGACTGCCAGATTACGCTGGAGCGCCGCAGTTGGCCCGCACCGCCTATCTTTAAGCTAATACAAGATACTGGCGGAATCGCGGATTACGAGATGTACCGCACGTTCAATATGGGAATCGGTCTGGTCATGATCGTAGCGAAACACAGAGCCGTAGAAATCGTAGACCAGCTTGAGAAGCTCGGCGAGCGTGCATGGATAATCGGCGAAGTCCGAAAAGGCGGGAGAGAGGTAGCTGTCCTGTGAATCAGGTAAGGATAGCGGTGCTGGTGTCCGGTCATGGGCGCGGAACGAACATGCAGGCGATTATAGATGCCTGCAAAGACGGCAAAATAACCGGTGAGGTGGTTGTCGTCATAGGTGTTCGCCCGGACGCTCCCGCAATGGAGCGCGCTGACGCATCATGCGTCGAAACAGCGGTCGTGAACCCTAAAGAATATAACTCGGCGGGGGATTATGACCTTGCGCTTCTCGATGTGCTTCAGTCGCGACGCATCGATCTCATTTGTCTTGCTGGCTATATGAGAAAAGTCGGCCAGCCGGTAATAGATGCTTACCGAGACCGGATTATGAATATCCACCCTGCGCTTATCCCGATGTTTTTCGGCAAAGGGATGTATGGAAGCCATGTTCATGAGGCAGCGATAGAGCGGGGAGTGAAATACTCCGGTTGTACTGTGCATTTTGTAGACGAAGATTACGATACGGGGCCGATAATTGCCCAGACTGTCGTGCCGGTTATGGAAGACGATACGCCTGAATCTCTTGCGGCGCGGATATTGATTGAGGAACACAAGACCTATGCTGCAGCCATACAGCTTTTTGCCGAAGGCAGGTTGAAAGTGGTTGGACGAAGGGTTTTGGTAGAGAAAAGAAACTAAAGTATAAGTCTTTGAAGAACGGCTGCCCGTCTGGGCGGCTGTTCTATATCTTTATCGAGTGCCGTGCGGAGCACTTTAACGATTTTGGGATCGAACTGTGTGCCGGAGCAGCGCTCTATCTCGTCCAGCGCTTTTTCCTGTGACAGCGCGTCCCGCCATGGAACATCGGTCGTAAGTATATCGAAAGCCTCTGCAATAGCGATAATCCTTGCACCAAGCGGTATTTCCTCTCCTGCAAGCCCATCGGGATAGCCTTCTCCATTGTAATGCTCGTGGTGGTGCTTGATCATGGGAACTGCACCGCTGAGACCTTCGACTTTGCTCAAAATCCTGACTGCTACCATCGAATGCCGCCGCATTATATCGAATTCTTCATCTGTAAGCCGGCCAAATTTGTTTAATATTTTGCTCGATACCGCAACTTTTCCGATGTCGTGAAGGCTCGCTGCATAATCAATATCTCTGGCATTCTCGGAGGATATATTACCAAGCGCGGATACGATTGCAGATGCGTAATGCCTGACCCGCTCGCTGTGACCTTCGGCGGTTGAGTCATGCTCGCCTGCTGCCGCGACGAGCGCGTTGATCGTCTGGCGATAGAATTTATCCATTCCGTTAAATTCGGTGCCGCTGTTCATCTTTGACCGGTTTCCTTTGCTTTTAGTAAATAGGTTACTCACATATTCGGCTGAAAACTGTCCTCTCGTTAGATATTGGATTGAGCGATTTACCAATAATTTTGCATTGAGTTTCAGGTGTCATCGGAGGCTCTTCTGGAAGAATATTTGCTAATAACATGTATGCGATTAATTGTTATATGGATGATAATATTAGTTCAAACTAAGCAATAAAACAGGTATAATTACTGGGGAAAGGTGACGTGCGTTCGGATTGACATTGACACTGAACGGCGTGCCGTGATACCATCGAAACGATGAGTTTAGGTGTATAAAGTGCATTCCAGCACAGGATATTACGCAGGCTATCATAGACATCTCCGTTCTGCTATTCCAGAAGATTTCCATAGAAGTGAGTTCGTTTGGGAACCGGCAGCATATTGCTGAGCGTAATATTAAATGGCGGGCAGACTGTTCAGTATTTATTCGCCAAATGAATAAAGTAGCCTAAAGACGCAGGACGTATAGTCAATAATTGATATGTATGGCTGGTGATTTTAGTGAGTTCGGCAGTACACTGCGAGATTTTCGGCAACAGACAATATATGACTGGCCGTTAATTAATCAGCCGAAAATCTATAGGTAGGGGGAATGAAGCTGTATGGTAAACAGAGGTAGGGGGAAAGATGTATAGAAAAATTGCGGTTGTTCTAGCGCTTTTTGTGCTGGCGTCGGTTAGCCTGTCTGCGATGGCCGATTCGGTTAGCCTGTCTACGCCAGCCAGTGATTATATCCTTGCTCCTGATGATGTTATAGAGATGAATGTATGGAGAGAGACGGAGCTTTCCAAGAGGCAGTTTCGCATCAATGCAGAAGGCAATATTACCGTTCCATACCTCAATTACGTCATCAAAGCCGCTGGCCTTACTCAACAGCAGTTAGCCCAATTGCTGACAGATGAATACGAAAAGGCTGAAATCCTCGTTAATCCCAAGATCGATGTCAATGTAATTATAAGACATACAATGGCGGTCATGGTGCTGGGTCAGGTGAACCGGCCTGGAAAAGTCGAGTTCAAGGAAGGTGATACGATTACCTCCGCTATCGCTCAGGCGGGAAGCTATACTGATGCAGCCCGTCTGGAATCTGCTGTTTTGACCCGGCGAGGATCTGATAAAACGATCCCTATTGACCTAAGGAAACTCTACCACGATGGGGATCTCAGCCAGAACTATCAACTTCAAGAGGATGATGTCATATACGTCCCGGAAGACACATTTAACCGGTTTTACGTCCTTGGGGAAGTTACAAGACCTGGCCTTTATATGCTGAAAGATAATGCAAGCGTGCTATCTGCAGTCAGCCAGGCAGGCGGGCCAACGGAACGTGGCTCGATGAAGGGCGTGATGCTGGTGCGCGGAGATATCAACAATCCTGAAAAGCGCTCTGTTGATCTGAATAAAATGATCAAGGGAGACTTGTCTCAGGATGTAAAGCTCGAGGCAGGAGACGTAGTCTATGTGCCCGAGACCAACAAACCAGACTGGGGCAAGATCTCTCAGATACTCAATGCTCTTGCTTCAATCGGATCAATCAAACGATACGGGATCTTTTAGTCCGTCCAGGAGGAATAAGTGGAACTTTGGCGCTATTATAGGATACTGCGTCGGCGGAGATGGCTTATACTTGGATGCTGGGCAATTTGCTTCGGCCTTGTCTCCTTCCAATGTTTGAAGAGAACGCCGCCAATGTATAAGGGCGAGACTAAGGTTATGGAACGACAACCTACTGAGGCGGGTGTTCCCGTCTATGGAGGGCCTTACGTCGTCCAATCGGATATCCAGATGCATCTGGCTGACCTTGCCTATATCGCAAGCAGCAACACTGTTCTTACTGGTGCAAGAGACACGCTCAAGCAACTTGGTGTCCTTAACTCGGATGATCTGATGAAGACATTGGATATCAAGCCGGTTACCGATACGCAGATTCTTGCGATCAGCGTGGTCTCGAATAATGCCGACGATGCAAAAACTGCGGCTGATGTCATTGCCATGGAGTTCAAAAGGTTCTATAACGAACTTGTAAGCGATGCCGCTGAACAGAGCCGTGAGTTCATTGAAAAGCAGTTGAAAGATGCTAAAGTCAAGTTGACCGAGAGCAGGGAAGCCCGCGCTGCCTACAAGGAGAAGAACTCGTTGGTAGAGCTTGGTGAACAGACCTCCGTGCTTGTCCAGCGTGCCGCAGCCATCGAGACTGATGTGGTTAATGCATCGGTGGATGCAGATAATGCTCGTGGAAGGCTTAAGTCGATTGAAGCTCAGATCAATGGCAAGCCGGAGATGCGGCTTTCTGCAAAATCTGTGGCTAATAACCCGGTGTATCAGAGTCTTCTCGGCCAGTTGGTTGCCGCCGAGTCGGATCTTGGGACAATGCTTGGCAAAGAAGGCGGCTCTGGAAAAGGTAAGAACCACCCGGAAGTACAGGAATTAACGAAGCGTATAGAGGAACTGAAAAAACAGATAAAATCCCAGTCTCCGATGATAGTAAGCCAGGAAACTACAGCGCTCGATCAGGTAATTACAAGTGCTATAAGCAATAAAATGAGCATAGAAGCTGAACTGGCCGGTGCTGAAGCCCGCCGTGGTGCTCTTGCGACTGCGCTTCAAGAAGAGAAAGCTAAGTTGAACGTACTGCCGGAGCAGGAGATGCGGATGGCACAGCTCGATATGGATGTGACAGCCGCTGAAGATACCTACAAATTGCTTCAGTCAAAATTGGAAGAAGCGCGAATAAAAGCGAGTGAGACCAGTAAATCAAGCACTATCCAGGTTATCACTCCTGCTTATGTGTATCCGGTTGATCCCAAGACATCGATAAAGCTGGCGCTTGCGTTCTTCCTGAGTCCTCTGCTTGGTATAGGTGTAGCATTTCTGCTGAATTACATGGACAACTCGGTCAAAACACCTGCCGAGGCAGAAGAACTGCTTGGGCTTCCTATCAGCTCGGTTATACCGCTTCGGCGTTCACATGCACTTGCCCGCCGTCCTGATAATGAACCGCTTATAGCGAGCTATGCAATGCTTACGACTCAGCTTTGGCGGGTTTTCGATAAGTCCAGCCAGCCGGTAATCCTTGTTGCGAGCGCAGAGCCGGATTCAGGCAGGACCACAACGGCTGCCAACCTGGCTGTTACGCTGGCAAAAGATGGTGCGCGCGTCATACTTGTCGATGCTGATATGCGTAAACCGGACCAGCATTCTATGTTCGGTGTGTCAGGAAAACCAGGGTTGAGCAATGTGCTTACTGGGGTGGTTGAAATAGAAGACGCCCTTGTTCCAACAAAGGTTGATGGACTTTTGCTTATGCCTGCCGGTCCTGCACCGGATAATCCCATAAGACTTCTTAGAACGCAGCAGATGACTGATTTCATCAAGGAAATTGGAACTCTTGCGGATTATGTAGTATTTGATAGCCCTGCTGGGGTCACATTTGCGGACGCAACGATGCTGGCATCACGGATCAAGAATGTTGTTCTTGTATACTCTGCCGGTAGAGTCCCGCGCGGCGCGGAAGTTGAGTTTAGAAACAGGCTGAACTCGGCGGGAGCACGTATTCTCGGTGTAGTGCTGAACAGGGTCAAACCTGAAGACAGCCACGGTTACTTCTACTACAAACGGTTCTATCAGGATATCACAGCTCAAAGCATTGCTTCTGTTCCAATGAGCGTGAAATCAATACCGCAGGCAGGACCAAACGACACTAATGATGATAATAATGTGTAGCGATAGTTTCGTTGCACGCGAATAAACAATATTTACCAGCTAATTCGGCTTGAAGTGCCGTATAGAGATGCAGTTGAGCATGTTCGGATAGATTAACCGGGCATGTGTATGGAGGATTCTTGGCTACACCAACTGTTGATGCTGTAAAAGAAAAACAGAAGACCTGCTGGCCATCTGTTGAGGATATTATAAAGCACAAGCTGTGGTTTGTGATCGCATTTGTGTGGGCAGCTCTCATTGCTATCACATATTTATTCCCGTTCAAGTGGTGGTGGGGTGAGTGGTGGAGAGACGAGAGTTATTACTCACATGGCATCCTGATTCCCATAATGTCGGGCTTCATTATCTGGTTCAACTGGAACAGGATAAAAAAGATACATATCGAGCCTTCGATCTGGGGTTTTGTTATAATACTGCCGATGCTGTTTCTGAACTATAAAGCTCAGGTAAGCAGTTTAGCAAGTATCGGTGGGATAACATTTCCAATAATGCTGGTGGGAATGGCGCTTTTGCTTTTCGGTAAGGCTGTCGTGAGGGAATTGCTCTTTCCCGCAGGGTTTCTATATTTTATGGTGGTTCCGCCGACATCTATTCTGGAACCGCTCAGCTTTAAGATACAGATTGCATCCACAAATATTGCGGTGATGGGGTTGCATCTGCTGGGGCTTGATGCCGTTCAGACAGGGACACAGATTCAACTGCCCAATGGTCTTCCGATGGTTGTAGGTGCACCTTGCAGTGGTTTTCGAATGTTGATTGCACTCTTGGCATTTACTGTTTTCTTCGTTTTTATGAAGAAAGGCCCCAAGTGGGGAAAACTCAGCATGGTTGCTATTGTATTGCCGCTTAGTTTGTTAGCTAACTCAGTGAGAGTGCTTATGATTGCGCTTGTTGGTGAATATTACGGCGAGGATGCTATGCATGCATTCCACGATTATTCCGGTTATATAGTTCTTGTTATAACTTTTGCAGTGCTAGTTCTTTTTGCTAAGGTGGTAAAATGCAGAGATTTCAAATCTATGCCTGCGTAATAACTGTTTTACTGGTCTGTAGTGCAGCTATGGATAGCACTGTGTCACGTGCGGGAATGATGCGGATAAAAGGGAATTATGATGGTATTCCTCTGGAAATTTCTCAATGGAAGGGCGAGAACGAAAACCCGGATTTGACTAGCTTGAAGATGCTGGCTACTGCAAGTATCCTTGCGCGTAGATATAAAAATGACATGGGAGATGTAGCAGATCTTTCAATAGTTCACGCACAGAACCTTGGAGACCTCCATCAGCCGGAGAAGTGTATGGAAGGAACGGGGTTCAAGCGGTCAAAAAAGACATCGGTGTGGATAACGCCCAACAACGGCAAAAAGCATGAAGCTACGATGGTTGTCTTTGCTGACAATAATGGCAACGAAGTAGTTATGATTTACTGGTTCTATATAGACAGCAAAATAGCGTCGAACATGGACAACAAAGGGACGGCATTCTGGCATTTCCTATGGAGCGGTGCCAAACCTTGCGCAATGATAAAATATACAACCAGTTCCGTAACCGGAGAAGATGATGCGAAGAAAGTATTGCTATCTCTCGCAGGTTATATAGATTCGTCTGTTCTTGATGTGGTAAAGGTCACTCCTGCGCTTGAGCCAAACAATCTGGCTGTGGATCGGCAGGAAAAATCCCAAAAATAGACCCGTGCTTATATTGACCTATATTGGTATGTAAGGAGTATTTAGTATTAATTGTCTTCTGATGATGCCCCGTAGTATTTTGCCTGCAAAGTAAAGCCAGGAAGACATATTGGCGATACTAATATCGAAATGAAAATTGCCATGCTTGGAACAAAAGGCATCCCCGCCACATGGGGGGGCGTAGAGCGGCATGTCGAAGAAATCGCGACCCGGTTTGTTAAAATGGGGCACGATGTCACGGTATACTGCCGCCCGTATTATACGACTACGAATGATGAGTTCTATAAAGGTGTGCGCCTCAAAGTGCTGCCTACAATCCAAAGCAAGAACTACGACGCAATCACTCATACTTTTATAGCCACGATGCATCTCCTGATGAAGGATTATGATATAGTCCACTATCATGCTCTCGGTCCGGCGACGATGTCGTTGCTGCCGAGACTCGTAGGCAAAAAAACCGTCGCCACAGTCCATGGGCTGGATTGGCAGCGTGAGAAGTGGGGTCATCTTGCCAAATATTATCTAAAATTTGGGGAACGCGCTGCGGCGGTATTTCCACATGCTACCGTTGCTGTCTCAAAATACCTGAAGGAATACTTGGAAGCGGGGTATAAGCGCAATGTTTATTATATTCCAAGCGGAGTAATCGAGCCGGAGTTCCTGTCTCCTTCAATTATTCGTTCGTACGGCCTCGAAGGGGGAGATTACATACTCTTCGTAGCACGTCTAGTCCCTGAAAAGGGCTGCCATTATCTTATCGATGCATATAAACGGCTCAACACTGACAAAAAACTGGTGATTGCTGGCGGTTCCAGCCATTCGGATGCATATGTCAAAGAATTGCAGGCTTCCGCAAGCGATAAGGTGATTTTTACGGGTTACGTGCATGGCGCTGAACTGCAGGAGCTGTTTTCCAACGCTTATTGCTATGTTCAACCCTCTACGATAGAAGGGCTTGCCATAACTTTACTGGAGGCGATATCTTACGGCAGATGTGTTATCACAAGTGATATTCCGCCGAATCTTGAGGCTGCCGAGAATATCGGACTTATTTTTGAAAACAAGAATGTCGATGATCTGGAGCGCGTACTCAGGATGGCTGTAGAGGATCCTGATATGGTTGCGGAGTATGGCCAGCGTGCCCGCACGGCCGGAGTCGCTGAATACGGATTCGACAGTGTAGCCGCTAAGATCGAAAAAGTATACACCGCGATTGCAGACGGTAAAAAAGGCCAAATCGTGGATCTCGATACGCACTCTCACGAGCCGACAATACCGGTATAACCAGCCGGTAATCTATAAGAATCAGGAAGGTAGTAGATATTTGGAAGGGATTCTAGTAGCCACATACCGCTGCAACGCGCGGTGCCATATGTGCAATACATGGCAGTTCCCCAGTTCTCCTGAAGAGGAACTTGATATTAAATATTATGAGCGGCTTCCAAATATGAAGTTTCTCAATATAACAGGAGGAGAACCGTTCATAAGACAGGACCTGGCGGAAATAGTCCGCATAGTCAAGCCGAAAGCCGATAGAATATGCATAAGCACGAACGGTTATTTTACGGATAGAGTGGTTGCTCTGGCTGAAAAATATCCTGATCTGGGTTTCAGAGTCAGCCTTGAAGGGCTTCCTGCGGCAAACGACGAGCTCCGGGGCATTAAAGATGGGTTTGACCACGGGCTCAGGACCATCTTGCAGCTCAGGCGAATGGGTGTGAAAGACATCGGGTTCGGCATTACTGTCTCTGATAGGAACGCAAAGGACCTGCTGGAGCTTTACGAGCTTGCAAACGGGCTGAATGTCGAGTTTGCCACTGCCGTCGTTCATAACGGATACTATTTTCACAAAGAGGATAACGTTATCCAGAAAAAGGAAGAGGTATCCGAGTGCTTCAGACAGCTTATCCGCGAGTTTTTTAAGACGAAGCGGCCTAAGAACTGGTTCCGAGCCTACTTTAATCACGGGCTTATCAACAAAGTCAACGGCGGTAAGAGGTTTCTGCCGTGTGAGATGGGTGCCAATGTCTTCCTGGTCGATCCATTCGGTGAGATTTATCCCTGTAATGTACTTCCGGAGAGTATGGGCAATATCAAAGACGGGCCATGGGACAAAGTCTGGAACAGCGCAAGGGCGCAGGAGGTTCGTTGCAAGACTCACAACTGCGATAAAGAGTGCTGGATGATCGGAAGCGCCAGTCCTGCGATAAAAAAGTGTAAATGGTCCGTGCTCAGGTGGATATTGAAGAACAAGTGGAGCTATTAGCGAAAGATTGTTTTTGGTATTATATAGTGAGCAATCGGAGCGGCCTCTGACAGGCTGCTCCTTTTTATGTGGGGGTTATAGATGCGATTATTCAGAGGCATATTCCAGAAGGTAGACCAACTGCTTACAGGGCGGCGGCCTGTGGACGATGAGTTGTTTGATGAGCTTGAAGAGATCCTGGTGCAGTCCGATATAAGTATCTATACAGCTACACGGCTTGTTGATGAGCTGAGGGATATGACCCGCCGGGAACGGCTGAAGGATACGGATGAGGTCCGTGCGAGATTGGAACAACAGTTGGTAAGTATCCTCGAGGTTGGAGGTAATTCCGGTCTTGTTGTTTCCCCGGAACCACCGACGGTTTACCTGATGGTCGGTGTTAATGGGGTGGGGAAGACAACGACAATATCGAAGTTGGCGTACCGTTTCAAGAAACAGGGGAAAAAGGTGCTGCTGGCCGCTGCTGATACGTTTCGCGCAGCAGCCATTGACCAGCTTGAGATATGGGCAGGCCGCGTTGGAGTGGACATAGTGAAGCACCAGCCGGGCGCAGACCCGTCTGCCGTGCTTTTTGACGCGGTGCAGGCTGGTGTGGCCCGGCACGTTGATTATATAATCGCCGATACCGCCGGGAGGCTTCATACCAAATCGAACCTGATGGACGAACTGAAGAAGATGTCAAGGGTAGTCGAACGTGCGCTGGGGCGTACGCCGGATGAGACGATACTGGTTCTGGATGCCACTACCGGGCAAAATGCGATTAACCAGGCCAAGGAGTTCGTAGCCGCCGTCAAAGCCACAGGGATCGCTCTTGCGAAGCTGGACGGCACATCGAGAGGCGGAATCGTGATTACTATTAAAGATGAACTCGGCATACCTATCAAGCTCATAGGGACTGGCGAGCACCTGGACGATCTCGATGATTTTGATCCCAAAGAGTTCGTCAAAGCGCTTGTTGAAGGCCAGAGCTGATATTATTCAACATTTTATGTTAATCATTCTTCTCCACCATGGAAGAACTTGATTGGCGGGCCAGTGATATGCGATGGACGCAACTCTGGGCCGCAGCAGAACCGTAAAAAACCATATCAAGCGGTTACTGCAGATGGTCTCACACCATGCGAGCCTGGAGGAGGTAGAACGAAAATATGTTGTGGTTAAGAGGAAAGAAGAGTAAGGGAGGTTTCACCCTGATCGAGATTATGATCGTTGTCTTGATCATTGGAATCCTCCTCGCCATCGCGATCCCGAACTTCCTTAGAGCAAGGGAATCGTCAAGAGCGAAGAGTTGCCAGGGTAACCTCAGGCAGATCGAGACTGCCAAAGAGCAGTGGGCAATGGATACAAAGGCTGCATCCGATGCAACACCAGATTTGTCGGGAGGCGCAGGCACTCCTCTGGTACCTAATTATATCAAGTCCGCGCCAGCTTGCCCGTCGAACGGCACTTACACTGTTGGCAATATGTCGACAAGACCGACTTGTAGCGTAGGTGCTACCCAAACAGCCGGTGCTTATGACGCTCACATTCTGCCGTAAATCAGTTTAGACAGTAGTAACCTTGGGTGGCAGGCATATCTGCTGCCCAGGGTTATTTCCATTTTTATTCCCCTAAATAATCACATGCATACCAAGAAGATTCCATATAAACAACACAGAAGTTTCGGCTTTACCCTGCTTGAGATGATGATTGTATTGCTGATTATCAGTACACTTCTTATGATCGCAATACCATCATACCTGACTGTAAGGGCAAACTCTCAAGAATGCCTGTGCTGCACACACCTGAGGCACCTGCAGGATGCGAAAGAGCGCTGGGCGATGGAAAATAAGAAGAAGAATACTGACACCCCGGCATTTGATGACCTCATCCCCGCTTATCTGAAGGAAATCCCGAAATGCCCATGCGGCGGAGAGTATAAGCTTGGAAGTGTGGGTGAGAATACTACCTGCACAATCCCGAACCACAAAATCTACTGATTATCGGACAGCTCTCGTGCGGAGAAGGTCCTCGTAGTATAGAAATTCCTGCGCCCAACCTGCATAATTGCCAAACTTATTCCAAAATACTTGAACAATCTTATTATAAGCGGCAGGCGTGATCGTCTTGGTCTTAAGCTCAGGCATGAAGTACCGTACAGCCACCTGCCTGATATGAGTATCGACAGGCACAGCTTCGTCTTTGTCCAATGCAAAAAGGCATATGCAATCGGCGATCTTTGCGCCGATTCCCCTGATGTTCATGAGCTCGGACTTGGCTTCACCATAACTTGCATCTCTCAGTGATTCAAGCCATCCGGGGGGGCGAGAAAGGATCTGTCTTGCGACATCTACGATATTAGCACCCCGCCAGCCGAGATTGCCGACTGCGGAGAGTTCATCGGGGTCTGCTTCGGCAAGAGACTCTACAGTTGGAAATGAATAATGCTCGCGCCCGCCTATTGTCGTGATGTGCCTGCCGTATCTGCGGGAAAAGCGTTCGATTGCGCTCGATATCCTTGAGACTGAGTTAGCCGTAGAGCATATATATGAGAGCGTTGTTTCGTAGGGGTCTTGTCTGACGATCCTGAGGCCTCTAAACCGGCATATGAGCTCACTCATATGCGTGTCAGAGGCTGAAAGATGCTTGTATATCGCGGGAACATCGTCATTCAGCCGGAAATAGTCCGTAATCAGCTCCAGGCCGGCGTCTGAGGGGTAAGTCTCCCAGAGAAACCCCGAATCATCCTCCTTGATCCGTATCAATTTCCTGCGGACAGGGGCAGACCACCAGTTATCGTCGTCAAGCTGCCATCTGAACGCCTGTCCGCACGCCAGCGTGTAGGCAAGGTTCAAGTATTCTCTAGGATAATTCAGTAAATCGCTCATTTTGCGGGTCAAAAACAAGAAGGGGCATCCCTCAAACAGGAGCCCCCTCGTGAATATTCCAATCTATTCCGCGGAGATACTATTCCTCATACATAGCTGCTTGCTCAATTACGGCTTCGGCCATGAAAATTGGGGCTTTTGCCCTGAGTCCCAAAGCTATAGCATCACTTGGTCTGGAATCTATCTCCATGGTGTTGCCATTCATCGAGATGTGGACTTTGGCGTAATAGGTCTCATTCCAGAGATCGTCTATCACGATCCGCTCGATGGTGCCACCAAGTCTGGAAATGATGTTCTTCATCAGGTCATGGGTCATAGGGCGGTCTGCGGAAGCCCCCTCAAGTGCCACCGATATGGAAAACGCTTCCGGCCTGCCGATCCATATGATCACTGACCTGCCTCTGGCATCTCGAAGCAGTACGAAAGCAAGCGGCTGCGCAGTAGTGGCATCCTGATGTTCATAGACGCCGACTACAGTTACTTCCTTTTCTTCCAGGTCACGCTCTTCGGATAGTTCATCTTCCGGCAGTTCGCCGAAATCCGGAATGCCGTCCGGCGGAACCCCCTCATCAGGATTTTCGTTTTCCTCGAAGTCTGGATCCTGTTCCACGATACCGTATCCCTTCGTTATTAGCTATCAAGACCAATTTACCCTGCCGCCGCTGGGCCTAATCCATATCTGTAGATTTGAGTGTTTTATCTACAATCTTGAGGAAGTCTCTATTAGTCTTGGTATGGCGTAACCGGTCGATCAGAAGCTCTGTGGCCTCGACTGATCCGAGAGCTGCAAGCAGCCTGTGCAGTTGCCATACTCTCTTGAGCGTATCCTCATCGTATAAAAGCTCATCATGGCGGGTTCCTGACCGTTTAACGTCTACGGCGGGGAACAGCCTCCGTTCTGCGATATTTCTGTCGAGAACAAGCTCCATATTACCCGTAGCTTTGAATTCTTCAAAAATCGCATCATCCATCCGGCTGCCTGTCTCAACAAGCGCTGTTCCTATTACGGTCAAACTGCCGCCTTCTTCTATATTACGGGCAGCTCCAATAAAACGTTTCGGGCGGTAGAGCGCTGAAGGGTCGAGTCCTCCTGAGAGTGTTCGTCCGCTTGGTGTTACCGTAAGGTTGGAAGCCCTAGATAGCCTTGTTATACTGTCGAGCAGAACCACTACGTCTCTGCCGGATTCCACGAGCCTTTTTGCTTTTTCAAGCACGATGTCCGCGACCCGCATGTGGTTTTCGGGAAGCTCGTCAAAGGTGGAGCTTACTACTTCTCCGTTTACAGACCGGCGAATATCCGTTACTTCTTCAGGTCTTTCATCAATGAGGAGAACAATCAGGTAGACATCGGGGTGGTTTTTGGTTACGCTGTTTGCTATGGTTTTCAGAAGGGTTGTTTTTCCTGCCTTAGGCGGTGCGACAATCAGTCCTCGCTGCCCTTTTCCGATCGGCGCTATCAGATCGATAAACCTCGCCGAAATGTTCTCTGGTGTCGTCTCCAGGACAAGCCTTTCGTTGGGGTAGATCGGGGTGAGGTCGTCGAAGTGCTTTCTGCTTCTGGCCGCATCAGGATCAGCCCCATTTACGGCTTTTACCCTCAGAAGGCTATAGTATTTCTCACTGTCCTTAGGCGGGCGCACCTCTCCTGTGATCGTGTCGCCTGTTTTCAACGCGAATCTCTTTATCTGGGATTGAGAGACATACACATCCGTAGGGGAGGGTGAAAAATTATTGTGCCGGAGGAATCCCCATCCGTCCGGAAGTATTTCAAGCACGCCTTGATCGAATATCAGGCCGCTCTGCTCGGTCACGGTAGCGAGGATTTTGAACACAAGGTCCTGTTTTTTCTGAAACCCGTCCTCTATCCCGAGTCCTTTTGCGATTTCCTGGAGTTCCTCGAATGTTTTTCTCTCCAAATCTGCTAGTTCAAGCTGGTCCACGTTTACTCACCTCGTCGTTGGCATAACCTGCCATAGGGCAATAAAGAATAGTTGCAACAGGCACTCTCAGCTGGGCAATAAACTTGCATCATGGAAGAGTTTGCACGACACTTACGTGAGCGCCTGTGCTGGTTGAAGTTTAGTGTTTAGAATGATGGCTAAAGAAGCTATGGCCGCCACTTTTTCGGCCGGTTGAGGTCTTCTTATGGCTCCATCGGGTATTATACAATAGATGCCGCAAAATGTCTAGTGCGGCATCTCTATATTTACGCTTTAAATCATGTCGGTATGAGTCTATCCGCCGCCGTAAACTTCCGGTTTCAAGACTCCGATAAACGGCAGGCTTCTATATCTGCCGTCATAATCCAGTCCATAGCCGACTACATATCTATCTTCCACTATGAACCCGTAATAATCAATACCTACGTCGACGGCCCTTCTGCTCGGCTTGTCGAGCAACGTGCAGACCTTCACACTTGCCGCTTTTCTCGACCGAAGGTTCTCCACTATATAACTGAGCCGCAGTGTCCAACCCGTATCGACAATATCTTCGACTACAAGCACATGCTTGCTTTCAATGCTGGAATCAAGGTCTTTTAAGAGCCTTACTACACCGGATGATCTCGTATCAGCCCCGTAGCTTGAGATAGCTACGAAGTCATAGTCTACAGGAATAGTTATATACCTCACGAGGTCAGCCAGAAATATTGCGGCTCCCTTTAATATACCCACTAAAACGAGTTCTTTACCCTCGTAATCTTTCGATATTTGTTCGCCCAGAGCTTTGACTCTCTCCTTGATAACATCCTCTGAGATCAATATCTGTGCGAGGTCACCGACCAATGGATTTTTGCTTTGTCCCATTGTGACTAAATCACTCCCACTCTATAGTCGCTGGCGGCTTGGAACTGACATCATAAACAAGCCTGTTGACGCCCTGGACTTCATTTATTACACGGTTGCTGATCCTTTCCAGGACCTCCCAGGGGAGTCTCGCCCAATCCGCCGTCATTGCATCTTCACTTGTTACCGCTCTAAGCACGATCGGATAAGCATAAGTCCTCTGGTCTCCCATAACACCTACGCTTCTGATCGGAGCCAGAATAGCAAACGCCTGCCAGCATGTTTTATAAAGGCCTGCGCGCTTGATCTCTTCCGCAACAATAGCATCGGCATCTCTTAAAGTTTCCAGCCGATCCTTTGTGACTTCACCTATAATTCGTATGGCAAGTCCGGGGCCGGGGAACGGCTGCCTCCAGACTATGTCAGTCGGCAATTCCAGTTCCTCTGCAACGCGCCTTACCTCATCTTTGAAAAGGAACCTGAGAGGTTCGACCAGCTTCAGGTTCATGTTCTCAGGGAGTCCGCCCACGTTGTGGTGTGTCTTGATCTTCGCTGCCTGCCTGGTCCCGCTTTCGATTACGTCAGGATAGAGCGTGCCTTGCGCAAGATAATCTACTTTTGCGAGCTTTTTCGCTTCTTCCTCAAAAACCCTGATGAACTCTTCTCCGATGATCTTTCTTTTCTGCTCAGGGTCAGTGACGCCTGCAAGACGCGTGAGGAACCTTTCTTCGGCGTCTATGTAGATCAGCTTTATCTTGAAGTTTTCCGCGAATGTCTCTCTGACATTTTCGGCTTCACCCTTACGCAGCAGGCCATGGTTTACGAATATGCATGTAAGCTGGTCGCCGATGGCTTTATGGACCAGCGCTGCTACGGTGGCTGAATCGATTCCGCCTGAAAGAGCGCAAAGGACTGACTTATCGCCTACCTGCCTCTTTATCTGATCGCAGGAGAGCTTGACGAAGGACTCCATCGTCCAGAGCCCCTGGCATCCGCAGCAATTGTAAAGGAAGTTGCGAATAATCTCCACGCCCCATGGGGTGTGGACTACTTCGGGGTGGAACTGGACTCCATAGAGTCTCTTTTCGTGGTTAGCCATGGCTGCAACCGGCGAGTTCGCCGTGCGTGCAGTCACTTTGAAGCCAGGAGGAGGGCTCTGAACTGCATCACCGTGGCTCATCCAGCAGATGAGCTTCGGGTTGAGTCCGGCGAACAGATCAGCATTGTCTACGACATCAAGCTCGGTCTTGCCGTATTCTCTTCTGTCACCTGGAACGACGCCGCCGCCGAGTTGATACGACATCAACTGCATCCCGTAGCAGATGCCGAGAATCGGGATTCTCAGGTCATACAGCCTTGGGTCGCAAGTCGGAGCGGCATCTTCATAGACGCTCGAAGGACCGCCTGAAAATATGATGCCTGACGGCTGCCTTCTGATTATCTCATCGACCGGAGTGTCATACGGCATAATCTCGCAGTAGACTTTGCATTCACGCACGCGCCGCGCGATCAACTGGCTGTACTGCGCGCCGAAGTCCAGCACGATCACGAGCTGTTTCGTAGCTTGCTTTGTGGAAATATTAACTTTCGGCGTCATCGCCACTGTCCTACACCCTGGGCACGCTGAGCTGTTTTGCCTTCACTTGGAAGCGATGGCGCGATAACAAGCTCCGCCTGCTGCATTTCTTTGATATTATGAGCGCCGCAGTAGCTCATTGCAAACTGCAGAGCGCCTACAAGGTTCATAGTGCCGTTGTCGGTCTTTGCCGGACCGTAAAGAAGCTCTTCAAGCGTTCCGTTGATCCCGACATGAACGCGAGTGCCTCTCGGAAGCCCTGGGCTTGAAGTCGCCATGCCCCAGTGATAGCCTTTGCCGGGAGCTTCAGCAGTCGTCGAGACTGGAGAACCGATCATAACAGCGTCAGCGCCAGCGACTATAGCCTTCACAATGTCGCCGCCGCATCTCATGCCGCCGTCTGCGATAACAGGGACGTATCTGCCCGTTTTGGCTTCATAATCGTCTCTTGCTGCGGCTGCATCGGCGGTTGCCGTGATTTGCGGGACTCCGATAGCACAGACTTTTCGGGTTGTGCAGGCCGCGCCCGGCCCTACGCCTGAAAGAACAGCGGCAGCGCCAGCTTCCATGTAGCTAAGTGCGCTTTCGTAGGACGAACAGTTGCCGATAATAACCGGAATATTCGACTCTTTGCAGAAATCGGCCAAGTCCATTCCGGCGTCCTTGGAAGAAACGAACTTTGTGCTTGTGACTGAGGATTGGATAACGGCGACATCAGCACCTGCATCAAAAATGGTCTTCGCGAGTCTCTTCATCCCCATAGGGGTTGCTGCGACTGCTGCAAGCTGCCCTGCGGCTTTAATCTCTTTGATTCTTTTTGCTACAAGTTCGGGTTTGATTGGTTCCTGGTAAATCTTTTGAATGGTGGGGATGACTGATTCGGCGGGAGCTTCGATGATTTGCTTAATGGCGGCATCAGCGTCTTCATAACGCGCCTGGACGCCTTCAATGTTCACAACAGCAAGTCCGCCGAGCTTTCCCATCGCAATGGCGAGCCTGGGATCGGCAGTGCCGTCCATAGCCGATGCAAGGATCGGGATTCGAAACGCATGATTGCCCAAATGCCAGCCTGTATCGACATCTGCGACATCAATGCTGACCGCCGCGGGCACAACGGCCACCTCGTCAAAACCATAGGCTCGCCTGGCCTTTTTCCTGCCCCCGACAACTACTTCCAAAATGCACTTTCCTCCTGGCTTTTCGGAATATGATAGCAAAGGAAGAGCTGGAAGTCAATCGGATTCGGGTTCAACCGGTGATATTTCGCGAATTATGTTGTTTTTAGGCCGTAATCTGTTGATAATCCATCCTGAATAGAAGATGGACTAATACATAAGCGACACATCGAAGCGGGGAGTACGGCCTCTGCGGATCTTCTTTATCCATTTATCCAGTTGGCTTTGACCATTATTCCAAAACTCTTTGCATAGTGCCAGATACTCAAGAACGACTTCCTTCTCGCCAAGCTCCAGCAATTCCTTTGCGAGCATCATACCAGGATCGAATTTAAAGAATCCTTGTGAATCAGGTATGTGACCAGAGTTCAACAGATATTCCTTGGCTTTTGGTAAATCATCTTTGATAAGCGCAACTCGGCCAAGTGTCAAATTCCCTGCGTGAAAAGCCTCCTGGAAATTAAAGTAATCTTTGTGCTTTACAAGTTTCTGAAGCAATTTGTCAGCATATATTGCTGCTTTATCGGTGTCTTCGGCACTAAACGCCGATTTAGCAAGATTCTCCAGTATAGATATTTGACCAAAATCATGATCTTGAGAAGATAGTCTATATGCTTTTTCGAATTCCTCTAAAGCAACCGCTGCGTTAGTCCGGATTCTCTCAGTAGTATTATGAATAGGTAATGTATCCAGCATGTATACATGGCCTAGTTTATCAGGCCATGTAGGGTTATCGGGCTCGATTATTTGTGCCTTTTTGAGGAGTTCGATTGCAATCTCTCGCTCATGGATTGTGAAGAAGTTTGCTGCATTGCCGAGTATTTTTGTGTTCTCTGGCTTTGCACTGACATGATTCAGCCAAAGGGTTTTTGCTATAGGGTAAGTATCTTTATCTATTATAGGGTTGAGAATAAATGGAGGCATCCCAGCAATGCAATCTTCGGGACAATTTTCAATGACCCAAAGCACATGCTGCCCTCTTTTTTGGCGAGCAGCAATTCCTCTTCCTGCGAAGCAATATCCAATCAACATTGCACGTGAGTTTATATCTTCCGGATTGACCTTGAGTTTTTTCTCTAATTCATCAGCTTTATCCGGTGAGAGGTCTACTCCTTCGAAGAATATTGAATGAGTAAGATATTCGTCGCTCTCGTCCATGCTTGCTACTCCCAGAGGTTTAACTGTTCCTTTTCGACGCTTTTAGTCTGTTGATCGGATGGTTTCGCCGGTCTTGACGGCTTATCCTTGCCGAACTGGCGAGGACTCTTGGATGGAGTGCTCTTCTTTGCGGCTGACGAGCCACGCGAGGATGGCTTTGCAGGTTTCGCCTTTTCCTTCTTTGCAGCTCGTGCCGGGCCTTCGGGATGGTAGTCGGCTCTCCGTCGAGCGGCATCGCTTGCCAGCCTATCGGCATGGGCGTTCTCTCTGCGCGGTACATGGGCAATCCGAGCATCGGGAAAATGCGAAAACAGCTCTTTTACTTCGTAATACATGACCGCAAGGTGTTCGGCCCTTACTTTGTAAACCCCGCCGACCTGTTTCGCGAGGAGTTCGCTGTCTGTAGTAACTCGAATTTGCTTCACACCGAGCTTCAGAGCTTCCTTGAGTCCCCTGATCAGTGCGGAATATTCGGCGACATTGTTGGTTGTCTCTCCGATGTATTCGCCGATCTCTTTTATCACTTCTCCGGCTTCGTTATAAATAACGACTCCGATGCCTGCTGCGCCGGGGTTGCCCTTCGAAGCGCCGTCTATGGCAAGTCTAACACTCGTCATTATTCATCCAGAAACAGTATCCTGCCGCAGCTTTCGCAAACCTGATACTGTTCACCTTCCTTTAGGAGTCTTTGAGCGTAAGGAGTCAATCCGACATGGCATCCGCCGCACTGGTTGTTTTCTACTTTGGCAAGTCCGGTGTCCTTGTGCCGTGATTTGATGGACTCGTAGCGCTGAAGGATGGCGCGGTCCGTGACTGCCGATGTGCGCTTTTGCCGCTCCGCATTCAACTGTTCGATAAGCGCGCTCAATTCTTTGTGTTTTGCCTGATACTTGCTCACGATATTGGCCACATGCTGCCTGAACTGTTTCAATACGTCTTCCAGCTTGTTTGCATCAGCGCGTCTGGTCTCGATGGCCTCGTAGAGCTCAAGTATGTGCTCATCGAGCTTTTCCCTGGACTTTCCGAGCATTGCGATCTCTTTTTCCATGCTCGAAAGCTCTTTGGGATTGGCGACCTGGCCCGTGTAGAGCTTCTTCTCGCAGTTCTGTTTCTTGGTTTCGACGGTTTTTAGGTTGAGTTCGCTGTCCTTAAGATCGGATTCGAGCTTTTTGATGTCTCCTAATGAAGACTGGAGTTTCTTTTCCGCATCGGATAGCTGTTTTTGAAGCGCTGCACCGTTATCGAGTGCCGCGAGGGCTTTATTGGCCGCGGCGATCTGCAGGTCTACTTGCTGAAGTTCATATAGAGCCCTAAGTTGTGATTTCATCCGAGGCTCCTTCCAAACCGCGTATTTGCGGTAGAGCAATTTTAGCAGTAATTACAGCTGCAATCAATCCTATAATCGAACGTAGGGCCGCATTTGTTCAAGTTTCTTCGGCCCTATTCCTTTTACGTTCTCAAGCTGCTCTATTGTGCTGAACCTGCCGACTTGATTTCGATAGTCGATGATTTTCTGTGCAGTGACGGGGCCTACTCCCGGCAGTTGATCGAGTTCTGCCAGCCCGGCAGTGTTGATGTTGACCATTACCGCACCGGATGTGCTGCCGGAAGCTCTGGATGGGGGAGGGGCTAAAGCCGCAGCCCTGCTGTTATCGATTGGTTGGCCGACGGCAGGGGCCGCTGGGCTTTTCGAGGGTACCAGTATCTGCGTTCCGTCCTGGACTTTGGCTGCAAGGTTTATCGCATCGAGCCGGGCGTCGCTTGTAGGCCCGCCAGCCATATGGATTGCATCGATCACGCGGCTGTCGGGGCTGAGACGGTAGACGCTGGGCTTTTTAACGCAGCCCGCAACGTGGACGACTACTTCGCGGGTGGCACCGGATGGTCTTGATGGTGTGATCGCCGGGGCGTCCGACGTAATACCGGTGTTTGATCCTCCGTCTACAATAGATACTCTCGAACTATTCAAGGTAGGCCTGTTCGCGTTGCGAATGCGGCTGTAAGCCAGCCCCAAAAGAGAGATTCCTACGATAAATACCAGTGCAATTTGTGCATTTTTGGAGAAATTGAGGTTTGTCAATTTATGTCACCCATTCGGATAATTATTGTTTGGAGTGACAATTCCTCCTGAGGCTGCCTAATGAAATCAAACTTCTTTGCGCAGCCTGTGTGATTATGGTAAACTTAAAACCGGCAAAGCAGCGCTTTGTGCTGCGTCAATAATTCTTGTGAATCCTTTGGAGACGGCCGGTTGCAAGCGACTGTTGCACCGGCCTCGTAATATAATGAGATCAGCAATTTGGTGGGTAATCCCAGTCCTGGCAATTGCACTTCTGGCGGGATGTTCCAGGGTGGAGAAGCCGCAGACGGAAAATTTGGGTAATCAGGCAAAGCAACAGGTCAAATCGCCTGGAGAGCCTTCCGGTAAACCGGGCTCCAAGCCGGCTAAGCCGGATACAGAGTCTCAAAGCGGTAAAAAAGAAGAACCGGCTGCACCGAAGCTTAAAGTAGTCGGCCAAAAGGTGAGTCTGAATTGGCAGGAGGGCGGCAAACCCAAGCTTTCAGCTACGGCTGTGGAGCTTACCGGTGATACCCTGGCTGGGAAAGCTGTAATGAAGCGCGTAAGCGCAGAGTTGTATCAGGACGGCAAGCTTGTTGCCAAACTCGTGGCTCCCAATGTCGAGGCTGATGAGAAAACGAGAGTAGTCACTGCGTCCGGCGGGATTATCCTTACATCCACCGTTCCCGAAAGCACGATCCGCACTGTAAAGTGCAATTGGATAAAGTGGTATTCTAAAAGCGACAAGATTGTTGGCAACGGCGGAGTGACGGCGACCGGACCGTTGGCGAAGATAAAGGCCGCGGCGTTTACGGCGGATACGAAGTTGAGGACTGTTAAAGTGACGGCAGATCCTTCCGAGGCTAAAGCCGTAGTTGGGAAGCGCTAAGTAGGAAATAAGAGTTCACATATGAAGAAAATACTTTGCATATTGCTTCTGGCAGCATTGGCAATTCCGGCTTTTAGCCAACAGAAGCAGCAGATAGGTTCCGTTGTCGTTGAGGGGTTCAAGGACTTGAGTGTGTCCAAAGACCAGGTGACACTCTCCGGCCCCAGGGTTTATATTCGGACGACTGATGGAAAGTTGGAAGCAAAGGCACAGAAGATAATCATCAAGTTTGGTCCCGGCGGAGCTCAGGGCGGAATGGGCTCTCTCAAGAGCGCGACACTTACGGGCGATGTCTGGATGTTTTCCAAAATCGAAAAAGATAAATCGACCGAGGCCAGAGCGTCGAGCGTCGATATAGACTGGGCAGGGGCAAGGCAGGCCGTTCTGAACGGCAATGTGCAGATAGAGAGCACCGACCCTTCGATGTTTGCTGAGCCGCTGACTATCACCGCCGACAAGGCCACGGTAAACCTCAAGCCGGATGCGGAATTGAAAGATGGCGAGACCCGGATCAGGATCGAGAGTGATCCCGGAAAGAGTAAGATGCAGTTTACTCCGGTGGCCAAGCCAAAAACCGAAGAGAATAAGCAGGGCTGACGCTGGAATGCAGATAAGAACGGAAAATCTGGCGAAGGTGTATCGCGGCAGGCGCGTTGTAGACAGTGTGAGCCTGGATGTCGCGCGCGGCGAGATAGTCGGGCTTCTCGGTCCGAACGGAGCAGGAAAGACCACCACATTTTACATGATCGTCGGCCTGATAAAGCCGAACGGCGGCCGGGTGTTCCTCGATGACCGCGATATAACCCGGATGCCGATGTACGGGCGCGCGCGTCTCGGCATCGGTTATTTGGCACAGGAGCCTTCCGTATTCCGCAAGCTGACTGTTGCCCAGAATGTCCTTCTCGTGCTTGAGATGGCCGGGGTGGGGAAGAAGGAACGGTTGAGAAAGACCGATCAGCTTCTGGATGAGCTTGGACTCCGGCAGTTGAAGGATGAACGCGGCATAGTGCTTTCCGGCGGAGAGAGAAGGCGCACGGAGATTGCCCGTGCGCTCGCTACCGACCCGGCGTTTATCCTGCTGGATGAGCCGTTTACTGGAGTCGACCCGATAGCGATAGACGATATTCAGACCACGATAGCAAGGCTCCGCTCGGAGAAGAACATAGGGATACTTATCACTGACCACAACGTGCGGGCAACGCTCAAGATCACGGACCGGGCTTATATCATATCCGAAGGCAAGATTGCTACATCAGGCCCAGCGGCCGAGCTTCCAAACGATCCCATCGCGAAGAAGTACTACCTCGGCGAACGGTTTGAGATGTGAGGCCGACACGTGAAAATACTTGACCGTTTCATCAGCTCCGAGTTGATCGCACCTTTTTTCTTCGGAGTCGCAGCATTCACTTCCATCTTTTTCGCAGGCTCGTATCTGATGAAGCTGACCAGCCAGGTGCTTGCCGGTACGCCGGTTACAACAGCCATAATTCTGCTTGTACTGTATCTTCCATCCATAATTGTTTTCACGCTCCCGATGTCGGCGCTTCTCGCGGTGCTTGTAGCTTTCAGCCGGCTTTCCAGTGAAAGCGAAGTCATTGCGCTTTACGCGGGCGGTGTCAGCATCTACCGGGCTATTGCCCCTGTCGTTGCGCTTGGGATTATAGTCACGGGAATCACATTCGGTCTGAGTGAGGTCATCGTGCCGAACGCCAACAGTCTCTCTCAGGATATACAAGCGCATATTTTGAAGGAAGAAGTCTCGACAGGAAAGCCTTTCGTTGTTATTGACAAAACCTCCAACTCAACCATTTATGTGCACGGTGGGTTCAGTGCTAAAACAAAAACCATGCGCGATGTGACGATTACACGTTATAATGAGAATGAGCCGAGCATACTTTTCCAGGCGCGTGAAGCACGTTGGGAAGGCGAGAACAAGTGGGGGTCGAATGACTGGGGCCTGTACGATGGTAAGATGTACGCGCTTAGGCCGGATGGTTCCGGGGTTTCTGCGACATTCGAGGGGCTGAAGTCCAAGCAGATCAAGTTGAACCAGGACCCGCGTGATATTGTGCTGCATCAGAAGAAACCTGAAGACATGACCTTCAGAGAGTTGAGGCAGCAGGTAGATACTCTTTCAGACGGAGGAGTCCGGCCAGAGGAACTGCGAGAGCTTGAGGTAGATATGTATAATAAGCTCGCAATCCCGATTGCCGGGCTGGTTTTCGCGTTGATCGCGGCGCCTCTTGCAATAAGACCGGCAAGGGCCGGGGCATCGGTCGGTATAGGACTGAGCATTCTGATAATATTCGGCTATTGGCTCACGTGGCATATTACATCTGCGTTTGCCATACAGGGAGGAATCCCTCCTATAGTCGGCGCGTTTGTTGCTGATATACTGGGGCTTGCACTGGGCGTTATCCTTTTGCTCCGAACGGCGAAATAGGTGAGTGATTAGAGTGACATATACTGTGCTCTTTATAGTAACACTGATAGCGGTATCCGGGTTGATCGCGTATCTTGGCGATCTGCTTGGACGTCGGATGGGTAAGCACCGGCTCACGCTGTTCGGACTGCGTCCACGCCATACCGCAGTTGTTATGACCACGATCACCGGAATGCTCATTGCAGGGCTTACTTTTGCTACACTCATCGCCACAAGCTCAAGTCTCCGAGATGTGTTGATACACGGTGAGCAGCTTGCAAAAGATAACGAGATTTACCAGGCAAAAAACAAAGAGCTGCATAACAGTAATGTCAATCTTACCGCTACAAGCAGCAGGCTCTCCAGAGAAGTCCGTGAGAAATCGAAGCAGGTGGCTGCAGCCCGGAAAGAGGCGGAGAACGCGCTTAAGGCGAGAAACGAAGTCCGGCTGCATGTAAAGCAACTGCAGGCTGAGATCAAGAAAAGCCAAATAGAACTTTTTAAATTGAGCCGCACCGGAAAATTGACCGAAAATCGGCTGAAGGTAATATCTGCAAGTCTCAGAAACCGTAAAAAGGAGCTTGCCTCAGTCAGAGCGAACCTTGCTAAAAAGGACAGCGAACTCATCGAGAAGCTGAATGACCTCGTCGAGAAAGATTCTGAGCTTGCCGAGAAGAAATCCGAGCTTCAGGATAAAGAGGTAAGCATCACAAGGGCCGAAAACACGATCAAGGAGCACGAAGCGCTTATACAGGAACAGCAGCTGTATCTCAGACGTGCTGTTCGGCTTACAGACCTGCTTTTGACAGGCGATGTCGTCATACAGCAGGGACAGGAGCTTGACCGCAGGGTAATCAACAGCTCTCTTTCTCCGTCTGAACTTCGCGCCGAGTTCGTCAGCATGCTCGATGAAGCAAATGATAAAGCAAAGAAGGCAAATGCAGGGCCAAACGACGGGAAGTCCCGCAGCGTGCAGCTTGTTTACAGTGATAAGGCTACCGGCGCATTCAGCGATGACGAGAAAGCCGGTATAGATGAAGCCGTAAACGCTATCATCGAACAGGGCAAGGATAGCCAGGTGAAAAGTGTTCTGGCACAGCTTATTGTTGTAAATAACACCCTGAAAGGCGAGAAGGCGCTTGTAAAACTGAGGTTTTACTGGAACACTTTGAAATTCCAGCGCGGGCAGAATATTGCGAGCCGCACTATAGACGGCAGTATGTCAGAAGGCAGGATTTTACTCTCTGTGATGGATTTTTTGCGCGAAAACGTGAGATCATCAGCGGAGAAAGCCGGAATCGTGCCGGTAGCAAATCCTGACCCTGAAGAGGTTGGAGAGCCGATATCGAGCAAGCAGTTCGATGATGTCATGGAACTTGTTGAGAATATCAGCAAGCTCGGCAGGAAGGTGGAAATTCGCGCAGTGGCTCGGAAGGACATCTACGCTGCAGGCCCTCTCAATCTGGACAGCATCGGCTTTGCTATCAATACTATGACTTCCGCATCGAGATAAGGCCGTGATTACAGTCCTCGCTGTCGACCCCGGACGTTCAAAGTGCGGTATTGCTGTTGTTTCCAGCGCTGATGGCATCCTCCATCGAGCTGTAATAGCTACAAATGACCTGCCCGGCGCAGTTACTTCACTTATCACCCGGTTCAGCCCGGAAGTTATGGTTATAGGGTCAGGGACCGGCTCGCAAGAAGCTATTTCCTCACTTGGCGATCTGGAAGTGCCTGTCAGAGTAGTAAACGAGAGACACAGCACAGAAGAAGCCCGCGCACGTTACTTCAAGGACAATCCTCCGCGCGGTTGGCGAAAATATGTCCCGATTGGGCTTCAAACTCCGCCGCAACCCTATGATGACTATGCTGCAGTCGTGCTTGCTGAGGAGTATTTGGAGAGAACAGAATAAATTTGGAGTGCGGAAGCGTTAGCTTCACTGCTTATCCTCCCTCTACATACACCCGAGGCAGAAGCGGATTTGTTGTGACTCTTCTTGCAGGAATTATCACTTCGTCTCCGATAGCTGCGTCTGGAATATGCGTTACATCGACTGAGCACATCTGCATGGCTATTCTTCCGGCGACAGGGGCTCTCTTACCCCTTATAGTGACTGTCAGAGCAGGTTTTTTCATAAGTTTCTGTGCAACTAATCGCAACACCCCGCGCCGCGCCAGACTCTCCGGCGCCAGAGTCAGCCCATCTGCCCATCCAAGCGGTATTACGGCGATTCTGCTCTCCTTTTTTGTGCGATGTTCTGCTCCATACCCGATTGCATACCCCGCAGGGACGGTTTTTATAAAGCTTATTCGTGCTTTCAACTTCCAGGTGTTCTTCAGATCCAGAGTTCGCGGTACATAACGGGAAGGATACTGGCCGTAGAGGATAGTCCCCGGCCGGACCATGTCGAAATGGGAGTCCGGCAGGCGAAGGATTGCCGAGCTGTTTGCCGCGTGGACTATGCCAGGGTCAAGAAACGCCTGCTTGATGGCCTGTACAGCATTGTTAAACTTTTCGAGTTGTTCCTTAGCAGAACTCATATCTTTCTCTGCTGCGGTGGCAAGGTGGGTATACGTCCCTGCGTGATTAACACCCTCAGTAGCGGCAATCATGCGGGCGAGATCAACGGCTTTGGACGGCAGCACGCCGAGTCTTCCCATCCCGGTATCGATCTTCAGATGTACACCAATCGTCTTGTGTGCTTCGCAGGCAGCTGCTCCAAGTGTTGCGACAAGCTCTGGGGTACAGATGGTGCATTCTGCATCGAGTTTTACGGCTTCAGCGGCTGCTCCTGGCTGGATGGAGTCGAATACGAGTACCGGCGCGGTGATGCCGCCGTCACGGAGGCGCGCAGCTTCTTCGAGCCGCGTCACAGCGAGAGAATCGGCTCCGGCATTTAAAATAGCCCTGGATGTCTCGACTTCGCCATGACCGTAAGCGTTGGCCTTGACGACAGCCATCATCCGCACGTTGTCCCCGATGAGGGACCTGATTTGCCCGACGTTATGTTTTATCGCGTCGAGATCGACTTCCACCCAAGCATCCCGCTCATAATTCATTAATTTGCGTCCTTTGCGATCTACGGATAAGAAAAAGCGAAGCGCTTTATGCTCCTACATCATATCACATTATACAAGGCTGTTCGCCAGGCGCTGTAAGAGTTCACTCTTGCAAGAATTATATATCAACCTGAACAACCAGCGCGTCATCATGGATGGAAGCACGTCACCCTGAACTTGATTCAGGGTCCATTTTCTTCCTGGATGCTGAGTCAAGCTCAGCATGACGTTGTACTCATCAACTCTGAACTATTACCAGGAGCTTTACTCATCACAGTCTAGCATTTATTATAATATCTGAGACAAGTTGGCTCAGATATAAAGGAGATTTGCCGCATCATCAAGGCGCGGCATTGGAGCAAAAAATGAAAGGCAGGATCACAAAGGTGTGTATTGCAGGTCTGCTGTGCAGTGGACTGATAATGTCCACGTGTGCGGCTTATGCGGGCGAAAGTAAAAGAAACTACGATTTTGACGGCAAAATCTCGCAGGAAGTGCTTCGAAATTACCTGTCCAGGGCCGTCACGATCAACGGGCTCAGTTTCAGCCCTCAAAAAGAAGATGACATCCGTATGGTCAAGAACATCGGTGCGAAGTTTCTTGGCCGTGTTGCTTATATATGGGGCAATCCCTGGGGTGATGAATCAGGCTACTGGCATGAGATGAAAGCCGTCGCGGAGCGGCTGCATAAGGACGACCCGCAGTATATAATTCAAGCCTGTATATTCGAGGCCATCCATCCGGGGATAGACAATGTGCCTGTTCCTGACTGGGTATTCAAAGAGTTCGGCCTGAAACCGGAGCATCGGAATTTCAGATATAAAGACACGCTTTTTGACAACGACAAGATGGCTGGCAAATGGGGAAGCGATGGTTCGGTCCCTGATATAAGCAAACTGGAAACGAAAATGTGGTTCTTCTACCGCGCGAAGATGTACATTGACTGTGGGTATGAGGGGCTTCACCTGGGGCAGATAGGTATGATCGGCAGAGCTGACCCCGGCTATAAGAACTGGAAAGATGTCATCGACCGGATTCGCCGCTATGCCGCTAAGCACGCAAGACGGCATTACATAATCATCGATGCGCATGTAAATGTTCAAAATGACGGGAATGTGCCGGTAGTAGCCGGCAAAATACTGCTAGATTTCTTCAGTTTCCCGACTCGTCCGGTGGAGGTTCCCGGAGAACCGATGAAAGCTGTATTAAAAGTCGGACATGCCGATACTATTTATAAGAGAAGTCCTGGAGGTATTCACCCGAGCGGGTGGAAGTGTGAGCATGTGCCGACTCTGGTGGAGTTCGATCAGTGCCATGCGAGCGGCAGGGAAGGACAGCCGAATCTTGGCACGCCTTTCGTCTGGGGATATGAAGAGGCGACATGGTTTGCCCACCAGCCGGAAGAATATCGGAATGAATGGCTCAGATACGCCTGGAAATGGCTGAAAGAGAACGACCCGAACTGCCATTTCCAAATGCCGGGCAGTATTCCTATGCAAGTTCCGATAGATGGAGACAATTGGTACAGGGCGAATACCAAAAGTGCTGCGAGCCCGCATGGGTTCAGCCAGGAAGAGACCATCAAGGCTATCTGGGCGGCAGATAGCGGTAAATAGAAAATAGACAGGGGAAAGATATGACTCGCGTTTATAACTTCAATGCAGGCCCGGCTGCTCTTCCGCTTCCGGTGCTCAAAAAAGCACAGGCGGAGATGCTGGATGCTTGCAACACCGGGATGTCGATTATGGAGATATCCCACAGATCAAGGGAATTCGATGCCGTGATCGAAAGCGCCGAAGCAAATGTCCGCAGGCTTCTGGGCATAACGGATGATTACTCGGTCCTGTTCCTTCAGGGCGGCGCGAGCATGCAGTTTGCCATGATCCCGCTGAATTTGCGGAGAGAAGGCCGTGCAGCTGATTATGTAAACACCGGTGTCTGGGCATCGAAGGCTATAAATGAAGCAAAGATCGGCGGAAAGGTCCACGTCGCCTGGGACGGGCGGGATGAGAACTATATCCGCACTCCAAATGAAGACGAACTGAATTTCACCCACGGAGCTGAGTATGTTCACATCTGCTCAAACGAGACTGTAGGCGGAATACGCTTTCCAATGTTTCCCCGGACTGAAGCGCCGCTCATCGCCGATATGTCGAGCGAGATTATGTCGCGCGTAATCGATGTAAACCGGTTCGGGATGATCTATGCAGGCGCTCAGAAGAACCTGGGGCCATCAGGACTTGCGCTGGTAATCATCAGAAAAGACCTGATAGAACGCAGCCCTGAGACGATCAATATATTCCTGCGCTACAAGACCCATGCTGAGGGGAAAAGCCTCTATAACACGCCGAATACATGGGCTATTTACATACTGAAACTTGTCACGGACTGGGTGGAGGACCTCGGCGGGCTTCCCGCGATGCAGTCGATAAACGAAGAGAAGGCCGGGATACTCTACAACACGCTTGATTCCAGCTCTTTCTGGACTGTCCCTGTTTCAAAAGAAAGCCGGTCGATAATGAACATCGTCTGGCGGCTTCCCAGCACAGAACTCGAAGATATGTTCCTTCCAGAAGCCAAAACAGCCGGGTTTGTGGGGCTGAAAGGCCACCGTTTGGTCGGCGGAATCCGCGCAAGCATCTACAACGCCGTCTCAAAGGATGCTGTAATAGCGCTCGCAGAGTTCATGAGTGACTTCGAGAAGAGAAGGGGATAGGGTTGGGGGTCTTTTTCGACTATCCCAGGGTAAACGCATCTGAGTATAGAAGAGGCAAGATGGAGAATTGGGGTCAGTGTGAATGGTGCAAGTCTCTACCAATTTCTTTGGAGTGCGGAAGCGGCAGCTTCCGCTTTTCTATCAACATTCTCTTTTGAAACGCGAATTACGCGGATTTAGCGGATATCACGAATGGTAGAGACTTAAAACATCTACAATAAGACCCTCAAGTCTTCATCAATCCCTTTTTACTTTGCTTCGGACCGCTTGCTGCCGAAGCCGACGCCGTAGGTGTCGAGTTTCGAATTTTTCGCGCTTCTTCGCGCATTTCGCGATTCAGGATCTTCGATGCCGTTTCGAAATATGGTGCGTTTGCCCTTCGACTACTCCTTGACTCCATCCAAGCTTGCTTGCTATAGTTTCAAAGGTAGTGCGGCTGGGTACGAACAACCAACCACTCAAAGCGGAGGGGGGATTACGTCAGATTGAAAGAGTTTACTGAGAAAGTCCTGCAGAAAGCAAAGGACCTCGGCGCGAGCTATGCCGATGTCCGGATCGTCCGCACTAAAAATGAGGCGATCAACGTTAAAAACGGCAAGGTCGATGCTCTTGCCGGATCAGATGATTATGGTTTTGGAGTAAGAGTCATTGTAGACGGCGCATGGGGGTTTTCATCCAGCTTCGTTGTCTCGCCTGAAGAAGGGGAGCGCGTCGCAGCGGAAGCTGTACGCATAGCCAGAGCAAGCGCCAGGGTCAAGAAGAGTGATGTCAAGCTGGCGCCGGTAGAGCCTGCGGAAGGCAAGTTCAAGAGCGATTGGAAGACCGATCCGTTCGAAGTCCCGCTCGAAGACAAGATAAACCTTCTGCTGGAAGCTGACAAGATAGTCCGGGAACAGCCGGAAGTGAAAATATCCGAAGGTTCGATGGACTTCTATCGGTTCGACAGCACTTTCGCAAGCACTGAAGGCAGCTATATAGAACAGACAAAGATAGAAAGCGGCGCGGGGATAACTGCGACGGCAATCGAAGCCGGAGAAATGCAGCGGCGGTCGTATCCGGGCTCATTCGGAGGCGACTATGCCTCGCAGGGTTACGAATTTGTAGAAAGTTGGGACCTTACTGCACATGCAGAGGAGACCGCAAAGAGCGCAGCAGACCTTCTGAAAGCTCCGCAGTGTCCGTCGGACAGACGCGATCTCATCCTTGAGGGGAGTATGCTCGCCCTGCAGGTCCATGAGTCCTGCGGACATCCGGTAGAGCTGGACAGAGTCTTCGGCACAGAAGCGTCATTCGCAGGAACGAGCTTCCTGACCCCTGAGAAGCTGAATAACTTCCGCTACGGCTCCGATGAGGTCAACATAGTGGCAGATGCAACAGCTCCCGGCGGCCTTGGCACATTCGCCTATGATGACGAAGGCGTTCCCGCGCAGTGCGTGGACGTAGTAAAAGAAGGTATCTTCTCCGGGTACCTCTCATCCAGAGAGACCGCAGCTCAGTTGGGATTGAACGCAAGCGGCGGCGCGATGAGGGCTGACGGTTGGAGCAGGATTCCTATCATCAGGATGACCAACGTCAATTTGAAGCCCGGAGACTGGACGCTCGATGAGATCATTAAAGACACCAAGAAAGGCATTTATGCCGAGATGGTCCAGTCCTGGAGCATAGACGACAAACGGCTCAACTTCCAGTTCGGAACGGAAGTCGCTTACGAGATAACCGACGGCAGTCTCGGAAGAATGCTCAAAAACCCGACTTATACCGGGATCACATACGAGTTCTGGCGCAGCTGCGATGCTGTTGCCGGAAAAGACGAGTGGCATTTGTGGGGCGTGCCGAACTGCGGCAAGGGAGAGCCCGGTCAGACCGCACATGTCGGTCACGGAGTTGCTCCGTCAAGGTTCAAGAACGTGCGGATAGGGGTTATGGAATCTCCTTCCGGCGAGTCGGAGGGTGAAGATAATGAGTAACAAGAATTTTGAGCTTCTGGGCAGTGAGAGACTGCAGGAAGTTGCGAAAAAGGCGATGGGGTTCTCGACCGCTGATCAGACAGAGGTCTCTATAGGTATCGGACAGAGCAGCCTGACCCGGTTTGCCGGTTCGATCATTCACCAGAACGTAGCTGAGCGGAATGCAGCTATTGCTGTTCGTGCGATCATCGGCAAAAAGATCGGATATGCTACAGGCAATTCGATTACTGATGATGCGGTGCGAGAAACGGTCGAAAGAGCCGTTATATTTGCTAAAAACCAGCACGACAACCCGGACTTCAAGTCTCTGCACGGGCCGAAACCCATACCTCAGGCTCCGCAGACGTTTTTCGAGCCGACAGTGGAGTTTTCTCCTGAGGATAGAGCCGCCGCTGTTCGGAAAATCGTCGATGTAGCGTCTAAAGTCAACGCTGAGGCGTCAGGATCGTTCTCGGTGGGATACGGCGAGCATGCGATAGCCAACTCGCTTGGCGGGAGTGCCTACACGGCCGGTACGGACAGTCATCTGTCGATGGTCGTTACCGCTGGTACCGGGTTTGGATATTCCAACAAACAAAACCGCGATGTGATGAAGATAAACGTCGAGGAAGCGGCGAATGAGGCTGCACAGACGGCTGATAAGAGCCGGAACCCGGTCTCAATCGAGCCGGGAGAGTATGATGTTGTGCTGACTCCTTACTGCGTCGAGGATATATTGAGTTACCTCTCGTGGCTGGGCTTCAGCGCTCTTGCGGTGCAGGAAGGCCGGAGCTTCATGGCTGGGAAGCTCGGCGAGAAGGTATGCGGCGAGAATATCAATATTTGGGATGACGGGTTCGATCCCAGGGGCAGTATCAGTTCGTTTGATGGGGAAGGCCTACCCAAGCAGAAGGTAGATCTCATCGTAAACGGCGTTGCCAATGCAGTGGTCTACGATTCCTTCACAGCCGGAAAAGAAGGCAAGGAATCTACTGGCCATTCTATCGGTGGAACTGGGACTCATGGCCCATACGCGACGAATATGTTCCTTGCGCCCGGCGACAAGACTATAGAAGAGATGATCGCGAGCACCGAACGCGGGATATTTGTGACCCGGTTCAACTATACGAACGTGGTGCATCCGCTCCTCGTGATATTCACCGGTATGACCAGGGACGGGACATTCCTGATCGAGAACGGCAAGATCACGAAGCCGGTCAAGAACCTCAGGTTCACGGAAAACATTCTGAAAGTGCTTTCGAACGTGGAGATGATTGGAAAAGACCTGAGTCTTCAGGGGATGGCGACCGTTCCGGCGATCAAAGCAAAGAACTTCCGCTTTACCGGAGTAACGGAATTCTAGTTGCTATTCACGAAATAGCCTTTCTCGGACTGCATTTGTAATGTAGCCCGGACTGGCATAAAAGGGATCTGTGATACCGGATGTGTAGTTATAACCAAAACTTGCACACCCGGCATCATAGATGCCTCGTTTGTCTCTCCGGTAGGGATTGCAAATCCCTACCGAGGTAACAGTTCACTCTTGATAAGAATTATACATCATACTGAACAACCAGCACGTCACCCTGAACTTGATTCAGGGTCCAGTTTTTCCTGGATTCCGAGTCAAGCTCGGAATGACGTCGTGGCAGCCCGGAATGATGTTGCACTCATCAACTCTGAACTCTTATCTATCGAGTAGGTCGTGTTTCCGAGGGGATTTGGAGCATTGAAAGAGTTTACTGATAAAGTTTTGCAGAAAGCGAAAGACCTCGGCGCAAGCTATGCCGATGTCAGGATAATTAAAGGTGAGTCCGAGTCTATAGGCGTCAAAAAAGGCAATGTGAATGCGCTTGCGTCATCGACCAACTATGGGTTTGGTGTGCGGGTCATCGTAAACGGATCATGGGGGTTTTCATCAAGCTCTGTGGTCCGTGACGGCGAGATAGACAGGGTCGTCGACGAGGCCGTACGCATAGCAAGAGCGAGTTCCTACGTGAAGAAAGAGGATGTCAAACTTGCTCCTGTCGAGCCGGTAGAAGGCAAGTTCAAAAGCGAATGGAAAGTAAACCCTTTCGAAGTCTCTCTCGAAGAAAAGATCAGCCTGCTGCTGGACGCCGACAGTATCATGCGGGAACAGCCGGAAGTAAAGATATCCGAAGGTTCCATGCGGTTCTGGCGGACTGATAACACTTTTGCAAGCACCGAAGGCAGCTACATAGAGCAGACCAAGATAGAAAGCGGCGCGGGGATAACTGCGACCGCAATCGAAGCCGGAGAAATGCAGCGGAGGTCGTATCCTGCATCCAAAGGCGGCGCATTCCAATCGAGCGGTTATGAGTTTATAGAGAGTTGGGACCTTGCCGGTCACGCCGAAGAGATCGCAAAAGAATCGGCTGACCTTCTGAAAGCCCCTCAGTGCCCGTCAGGTTTCAGCGACCTCATAATAGACAAGGATATGCTCGCGCTGCAGGTCCACGAGTCCTGTGGGCATCCAATAGAGCTGGACAGAGTATTCGGCACGGAGGCAGCATTCGCAGGAACGAGCTTTCTGACTCCTGAGAAGCTGAACAATTACCGTTATGGCTCCGAATCGGTAAATATAGTTGCCGATGCGACTGCTCCCTGTGGTATGGGCACGTTTGCCTATGATGACGAAGGTGTTCCCGCTCAGCGCGTCGATATAATCAAAGAAGGTATCTTCTCCGGATACCTCTCATCCAGAGAGACTGCTGCTCAGATGGGATGGGACGCAAGCGGCGGCGCGATGAGAGCTTCAGGTTGGAATAGAATTCCTATCATCAGGATGACGAACATCAATCTGCTGCCCGGAGACTGGACGCTCGACGAGATTATCAAAGACACCAAGAAAGGCATACTTGGGCGTTCTGTCACATCGTGGAGCATAGATGACAAGCGGCTTAACTTCCAGTTCGGAACAGAGATCGGTTATGTGATCAACGACGGAAGCATCACCGGGATCGTGAAGAACGTCACGTATACAGGCATTACCCCTGAGTTCTGGGGCAGCTGCGATGCCGTTTCGAACAAAGACGAGTGGGAGATGCGGGGTACGCCGAACTGCGGTAAAGGCGAGCCAGGTCAGGTTATACATGTCGGGCATGGAGTAGCTCCTGCGCGGTTCAGAAACGTGCGGATAGGGGTAATGGAGCAATCGGAGGAAATTTGATGAGTTCAGCACTGATTGTACAAGGCGGATGGGAAGGTCACGAGCCCGTTCAAGTCTCGGAAATACTTGCGGGCGCGCTCCGCGAGCACGGGTTCGACGTCGAAGTATCGGATACTCTTGATGCGTTCAAAGATCAGGCAAAGCTGGAATCGTTGGACCTCATAGTCCCGCTCTGGACAATGGGAGCTATCACCCAGGAGCAGCTTGGCCCGGTCCTGACAGCTATCAGAAACGGCACCGGAGTTGCCGGACTGCATGGCGGCATGGGCGATGCCTTTAGAAACGAGACTGAATGGCAGTTCATGGTCGGCGGACAGTGGGTTGCCCATCCGGGCGGCATCATCGACTATGAAGTGAACATTACCAATAAGTATGATCCCATTACAGTCGGTCTGGATGACTTCAAGATGCACTCAGAGCAGTATTATATGCACGTCGATCCTTCGAATGAAGTGCTGGCGACGACTACTTTCAGCGGCGACAATGCATTCTGGATCGCCGGAACAGTAATGCCTGTTGCATGGAAGAGACATTACGGCAAAGGCCGCGTCTTCTACAGTTCCCTGGGCCATGTCGCAGCCGATCTGAGTGTCCCCGAAGCACTTACTATTATGACCAGAGGCATGCTCTGGGCCGCAGGTAAGCTGTAAAGTCCTGAAAATCAATGCCAAGTAGCCGAAAGGGTTTGTTGTGCCTTGGCAGACGAACGAATGTTCGATATTATGTCTAATAAGCATAAAGACGTTGTGTTGAGGGTGGCGTATGGAAGCAGTCACTGTCGACGAAGAGGTTCGAGTGGGAGCGGCGTTCGACAATAGAAAGATATGCCCGGTATGGTTCCTGTGGAGGAGCCGTTACTACAGGGTAAGGAGGGTTACCTACAACTGGCGGAGCAGCCTGGGGATCGAAAAGCTGTACTATTTCGCCGTTACCGTAGCCAGCGGCAGCAGTGTGTACGAGTTGTGTTTCAACTCAGGCTCCCTTGAGTGGACGCTTTCCAGGATCAGCGGAGGTGACGTATGACGGATGATCGGACGATCATTCTGGTTGATATGGACGCGTTTTTTGCAAGTATAGAGCAGCAGTGCAACCCTGGCCTCAGGGGTAAGCCGGTTCTGGTCGGTGGAAGTCTGACCGGCCGCTCCGTAATCTCCGCTGCGAGCTACGAAGCCCGGGCTTACGGCATCCATTCAGCTATGCCTGTTATGGAGGCGATTGGGCGATGTCCCGATGCCGTTCTGGTGCATGGAAACCTGAGCAAATACACGGATACGGCGCACCGGGTCTTTAAAATCTGCGGCGATTATACCGACCTGATGGAGATATATTCGATAGATGAGTGCTTTTTGGATGTTACAGGCACAGCGGAGCGCTTCGGCGGGGCGTGGGATGTAGCCAGGAACATCAAACGCCGTATAAAGTCTGAGTTGGGGCTGACCTGTTCGATAGGAATTGCTCAAAATAAGATGCTTTCCAAGCTCGCCTCCGGGATGGGGAAGCCTGATGGGCTGATGGAGATAAAGAAAGATGATGTAGAGGCGCTTCTGAAAGACCTGTCGGTGGAGAAACTGCATGGGATCGGGGATAAAGTCAGGGTAAGGCTCGCGAGGATGGGGATTACGAAGGCAAGTGAGCTTGCGAGGGCTTCGAGACCTATGCTTAAGCGCGAGTTCGGTGTCTTTGGTGATGTGCTTTATTGGATGGGAAACGGAGTGGACCAGTCTCCGATAATCCCGTATCACAGCGAGCCGGATATGAAGTCCGTCGGGCATTCGTATACGATGGAACGGAACACCAGGGACTTGAATATAGTGTGCCGCCACCTGCTGAGACTCTCGGAGATGGTAGGCCGCCAGTTGAGGGAGCAGCACTTTGCCGGCAGGACAGTCACGCTCGTAGTAAGATATGCCGACATGCACACATTCAGCCGCCAGCGGAGCATCCCGGAGTATATCGACGATGGATACGCTATCTACAGGGCTGCACTGTCGATTCTTAGAAAGCAGGACGATGACAAACGTGCCATTCGGTTGGTGGGAGTGAGTGTATCCAACCTGGTGAAAGGTGCATGCCAGCTCGATCTGTTTGCAGACCCCCGCGTCCGCAGCCTGCTTAAGGCCATGGACGCCATCAACGACAGGTACGGGGAATTTACCATCAAACGTGCCAGCCTGATCCCATAGAATGTATATTAAGAGTGATTTCGGCAGGACAGCGGCTTGACTTCACCGCTCAGGTCGGATATTGTTTGATCACAGAGTTTTGAATATTCAGGAGAAGTATTTGCAGGGTATGCAATCACGAACAATAAGCATCGGCTCGCTTGAGCGGCGTTATATAGTTTACGTTCCGGATAGTTATTACACGCAAAAGTTTGTTTCTCTCGTGATAATGCTGCATGGCGGCGGAGGGACTGCAAAAGGCGCGATGGAGGAGACTGGCTGGACCAGGAAAGCAGATAAAGAAGGCTTTATAGCCGCATTTCCGGAGGCTATCCGGCAGGACGAGTCGCAGCCGCCCAGGTTTCTCCGTAACCCGCAGTTCTGGAATGATGGCTCAGGCCGGGCGTATTCAGGCAAAGAGAACGTCGATGATGTCGGGTTCATAAACGCGATGATCGATGATCTGATGTCCAGCTATGTAATAGATAAACGCAAAATCTTTATCACCGGGTTCTCGAACGGGGCATCAATGACTTACCGCGCTGGAGTAGAGCTGTCTAAACGTATCGCCGCGATAGCCCCTGTATCCGGTCATTTGTGGACTAAACCTGAGACACTGGAGCGCGAAGTGTCTGTTTTGGCGATTACCGGCGTCGAAGACCCGCTGAACCCGTTTAACGGCGGCGAGACGGTCAGTCCGTGGAGAGATAAAGAGATAAAACCTCCTATGGCGGGTTCCATTAGAGCCTGGGCAAAGCTGATCGGTTGTTCAGAAAGTATTGAAATACGGCGGGATGAAAACGGTGTAAAGATCGAGGCTTATAAAGGGTGTAGAAACGGCGTGGAAGCGTTGTTTTGCGCAATAGACGGCCTGGGGCATGTGTGGCCGGGCGGTAAAAGCTTGCTTCACGAGAGAATCGTTGGTAAAGGCAGCGATAAATTGGATGCAACGGACACGATATGGCAGTTTTTCACAGAGCATCCTATTCCGTAAAGACAATTGTCCCGAAGCGGCTCGGCCTGTGAAAGTTCGCCGGGCTTAAAAGTGTCGGCGACCAGGCTTGAAACTCGACCGGCTCCGGTGACAGGTCGATCCGATAGAGGTTTCCGCGCCATTTTTCACCGGGCTTCGGGGTTTTGCGTCCAAGAGAGGCAAACGGGATAGCAATCTCGACGGTCCAGCCTTTGTCTATATCGTTTCTATCGTCGAGCGTGCCGTCTACGACCACGGCAGTCTTGAGCCCGGCTATATCCCATTCCTTCCGGCCTTCGAAGACCGGCGGATCATCGGTCGAAGCACTGATTTCGGTATCGAATACGACATTTCGAGGGCTCACATTCAGCTCATAGTAATGGGTCAGGTCTCCGTACGGCGACAGGAATGCTTCTACGACCTCTTCATTCCAGATAAGGTCGTCGCGGTTGAACATAGTTCCCCAGATGTCCTGGTCGATGCAATCGAACGCCAGATAAAGACAGTCGTCATCCCAGCAGAGCTTTACGCTCGTCGGTTTGGATGCGGCCGCGCCATCTTCGGAAAGAACAAGATTCACAGCCTCGGCGTGAGACCATGCGCCGTCATCGAGTCGCCCGTCGATAACCGGCGGAATATTTATTTTATGGCAGTTGTATATCATCATCTCATTTTCAGCTTCGGCATGGAGCTGAAATGTTCCTTCTGCACTTGCCGAATGAAGCGATTAATTGTAGACTGTTGTCGAGGTTGATATATGCCGAAGAATGATTAAACATATCCGCATCTCAGCCGTAATAATATATAGAGACTTAAAGCTACAATCAGCAAGGCTTTTACGAGAGAAATATGTATAGACCAACTTACGCAGAGATTGATTTAAACGCAATAAAGGAGAATATTCAGGCAATACGCCGGGCTGTGGGTTCCGGTGTGAGGATTATGCCGGCAGTCAAGGCTGACGGTTACGGGCATGGCGCTGTCAAGGTCGGGAAAACGGCTCTTGCAGCCGGCGCTGATATGCTTGGTGTCGCAAGTGTGGAGGAAGCGCTCGAACTCAGAAGCAATGGGATCGACGCTCCCATACTGATCCTCGGATGCTCCAGCGGCTGTTCCGCCCGCGAAATAGTGGAGTTCGGTATCTCTGCGACTGTCTGCGACTTGAGCGCCGCCTGCGATCTTGCCGCTGAGGCCACACGGCAAGAGAAAAAAGCTCATATTCATGTGAAAGTTGATACCGGCATGGGGCGGATAGGTGTTCCTTCTGATGGAGCCGTTGAGTTGGTCACGGCCTTGATTGGCCTCCCGCAGCTTGAAATAGACGGTATATTTACGCATTTTCCATCTTCAGATGAGGCGGACAGGTCCTTCACGGAAGAACAGATAAGATTATTCAAGAGTATAGTATCCAAACTAAGCGAGCTTGGTATACGGCCCGAGTATGCTCACGCGGCAAATAGTGGAGCTGTGCTCGATTATCCATCAGCTTACCTGGATATGGTACGGCCGGGAATTGCCATCTACGGGCTTTATCCATCGCCGGAAGCGAGCAGGAGCATAGAACTGAAGCCCGCTCTGACCTTCCGCACAAAGATCATCTTTATGAAAGATTATTCTGCCGGTAGGACTATCAGCTACGGGCGTACATTCAAGACTTTACGCAGCACCAAAGTCGCCGTTATTCCCGTAGGTTATGCGGACGGCTTCGAGAGATCGCTGTCGAACAAAGGTGAGGTGTCCGTAAAAGGATACAGAGCTCCTGTTATCGGCCGGGTCTGCATGGACCAGACAATGATCGATGTGACGGATGTCCCGGACGCGGCAATTGGAGATGACGTCATCCTGCTCGGCGGCGGAGTGGAGTATTTATCCGTAGAACGGGTTGCCGAAGTGCTGGGGACTATACCGCATGATGTCGTAACATCCATTGGTAAGCGCGTGCCGAGGGTTTACGTCGGCGAATAAGACGTTCAGGGATTATCAGCTCCATATAGAGAGAAATCCGCACACATGGGCCGATGGTTCGACGCGTCGATCTTCGGCATCCAGCACTGGACTGGCTCGATGCTGCCTTTCGAGAAGATGTGGTCGATGCGGACCATCGGTAGTTCTCTCTTGTAGCTCAGGCCAAGCCCTTGTCCCCTGCGCTTGAAGGCATTCGTCATATGTGAACCGAGCATTCTGTAAATCCGCGTGTTCGGCGGGGTGTTGAAGTCTCCGCATACGATTACCGGAACATCTGCGGGCAGTTCGTTCAGAATTTCGGTCGCCTGTTTCATCCGCAGATCGTCTGCAGCGCAGATATTACCAGGTGTCATGCTCGATAGCCTTGGCTTGAACGGCACTGCAAAGTGGGTGTTTGCGATTACGACCTCCTCGCCGTCCACATCCGCTGCTGCCCAGAGCGCGGAATGGGTAGTTCCGAGCCGCTTTAAGGGAAACCTGCTCAAGATGACAAGTTCGCCGCAGACTTTTGAACTCCACCCCCTAAACTGTGGACGGGAGAGCATCTCGTCCAGATGTTTTTGTGCCCACGGGTCTGCTTCCTGAAGGCAAATGATGTCCGGCATTGTCTGCGTGAAAAGCTCCGGCAGGCGGGAGCCGCCTCTGCCGTAGTATAAGTTCCATGTCAGGATTCTAAGCTGTGACGGCATTTTCGGTGAAGCCTGTGGGAGGGACATCCCAATCAGAAATATAAGTACGAAGGCTACCGGGACTATCGAAATGACCGCAAGCCACCATTTGTGGCGGATGATCATATAAACGGTGAGGATGATCGGCGGCATCAGCCATACCTGCTGCGGCATGTAGACAAGAAGGAGCGTTGGCCACCAGCGCTCACCTGGGAACCGTTCGAGTGCGATTACAAGAAGGATAAGGAGAACCCCGGCAGCGGCAAGTGTAAAATCCGATCTGAGAGTAAATGGGATTTTCATAGCTGACCTGTATATACCCAACAGGCAGGCGTATAATCTCTTTCGCGTATTTTGCGGTTCAGAAATTGAGGGTAAAACCTGAAACAGCTATTGTCACTTAAGCTCGCACGGAGTTACAATAGCTAAAATGTTCAGTCAGATAGCTTTATGCGGAGGACAGGCATATGCGTTTTAGAAAAGCGTTAATCTTATTACTCCTGCTGTTATGTATACCTGCTGTTGCGCAAAACAGCGGGTTCATGTTCGTTCAGATAGCAGATCCCCAGTTGGGAATCTCGGAGAAAGATAAGAGCATGACTCAGGAAGTGAATAACTTCGAGAAAGCTGTAAAGCATATAAACCAGCTTCAGCCAGCTTTTGTGGTTATATCAGGTGATCTGGTAAATCAAAAGCAAGATATGGAACAGATTAACGCTTTCTGGAATGTAGCAAAGCAGATTCGACCGGAAATACCGCTGTTTCTGGTTTCCGGTAATCACGACCTGGCTCCGGCTACAGAAAGTGATGTGCAGTCCTACAGAAAGCTGTTCGGAAATGACTATTACTCGTTCACGTATGGCGGGTCTACGTTTATAGTGCTCGATTCTTCTGTGATCCATTATACCGAGGGTGATCCGGTGATACGTAAGGCCCAGCGGGGATGGTTTGAAAGCCAACTGGCAGAAGCGAGAAAGAACAATGCTAGCCATATCTTTGTGCTGACTCATCATCCGTGGTTTATTAATAATCCCGACGAGATCGATGCCAATGATAATATACCGTTGTCTGAACGCAAGGACTATCTATCACTGATGGATACTTATGGAGTCGATTACGCCTTAGCAGGACACCTGCACATGGAAGTATTCGGGCAGTATGGCAAGATGTCACTTATTACCACCGGTCCATTAAGTAAATCATTTACCAAAACACCTGTGGGTTTGCGTATATTCAAAGTTTACAAAGACAGAGTCGAGCAGGAATACTATCCGCTCGACAAAATACCTGATCATATCGAAGTAAATAAATAGAAAAGGGTTTGTTTAGATGAGTAACAAAGTTCGCATAGGAATCATCGGCGTAGGAGGCATGGGGAGCGGACATGCCGAGTATATCAAAAATGGCAAGATCAAAGGCTGTGAGCTTACAGCCGTGTGCGATATCGTGCCTGAAAAGCTCAAGAGATTCTCAGCACTAAAAACATATACGGACAGCCGGGAAATCATCCGCTCCGGCGAAGTTGACGCGGTTATTATAGCTACCCCGCACTACTTTCACACAACAATTGGAATAGATGCGCTGGAGCAGGGGCTCCATGTTCTTGTCGAGAAGCCGATTTCCGTCCATAAGGCTGATTGCGAGCGTCTTATTGCCGCCCATAAGAATAAAGACCAGGTCTTCTCAGCAATGTTCAACCAGAGGACTGACCCGCACTATCAGAAGCTGAAGGCTATGATCGAAAACGGGGAACTGGGGGAGATTACCCGCGTAAACTGGGTCATTACGGACTGGTTCCGGCCGGAAGCTTATTATGCAAGCGGCGGTTGGAGAGCTACCTGGAAAGGTGAGGGCGGCGGTGTGCTGACAAATCAGTGTCCGCATCAACTCGACCTGATGCAGTGGCTTTTTGGAATGCCGAGCAAGGTACGGGCGTTCTGTAAGTTCGGTGCGAAGCACAACATAGAAGTCGAGGACCAGGTAACTGCGTATCTCGAGTATCCGAACGGAGCGACCGGTATTTTTATAACGACTACAGGCGAGGCTCCCGGCGTTAACAGGCTGGAAGTCTGCGGCGAGAGAGGCAGAGTCACTATCGAGGGAGGGAATATACGTTTCGTAAGAAACGAGGTTCCGACAACCGAGTTCAGCAAGACAACAGATCAGGTGTTTGCGACTCCGCCGGTCTGGTGGGTTGAAATCCCTGTGTCGGGACATGGCGAGCAGCATCCCGCTATTACGCAGAATTTCGTAAATGCGATTCTTCATGGAACGCCGCTTCTGGCTCCTGCTGAGGAAGGTATCAAGTCCGTCGAACTGGCAAATGCTATGCTCTACTCGACGCTTACGAACTCCACGGTCGAGATGCCGCTGGATGGAGCCGCTTACGAGAAAGAGCTCAAGAAACTTATAGAGAACTCTACATTTGAGAAGAAAGCCGTTGATGACAGCAAGGTATTGGACCTTTCGGGGTCAGTCAAGCAATCATAAATAACCTGTAATCGTGCTTCTCCCCATGAACCCATTGGACCACGGGGAGAAGCACGATTTTGCACTAATTTGATAAACTTTCCTGGATGCTGAGTCAAGCTCAGCATGACGTATGCTTCGGGACCGCAGTTCGTCCCGAAGTACGAGTCTCCAATAATCCCCTAGATATCAAGCCCTTTTTGAACTCCAATCTCCTGGGTAGACTTTTCATTGTTAATTCAGGAGGATGTGCTATGCCCGATAAATCATATAAATACATCATTGTCGGCGGTGGTTTGGCGGGTGCATCGGCTGTCGAGGGGATCAGGGAACGGGACAAAGGAGGCTCGATCCTGCTCTTCGGAAGCGAAAAGCATCTGCCGTATGACCGCCCTCCATTGACCAAGAAACTGTGGTTCGGACAGAAAAAGGTAGAAGAAATCTTCGTCCACGACAGCGATTTCTACAAGGCCAACAACGTCGATCTTGCCTTTGATGTGGATGTCGTCGGGGTGGATGCCTCAGGAAAAAACGTCACGGACAGCAGAGGCGACACGTATCCGTTCGATAAGCTTCTTTTAGCGACAGGCGGTGTTCCGAGAACGCTTGATATTCCCGGCGGGGATCTGGATGGGATTTATTACTACCGTTATCTCGACGATTACCTCCGGCTAAGAGGAGAAGCAATCGAAGAGGCGCGGGCTGTCGTCATAGGCGGCGGGTTTATCGGCTCAGAGATAGCAGCAGCGCTCAACATCAATGAAGTAGAAGTAACGATGATATACCCTGAAGCCTATATCGTGCAAAGGGTCTTTCCTGAAGGTCTGGGACGGGCGATACAGGACGAATACATCGATCGGGGAGTAAATATCTACTCCAGTGATGTTCCTGTGACGATAGAAAAGCAGCGGAGTGTGTTTCTGACTCGCACTAAGGCTGGTGCTCTGATCGAGTCGGATATGGTGATCATCGGTGCGGGGATAATCCCGTCTATCGAGCTGGCAGAGATGGCGGGACTTACCATCCAAAACGGGATTACGGTGAACGACCGCCTTCAGACATCCAATACCGACATATATGCCGCTGGAGATAACGCATATTTCCCATATGCGGCTCTCGGAGAGATGATGGGAGTCGAGCACTGGGACAACGCGATCAACCAGGGTAAGCAGGCGGGGCTAAACATGGCCGGAGCAGACGAGCCTTATACCTATATGCCTTATTTCTTCTCTGACCTGTTCGATTTCGGCTACGAGGCAGTAGGGGACATTAACTCAAAGCTCGAAACACACGCGGACTGGCAGAAAGAATACGACACAGGGACCATCTACTACCTAAAAGACGGCAAAGTCAGAGGCATGATGATGTGCAATGTGTGGGAAAGAGTGGAAGACGCTAGAAGTATCATCAGAAATGGCAGGCAGATCCTTCCCGAAGATTTGAGAGGTGCAATCACATAGAAGGAGGCTGATATGAGACTTTCCGAGGAGAAAACGATTCCATCCAGAGCAGGGGCTTCGCCAATGCATTCGGAGGATGCTGAAGACCTGGCCATGCAGGTGCCTGAATGGATAATGGAGGACAATAAAATCGTTCGAGAGTTCAAACTGAAGGACTTCAAGAGTGCCATCGATTTTGTTAATGATGTAGCTGATATTGCGGAGACCGAGGACCACCACCCGGACATTTGCATCAGCTACAATAAGGTAAAATTGGAGCTTTCGACACATAAAATCGGCGGACTTTCCCGAAATGACTTTATTTTAGCGGCGAAAATAGATAAGCTATTGTAGGTAACAGCCATAAACCTAAAGACTGCAAAAGGAGATTGAATGGGAAGAAGATTGCTTAGGGGGAAAACTGCACTTATTACCGGAGCAGCCAAGAGAATCGGCCGGGCGACAGCACTCGCGCTTGCGGACGAGGGAGTGAATATTGTAATTCACTACAACAGCTCCAGCGCTGATGCGGAAGAGCTCATGACAGAGCTTGCCGAGCACGGCGTCAACAGTTGGACGATGAAGGCTGACTTTAGCAATCCGGATGAATACGAGTCACTTCTTACCCGTGCGCTCGATACTGCGGGCCCCATAGATATTCTGATCAACAATGCGTCCATCTTCCCAATGGAAAAACTCGATTCGATAACCTTCGATAACTTTGTTTCCAACATGCAGATCAATGCCTGGGTTCCATTTGTGCTCGGCAGGGCTTTTGCCAAGCACATGAGGCATGGGATGATAATAAACCTCTTGGACAGCCGGATAAGCGGCTACGACTGGGCGCATGCAGGTTATATCTGGAGCAAGCACGTTCTTGCCGTGATGACCCGCATGATGGCGCTAGAATTCGCCCCGGAAATCGCCGTCAACGCTGTGGCCCCTGGGCTTATCCTACCTCCGCCTGGACAGGATGAAAGCTACCTTGACCGGCTGGTTAATACAGTCCCGCTCAAACGGCACGGCTCTGCCGAAGATGTCGCCGATGCGGTCGTATACCTCGCCGGGACGGATTTTCTGACCGGTGAAGTGGTCTATGTAGACGGCGGCAGGCATCTGAAAGAGTACACAAATGGATAGGGTATTCATAGACGATATCCTCGCCCGGTGCATCATAGGGGTTCGTGATTATGAGCGAAAAGAGCCGCAGGAGATTCTCATAAGTGTTTCGCTTTCTGTAGACCTGAGCAAACCGGGGAAGAGCGACGACTTCGAAGATACAGTAGACTACAGCCTGCTCAAAGACTGCATACTTGAGATGGCTGAATCATCACGTTTTTACCTGATAGAAGCCCTCGCCGAGCGTACTGCCGAAATCTGCCTTGAAAATCCGATGGTGAAGGAAGCAACTGTGACTGTCAAAAAGCCATCAGCCCTCCGCTTTGTTCGTACCGTAGGCGTAGAGATTACGAGAAAAGGGGACAGATGACAGGGAACAGAATTTCCTATATGCTTCTATTCTGCGGGAATTGATTCTGTGTAAATCAATGGATTATACAGACCTGCCATTCCCGCAGAATAAAATACCCCTCATCCCAACCTTCTCCCGCAAGGGGAGAAGGAGTTTACCTTATGCTTCGGGACCGCTTTTCGTCCCGAAGCACGACATCCACTATTTCCTTTCGCGTTTTTCGTGCTCCTTCGCGTCATTCGCGATTCAAAGTCCCCCGGCAAAAGTGTAACCACTCTTCGTAAATGGGTATCTGCTGAACTGTACAGATAATTTTGATGGAGGTTGCCACTTATGCCTGAATTCGTGTCTCCTTTCAAAGGACTAGTAGAACGCGAGATGTCTCATACCGAGCTTGTTCGTGCAATCATGCTCGATATTGCAGCAGAGCTTGAGGCCGTACATATTTATATGGCGCACATGGAAGCTACTAATAACGAAGATGCGCGGAAGGTCCTGTATGATATAGCACTGGAAGAATTGGTACACGTCGGGGAGTTCACAAGCCTCCTCTACCGCCTCGATCCAGTTTCTGCGGCGAAGGCAAAAGAAGGGTTTGACGAAGTTGCAGAGCTTCTTGGTTCAAAAGCGCCGGGTGAACCGGCTGGGGTAGGGGATGTTACAGAATCAGGTGATGGAGCTAAGCAAGATACATCAGCGCCGACTGGGTTTACCGTCGGAAGTCTCATAGGCCGCGAGCAGCAAAAGCAGCCGTAACGGGAAAACCACCTGCGACGGAAAAAACAGAATAGTTGATATTATTTCTGCTTAATAGTTAGCCAAATATATAGCTGCATAAATGTATTAAAATGACAAATATGCCATACATGGCGATCTATAACGTTAACAATTAGCCCTAAAACTAACAGATTAATGGTTGTGGCTATACTATAGATGATATATTATATTATTAAGGTTGATGGCCACAATATCTGTTAAGAATTGGAACCAATAGTGTTATAAGGGGCTAGACACAATGGGCAGAGTAACGATTCGTAAAATAATAGAGAAGGTTCATGTTGATAATCCTGATGCGCTAGAAATGGTTGATGTTGAATTCATTCGCTTATTTAACGAGTGTGCGCGTAATGAATTCAGTGTTTCTGAGCCAGAATCGAAATGGCAATTCTGGAGTATAGAACGAGCAAGAAAGGCAATAAAGGCGGAAAAACTAGGTGGATTGAAAGAAAGAGACAAAAGACGGTTTCTTTTGTTGCTAGACCAGTATCGTAAGGCTGCAGAATCAATCTATCAAATGCCCACTATATTTAGTATTTCTACAAGTCACTTGCAGGATATATGGGAAGCGGTCAACAAAGAAAGAAATAATGAAATAGAAACAACAAAGAAGATGATTAAAGAGGCAGAATCGATAGATCATACAGCAAAGGAAGGTAAAATCTTTTCAGCAAAGGAGCTAAAAACTCTGGAAGATGTAATAAAGCGTGCACGCATTATTCTGAAGAAAACTACAGATGCTGCAGAAAAAGCTATACCAGCACAACAAGCCATGAAAGAAAACATACTATCGACATCAGAACATGTTTATCCTTCTGCATTCGTTTATTTGATCGCGATTCTCGATAGCTTTATTGCTGATACATTAAGGTTCATATATACAATGCATCCACATCAGATGCAAACCAAGTTTACTCAACACACAAGGAAGGAAAATGCTGAGTTAAAACGAGTGGATTACCAAACGATATTTCAGAGTGGTTCCTACTCAGCATTGATCAACCACATAGTGGAACAAGAGGTCGGATTGGTAACAAACAGAAATATTACATTGCAATTTACTGCAATGGAAAATTGCGGTATTGACTTATCCAAAATCGATAAGCTTGATGCGGTAGAAATCACTGCCACTCGCAACATATACGTACACAATGCAGGGAAAGTTAATGAAATATACCTTGATACGACGAAAGAATATTGGTCTGCGCTCAAAAAACGGACACCATTCAAGATTGGGCAGGTTCGACCAATTGACAAAGATTACTTTGAGCATGTGGGACCATTAATTGAAGGCGTGTTAATAGCTGTTAAGGAATTTATAACACCTTAATTAGATCAGTATTTATCTATGTGGTTTGCACGCAAGAAGTGCTGCTCCAAGAGCGCCGGTCATCTGTGGGTTCGGCGCTGTTGAAACGGGATGCCCCAGGACCCGTTCCAGAGCTTTGTCCATTCCGGGGACGAGTGCGACTCCGCCGGTGAAAACTACAGGGGGAATAACTGATTTTCCTGCCATCGAGGTGATTCTGGTCGCTATGGAGTTCTGGACACCAGCAACTATGTCTTCAGGTGCTGTGCCGGATGCCAGAAGCCCGATGATCTCCGTTTCCGCGAATACTATACACATGCTGCTGATCGCTGCGGGGGTTATACTCTTCGATGCAAGCTCTCCGAGTTCAGCCAGTTCCACGCTCAAACGGTCTGCGACGACTTCGAGAAAGCGCCCTGTGCCTGCGGCGCATCTGTCATTCATCATGAAGTCCTGTACGGAGCCGCCGGGGCCGAGCTTCAGGAGTTTGCTGTCCTGTCCGCCTATTTCTACGACTGTACGAGCAGAGGGAACAAGGTGATGCACACCGCGGGCGTGGCAGGTGATCTCTGTTATAGTCGTATCGGCGATGCTGATGGTGTTTCGCCCGTAGCCGGTCGCTACGATCTTTTGGACATCCTCGGAGTTGTGGCTGCTGTCCTTTAGAAGATGCTCGTAAAGCTCCATTGCCAGATCATTGCTCTTTACACCCTGTCCAACCGTTCCTGATGCGATGACTTCGTGCGTCTCGGTATCCACCAGGACTATTTTTATTGCTCTTGATCCGGCATCTATTCCAACCCCGATCATTACTTCCTCCACTCTCTTGCGGTTTCTATCAGTGCTTCAATTCTGGTCATTATCATCGGCTGCATCGAATCAGTAAGCGGCGGCACTTCTATTTCCACCACCGGCAGATTCAGCTTGGCCTTAATGATCCTGCCTATTATCGCGCCTTCTGTGGCGCAGTGGCTTGCTCCCGGTATCTTTGAAATTAGGACTGCCTCCGATCCGAAATCTTCGATGTCATTACATATACGCTCTGCCCGGTCATGAGAACTCCCGACCATCGGGTCAGCAAGCGCCATTCTTGCGAGTGCTTCCATCGGATGCAGGTCTTCAGGTATTTCATCCAACGCATGCGCGAAAAGGTAGTCGGCCCCGCATATCCGCCCGCCGCAGTCTTCCAACAAATTCATTGCACGCAAATCTGCGACAGGGTTCACCCAGAATATACGGACAGAGTCCTCCGGCAGTATCCCAATACCTGAGTTTATGCGATTTTGCACTTCAGTGAGCAAATCCTGAAGCACCGCGGCGGTCTCTTCCCTGTCGGAGCAGAAATGGATAGCGAGCATCTCGGCTATCTGCATCTCAAGCGCGGGCATCGGGCATATCTTCGCGGTAAAAACAGCTTTTCGAAGCTCAGAAAGAGTCTTCCGCACTTTATTTGCGGCGCGAATCCCGGCCCTCAGCATATCATCCGTCAGTTTATATCCTGAAAGCTGTTCTAACGCAGTCTTGACCTGCTCAAGCTCGGACTTTACGAACGCTACCTGCTCGGATGATGCATAAAACCCGCCCGGAAGCCGGATTGCATCTTCATTTGGGCCTGGTTTATGTCTCGCGGGCATTTCCCACCAGTTGATCGGATATCCAAGCCCCTCAAGACGCTGCGCAATGGACGAAAAATCATCGCAGGTCGCTCCGACGCTGCATGTGAGCATATCGGGAATCGGAAAATGCGCTTCGGTGACGAATGCTCCGAGCATCGCGCGCACCGGGCAGAATGATTCATCCAGCCCGTATGATGCGGCAAGATTTAGCAGCCCCTCGCTCATTTCCATGATGCATGGAGTCCACCAGGCGCCGTCCGGGTAAAATGCTACCACATTCGGGAGCGAATACGCCATCACCGGGACCGTGCCAAGGTCTTTCATAGTCCCGACAAGCTTCTTACCTTTGGCTCGGGCCTCCCGCAGCCGGTCTTCTTCGGTCAAAAGGAAGTTCCAGAGCCTGAGCGCTGCTGCGGAATCATCATACCGGAGCTTGAGCAGCCTGAGGTCTCCATCATCAACGTGTCTTCGGAGCGGGCCGCCGTACCAGGGCTCGTTCAGACCTGCTTCTTTCAACTCGGCATAGCGCCTGTCCCAGTCACTCAAGGTAATTCCGCTCATTTGATCGACTCCATAAAGGCCTGGATTCTCGATGATGTGCGTATATCAACAATCCCATCGTCATTCGCGTCAATCTGGATAAACGGCAGGCCGGACCATTCCTTCAAACGATACGCCTCTGCGTTCCAGTTGTCGCACCAGAGATAACGGCGGAGGATTATGCCTCGCACCCCGCGTTCTGCAAGTTTCAGTTTGAGCCACTTGAACAGCTCGCTGTTCGGCCTCCTGAATGCGTCTGGAATAGTATTAAAATATGAATCAGCCAGCGCCGCCATTGGGTTTTCGTTAAGCAGCCTTCTATCAAACGGCGCTGGAAGTGTCCGCTCACCCGTTTCGGTGGCGTCCAGCGCTACATATCCACCGGCCTTCTCGATAAAATCGTATAAGCTGTATTGATTAGCTGGAACAGGCCCGCCGACAAGTGCAACCGGGATGCCGGACGGCACATGCCTCATAGCTGGAACCGCCTGATCAAAATCTCCAGTTCTATTGAAATCAGCTAAACGAAGAGCCCATTCCCTCGGCGAAAGGCTTCCCTGAAGGTCACGGAGTACGGCTCTCTTATTGTCATATTCGAACATCATCTGTTTGAGCAAATCAGGGGTGGGGGTGCTGCCTCCAAGCGCAATCAGAAAATCTCCCAGCCGCTTCAACTCAGAAGCATACAGCTTTTGCGATTCCACTGTCTGCCAGGTATGCGGTAAGTGCATCAAAAACGCCGGTAGATCAGTGTTTTCAGTGATGATGTCATAAATCCGCCTCATCTGGTCGCAGGCGGTTGTTACTATGACCCCGGCAGCGGTTTTCTCCTCGATGGAAGCACCTGCAAATGAACAGGCGTAAGGGCACACTCCCGGCCCCAGATTAAGGCTCGATCTGTCCGGCGATATTCTCGACGGCGATAACCCATATGCCGCAATCCACTCAGCCGGGACGAACGGACAACTGTAGATGATCTTCAAGCTTCAGTCCCCGCAGCAGCTCGGCGCAGTACACGCATTTTTGACCGTCTCGAAAAGCGCCTCGACCCTGACGGCAATCCGCGCGGAGTCAGAAGGCGAATAGTCGGTTTCAATCCTCAAGAACGGGACATGCAGCTCATTTTCGGCAAGCTGTTTCACCCGGTAAGATTCGATGCTGTAAGTAATGCACGCCTGCCATGCGAGGTCTATTATGCACTCAGCACGGTACTGCCTCGCAATGTCGCGGATTGCGTCGATCCTACGATTGTTCTTCGTCATAACCGAGCAATGCAGATTGAAATACTTTGCAGCGAGCGCGCGGACCGGGTCGTCTGCATCGGCATCGACGTTTTCCAGAATCGGCTTTAAGCCAGTGCAGTTTTCGGCACAGACTATCAATCCGCCGTGGTCTTCGATAATATCGATTACCCTTTCCGCCCCATGAACTACCGGAACTCCGGTCAAAAGTACCCTTACTCTAGACGATCTATCGCCATTACCCGATTGTCCCTCGTATAACTTAACTGCCTTTTCATACTGCTCCAGATCGGCTGGTATGCCTGATATAGTGCTCTTAAGCTCTAGCAACTGCCGGCCTGTAATTGGTGGACTATCCAGCTTCATAAGCTCAGCAAGCCGAAGCCTGAGCGCGCGCTCATGGTTCATTAAATCAATTGCTTCTCTGATCTTTTTATCTGTAATCTCTACATTGAACCGTTTTTCAAGCTCAAATATGAGCTTTTTCAGCTCAAGCACCCAGTGTTCAAATGCGTCGGCATCATCCTGTTTTTGCGGAAGCTCCATTATGTATGTCGGTCTCGTCTCAGCCATCAGCTCGAACATCTTCTTCTTGCCGTCGCAGGTGGTCTCTGCGATGATAAGGTCTGCCATTTCAAGAAATGGATTGGAACCAAGCGTATGGTAGCCGAATGTTGATTTGATGAGCGGACACAGGTTCGACGGCAGCGTCTCTTCTGCTGCAGGAATTGTCGCAGCAGAGCCGCCACAGAGGCACACAGGAACACCTCCTGCCGCCATTATCAGCTCTCTTGGGGCGTATTCGCACATAATCCCGACAACCGGCCTGCCTTCGGACTTTGTCTTTTCGGCGTAGTCCAGGCAGTTGTCGATCATATTATCGAACCAAGCAAGTGGTGCGGAGGAAATATGCCCGGTGGAGCAGGGCAGAGCGCTCGGAGGATTGCATGGATCGCAGCTTTCCTTGTGAATATTCTTGTTATTGCCACAGCATCCGCTCATCTTATTCAGTCCCTAGTCTTTCTTATGTGCAACAAACAATCCTTGAATGATTTTACCGGCATGTGCGAGTTCTTGGATGAACATCATCTCGCCAGCAAGCGCCTTAAAGAGTTCTGTATCATAACCGATGGTTCTCAGCGCGTCGGAAGTGAGCTGCATATCGAGCATAGCGAGGTAAAGGTCTACACATGGAGCATATCTCCCGGTATCCTCGCAAATCTTCACATCGCAGCCGCTTGCCGTGAGTAAATCGCAGTAGCCGTTTGTGTCCTGTAGGTTCGGGAACTTCATGAACCGCATAAACCGGTCGGCTTCGTCTTTTGTAAGTCCGGCAGGTCCCTCAATCCAGTCGGTGAAGGCAATAGTCCCGCCCGGCTTTACCAGACGCGCAGCTTCGGCTATCAACTGCGGTTTGTCTTCGACATAGCACCATGCGTCCTCGCCCCAAATGAAGTCGGCAGTGGAATCGGGAAGCCCGCTGTCGCAGGCATCGGCGAGCGTAAATGTGGCTCTATTGCCAAAACCTTCTTCCGCACACCTGTACTTTGCGCGGTTCATTACTTCTTCTGTCGCATCGACTCCGTGCATGTGTTTTACATCCTGGAACCTCAGAAGAAACCTCATTCCGGCGCCGTTGCAGCAGCAGAGATCGATTCCGTAGCCTTTTCCGGCCACTTTGGCCTTTTCGGCAAGGTCCATGGAGGATTTGAATCCGCCTATGTGGATCTGGTGGCCCATAATCAGTTCCCAAAGATTACCTTCCGGCCCGCTGTACACTGATTGAACGTCACATAACCCTATTCCTTGAATGCCTTTCATTGCCCGTCCCCTTTCTTTATCTTAAGAGCCTTCTATCCCCGTCTCTTCTTGTTAAGCAGGTGCTGTCAAAGTATTCCAGAAGCGCAATTGCGTATTTTCGTGAAACCGAGAGAAGATCGCGCAGTTCGGCAGCTGTAATCCCGCCGTTTGCCTTGATGTACTCGATAACGGACTTTTTCGCTTTCTCAAAGGTGTCTCTATGATATGTGACCTTGTCACTTAAACGCAGTAATTGTCCCTGGTCAATAAGGCTCTTCATAACGTTATCGAAGACCTTTGGTGAAAGCCGCAGTTCCTCCATCACATCATCTTCGAGAGGAGTCGAGTAACCAGCAGCTAAGAAAACCGACTCTATCCTATCTGCCGCCCTCTGTTCGGCATCTGAGAGCTTCGATTGATGGTCCGAGAGTCCAACTTTGTTGTCCCTTTTTACCAAAATCTTATTCTCAGCAAGTTTCGAGACAATTGCATCGAAAACCTGCCGGTCGGCAAGCTTCAAGAACCTGGATTGCAGGTCTGCAGCAGGCATCATCGTCTTGTAAGCGTCTTTTGAGTAGTAGTCCTTGATAATCTCGATCAGTTTTGCCGTCAGCTCATCGAACCTGTCTTTTTGAAGATACTTCTCTTGAGCGCCTGAAGCTATCAAGGCGAGCTTTCCAACACTTATAAGCGATTTTATAACTTCGGCTACCTCTGATTCGCTCTCTTCGACGGCAAAAGCAATCTCCGAGGCAGTCTTTGGCGCGAATCTGGACTTGAAGAAGGCATGATCGACAACATCAGAGATGCAACCTTCGAGCTTCTCCAGTCCTTCGATTGCGGTTTTATCGAAACGCTTATGATGCGCGGGCTGTGAGTCGAGTATTGTCCCACCTCCGATGGTCTCCTGCGAAGAGAATGACCGTATGACGAACCTGTCTTTAGGGAGCGCAACCGTAGGCGACTCCAGCACAAGCTGCGCATAGCCGGTCTCGCCTGGTATAAGTGTTTCTGCGTCCAGAAGCACTGTGCGGCACATCACCTCGTCTGTCCCGACGTGCAGCCTGACACGGGTGCGGTTCTTCAGCTCGTCATTGTAGCTCTGAGACACGAAAAGCCGGACATCGAGAAGCGTAGTAGGGGAGAGCGAGCCGGGAGCGCAGGCGACCTGCCCGCGTCTTAATTGATCCTTCTTCACATCCTGAAGGTTGATAGCTGTGCGCCTGCCGAGATAAGACCTTTCCTTGCTCTCATTGTGAATCTGTATTCCGCGGACTCTTGCATTTAGTCCATCGGGCATTATCTCCAGCCTGTCGCCGACATTTACCTCGCCTGATAATACCGTCCCCGCAATGACCGCGCCGAAGCCCTGCAACGCAAAAACGCGGTCTACAGGCATCCTGAATATTCCGCTGTCCCGGCGTTTTTTGGTCTTCCCGGCAACAGAAATGAGGGCAGACCGCACTTCATCGACCCCGGCTCCGGTAATTGCCGAAACAGGGATAATCGGTTGGCTTTCGAGGAATGTCCCGGCGACGAGACTTTCAATATCTGACTTAACGATGCGTATATGCTCATTGTCTACGAGATCGGCCTTAGTGATTGCAATAATCCCGGTCTCTACTCCGAGGATTCGCAGAATATCAAAGTGCTCGCGCGTCTGGACATTGATTCCCTCGTCAGCGGCTACTACCAAGAGCGCTGCGTCTATATTGCTTGCGCCTGCAACCATCGTCTTGATGAGCTTTTCATGTCCGGGGACATCAATGAAGACGATTTGCCGGTCGAGCCCTGGCGTCTCCAAAAAGGCGAAGCCGAGCTCGATTGTGATTCCACGCTTTTTCTCTTCTGTAAGCGTGTCACAATCAAAGCCGGTGAGCGCTTTAACCAAAGCTGTCTTTCCGTGATCGATGTGCCCGGCAGTCCCAATTATTGTTTGTTCAATCTCAATAAGTGTCATTTTGAAACACGAATTCCCTATGCATCGGGACCGCAGTTCGTCCCGATGCACGACATTCACAAATTTAAAAAGTTTCTTCGCTTCGCTAGCCTGTATTGTTCGAAGAAAATACAGGCAGAATGACATTGTTGCTTCGGACCGCTTGCTGCCGAAGCGTTCGCCGCAGGCGGACTTCACCCTATGCTTCGGGATCGCAGTCCATCCTACTACCCCGTGGACCTACTGGACCACGGGGGTATTAACCGTGGACCTACTGGACCACGGGGGTATTAACCGTGGTCTCACCGGACCACGTGGAGAAGCACAAGTCTCCACAAAACCCACTCCTAAATCCTGAATTCTAACTCCTAAATCTTATTCATAACCGATTCGTAAAACATCCTGACAGGTGCGCCGCCGAAAGAGATCGCCATCCACACTGCCTCGTCAATCTCTTCTTCGCCGATCCCCATGCCCCGCGCCTTATTGATGTGAATTTTGATGCATGGCTCGCACTTGGATAAAACCGACAGTGAAATTGCCATAAGTTCTTTTGTTCGGAGTGAAACTGCGCCAGGTGCATTGACTGTGCGCATAAAGTCACCGAATATCTCTTCTGCTGTTGATTGCGTACTCGTTTTTGTCTCAACTGGCGCGGCACAGCAGTCTGCACTCATTGATGAGCAGCAGGCTCCGTCATTTGGTTCTGGCATATCAGCACTCTCCTTACGCGTCGGGGTATATGTCCCACTGCTGGTTCTCAAGAGGATTCTACCTTCTGATTTTGAGATGACTTTCCCTATAACTGTCGCATGGCTAACGCCCCGTGACCTGAGCTTTTCGACCAATGCGCCGGATTTTGCCTCAGAAATGGCTATCAAAAGCCCTCCAGAGGTCTGCGGGTCGTACAGGACGTGGACTATTTCTTCCGGTACATCGCTCGATACGGAAACACGGCTGGAGGCGTATTCGCTGTTTCTCTCGATACCGCCGGAGATGTATCCCTGTGCAACATAGTCTAATATTTCATCAAAAACCGGCACTTGATCGGTGTAAACTTCTGCCGTAACGCCGCTCTGCGATACCATCTCGCCGAGGTGTCCCAGAAGGCCGAATCCAGTTACATCCGTAGCCGTCGTGACTCCCATCTCGCTAATAACCTCGGCGGCAGCCTTGTTTAGCTCGGTCATGGACTTCGCTGCAGCGGCCAGTGCAGCGCCGGATGCTTTTCCCATCTGCCCTGCAAAGCTGATGATGCCGACTCCGAGCGGTTTTGTAAGCACCAATAGATCACCAGGCTGCGCTTTATCGTTTGTAATGATTCTGGACGGATTGACTATCCCCGTGACGGCGTAACCGAACTTGGGGTCTTTGTCGTTGACGCTGTGCCCGCCTATGATTGCAACCCCGGCTTCCTGCATTTTGTCCATCCCGCCGCGAAGCATCTGGGCCATTATCTCGTGACTCAATGTTTCGATAGGAAAACCGATTACCGAGAGCGCTGTCATCGGCTTTCCGCCCATCGCATAGACATCACTGAGTGAGTTCGCGGCGGCTATCTGGCCGAAGGTGTACGGATCGTCTACACTTGGCGTGAAAACATCCACTGTCTGAACAAGCGCGGTATCTTCGTCAATTTTGTAGACACCGGCATCGTCGCACGTGTTCGTGCCGACAAGAACGCGAGGGTCCGACACCTGCGGGAGCCCGGAAAGTACCTTTTTTAAGTCATTCTGGTTGATCTTGGAGGCGCAGCCTGCCTTCTCGACTAGCGTTGTGAGATTAACATGCTCAATCGTCTGTTCCGGGCGCTCTCCGGCGCACGGACATATATTCTTATTTTTGAAAGTGTCGCAAGGGCAACCCTGCTTGGGGTTACAGATGCAGTGCCCCAGCTTTATGGACCGCTGCATGACTCGGCGTCTTTTTTCGATGTCTATTTTCATACCACTACTCATTCCTAAAGATAGCTCGAATCGCATCTACCACGTTGCTGTCTTCATTCGGCTGAATTGTCCTGAAGTCGAACAACACCGACTCCTGATGTATACGCGCAAATATCGGAGTGTCGTTATATCTGAGTTTTCTTGCGAGCGAATCGGCAGACATGTTCTCAGACTTCACACTGAGGAGTTTTGTTGCTATAGTTTCGGCGGGAACAGACCCGCTCCCGACCTGTGATCTGCCATCTATTACGGATACCTCTGCTGATATATCTCCGAGCTTGTCAGCCACAGCCTGCACACGTCTGTCGAGCTCATCCAGCGGGGTAGAAAGCATTCTGTAAGTCGGATGCCTCTCCTCCAGCCTGTCGGGACCCAAAAATAGCTTGAGAGTAGCCTCCAGTGCCGCGACTTCCATCTTTCCGACTCTGAGAGCCCTTGCGAGCGGATTTTTCTTGATCTTTTTGATGGTCTCTTCCATCCCGATGATAATCCCGGACTGCGGCCCGCCGATCAGCTTGTCTCCGCTGAAGCATATCGCATCGCATCCCGCCTTCACACTTGCCTGCACCATCGGCTCAGACTCAAGCCCGTATTTGGTAAGGTCAACTAGCGCGCCGCTTCCCAGGTCGTCGATAATTGGGATGCCATGTTCCTTCGCAAGTGGGGCCATCTCTTCAACAGTAGGCTCTGCAGTGAACCCGACTATCCTGTAGTTACTCTGGTGGACGTGCAGGATGGCTCCAGTGTTCTCATTTATGGCTGCAGCGTAGTCTCGAAGGTGAGTTTTGTTCGTAGTTCCGACTTCGCGCATGATCGCGCTGCTCGCTGCCATCACATCAGGCATACGAAACGCACCGCCGATCTCTACTAACTGACCACGGGAGACGATTACTTCTTTACCGGCTGCAATCGTGTTCAGAATCAGCATTGTGGCGGCAGCATTGTTGTTCACAATGGTCGCCGCTTCAGCTCCGGTGAGTTCACAGAGCAGTCTGCTTATGTGGATGTCCCGGCTGCCTCTCTGTCCCGTCTCAATATCAGTCGCAAGGGTGCAGTAGCCTTTTATAACATCACTTACCGCCGTAGCGGCAGCTTCAGAGAGCATCGCTCGTCCAAGTCCAGTATGAAGTATGATTCCTGCGGCGTTTATGGCGTGCCGTATAGACGGCCTGAACTCGGCTTTGATGTATTCCAGAACTATCCCGCCGACGTTCTCAGGTGATAGGTCCATCTCCGGCCCATCTTCACTGATGATTCGGCTGCGTAGCTTGTCCACGACTTTCCGGCATGAGTCGGCGAGAAATTCACGGTCATGATCATCTAGCGCACTCTTCAGCGCTTCCGTATTCATCAATTCATCTATTGCAGGCAGTTTCCGCAGGATGTCTTTCTTCATTGAATGTCCCTCAGGTTATCTCAAGTCTCAAATATAAAAAACGGGGGCTGACGCATCACGTCAACCCCCGTTTAATACTGAATTCTGCCCGAAATAGTTGTAATAACTCTACTATCTTGTCCAGATAGTATCTTTTATCGTTACTTTAAATGGGCCGGTTTGAAGCACAGGGCGAACTGTGACACGTCCTTTTACACTTGATGGTATTCCCCCGGAATACGTGCATGTGCCGCCTCACCCATACTTGAATGACCCACTCCAGACCACCTTGCCAGTGCTGTTTATTACTTTGAAGCGTGGAGGGTCGGTTTCTCCATCAGATTTTTTGATTACACATTTGTTGTTGCCCTGAGCAGTAACTACGTTGAGGTCCAGATCTGCTTTGTTGCCGTGCTTGGTGACTTTTATGGACGCGATGAAAGGCGGGCCAAAATTAAGTTTCTGAGCCTTATTCGCCGAGATATCGATCTTGAGCGTATTACCAGGCGATATAGATGCGGTCCAGCTCACATTGTTCTTATCTTTAGCTATCGCGTCGCAGCCCCAGACATCATGATTACCGACAGGTAAAAGCAGCACACCATTAGTGGTAGAATATTCGCTGATTTTCCTGCCTGAGTTGCTGAACGTCGTAAGTACAGCATTCCCATGGTAAGGAAGAGTCACTTTTCCCATCTTACCTTTGTACGTTTTGGGGTCAAAGCGCTCGAATCCAAGAGTGCCGCTCTTGGCGGAATAGCTGGTTATACCGATTGCCACGAGCGCGCATACACCGGCCAAAACTGATGCCATGATTTTTCTGGAGTTCTTTTGAATTGTGGTCATTCTTCTTTTCTCACCTCCTTTCGCAGTAGCATTAATGAATCTCAGGTATTAACCGAAACGCCATAGGCGGGATTCTACTTGGAGCCAAGTTTCAAATGGCCGATTGGTGTGCAGTCCAGGCACCTGATGCATTCGGCACTGTTAATATCGTCAACCGGGTCAATATCGACCGGGCATTTCTTTGCGCATGCGCCGCAGTGAGTGCACTTGTTCATCGCAAGACGCATCCTGAAAATGGATATTCTATTGAAAAGCGAGAATATAGCGCCGAGCGGGCAGAACATCCTGCAGAAGCCGCGAGTGACGAGTATCGTAAATATGAAGAACGCAGCCAGAATAGAGACCCTCACATAAAACATAAGGTTCATAGGAGATGTCTCGTGCAAAAACAGCCGGCGAGGAAGAGCTGATTCCAATGTCCCAGACGGGCAGAAATTACAGAATGAGTATGGTGCGCCGGGAAAGAAAAACGGCACGATAAATACCAGCCCGACAAGAACAAGATACTTTGTGTATCTGAGCGGCCGCGGGATCGAGAACTTTTTAACAGGGATTTTTGATAATAAATCCTGCAGCAGCCCGAACGGACATATCCATCCGCAGACCAGCCTGCCGAGGAAAGCGCCGACCAGTCCGAGTATCCCTAAAGTGACGAATGGAATGATCCTGAACGTTGAAAAGTTCACGAGCACGCCGATAGGGCAGGCGAACATAGAGAGCGGACACGAATGACAGTAAAGCGCCGGACAGCATATGGTCTTCAGATCAAAATAGGGAAGACCCAGGATCACTAGCGCGATAAACTGGCTCAGATAGCGCAATCTCGTTAATCGTTTAGTTTTTTTGATTATGGACCCCATAATCAATCCTCTCTATTACAGTCAAGTAGGGCACGCTTTGCCGCCGGATTTGGACTTTCCGGACTTTTTGTTATCTTTGGATATACTCGGATTTTCAGCAGGAACTTCCAGCTTTCCGTCTTTGCCGCGGATAACGCTATGGGTCAGGCTGAGTTCCGTTATGGTGAACTCGCTTTTTGAGGATTTTCCTGCATTGTATTTGACGAAAAAGGTGGAATACAGGATGATCCCCGCGAAGATAACCAACAGGGCAATAAGGAGCAAGGGGCGCGTGCTTCGATTTGTAGTGATATTCTCTTCGGACATGCTTCTATCCCCTTTAGCATCTACTGAGTTTCAGGTGTCACCCGAAACTCTCCCGAAAGATTTCGGTAATAGTTGGTATATGGTTGGTCTCTAATTGAACAGCCGAAAATTACAGTAGCGACATTACAACAACCGCATCTACATAAAAAGTCTATTCCCCAAACCGGCTGTTGTCAATACCGTATTTAAGACTATCACATCCTATATGAGTCACAGTAGAGATTAACACTAATATATATGTGATGAATATTGTGCGGAGTGTCACAAAAAATATTGACAGGTGTAGTTGACTCACATATACTGAAACTACTTGCAATAGATGAGCTGGTAGTCTGGGAGGATCGTATCCATGCGTTGGGTTGCTGCGATAGTGCTTATTCTGCTTGCTTCTGGTGTAGCTGCTGCGGCTGATGGTATTGATAGAGCTTCTCTAATGGCGGAAGGCCAGAAAGCCGAACTCGCCGGCAAGTGGTTGGATGCCGCTTTGGCATATTCCGGAATCCTTGTCGAATCTCCTGATGACCCTGAGATCAACCTGAAAGTGGCAGAAATGCTTATAGGGCTAAATTGGCCGGAAGATGCAGCTTCGTTTCTTGTAAAAGCACTTGATTCACTTAATAGTGACCCCGGAGCATCAAACGAGCTCAAAATGCAGGTCTGTGATGCTCTCATGAACCGTTTGCCGGCTGCATTGACATCCAGAAAAGATTATAAATGGAACTCCTATAATGCCCCATTCGATACTTTGCCGCAAGCTGAGAAGATAAGAATATATAGATCAGTACCCCATGACTGGTTGATAAAATCTAAACTACAAGAAGCATATTTACTTCGAAGTGTATCGGAATATGAAAGAGCAGACTCTCTGGCGCATGCGGCGATTATTGAAGGCGATTGGCAATGGGGTGCGGCATACCTGTCAAGCTCCGGCCTGGATAACTTTAACCGCGAGTATCTGCTAAACAAGTGGCGAAAAGAAGCTGAAAGGACCGACAACCCGATGCTTTGGATAGTGCTTTCCGCTGCTTACGCTCGCACAGCGCGAACCGCGGCTTTTTTCGATACATTTCCACGCGTAATAAAAGCTGTAAAAAAGTTTGATGAGATGCTGGTCGAGTTGCAGGGAATCTGTGAAGAGTTGAAGTGGGATGATGGTGTTAGTAGAGTCAAAAAGCTATTACCACCTCCGATCAGTAAGGAAGAGCCAATCAGCCAAAAAGAGCCAATCAGCCAGATAGAACCAAAAGTTGATCCCTGTCCCAAGTTAAGCAAAGCTGTAGCTGAAAAGAACCTGAAGCAGGCGGAATTAATCGTGTCGAAGCTTCAGGAGGACAGCCCCAGGCTGCTGAAAGAAGCCGGTACCCCGGAGTTACTTGAAGCAATGCTTGTGAATGGTTGGGATGACCTTGCGTTAAAGATAGCACCTCACAGCAACGACCCATATGAATTTTCCCCTGTTGTGATACCTATGATCAAGACATCGTTATATAATCGGCCCCAATTAGAGAATCGAATCAAGAATATCCTGAATTACCATTTACCTGAGCAAGTCGCGGAGAAAGTGGAGGAAGTAATCCACGCTCGTTCTTCTCATTATGATGAAGAACCACAGGATGAAAGGGTCTGGTACCTCGAAAATACTGTAAATTTACTGCCTGAACACACTGTTTTAACGGAATTATTGATTGATGAATATGAAAATGAAGGTTATTCCCCGAAGGCGTTCGATGTCGCAATCAGAGCAGCAAAGCTTCCCGGAAAGATAGAAAGTCAGGAATCGCCGCTGATTACCTACGCAAGAAACTACAATCAATCAAAGGAATCAAATGATAAGTTATTCGAAACCAGGAAACAGCTTTCGGTAGACGAACTTCTTGGTATAGCAGCCGAATGTAATGAAAATCAGAATCCGGCCGAGGCGATTCGTTGGATCGATGAGGCAATATCGGTTTCGATAAGCCGGTATTACACGAAAAAGGCGGCATCAGTCGTACCGGTCTATCCGAATATTCCGCAGAATGAATTGAAAGAAATAGCCTCCAGCACAGAGAATGGCAATAACCCGTTCAGCGGCGGCATCTATCGGCTCAGGCTTGATTGCCTGGGTAAGCTCGGACGCAAGAATGAAGCACGTCTCGTGCTTAGTGAGGCAAAAAAGCTTTATCCTAACGAGGATTTCGAGAATTCTCCAAAAGAGCAGAAAGTTTCAGAAAAACCCGAGTCCGTGATCAGTATTCCGTCCTTGTCAGGCAGTGCCTTTCCCGGTATTTTGCCTATATGCGCTGTACCAGTGCCGGCTGACCCCGCAGATAACCTTCTCTATCTTAAAGAGCAGGTTAGGGCTGCAGGGCTTCCAAATTCAAATGTCAGCATTCATTACGCGGTTACGGATCTGGCAAACGCGCTTGCAAAATCATCCGCCAATGAGAACATTGATGTTTTGGCAAGGCAACTGCTGCCGCTAATGCCGAGGTATCAAAAACTTCTTGTTTTGTCTGTGGATTTATTCAGGAACCGAATGTCTGCTGTAATTCCACTTGCAAGATGTACATTGTATATTGACAAAAGTTCAAAAGATGGTCAATTTACAGCTACTTGCTATTGCGCCAGTGCGATTGCCAGGACCGGCGATAATGGATTAGCCTGTGCGTACGCGTTGGCAGCCACTTTAATAGAACCCAATCTTTCGCCACTTGATAAATTCTGGAACAAGGCTCCTGCAGGGGGCTGGTATAATTCGTTACCCAAGGCAGATTACGATGAGTTGATGGTACTGCTGGCCGAAGATCTGCCACACGGCTACCCTTATGATTATGTGAAGGGTATTCCCATAATAAAGCTGGGTGATTTGTATAGGCAGTATTTGGATAGAGTATACCGCTTAACGGGCACGCTCCGTTCTGAACTCAATCAGAATTCTCTGAATCGGTCCTCATTGCGCATTGACCGGGGGCTCGATGAATTGAGCAAAGGTAATAGAGATTGGAAACCATTCACAGCAGCGGATGCTCGCGAACTTGCTGTTTGTATGTTTCAGGAAGGGATGAAAGCCCAGGCAATAAGGTTCCTCGATATCGTTATTGCAAATATTGATGAAAATGAAAAACCAAAAGTAATAGAGTTATCGCAAAGGATCAGAGAATTAGATGAGCTTGCTGTGATAGTAACTCCTTACACTCTTTCGCCTGCCGTAACGGAGTTGCTGGACTCTGGAAAACGCAATGATGCATGGAACTTATGCTGTAAATTCTTCGAAGAAAATGAAATTGTGGAATATAGGGCAAAAGCTTTATCCGAAATGGTTAGAATCGATCCGCATAAAGCATTCAGGCTCATAAACACATACATTCCTAATATGCGAATAGGTAATAATGGTCTGTATTATATCAACGCTGCAGTTTACCAGCTTCTCCGCAGTGATCCAAAATCAGCAGTGAAAGCGCTACCTGTGTTGAAACGATTGGTAGAAATCAGTAAATATGGAACCGAAAACTGTGCCCGTAAATATGGAGCCGAAAACTGTGCTCGTCGCAACTACGCATTGGCGTTGATTCTTGCAGGCCAAAATGATAAGGGTATCGATATTTTGTTCCATTTGGATGACCCGCTTTATCATGCATTTAGGATTATAGATGATGCCTGCATACCGAAAAAAATACGGCTTGTTGTTTCAAACGGCTTAAAAGAATATTTGCGCACCGAGAAACCAAGTATAGCTGGTCTATCGGAAGTGCTGGGGGGGTATGGTGGAGCAACCTCGCAGGATGGCGTTGTTCTTATAATGGACTACCTCTCGGAATATATAAGAGACAGAGATTGTTTCATTACAGAAGAATTCATCCAGAAGGTTTATAATGTTCAGTTCAGTTTTATTAGTGATAAGATTGAACCTGAAGTAAAGGATACCGTATATACCTTTTTTAAAACGGTTATTCTGAAAGCAGCAGCCACTCCGGGAGATAAAAGGGAGTTGGGTGCATGGTTGCTTAACAGATCTGAAGGTCCTATTTGCATGGGCTATGGTACAACGAAACAATTCAAACAATTGTATAATTTCGCCATTAATCTTTATAACGGAGGATAAACTGGAGGTAACGATGAGACTTGTAGCTTGTATGGTAGCAGTAGTAATGACATTGGGTGGGGCGGTTATGGCGCAGCAAGCATTTGTGCAACCTACGCCGCTCACTTTCCGCGTTACGGGGCAGGCTGAGGCTATGCCTGAGTATGCCGTTATACGTATTGCGGCTGATGGAGAAGGAGAGACATTAACAAAAGCCCAGGGTATGCAGACCCTGGTAGAGAATCGTATCCTGAATGTACTGGACAAGTACGGCATCAAAAGAAATGCCATTCAGACGTATAAGTTCGATGTGACACCTATACTTCCGGCATCAAACTCATCATCATATTCGTCGTCAAGGTCATCATCAGATGGTATGGCCCAAGTTGGATACAATGTTAGGCGCGAGTACAAGATCACGATACCGGTCAATATAGAATCGCTCGACAAGCTGCTGGAGATTACCGATGCGTGTTTGAAGGAAGGCGCGAAGCTGTATCTGCCATTTGACTCATCCTCCGGATCCTGGAGCAGTAGTCAGAAGAATACCTCGATTATAGAGTTCATGCAGATTGATACGACAGCACTTACGCAGAAGGCTATGAACGATGCAATCGCACGTGCACGTAAACTCGCTGAAGATGCAGCCAAGGGGATGGGCAAGACAAGTGCCAATCTTGTAAAAGTGCAAATGATTGGTTCGCAAAACACAACTACTATGCGGACATCAAGCAGTAGTTATGATTATACTCCGATAACCACAGTACCTGCTTGGGAACCGATTAAGGTATCCGTTACGGTAGAAACATCTTTCTCCTGTGACTAATGGTAAAATATCCCTCCGAGTCCACACCGGAGGGCTAACCTCTCCATTTGACAGCAGGGTGCTGCCGGGATAGAATTTGACTACGATGAAGACTCCTTCTAAACCCACACATGCACCCGGACTGTTCACAGCGGTGCTCGTGATCGCTTTACTGGTTCTGGCTCCGTTCATCGGCGGCAGGGATTCGGTGATCGAGACTGCTCTTTTGGCTTCGGTCGCGCTGATCGCCTTAGGAACGATGATTCTCAGCCATCGGTTTAGCAATCCCATCGGTGTATGGCCGTTTGCCGTATTTGTCGGGCTTATTGCGGCATCATCCATAGTCACCGTCAGCCTCCATGCCACCATTGAGCAGACTTTATACTTCGCCGCGTGTGCTGCAGCGGCGATAGCTGCATCGTCGTCTCTTCGGAGCGACAAGAGGTTCGTCACTGCGCTCCTTGCGCTTACCGGAGTGGGGCTGGTGCTCGGAGCTATGGCCGTTGTGGAGTATTGGGAGTCAGGTAACGGCTGGCGGGTGTTCGGCCCGTTTTATAACCCCGGCTACTTCGGCGGTTACCTCGTAATGATCGTCCCGGTGGCGCTTGCCGTTTTTCTCTCAAGCCGGTCGGCGGCTGTGGCAGCAGGAGGCGGACTTGCCTTTGGGTTTTCCTTCGCAGCACTGCTCCTTACAGGGACCCGTTTCGCACTTGTTTTCTCTCTGGTCTCGATCATTCTCTTCTTCATTCTTGCAATATTATGCAGAGCAATCAGAAAAAAACAGTTGATCCATATTGCAGTCGCGGTGCTCATCGCTCTCGTTGCAGTTTCTTTATGCAGAACTACGGTAGAAAGCCGTGTCGAGGGCAAAGCTGCTGCTCAGCAGTCCCACTCGTTCCCATTCAGGGTTGCGACTTGGAAAGGGACAGCGAATATAGTACGCAAGCACCCGGTTCTGGGGACCGGCGCAGGGACATTCGAACTGGTATTCCAGCAATATATGGTCGCGGGCTATACCCGTGTTGCGCATAACAGTTACCTGGAACTCGCCAGTGATGCCGGAGTTCCTGCTCTTGCCGCAGGTGCTGCGGCGTTCGGCATATTGTTCTTTGCCGGTCTCAAAAACCTGCGCCGCGAAGATGATGAAGGGGACAAATCCCAATTCCTTCTGCCGCATGGAGCGGTGCTTATGGCGTGCGCTCTGGCAGCGGCGCTTGTCGGGGCGCTTGCCCGAAACCTTTTCGATTCGGATATTTACAACCCTGGAATAGGGTTCACTTTCTGGACGCTGGCGGGCGTACTCGCAGCCCGTGCCCCTGTCAAAACAGAAGCCAAACCATCAGTAGCAGCCCGTGCCGGGACAGCCGCTCTGATTGGTGTGATGATAGTCATGTGGTCGCTTTTTGCAATGGCCAGGCATTCAGCTGACGCAGCGATGGAGTCGATAAAGTCCGGCGATCTTGCCGCAGGTATCGATTATCTTCGTTCGGCGGCTGTTTATGATCCTCTCTGCGGCGAATACCGGATGCAGCTTGGGCAGACACTTGTGTATGCGTCCGGTAATGATGAAGCCCAGTGGAAAGAAGAGGTTTCATCGCTTAATAAGGCTATCAGTCTGGAACCGACAAGAGCGCGGAATATGATCGCACTTGGCCGGATTTTACGCGCAAAAGGCGACGATAACGGCGCAATCCGTATGTTCGGAAAGGCACTAATTGCGGACCCACATGCCACACCTGCAATGGTGGCAATGGCGGAGATCTGGAAACAATCGAAAGAGACGCTGTCTGAAGCCGAGCTGATGTACGAGCGGCTCATAGATCAAGAAAAAAGCCCTGTCGAGGAGCTTCGAGGTGTGCCGGAAATTGTCAACCCGGACTATGTCTGGGCCCATTTCTACTTTGGAACGAAATATCTCTCGGATAAAGACTGGAATGATGCAGAAGAACAGTTCAGCGCCGTAATTGAAAGGCTTGAGCTCAGAGAATCATACACAGTCCAGCGGCAGGCAGCTGAGGCATCAGGGATGGTCGATTCCGCGGAGGAATCTGCTCTTAATAGCGTGCTGCAGCGCTCAAAAGACGGGCTTGCCAAGGCAAAAGAGAATGAAGTGAGGGCAGACGATGCCCGCTAATGGGATTATTGTGCATTGCCGCGCTAAAATCAACCTGACGCTCGATATTCTCGACAAGAGGCCGGACGGATACCATAATTTAAAGAGCGTTATGCAGTCCGTCGATGTAGTGGATACGTTGCGTATCGAAAAAAACACCGCTGGCTCTATAAAAATCACAGCCAGCCTGCCCGATCTTCCGACAGGCCCCGGAAACACTGTATATTCTGCTTCCGAACTCTTCTTTTCGGCTGCAGAGATCAACAGTGGCATCACGATCTTCATCGAAAAACGTATTCCACATCAGGCAGGGATGGGGGGAGGCTCAAGCGATGCAGCTGGAGCGCTTTTAGGCCTCAACAAGCTGTTCGGTTCTCCTCTTTCCTTGGCTGAACTGACCGATCTTGCCGCTCAGATAGGGTCGGATGTCCCGTATTTCCTGTATGGAGGAACCGCTGTAATCAGTGGGCGGGGAGAGATCGTAGAGAAGCTGCCTGATGCGCCGAAACTCGACCTCGTGGTCGTAAAACCTGATGTTGGCGTTCCGACAGCCTGGGCGTATAAGCAGTTAGCAGAAACAGACCGGCTGAGATCATCTGCTTCTACTGACTTTATGATCGACGCGATAAAGAGGGGAGACAGAGCAGCAGTCATAGGCAATATATCGAACGACTTCGATGATATTGTCGCTATGGAGTTTTCTGAGATCGCAGAGATCAAAAACAGGCTTTTGTCGCTTGGCGCGGAGCGGGCGATGCTTTCTGGAAGCGGCGCAGCGGTTTTCGGCGTGTTTGATAGCTCAGATGAAGCCGCCGAAGCTGTCGAAATGTTGAAAACGGATTATCCTTTTGTTGTGGCAACTGCTGCCACGGCAGAAGCTGTATGTATGGAGATGTAAATGTCGAAAGTTGACGTGATTATAATGGCCGGAGCTCCGGCTGACCCGGATATGTGCGCTCCCGGCGAGGAGATAAGCCGGGCGATGATAAAGATCGCCGGTAAAACAATGATCCAGTGGATTATGGACGCGCTGAACAAATCGGAGACCATCCACAGGAAGATCGCAGTAGGCGATGTCACGGCGGATGGACTGGACGAAGTTGTTCAACCTGGTTCAGGATTTTTGGATAATCTTATGCTTGGGCTGGAGCGATGCCAGGGCGCTGACCGGGTGCTGGTGATGACATCCGATATACCGATGCTCACGCCGGAAGCCGTGGACGACTATGTGAACCGTGCCATAGACTCCGGCGGTGATATGTGCTATCCGATTGTCACACAAAGAGCTTGTCTCGAAAAATATCCTCATATGAAACGCACTTATCTCAAGACCGCTGAGGGGATGTTCACCGGCGGAAATATGATGATTCTCAGCACCGGGTTCCTAAAGCGAAACCAGGAGCTTATATCGGAGGCCTATAACGCGCGGAAAAACCCGGTGAAACTGGCATCCATGATTGGGTTCGGGTTTCTGTTCAGATTGATCCTCGCTCAGGTGCTGGCTCCGTCCCTGTTGCCTATCCCCATGCTGGAGAGGTCTCTGTCGAAAGCGCTCAAGTGTAAAATAGTTGCTATACGGACTGATTATCCTGAAATCGGGGCCGATGTTGATAAACCGTCCGATCTCTCGGATGTCCAGACTGTGCTTGGTGAGAGAAGGATTTAGGGCTTGCTCGGTAGGGATTTGCAATCCCTGCCGGAGAGGCAAGATTAGGCTGCTATTACACATCCGGCTTATGTAAGTCCGGGCTGCATTGCAAATACAGCCCGAGTAGGGCACGAATTTCCACTAATCCCGTCTGGTGGCTGAATGCTGATTACTGAAAGCTTGCTAATTCATTGAATTGGCCGATATTGCTTGCTATAATACATCTGGCTGGCGGGCGGTGTTGCCCGTATAGGCGCCCGGAGCCGCAACTTGAGGGTATATTTATGAGAGAGATAGACACATCTGCTATCACAAGTGCCGTTGCGGCGGCATGCATGGCAGCCAACTATGAATTGCCTGAAGACGTCGAAAGAGCGCTTCAAAGTGGATTGGTAAATGAAGAATCTTCCGTAGGAAAGGATATCTTCCGCCAACTCATCGAAAATGCCAGGATTGCCCGCGAAGAATCAGTCCCAATCTGCCAGGATACCGGCTTTACGGTGATATTTGTCCGCATTGGACAAGAAGTTCATATCACTGGAGGCGGGTTGGCCGACGCCATAAACGAAGGCGTCAGGCGAGGCTATGCTGAAGGTTTCCTCCGAAAGTCGATAGTCGCTCACCCCCTGGAGCGAGTCAATACTGGTGATAACACCCCCGCAATCATCCACACAGACATTATTCCCGGCGATCAACTTTATATTACTATTGCTCCCAAAGGCGGAGGCAGTGGAAATATGAGTGGTGTTCGCATGTTGAAGCCTTCGGACGGTGTTGAGGGTGTCAAGAAGTATGTCGTGGAGTTGGTGAAGTCAGCCGGGTCTAATCCCTGTCCGCCTATCATAATTGGTGTAGGTATCGGCGGAACGATGGAGAAGGCTGCAATCATGGCGATGGACGCAGTGCTCCGTGAGGTCGGTAAGCACAGCGATAAAGCATACGATGCGGCACTCGAAGAGGATCTGCTTCAGTTGGTAAACGATACAGGAGTAGGCCCTGCAGGGCTTGGCGGCCGGATAACCGCGCTCGCGGTAAATGTGGAGACATATCCCGCGCATATCGCAAGCCTGCCGGTCGCCGTAAATATCCAGTGCCACGCAGCGCGGCACAAGGAGATAATACTTTAGGGAACAGGTGATAGGGAACAGAATCACGTCACCCTGAGCTTGACTCAGGGTCCATTTTCTTCCTGGATGCTGAACCAAGTTCAGCATGACGTATTCCCTTTGCTTCGGACTGCTTGCTGCCGAAGCGTCCGCCGCAGGCGGACTTTACCCTATGCTTCGGGACCGCAGTTCGTCCCGAAGCACGACATTCACAAATTCCTCCCTACTGATTGCTGATAGCTAAAAAAAGCGAGAAAAGAATATGAAAGAACCAATAAGACTTACAACACCAATATCGGAAGAGGATGTTCGGAATCTTCGGGCGGGAGACCAGGTTCTCTTGTCCGGCGTGATATACACCGGGCGGGATGCAGCTCATAAGAGGTTGATTGAGCTTCTACAGGCAGGAAAAGAGCTGCCATTCGATATAAATGGGCAGATTATTTATTATGTTGGGCCGTCGCCTGCAAAACCGGGCGAGGTTATCGGCTCAGCTGGCCCGACCACAAGCGGGCGGATGGACGTCTATGCCCCCGCGCTCATCGAACTCGGTCTTAAAGGCATGATAGGAAAGGGACTCCGTAATCAGACAGTAATCGATGCCATGAAGAAGCATGGAGCTGTTTATTTCGGAGCTACCGGCGGAGCAGCTGCTCTTCTTGCAAAAAGGATCAAGGCCTGCGAGGTCGTGGCTTACGAAGATCTGGGGACTGAGGCTGTTTGCAGGTTGATGGTCGAGGACTTTCCTGTTGTAGTTGTGAACGATACTCATGGCGGAGACCTTTATAAAGAAGGGGTGAAGTCATATGAGCGAGTATCAGGAGAAGCCTGATTTGCCTATTCAACTATTGGCAGCAATAGTCATAGCAGCTAATGTGCTTGTTGTAGTGATGTTTATCCGTCGTCGTTATCTGGAAAAAAACAGTAAATTCCCCTTTGCAATAATAGCAGCAAGTCTTGCAGTCCAAGATATAGCTTTGTTTACGAGTAAAACAGCATTTGTATATTTACAGGCATTTGCGTTATATTTATTATTCTTTGGTATGCTGATCAATATTTTTATTGGTCGCAACAAGCAAGATTAGTGGCGAAATCCGCTTAATCCGCGTGATTCGCGTTTCTAAAGCTGATCGCTATAACGTCGAAAGGAGAATATTCATGTATCGAGGCAGGGAGGGGATGTGGTCCTGGGTCCTGCACCGCGTAGCCGGTGTCGGGATTTTTGTTTTTTTGATAGCCCACATCGTTGACACTTCCTTTGTCGGGTGGGGATCAACACTGTACGATCACACGGTAAAGAGTCTCTATAGGACCCCGATTGGTAAAATGGGGGAGATCGTACTTATCGGAGCCGTATTGTTCCACGCGATAAACGGAATTCGGATTATCGTTATCGACTTTGTACGGAGAGCAACAAGGTTCCAGCGGCAGTTGTTCTATGTCGTAGCAGCCGTTTTTCTCGCACTTTTTATCCCGGGCGCTCTCTACCTGGCCCGTGCGATATTCAATTAGGAGGCGCTCCCGATGTTGAGAAAAACAACGAAACCCAGGGACAACTTCGAGCTTAAAAGCTGGTACTTTATGCGAGTGTCCGGCGCGCTCATTGTGGTCCTGGTGATGATCCACCTTGCCTTCGTTCATTTTGTCCACGGCGTTGATGAGATCGATACAAAATTTGTTTTGAACAGATGGGCGAACCCCACATGGCGGCTGCTCGACTTTTCGCTCCTGCTTTTAGCGCTGCTGCATGGCACAAACGGGATGCGTATATTGGTCGACGACTATATCCACGCCAAGGGATGGCGCACGTTCATACTGACCGGGCTTTACACGATGACGCTAGCTCTTTTGGTGCTCGGCGGGCTCGTTATGCTGACAATACAGCCTCGATAGGAGAGATTTATGTACCACAGGCACGATGCGATAATAGTCGGCGCAGGCGGAGCGGGGCTTAGGGCGGCCATAGAGCTCTGCGGTAAAGCCGACGTCGCAGTTATAAGCAAACTTTACCCTACAAGGTCACATACAGGCACAGCGCAGGGTGGGATAGGCGCAGCGCTCGGAAACCAGGAAGAAGACAATCCTGAGTGGCATGCTTTTGATACCGTCAAGGGGAGCGATTACTTTGGCGATCAGGATGCAATCGAGCTCATGTGCCGCGAAGCGATAGATGCTGTCTATGATTTGGAGCACATGGGGCTTCCGTTCTCCAGAACTCCCGATGGGAAGATAGCCCAGAGGCGATTCGGCGGCCATACCAGAAACTTCGGAGAAGGGCTCGTGATGCGGTCCTGCTACGCAGCCGACCGGACGGGCCACATGATCCTCCAGACCCTCTATCAGCAGTGCATCAAGCACAATGTAAAGTTCTACGATGAGTTCCATGTGCTGGACATCATCGTAAACGACGGCGTCTGCTGCGGGGTAGTGGCCTACGAGCTCGCAACCGGAGAACTGCACGTTTTCCACGCTAAAACTGTGCTTTTTGCCACAGGCGGCTGCGGCAAGATGTATAAAGTCACGTCGAACGCACACGCCCTAACGGGCGACGGCATAGCAATCCCGTTTAGAAAGGGACTTCCGATCGAGGACATGGAGTTCTTCCAGTTCCATCCGACCGGAATCTACAAGATGGGGATTCTCATCACAGAGGGTGCGCGCGGCGAAGGCGGGATTCTGATTAACGGCAAGGGCGAGCGGTTTATGGAGAAATACGCTCCTTCCGTCAAAGACCTTGCACCGCGAGACGTTATCGCCCGGTCGATTTACCTCGAAATCCGTGAGGGCAGGGGAATCGAAGGAAAAGATTATGTTTATCTGGACCTGACGCACCTAGGGCGAGATGTAATCGAGAAGAAGCTTCCTGATATTACGGACTTCGTCCGCACGTATTTAGGCATTGACCCGGTAACAAAACCGATCCCGATCCAGCCGACGGCGCACTATGCCATGGGCGGTATCCCGACGGATGTAGACGGCTGCGTGCTCATTGATGAGAAAAACACCGTAATGCCGGGGTTCTACGCGGCTGGGGAGTGCGCATGTGTATCTATTCACGGCGCGAACAGGCTTGGGACGAACTCACTCGTCGATATTCAGGTGTTCGGCAAGCGCGCCGGGAAGCACATGGCTGAGTTTTCAGCAGATAACGATTTCAAACCGCTGCCGGAGGACCCTGCGGAGATGTCCAGACGGGAGATCGACCGGCTGAAGACCAATCCCGGCGGCGAATCTGCCGCAAAGATCAGGGCGGAGCTTCAGGAAGCGATGATGGACAACGCATCGGTCTTCAGGACTGCTGAAACCCTCGGTACGATGAGAAAGAAGCTCGCTGAACTTCAGGAGAGGTATAAGAATGTGGCTGTCGAGGACAAAGGCACTGTTTATAACACCGAACTGATGGAAGCCTATGAGCTGGGGTACCTTCTCGATCTGGCAGATGCGCTGCTTGTCTCCGCTGAAGCGAGGACCGAAAGCCGTGGCGCGCACTGCCGGGAGGATTATCTTAAGCGTGACGATGTCAACTGGTTGAAGCATACATTTGCGTACAAGACCGGCTCAGGGATTCGTCTGGCCTATAAGCCGGTAACTATCACCAAATTCCAGCCAAAAGAGAGAAAATATTAAAGGTGCGACTATGCAGGTAACGCTTAAGATAAAGAGATACGATCCCGAAAGGGATAAAAAACCGGTATTCAAGGAATATACGGTTGAAGTAGAGCCGACGGATCGTGTGCTGGACGCTATGAACAAGGTGAAATGGTACCAGGATGGCACGCTTTCCTATCGCAGGTCGTGTGCTCATGGCATCTGCGGTTCTGACGCTATGATCATAAACGGAGTAAACCGGCTCGCGTGTAAAACACTCATTCAGGATGTAGGTAAGCACATCACACTTGAGCCGCTGGCCGGTTTCAAGGTGCTGAAGGACCTAATCGTCGATATGGAGCCGTTCTTCGCCCAATACAGGGCTGTAATGCCGTATCTGATCAACCACGATGCGACACCGATCAAAGAGAGATTGCAGAGCCCGGAAGAACGAGAGGTTTTCGACGATACCACAAAATGCATTTTGTGCGCTTCATGCACAACCTCATGCCCGATCTACTGGGCAAATCCGAGCTACGTCGGGCCTGCGGCAATAGTGAACGCTCACAGGTTCATATTCGACAGCCGAGACCAGGGCTCGTCCGAGCGGCTGGATATTTTGAACAACCGTTCAGGAGTCTGGCGCTGCCGGACTATCTTCAACTGCACAGAAGCCTGTCCGAGAGAGATAGAAGTCACTCGCGCGATAGAAGATGTCAAACGGGCGATACTCTACGGAGAGGTATGAAATAATGCTGGCAGCTGCTTCTTACAGTTGCCAGCATTATAAATGCACCACAGCTCCACCAAATCTTAATGGCTACAGAGGGACTTATAGCCTATGAAGGCGCTTTTGTACCTGTATTCAAAACAGATCAAGAACAGCATCCTGAGTATCTTCAGATCAGCTAAAAAACTGCTGGCAGTCATATTTATCTTTAGCTTTATATTCATGAACATCGGTGTGAGTGCTATGGTCAGAGGCAGTAAATACGGAGGCCCGCCTGTTCGATTTATGCCGATGACTGCTGATACTGTATGGTCAGGGGTCTTTCTTATCATTGTTGTATTCCTGGCGAGAAGCATATTTGCTTCTTTTAAGGAGGGTCTGCTTATCTTTTCCCCGTCGCACGTCGATTATTTGTTTCCGAGTCCCATCAGCAGGCGGAGTGTTCTTACATTCAAGCTGCTCGGTGACTACATAATGAGTTTTGCTTGTATCTGCCTTATAGCATTCTTTTTCGGGGCGAGTTTATATATGCAGATGAGGCAGCCGATGTTTCCCTCTATCTGGTATGCTATTACTGCAATCTGGTTCCTATTTATCTTCATAGCGAACCTGAGTCACATTTTGAGGCTTATTACATCGGTCAGTTCTGACAGGTTTACCGCTGCAAGGACTGCTGTGAAGAGCATCTTTATCCTGATTGCAGCCGGTATACTTGTTATAGCTGGAATTCATTATTTGAACTCCGGTAATATGCTCGCCAGCCTGTCAAATGCAGCGCGGTCGGAAGTAAGTAAAACAATATTTGCTCCTATTGCCTGGTGTGTGAATGTGGTAGTTGGACCGATGTTCGGGGTGGACTACGGGTCTATAGGAGGTCAGGTAATGTGGCTTGGGATGCTGGCATTGGGGTCTTTTGCTGTGCTGGTTGGATATACCGGCAAGTTCTATGAGCCGTCACTTGCGATCAGTTCAAGGTCAGCACGGATCAGAGAGGCAGCAAAAGGCGGAAACTTTGCAGCAGTCAGGATAGAAGCCGTAAAAGGCAAGGTGAAGGATAAAGGCTGCAGGACTCTTTTGCCGCCATTCGGACGAGGCGCAGGCGCATTGATCTGGAAGATCCTTATCATAAAGCTTCGGAGTAACGGCTGGTGGCTGGTGTTGTTCCTTATTGCACCTCCGGTTGCAGCCGCATTGGCGGTTGCTTTCATCAAAACTGATAATATTTCTAAATACTTGCCATTTGTGATTCCTTATGCAACTTTGTTGATTGCAGTCAACCCGGGGATGCAAGGGCAGCGAAATGAACTGAAGCAAGTTGAGATCATCAAGACTATTCCTGATACTCCTTACAAAATTGTGACTTGTCTTGTGTTCACGCAATGGCTTTTTGCCGTGCTCTTCACGTTAATCTGCGCTGTGTCTGGAGGAGTCATAATTACAGCTGTCGACTATTATCTGTTGTGGTTGACTACAATAGCAACAATTACCGGATCATTTGCCTTTATATCTGGCGGCGCTATCTTGGCATTTCTATATCCGAACACGCGCGATAAATTGTCTATGACAATCCCCGGATGTCTAACCTTTTTTATGATAATGCTCCTTATGGTTCCGTCAATTATTATAGGTGTTATTGCAGTTACTACAAGGTGCAGTCTTTTCTGGAGCGGGTTTTTCTTGATAGTGATTAATGGCCTTGTCGGTTTGTTAGCGCTGCACATTGCCGGACTGGCGCTCAAGAACGCTGATCCGAACGAGGCTTGATGAATATTACAGTGGGAGGTCCGAATGTTATCCGTAAGGAAACTGACAAAATGGTATAAGACAACTCAGGCTCTTGAGGATGTCAGCTTTTCTGTAGCCGACGGTGAGATAGTAGGGCTGCTCGGCCCGAACGGAGCTGGAAAGACCACTACACTCCGCTGCATTACCGGAATTGTGGAGCCCAACAGAGGCGAAGTTGAAGTGGACGGCTTTCTGCTTAATGTAAATGAGCAGGAAGTGAAACGCAGGCTCGCATTTGTCCCGGAAGTGCCGAACCCTTATGATTTACTCACTGTTATGGAGCAAATTCGGTTTGTCGCTATGGCTTATAACACTACAGAGGCGTTCGAAGCAAGGAGCGAGGCACTTCTCAAGAGGTTCGATCTTTATGACAAGAAAGACGACCTTGTGCTTGGACTGTCGAAAGGGATGAAACAGAAACTTGCGGTTGTTTGCGCGTTCATCCATGATGCAAAAACGATTCTTTTCGATGAACCTCTTATCGGGATCGACCCACGTGGCGCTCATGAGCTGAAAGAGATGATTCTTGAAGCCCGGTCAAATGGCTGCTCTATTCTCATCAGTACTCATATGTTGGACACAGCCGAGCGGCTGTGCGACAGGATTATAATCCTCAGAGAAGGCCAAAAGGTTGCCGAAGGAAGCCTGACGGAACTGCATGAACGTGCAAAGATGGGGCAGGATGCTTCGCTGGAAGATGTATTTCTCAGCTTGACGGAAGCTGATACTTGAATCGTATTTATTAACGGATGATAAAACCCAGTATTTAGCATCCTGAAGTTTATATGCCCTCCTGCCGAGAATATTTAATGGCATTTTCCACAGGAGGGTCTTGATGAGAAATATTCTGCTCCTAGCTGCAATTCTTGGTGTGTGTACAGCCGCAGCGTATGCACAAAACCCGAATTGTGCCTTGACATCCGGCTTAACTTCGGTTGCAAGCGAACTAAACGGCAATACGTTCACCTGGACGATTATGAACAACACCGGCCCGAATGATGGGAATCCTGACTGGGATGTGCTTGTGTGGGAATTCGAACCTATCGGCCTGCCCGATCCAATAGAGGTAACAGCGCCTGATGGTTGGGAATGGAAAACAAACGGACACAGCAAGTTCCAGATCATAGACCAGAGTAAAAAATACAAATCGACAGCGGCGATTACTCCCGGAAACTCTCTGGAATTTAAGTATACTGTCGATTCAGCCGAGTTGGGCAGCATAGACCAGTCGAATGTATCTTTTCTGACGCACGTTGCGGCAGTAAAACCGACCCCAACCGTTAAAGTAGGCAAGCTGGAATGGACGCCGACTACTGTCAACGGTTCACCCACCTGGCACGACAAGTCGAGTACTCCTGAGCCTGAAGCGATATTGCCGTTTCTTCTAGCCTGCAGCGCTATTACAGGCATCGTAAAATCAGGCCGCCGCAGACGCTTGCCTGATCGATAGCCTCGTGCTATACTGCACCTGCTTCATACTATAGCGGGCAGGCGCAGCATGGCTGTTATCTACACCATCGGGCACAGCAACGTGCCGGTGCAAAAGTTGATCGATCTTCTGATGGGCCACGGCATCGAAGTGGTTGTCGATGTTCGGAGCGAGCCCTACAGCAAGTACGCCTCGCAGTTCAATAAGCGTGAAATCGAGCCTGAGCTTCGTGAAAACGGGTTCGATTATATCTACCTCGGCAACAAACTCGGCGGAAAACCCAAAAGCCCCGGATTTTTGACTCCAGGCGGCGTCCCGGATTACGAGAAAATGGCTGAATCACCTCTCTTTAAGGCCGGTATCGAAGAAGTAGAACAGCTTGCCGGAGAGAAGAAGACCTCGTTGATGTGCTCTGAGGCTGATCCGAAGTCCTGCCACCGCGACAGGCTCCTTGCCTGGGTTTTGAGAGGCCGCGGGCATACTGTAAGCCACATTTTACACGACGGCTCCATCGCCACCGATGAACAGGGCGTGCTGTTGTAATGGTAATGAAGCGATGAGTCTCAGTATCTCCAATGACAGGCTCATGCAGCTTCCGCCAAGGCTGCGGTTGCGTATCCTTAATTTCTTCCTCCGCTGGCATCGATATGATGAAGCGCTTCCGGTTGCATCACGGCTTGCAGAAGAACAGGCAGACGGGCTGCTCTACCGCTCAGCGCTTGTCAAAGTCCTGGCGGGGCTCGGCAGGCTGGAAGAAGCTGAGATAGTTGCCTCTGATCTCATCGACAAGTATCCGCACCGCCCGAATGCGCTCGCGGCGGCGGGTGACCTCGAAATGGCTAAAGGTGACCTTCCGGCAGCTCTAAAATACTATCTCGAAATGCTGAAGACGAATGCAAAGAGCCCGAAAGCATGGAGAAGGCTCGGAATGCTGTATCTGGCTGCCGGACAGCCTCAAAAAGCGCATTTTTATTGCCGTAAAATGCTCGATTTCTACAGTGAAAAGCAGAACGGCGACAATGACGAACATCAGATTCCGCCTGATGGCCTACGGACACTCGCACAGGTCCACCGGCAGAAGGGTGATGATGCTCTGGCAGCGGAAATAGAGTCGAAACTGGCTCAGCGTGAGAAAGATGAAGAAGAAAAGCTGAGGATGGATATTGAAGCCGCGCCAAGTTCTTCTTCGAAAAATGCAAAATCAGCAAAGAGTCAGAAGTTACCAGATCCAAAACCGTTTATTCATCCTGAAATCACACGCGAAATCACTGAACCGAGGATGGAGAGACCCATTCCGCCGAAACCGCAGCTTCCCGATAGTGCCATCGGCTGTCTGAAGGCTGTATTCGGACATGACCAGTTCCGTTCCGGGCAGGAGGAAGTCGTCGCCCGGATGCTCTCCGGCCAGGATATACTCGCTGTGATGCCGACGGGTGCTGGAAAATCGCTCTGCTACCAGCTTCCGGCTGCTTTGGGAAAGAAAGTAGTCGTCATTTCTCCGCTGATCGCGCTTATGAAGGACCAAATAGACGGCCTGCCGCCTGAACTGGCCTCCCGCGCCATATTTGTCGACAGCTCGCTCGAAAGCCATGAAATAAAACGGCGGTTGGCTGAGATAGCGAGAGGTAAATATAATCTCATATATGCCGCACCTGAGCGGCTTCGCCAAATGCCTTTCCTTCATGCGTTGAAGAAGTGCGGCATCGGCATTCTTGTGGTTGATGAGGTCCACTGCATCAGCATCTGGGGGCATGACTTCAGGCCGGACTATTTGTTCATCTCGCAGGCGCTCGGCATGATAGGAAACCTGTCATTTTGCGGTATGACGGCGACCGCTGACACCGATATGAGGACCGAGATCGAGATTAGGATCGGAAAGCCTCTGGTCACAGTCAATGTGGGTGTCCATCGTCCCAATTTAGTGTTCGAAGTAAGAAAAACATCCAATAGCAGCGATAAGCTGAGGAGCCTCGCAAGGTTCTGCCAGGAGGAAAAGGGCAGCGGGATTATTTATACCAACTCGCGGAAGAAAACAGAGGAAATAGCAGCGTATCTGTGCGATGCAGGAATGCAGGCCGGATATTACCACGCTGGGATGAGGAAAGAAGAACGCGCATATGCGCAGGACTCGTTTATGTGCGGACACTACCGGGTGATGGCAGCGACGGTCGCGTTCGGTATGGGTATCGACAAGCGGGATGTCCGGTTTGTGGTGCATTACTCGCTTCCGAAATCGCTGGAGAACTACTATCAGGAGGCTGGCCGTGCGGGCAGGGACGGACTGCCTGCGAGATGCATTTTGCTCTATTCGCCCGGCGACAAGGGACGGCTGACAACCTGGATGAAAGAGTCGCTTATAAGGCTCCAGGACCTGAAAGCTGTCTATGAATCGATAAAGCTCCTTTCAGCCGGTGGAGTAGGGTTGGTACATGACGACGACCTACAGCGGGAATCGGGGCTCGATGAGACGGCTGTGCGTGTTGCGATAAGCCTTTTGGAGCGGGCGGGGCTCATTAAACGGCACATGGATGTCCCTGTTACAGTCACAGTCAATATTAAATCCATCGAAAAAGCACCGGAAGATGTTATTGCCTTTGTGAAGTCGGCAAGGCTCAGGGTGGGGCAGAGGATGCAGCTCGATATACGGGAGCTTTCGGCTCGGACAGGCATCCCGGTTTATGAGATCGAGCCATTACTTCTTGAATGGCGCGATGGAGGTTGGCTCGCTTATAGCAGTTCCGGGCGGACGATGTGCATCGAACGCTGCAGAGTGGGGCCAGGTGCGAGAAAACTGCTGGATGAGATGATAGAGAGCTCAATTGATACTGCGAAGACGAAGATCGGGCAGTTGGCGGTGTATGTAAAACACACCGGGTGCAGGCATGGTTTCATTTCGCAGCATTTCGGGGATGAACCTGTGGCCGGATGCCGTTCCTGTGACAACTGTCTCCAGACAGCCTCAAAAGAGCAACTGACCGACGACCACCTACTGATATTGAAAGCAGTAATGGACCTTCCTGTATTGTTGAACAAAAAGGGGCTTCTAAACGCGCTCGAAGGGGCCAAAGGTTGCCCGATACAGTCTCATGAATGGCCGCATCTCGGCGTATTCAGAGGGAGAAGCCGGGATGCAATCGAGCAGATGATAAACGAACTCACGGACTGGGGCTATTTGGAACGCGGCGGGACATTCATCCGCCCGTATTTAGCCATGACACTCTCAGGACGGAAGTTAGTGGTCCCGTAAAGCCATAACCGCAGCCATCCTGCCGGTGGAACCATCGCGGCGGTAGCTGAAGAAATCTTCTGCTTCGCAGGCGGTGCAAAGCTCTGAAACGGCGATATTGGCTTCCGGGATGCCGGACTTTCTTAGAATGAACCAGTTTGCGAGTTTTAGATCGAGCCGCATTTTGTCCTGGCAGGCCCTTGCGATTATCCTGTCGTCTCCGGCGGCGGTGAAAACTGCTTCGGCAACATCGGGGGATACATCATAGCAGCATCGCCCGATGGATGGGCCAATCGCCGCAAGGCATTCGCTCGGATTTGTCCCGAACTCCTGCTGCATAGCTTCAACAGTCTTTAGCGCAATGGAGAGCGCAGTCCCTTTCCAGCCGGCATGCGCAAGCCCAATGGCTTTTCTTATGGGGTCGAGAATGAACACCGGGACGCAGTCAGCGAAAAAGAGCGACAATACCGGACCGGGCGCATTCGTAATAAGCGCATCGGTATTTGGAATGGAATCTTCGAATTTGGTCGCGCCTCGGCTGGCATCTTCAGCTTTGACGACCGCAACTTCTGATCTGTGAACTTGCTCGGCGCAGACAATAGCCGCTGGGTCGAGCTTGAGTGATGAACATAACCGCCGCCGGTTTTCGAGCACGGATGCCGCGTCATCCCCTACATGAAGCGCCATATTTAGCGAATCCCTGGGCGGTGCGCTGACCCCACCATACCGTGTAGTGAAACAGTGGGCGACAAGCTCCGTCTGCTCTATATTCCACGCTTTATGAACTACGATCTCACCGCTTACTGATCTATGCCAACTTCTGATGTCCAATTCTGACTCCTGAACAATAGATTTTCGGCTGATTAGTTAACGGCAAACCGCATATTGTCTGTTGCCGAAAATCTTCCGGGAAGAGTTTCAGGTATAAGTGTAAAATCAACAGATAAAGCTACATCAGAGAAATATTTATATAACTGTAAGGCTGTTACTTTATCTCCTGAAACTCTGTAACTAGACCGGATGCAGCAACAACACTGGAGTGCGCCGTAAAAATAGCCGCGCATATCAAACTACAGGTTTGAATTGGGCGCAGATATAACCTCAGTTTTTTGGTATATGGACTTTGCTCTCATCTTTCAAGCCGACAGTATCATGCACGATGTAAAGCGGTCGATTTCTGACATCCTCGTAAATCCGGCCAATGTACTCGCCCAGTATGCCGACGACTATGAGCTGTATGCCTGTAAAGAATGCCAGTATAACGGTCATTATACCGAGTGATGGTAGAATAGGGTGCCTGAATAATGCCGTGACGATAGCACATAACCCCACAACAATGGAAGCCAACGTGATAAATATGCCGCCAGTTAAGATGAATCTCAATGGAGCGAACGAGAAGCTCAGAATTCCATCCAGAGCTAACTTCAGCATCTTTGACAGCGGGTATTTGGTAGAGCCTGCGAACCGCTCAGATCGAAGATATTTAACCCCTGTCTGCTTGAACCCAACCCACGTAAACATTCCCCTGACATAACGGTTGTGTTCGCGGAGAGATTTGAATGCATCCAATGCTTTTCGGTCTACCAAACGGAAGTCTCCTGTATCAACTGGGATATCCATTCCGGTAAACTTTCTCAGCAACCTGTAGAACATAGCAGCGGTAGTCTTTTTAAACCAGGTTTCGCCAAGGCGTTCCTTTCGCACTCCATATACAACATCACTGCCTGCTCTCCAATGTCTGGTCATCTCCAGAACGACTTCCGGCGGATCCTGCAGGTCTGCATCCATAATTATAATAGCCTGCCCACTGGCAAAATCCATTCCTGCGCTGATAGCGACCTGGTGTCCGAAGTTGCGTGAAAACCGGATTAGCTTGAATCTTTCGTCGCTGGAGTGAATATCCGTCATTATGTCAAAGCTGCGGTCACGACTGCCGTCATCAACGAGTATTACTTCGCAATCGCCATCCAAGCGCTCCATCAGTTCCGAAAGACGCCGTGCGAGCTCAGGAAGGGTTTCCTCTTCATTGAACACTGGGATAACAAGCGAATATGTTGGCATTTTATAATACCTCTTTCTCAATTTCGTATTGCCGCTAGGATCCAGATTGGGGTATTCGAAATACTTGATACACACCGGAGCTATAAATGTTCCGCGCGCTATGCCCGATCAATTCAGTAGACGGGTGATATTCCTTCTGGACTACGACCAATGTTGGATGGAATTCTGATGCAGCCTTCTTCCCGCCTGCGCTGAAATCGTCGTTTTCGAGTTCCAGAACCTTAAAAGATCTATAACCGCCTGATCGAAGAATGATGCCGTATGCCTGTAACTGGTAGTTATTAACACATAACAATCGGTCATTTTGCTTGATTTCTGTAGATAGAAATTTGCTGACCTGCATTTCATCTGGGTTTCTATCCCGTATTGGAAGGCAGAGTTTAGAATGGCGTGAGTAATCGGCTTCTTGCATGCCTAGTGTCAGGATAATCAGCGCTGCAGCGATCCAGGTCTGCTTTTTAGTGCATTTTGTTATGCCGTATACAGCGTACGCAGCATAGGGAAGAAGCAGTAACGCCGGAATGATCACATATCGATCACGAGGATCCCAACCTGGGGTGGTAAATGACTTGTATGCGAGTGGCAGGAGCATTGCGATTGCCAGAGCCACCATATTGATGTTGAGGCGTCGTTTTACAGCCAGCCACATTCCGACAATGCTCGCCATAAACACAAAAGGTCCGGGATCTTTGGTAAACGATACTGCCCAGCGGTGGACGATATGAAGTATGTTAAGCGGAGTTCGTCCAGCAAGTTCACTCTTCTTAATGGTATCTATACCGGAAAGAGGATAAAGGAACCCGTATCCCGCCGTATAGTTCATAGCTCCCCACAAAACAAATGGCAATAGACCGATAACTGCGTAAGGTATTACAAACTTTCTCATCTTGCTCGAAAACAGCATCCAGATTGAGAAGATTCCGGTCATAAGCCATGCTTCATGCCTGAATCCACCGCCTATTGCCAAAAGGAAAGCAGCCAGCAAGACTCGCCTGGCTGTTGGTTTCTTACAAAGCGATTGTTCGAGCATAATATCGGCTGCCAGGAGTGCAAAAAGCGCAAAAGGCGCCTCAGACATCGTTAATGATGACAGTGCTACGTGCATACCAAGGATGCTTAACAACAGTCCCGTAAACAATGCCACTTTGCGGCCAAACAGCCTGGTGGAGATATTATACAAAGGAATTACAGTAAGAGTGCCTGTGATAACACTGAGCAGCTTACCTGCAATTAATGGATTGCCGACTAAATAGTAAATAAGGCCGATGGAGTAGAAATGGAGTGGTAGCCATACGCCGTAGCGAAGCAAATGAGGGTGGCAGGCCCAGTCTACACTCATCAGCGCTCTGCAATCAGGGTCTCCCGGCGCATTTTGTGTAATCGCTGCTATAGTAGCGCGTATTATGCCCGCTAATGCAACCAAGAGTATTATATCCCGTTTTCTCTCAGACAAAATAGCCTCCTCTGATACGCTGCAATAACTGCTGTATCAATATGTAGAGCCTGTTCTATCTGTAACAGAAAGCAGGCAGGAGCACAACTAAATTTTATCTTACTATCGTACCGGTGTCAATGTATTCGCGGTGTTATACTTTCTTATACGGTCTGGCTACTTACAGATTTATGCCAACTACACAAGACTATACAAATATCTTCGATTATGATAGCTTACTACTCAATATAGTGTATTATAAATATTGCTAATTAGAATTATCGACATGATGAAGCCGGATTTAAAGGTTGAATTGACTGATCCTTTCAGATTTAAGGATGGAAGCAGGGTCTCTACCGCGGATGAATGGCCGCAGCGGAGGCTGGAAATGCTGGATATAATCGTTGGGATCGAATACGGCGGTTTGCCGCCGGTACCGGTGTCCACTGTGGCAGAAGAGCTTCACACTCATCTGGCGGAAGACGCAAGATTTATATCCTGCAGGGTGATATGCGGGCCGAACTGTGCTTTCTCGTTCCCAATGCAGCTTCTCGTCCCGCCAGGCAGCGGTACATTTCCGGTTGTGCTGACCGGAGATGCCTGCTGGCGCTATGTTACGGATGAAATCGCCTCTGAGATATTGAGTAGGGGAATGATCCTTGCGCAGTTCAACCGGGTCGAGATCGCGCCTGATATCTATAACTCAGACCGTACTTCCGGCATTTATCACATATATCCTGATGAAACTTACGGGGCACTCTCTGCATGGGCATGGGGTTATCATCGCTGCGTAGATGCGCTCCTCGGTATGGACTTCGTAGACGGCAGCCACATTGCTGTGGTAGGCCACTCCAGGGGAGGCAAGACGGCTCTCTTGGCTGGAGCTACAGACGAACGTATTGCCCTCACATCCGCCAATTGTTCCGGAGCAGGCGGCGCTGGATGTTACCGCTCGCAGGGGCCGGAGTCGGAGCAGCTTTCGGATTTACTGAGAGCGGTGCCTTACTGGTTTGGCCCACGTCTGCAGGATTACATAGGCCGTGAGATAGAGCTTCCATTTGACCAGCACTTCCTGAAGTCCCTTGTCGCCCCTCGTGCATTGTTGACTACGGAGACGATTGATGACCTATGGGCAAACCCTACAGGCACATGGCAGACACATGCGGCTGCAAGAGAGGTGTACCGTTTTCTGCAGGCCGAAAATAGAATCTGCATACGGTTCCGTGAAGGCGAGCATGAGCACAATGCGGACGATTGGCGTGATTTTCTGGACTTTATGGAGTGGCAGCTCTGCGGCGGCACACGGCCGGGTGGTTTGAATCAGAACCCGTTTGAGGGCCTAATGCCTGCTTATTCCTGGACAGCACCGGGTCCTATTTTGACTGCCTAAACCGGCTTGGTGCAAGGCCTGTAAGCTGGCGAAACTGCCGGCTGAAAAAATACACATCACGATAACCCAAACGTTCAGCTACAATTTTCAGCGGGAGTTCGGTGTGTATGAGCAGTTCGCACGCTGCACTGATCCGCCTGCGTAATAAGTACGTATGTATGGGAACCCCCACAAAAATCTTGAATTGGCGGCGCAATGTGCTTACCGACATGCAGAGTTCTTCAGCCAACGCAGAGTAATCAGGCTGTTCCCCGACTGTATTATTCAATCGGTCGATCAAAGCCTGCAGCCATACAGGCCGATCAATCATCTCAGCGCGAGCCTTGGCTAAATCAAGGACGATCCGTTCCAGCTCATTCGCAGCAGAAAGAACGGCCAGCCTGTCTCCAGCATCTATTAGGGAGTGCAGGTGATCTATGCGTGCACCAAATTCCGCGGAAGGCTGGACCTTTTGCGGCGCAAAAGGTAGCAGCCCTTCAGCTACCCAGCCGTCTACTCTTGTACCTCGAAAGGTAACAAAACGATGCGACCAAAAGCCGAATTGCTCTGATGGACGGTATACGAAATGCGGGCCAGGGTATGTGCACCAGACCCATTGCCCGTCCAGACTGTAGTTCCGATCATCGATTGCCAGATCTACGCCTCCTCTGTTGACGAACTGCAGGCCGTAATATCCAGCGAAGACGCGGTCTATGGTGTGTCTGTAATCCGGGATCGAATTGGCTCCAAGAAACTCCAGGGACTCAACCATCATGCACATATATTACAAAATAGTGCGCATGTTGTCCATTGCAGGTGGCGAACTGTGCTTGTATATTGAAGATGCTGGACATTATACTGATGTTCTCAATTGAACGTATTGTCCAATGCAAGCCATCAGCAAACGAAAGGGCCGGACAAATGAGCAAAATGGTTACTGGAATCAATTTATTCACCCTACACGAACAGTGCAAAGACTTGGCAGGGCTAAAGTATACGCTGACCAGATTAAGGGAGATCGGGTATTCGTGTGTTCAGATATCGGGAGTTTCGCTGGAACCGGAAGTGATAGCAGAAACATTAAAAGAGACCGGTATGAAATGTGCTGCCACTCATATGGGCTGGCCACAGCTCCGTGATGAAACCGAAAGAGCTATCGAGATACACAAACTGTATGATTGCCGCCATACAGCGATAGGGATGCTGCCGCAGGAGTATCTAAAGGGAGCGTCAGGGATAGACCGATTCGCAAGAGAAATCTCTGTTCCCGCCCGGAAGCTTGCAGATGCGGGAATCACTCTCTCTTACCACAACCATCATATAGAATTTACTAAAGTAGACAGCAAGACATGGCTGGAAGTGCTTTACAATACAATCGATCCCAAGTATCTGAACGCGGAAATCGACACTTACTGGGTGCAGACCGGCGGCGGTGATCCCGTGCAATGGATACGCAGGATGGCAGGCAGGGAACCGCTCTTGCATGTCAAGGACAAGATAATTACCTTCTCCGGCGAGCAGCGCTTTGCTGAGATCGGCATGGGCAACCTGAACTGGCCGGAAATTCTTAAGGCGGCAGAGGAATCTGGGGTAGAATACGTTCTTGTCGAGCAGGACTCGATGTATGACCGCGACCCGTTCGAAGCGGTCAAGATCAGCTATGATTATCTGGCGTCAATGGGACTATCCTGAAAGGACAAGATGTTGAAGAACACACCCGTAAGAATTGGGATTGTCGGCATCGGCCGCGCCGGTTGGGGCATGCACTGCGAGGAACTTCGTGGTAAGGAGTCGATGTTCCAAATTGTAGCGGCCTGCGACCTGATAGAGGAACGCTGCCGCAAAATGGCCGAAAGGTTCGGTTGTTCCACCTACTCACGTATAGAAGACCTAATAAATGACCCGCAGGTGGAGCTAGTGGACATTGCCACCAGGTCATGTGATCATTTTACGCACGCGAAGATGGGGCTCGAAGCGGGAAAAGATGTTTTTCTCGAAAAGCCGATGTGCACCAACTACAAGGATGCCCAGGCACTGGTTGATATTGCCGCCTCCTCAAAGGGCAAGCTGTATATCCGCCACAACCGGCGCTTTGAGCCGGGGTTTCAGCATATTAGGGAAATAATCGCATCCGGTATTCTCGGCAAGGTGTTCGAGATAAAACTGCGCAGGGTCTCCTTCCAACGCCGTGACGACTGGCAGACCATTAAAGAGTTGGGCGGAGGTCAACTGCTGAATTGGGGGCCTCATATTGTAGACCATGCGCTGAGGTTCCTCGAGTCGCCGATGAAATCGCTGTGGAGTGACCTCAAACTCGTGGCTGCCGCAGGAGATGCCGAAGACCACTTAAAGATAATCCTTACCGGCGAAAACAGGCGCATGGTTGATCTTGAGATAAGCGGTGGAGCATCAATTGGCGAACCAGTCTACCTGATATGGGGTACGCGCGGCGCGCTGTCTTGTGACGATCAGCACATTACACTTCGTTATCTTGACCCGGACCAACAGCTTTCCGAGCGCGTTGCAGACCCTGGAACACCGGGAACCAACTCTTTCGGTGCGCCTGAGACTCTCAGTTGGATAGAGAAGACCATTTCCATCGACCCTGCGAAAAAAGTGGATTTAACAAGTATCTGGGATGCGCTCTACCGCTCGATACGAGACGGCGAACCGTTCCCAATCAAACTGGAAGAGGCAGTCGAAGTGATGAAGGTAATCTCGGACGCCAGAGCCATATCAAGCAGTCCATTGCAGCACTAATACGGCTGCTTGCGGATGAATTCCATTCTGCTGCCGTAGATACCTGCACCCACGATAGATAATGAGCCGGGGTACGCTACTTTACCCCGGCCATTTTCAATCTCAATATCGATTGGGCCCTGCGGAGTTACGATGCTTCCCCTTACCCAGTCAAGGTATGACGGTCTAGGATCGAATGAGAACTCAGTCCACCCCGGTTTGATAGGCGCTGCTCCGAGGAGATAGCGTTGAAGAGCCCAACTTCCTTGAGCAGCCCAGGCATGGCATAAACTCAGGATGTCTCCCATGTGCTTCTGGATGGGGAGGGAGCCATCCTTGTAGAACATCTCAAACAGTGTATTGTGTCCCATTTCTGTTATAGTGCCGGTATAGCGCTTGAACAGGTCGAGAGCGCCATTCACATCACCTGCATGAAAACGGGCAGCTACTTCGTAAGCGTTGGCGTATGGCCAGATGCTGCCGTTGTGGGAGAAAATGCCATCCAAGATGGGGGATATGTTGATACTTCCTGCATCCGTCCTGTGAAGCCTGTTCATGGAGTCCAAAACCGTCATTACATTCGATGCAGGCGTAAGCCCTCCAAGGATAGCCCAGGCGTTGGTGGCAAGGTCAGACCGTGGAATATCTCCCTTTTTCGGCTGAACGAAAAGGTAACTCTTCAATTCATCGCTCCAGAAGGAGCCATGAAAACGGGAAACGATGTCGTCATGAAGCGTTCTTGACCTTCCGGCACAGTCTGGATCATTCAAGACTGTAAAGAGTTTTTCCATTGCCCCCAGACCAATCGCCGCCGCAGCCTGGAGTGCTGGAAGAGGTTCGTCTTTCAGAGGGACGGTATACATCCATGAGGATGATGCAAGAATCCAACCGTTTGGACTCTCGCGAAATTTACGCTCGCACCAGTCCAGGAATATAGGCATGACTTTGGCAGCAAAACGCATGAGGGTCTGATCGCCGGTATGAAGTATATATTCCCAAAGGCATACCGTTTCCCAGAAAGCCCATTCATAAAATATCTGGTGGCTCGATGCACTGCCGGGGAAGAGTCCGTGCTCGCTGCAGCCGCAGTGCTGGGCGCTCATTATCAGGTATAAACTGTTTGCAATAGGTGTCTGGTCTTCCCAGTTGTAGTACCATGCAAGCGAAGCGGGCCTCAAGTCTCCGCCCCATATCTCACGGTCCCTCCGGCAGCCGTCCCACTGGACATAACCATTACCGAAAGGCCCGAAAACAGGGGTTTGACTCTCTTCGCCCGGCTGAGTGCACAGGTGAACAGTATCTATTCCCATCTGCCAACCGGTATTTATCCCTTCATCACTGCATTCGAAGCTCCCAGACGGTTGCGCGGGGAACTCACTTGGTTTCATGGAGACAAAAGTGATTATGGCAGGGATATTGCCGGTGTTTTTAAGTGAAAGGAAACGAAGAGCCATCATTCCGGGGTGAATCAGACCGGGTTCCCGGCTGAGTTCGACCGCCTCATGTGGATTTGCAGGACAAACACCGGGATCGAAGTATGAGTACGGCTGGGCAAAGACATCAAATATTCGGAGATCACTGGCGCAAGTGATCTCAAAGTATCCACGGCCTGATACAGTTATCCACCCTGTCCGTTTGCGTCCCCAGTCCAGGATGATAGACTGGCCTGGTTCAACCTTACAGGGGAATGCACATTCAATGGAAGTCTCTTGTTCCGGAATATAGCGGTACGGCGTTATATTATCAGTTGTTCCAAGAGCCAATGAACTAACCTTTCTCCGCTTCCTTGCTTTCGTGATAGAAGCCTTTAGCACACTCCGCAGCGGGTGCATGCTCCAACGTTGCAGCAGGTTGTAATCTGCCCCTCAAGTGCGCGGGTGAACTCTTTTCTGAGATAGTCTTTTTTTATAAGCAGGTCTATGTGGTCCCATGGGAATATTTCGTCCTCTCCGCGCGGGCGGGATGCGTAAAAGTCCGTATCTATTCCTGCTTCGGATGCTGCTTTTGCGTAATTGGACCCTGCTGCTGCCGCTGCGATTATTTTGCCAAGCCTTCGGTCGCCGCGGGCAAGCCATGCTTGAACATAGGCTGACCTGGGGCTCTCGGACGATAGCTCTATCCGTTTTTCGCTTTTTAGAGCGTTTTTGATGCGCTTCAGGCTGCTAGACAGCTCTTTTTCGGGAGCCATTCCGCACCACTGGAACGGTGTCCACGGTTTCGGCACGTAGCAGCTTGCGGAAATCTGCAATCTGAACGATGGGTAGCTCTCGGCTATTCTCTTAGCGAGTTCAGGTATGGCATCGACATCTTCAGGCGTTTCTCCCGGAAGTCCCACCATAAAATAGAGCTTCAGCCTGGGGAACCCAGCTTCGGAAGCCATCCGCGCGGCATCCATGATCTCATCATCGGTTATCGGCTTGTTGATAATCCATCTAAGCCGCTCGGTTCCGGCTTCGGGGGCTATTGTCAAAGTGCGCTGCCCACCTTCATACATCATCCGCGCAAGATCGTCAGAAAGGCTTTCGATCCTGGTGGATGAGATGGAAAACTCTTGTCCTTCACTCGTCAGCGACTCGCAAATAGCGTGCGCTTCAGGATGGTCGAAGACAGAAGACCCTACAAGGCCGACCCTTGAGCCTTCAGGAAGCTCGCCGATCTGCCTTGGCCTCGGCGGAAGCACGATGTGACCTGCAACACAGAACCTGCAGTGGCGTTTACACCCGCGCATCACCTCGGCAAGCAGCATATCCGAGAACTCAGCGTCAGGCGTAAGAACGATTGCCTGGTTTGGGTAACGCTCCAGATCGTGGACAACCCGCTTGGTAACTCTCGATGGAGCATGGGAGTGGACCTCCATTCCAGCTATTGTGCCGTCAGGGCTGTAACTCGGTGTGTAGAACCGCGGAACATAGACACTGGGTATTTGAGCGAGTTTGGCGAGCAGATCAGCCCTGTCGAGTCCGCCTGAATCCTCCAGCGCCCGGACAATATCGCCTATGACTTCTTCGCCGTCACCTATCACGAAGGCGTCTATGATCTCCGCGAGCGGTTCCGGGTTAAAAGTTGCACATGGGCCGCCGGCGATGATCAGCGGGTGGCTTTCGTCCCTGTCTGACGCAAAAACCGGCAGTCCTGCAAGCTCGATTATCTTGACGACGTTCACATAATCGAGTTCATAGGAGATAGAAAAGGCCAGCACATCGAAATCTGCAAGGGGTGTTTGAGACTCTAGGCTGAAAAGCCGTGTGCGCGAGCGCATGAACTCGCGCTCATCGGCAGGCTCTGGCAGAAACACGCGCTCACAGGCGGCGCCGGGCAGGGAGTTCAGTATTCTATAGATGATCTGGAACCCAAGCGCGGACATTCCGAGCCTGTAAGCCCCCGGAAACGCAAGCGCGAACTTCAGTTTACCCTCAAGCGGTGAGTATATGGTTCCGGTCTCCCGCTCAAGCAGTTTTTTTGCTTTATCAATCAGTATTCTCGACATGTCTAGCTACATGTTATCTGAAAACATATCCGGCGGCAAATCCGGTCACATATGCAGTGTTTCAGATTCAATATATCGTGCGATAAGGTCTATTGGAGTGCTGAAATATTCGAAAGAAGGTGAAATTGCATGGTCGAGACTATTGAGACTATTCGTCAGCGAAGAAGCATCCGGGCATATAAGTCCGATCCGGTGAGTGAATCGGACTTGAGAGACATAGTAGCGGCAGGGTTTTGCGCGCCGAAAGCGCATGGCAGGCAGGCTGTACATGCAATCGTTGTGACGGATTCCGAAAAGCGCGAGCAGCTTTCTGAGAGCAACACATGGAGCAGGTTTCTGGCGCAAGCTCCGGCCATAATAGCGGTGTGTGTGGACAAAGATGCAGCTGGAAACTTCTGGGTTGATGATGGGGCAGCCTTTATGGAAAACCTTATGATTGCTGCACGCGCAAAAGGGCTTGGTACGTGCTGGATAGGCGTCCACGACGCGATCTATGATGGAGTAGACTCGGAGCATACTGTTCGAGATATATTGAACGTACCGGATAATATGCGGATACTCGCGCTGACTCCTGTAGGCTATCCCGCTGAGGAAAAACCTGTAAAAGATTTGGAATATCCTTCTGAAAGCGTCCACTGGGACAGCTTTGACAACCAGTAAACCGGGTTGAAGATATACTGCGGGAACTAAGCTTGTGTAAATGTAGCGATTTGCCACAACCTGCCGTTCCCGCAGTGCAAAACGGGATTTACTTCTGCTGGTCTTGCTCCATCTTGTCGAAGTTGTCCCGCAGCAGTCTCAGTTCACGCTTCTGAGTCTCGGTCGCGAAGCCGTCGCAGAGATAATCCGACCAGATAATTCCCGGCGCTCCGCCTTCTTCGTAAGTAGCCTTCCACCAGGGATAAGCCGCCATCAGGCAGTGTATCATCATTCCTTTGCTGGGTTTATCCAGGTTATAATTCCTCTCATACTCTCGGCCGTAATAAGGGTTAAGCAGAATATCGCGCATATGGTCGAACTGCGGCAGGTAAATCGGGATTATGCCTTCAGAAACCATTTTACGCATAGATTCGCGCCACTCGGCATCCGTGTAGGGCATCGTGGTGTAATCGCTGTGGTATTTGATCACATCTGTCTTCTTCAGAACGTCGTTTTCCAGAGCATTCCGATGTTGAGCGTAATAAACGTGGCGCCAGTGCATATCGTTCGATTTCGGGTCGCCCGCTACTGCCAGATTAGCCCCTTCGGTCCTTAGGGCAATATCAGCGTTGGGGATTGCTTTTCGTATCAGTTCAACAGCCTTTTGGTAGATGTCCGCCCTGAGTTCTGTGCGGAAGGTGTCCCAATCGGCAATGGCAGCATCCCACTCATGAAATACACGGTCTGGCTTATTGTATACCGGCTCGTGGGATAAGCCGTCTCCTTCGACGCCCTGGTCTTCTTGGGGGTCTATCTCATCGAAACTCGCATAATTCGAGCCCCAAGCCTTGTTTACAGCCGTAATGGAACCATACTTTGCTTTGATCCAGTCCCTGAACTTGCCAAGAGCCAGAGGCCCGAGCGGATAGCGGAGATTGGTGTCATCTCTCAGCCACCCCCAGGTATCTTCTATCTCTACCGGCACGCGGCCGTCTTTGGCCGTAAACCAATAATCTCCCCAACGCTTGTGGTTGTATATCGCCCAGGCTGCGATAACCTCAGGCACTGACGGATCACCCAGATCGACTGAAACGTGCTCGCTGTGAGAATAACCTTTGCTGGTGGTAGAATAATCGATTTTTCTGCCGAGGAGCGGTTCGACATTGTTGTACCAGTTTGCACTGGATGGCGGGTATAAACTCCAACCCAACACTTTCATCTGGAACCGGCGCACAAGCTCGTCATACCAGTATTTGTAGCATGCGCTGTGAAGGTCTATGTTCTTGTGTCCTGTCAGTTCCCTGATCCACCAACTGCCCGAAGTGTTCGATAGGACGTTCACACCGAGGTCTTTCATCTCTTTGATCTCATCAGCCATATGCTTCTCAGGGAACGGCCCAAGTTGAAACCCTGAGCGCATGGCGGGCATAGCCTGAGCTATGATTACAGGCTCTTCTCTGCCGTTTTTATTCAGCACCATCACGTTCTTCGGGTTATATTTAATGCGGAGTGTCTCATCTGTGATCTTGATCGGGATCTTCGCGACTGCGATCTCTTTGGGGTCGGTCAATATCAGCTTTACAACGACATTCTTCGTCCACGGCGCAACCTGAAGATAGAGTGTTTTTTTCTGCTCGGTATTCTTTTCGGCCCCTTTGTGTACGTCAAACGAGGTCATGAACTCCTCGAATGTATTCAAGTAACCCGGCATTTTCTCAATTTTATCGGTCATAGTGAACGTTGAATCGACAGGGGCGCTGCCGCCGGATTGTGTAACCTTGATCGGGACTTGCAAAAGTGCGAACTCTCGGCCGCCCCAGATATTTGTGCCCCATTCATACGTGTGGTGGTATCTGTAAAGCATCTGGAAGTCGATCAAGTAAGACCCTTCCATCAGTCCGCGGTTATGGCTGCCGAACTCAGGCACAAAAAAGTTGACCCATTGCTCCACAGACTCGCCGGGGTAGATATAGTTGATCTGCCGCTCAAAGAAATTGACGGTGTGTGCTGTCCACTGCACTTTTCCGTCTTTGTCCAGCCCTTTCAAGACCGGCGATGCGTAACTTGCACCAAAACCTTCCGGGTCGAGTATAGTGTCCCCTGTATTCGTGATGCGGAACTTGAACCAGGCGATTTCTGACTCCCTTATATCAGAGGAACACACCATCGCGTCGCGTTTGTAAGGGGGAAACGGGCTGATCGGACTTTTGGCATCCGGTGTGAGCGGTATGTACTTGTCCTGCTCGTAATCAGCTGAGATACTGCCAAGATATTCGATCTTTATGCCCATAATTCCTGGGACTGCGAGGTCATAAAGAGCCTTATTACCCGATCTTTTTGGGTCCTCAAAAGCAGTTGCTTCAACCGCTGCCCATCTCGTTCCGGCAGGCTGAGTCAGAGTATATTTGATCGGTATGACATCATACGCGCGTGCTTTTTCCGGCATCGTGAGTGTCAGTTTATAATCTCCAAGCTCAACATGGCCATTCTTAAGTTTTGCGTTTTTATAAATATCGAGCTGGCCGGACTTACGTGCGGCATCTGAAAGCGCAGTGTAGCTCACAGTTGGTTGTTCCGCGGCCAGCAATGCCTGACTTATAAGAAGCAACAAGACTATAATCAGCCAAAAAGCGAACATCTTCAATTGTGTCTCCTCCTCATGCGTCCATAATACTACTTTGATCAGCGTTGATGCTACCAAAACCAAAACACTCTTTTGCTTTCGTCCTTCGTATGCTAGAATTGCACTGTTTAATACTGTCTATAAGGAGCCCTGGCATGTTATCTAGAAGAGAGCCTGATTTCGAACAGTTTAGAAAAGTAATGTTGAGAGAAGGAAAGCCATCCCATCTGCCGTTTTTCGAACTCCTAGCGAGCCCCAAATTCATCGCAACCCGCACCGGGACGGACTTCGAAAAATTGGGCTTTTATGATCCCGGCTATTGGGAGATTTATGTGGACTTCTGGCTCGGAATGGGCTTCGACTGCATACCGATGGAGATTCCGCTTAACTGCAAGCTCGGCGAAAGGCATAACCAGCTTACTGAGGGAAGCGAGGCGGCTGCCATTATCCGCAATATGGAGGATTTCGAGAAATATCCCTGGCCGGATGAATCTGTTCCTATAGATTTCTGCCACTTCGAAACCGTTGCAAAACTTCTCCCGGAAGGTGTAAAGATAGTTGGCGGCGTCGGCATGGGACCCTATGAATGGGTCTCGCAGATGATGGGCGTAATGGGGCTTTCTTATGCACTTCTCGACGACCCGGAACTAGTGAGATTGATGTTCGAAAAGATCGGCAATCTGCATAGAAGCGCCGACAGGCAGCTTATACAGATGGATGCGCTCGGCGCGCTCAGACAGGGTGATGACCTTGGCTTCAAGACAGCGACGTTCCTCCGCCCGGACGATCTTCGCAAGTATGTTTTCCCGATTTACAAAGATATGGTGCAGATTGCGCACGAGCAGGACAAGCCGTTTCTGCTTCACTCCTGCGGGAACCTTGCGGAAGTCTACGATGACCTTATCGACGACTGCAAGATCGACGCCAAGCACTCTTTCGAAGACGCTATTATGCCTGTAGCCGAGTTCAAAAAGAAATACGGCAAGCGGGTGACGCCTATAGGCGGGCTGGACGTTGATTTCATCTGTCGTGGTACAGAAGATGAGATCCGTGCCTACACAAGAAAGCAGATTGAGGCTTGCTTCTCCGACGGTTACTGGGCTCTTGGCACAGGCAATTCGCTGACCAACTACATGCCGGTGCAGAACTACATTACAGTGCTCGAAGAAGGTATGAAAGTGTGCAGTTGACACGCAGAAGTTTGCGGGTTGTTAGTTATCTTTAAGCTTGTTCGAGATTTATTGGCTTCGGACACTATACAAAGGCTGCAAACTTTGGTATAATAATGCGGTTCAAGGGCCGTTAGCTCAGTCGGCAGAGCATCTCCCTTTTAAGGAGAGGGTCATTGGTTCGAATCCAATACGGCTCACCATTCGAACAGTAGAGGTCGGGATTTCAGCTTGAATGAGCTTAAATCTTGGCCTTTTTTGCTACTTGGCAATCTCCCTCGACTAATGCGAAGCAATCTCTCTAGCTGCTTGCCACATGGACACTTGGAGTTATTCTTGCGGTCTTTTAGACACGTAAGTTGTATCAAGTCTAGCAATACAATCCAATAAAATCAAGAAAATTATGGTTGACAGCCAGCATATTATGGGATAATCTGAATGCAAGATAAGTAACGTTATATTGCATTCAGAGGAGAGACAATGCAAAAGTCACTGGCAGTTTCGGAATTGCAGGGAATCCCAAAGCAGGCGGAAAATGATTCACAAGTTATTGTGTTGTGGCTCCACGGAAGAAGCCCGCATACTCAGAAAGCCTATGGGAATGATGTTGCCGGGTTCTTGGGCTTTGTGGGGATTGGCATCCACGAAGTAACACTGGGGATGGTTCAATCATACTCTGATTCACTAATCGGCCTTGCGGATACTACAAGGAACCGGAAGATGTCGGCAGTAAAATCCTTCCTGTCGTTTGCTTACAGAATAGGTTATACACCGTTTAATGTCGGAGCGCCGGTCAAAGCTCCGTCAGTAAAGAACAGGCTTGCTGAACGTATCTTGTCCGAGTCTGATATTCAAAGAATCATAGCTCTGGAACCGAATACCCGCAATCGAGTTCTACTGACTTTGCTTTATGCCAGCGGCGGACGGGTTTCCGAGCTTTGTGCGTTGACCTGGAAAGACACACAGGAGAGGAAAGACGGGGGACAGGTTACACTTTACGGTAAGGGCGGCAAGACGCGTGCTGTACTGCTCTCAGAACCGACCTGGAAGACGCTGCAGTCAATTAGGATAGATACGGACCCGGAATCGCCAATATTCGTCTCTCGCAAGGGGAGGGGACACCTCGATACTTCTCAGGTTCACCGAATTGTACGTGCAGCAGCACGTCGGGCAGGTATAGAAAGCAATGTCTCTCCGCATTGGTTCCGGCACGCGCACGCTTCACATGCTCTTGATAGAGGATGCCCGATTCACTTGGTTCAAGCTACTCTCGGACACGCCAGCGTAGCTACGACCGGGAAATATACACACGCAAGACCGAATGAGAGCAGCTCAAAATATCTGGCTATATAAGATGTTTTAGTGCTAGAATGCTGAGCCTGTATATTACATTTAATCCATTTTTAATGGTATAATTCGCCTGTTTTTAGTTGATATATTACTAACTGTATAGCTGATGCTAGAAAGGTTCGAAATGGCTGGTGATATAAACAGTGAAATAAAATTATTCTTTGAAGACCCTACTGTACCACTCGATACATCAAAGGAATGTAGTGTCCTTAAGTTTCTTCTTTGTAATATATACACTTGTTTCGGCAAAAAAATCGATTCAAATGATGGGGATTTAGATATGCCGTTTCAACCTTTATGGGCAGGCGCGATGTGTGTATTCGCGGGGATAGATTTGTTAGCCAAATTTCTAAAAGGCTCTGATGCACAGACCCGAAATGATAATAGCGGGATTCGATTCAAGGAATATATGGATAATTATATGCCCGGTACCAATGGACATATAGAAACTCTTTACCAGCTTAGGAATTCGTTAGTGCACTCATTTGGATGGTATTCTGAGGATAAGGATAACAATATTTATCGCTTCAGATTATCCAGGAATGGCCAATTGGTTGATGCACAAAATAACAATATATACATGGTGAATATCCTGAAATTACTTGATGAGTTTGCTCAATCCATAGCTAGTTACAAGAATGATTTGGAAAACGATAGTGAAGGGACGCTTAAAAGCAATTTTGATAATATGTATAGCCGCTATGGTGTAATAGAGTATGGTTTAGAGCCTCAACAAGGCTCAACAAAATCTACTACTATATTAGCTGATATTGGTTATGGTAATAAATACTCAGTCACATCGCCTGACTCATCGGGAGCTGGCTGGTAAATAGGCATCCTTATTTAATATGGCTTATAATAAGGCTGATTTCAAAATCATCGGTTTATGGCCAGTCGCCAAAAGATAGTTATCTAGTCAGACGCTTCAGCATCCTAATGCAGGCGATGGTCAGCAACAATAAGGTTGTTGACTGAATCACAATGCCCACAGCAAGAATAACCTCCGTCAGCTTGCTCATAGAGCATTCCCCCTTTCGGGTAGTGCTCTACAGCCATGCTTTCGCATCATCCTCGTATGAACGGAAGAAGCCCCTCCTTCTGTAGGCTATCTACAGTGGTTTCAACTGCAATGCAGTTGTTGATGTATGACGACCAGCCAATCACATTTTAGCACATTACTATTTGCAGCCATCACAAAGCAGGAATATACATCACAGCAGCCGAATACATTGTTGCTGGGACCGTGTAGTTTTGGCTCCTCAACGATTTTGTATTCCCCTGTGAGGTTCAATAATGGCAAAAGAGAAGAAGTCCATCGAGCAGTACGACCACAAAGGCAAACAGAGGGTAAACAATCCGCCTGTCGGCCTTGTTGACCCGGAAACGGATAAAGACGCCGGGAAGAAAGCTTATGCTTATGACCCGCACATCGACCCGGCTTTGCAGTTTGATTGCAAGCGGAGCGAGGTTGAGCAAATCATCGACGATGGACTTTCAGCCGATACCAAAGACCCTTCGGAAGCAGTTGAAGCTTTGCAGGTTGCTCGAAAGGCGCTTCTTGAGCTGAAGAAACGGCAGGAGCCTTATCTTAACTGGTCGGGTAAGGCAGAGCGTACGTCCTTCGATGTCCCGACAGTATCCCTCCATGTTCACGAGCGAATCGACCCAAGAACCATTATCGAAGCTGTGCGAAAAAAACGGGAGCCGGACCTTCAGCCGTCATTGTTCGAGTGTGCCGAAGAAAACCCTCCGATACACGAAGCTATCGAGTTCTACAAGCATAAACACAACTGGTCGAACCGGCTTATTGCAGGTGACAGCCTGGTTGTTATGAACTCGCTTCTGGAGAAGGAAGGACTCGGCGGGCAGGTGCAGATGATTTACATCGACCCGCCTTACGGCATCAAGTACGGCAGCAATTTCCAGCCGTTTGTAAACAAGCGGGATGTAAAGGACGGCAAAGACGAAGACCTTACCCAGGAACCGGAGATGATAAAGGCTTTTCGGGATACTTGGGAACTCGGCGTACATTCGTATCTTGCCTATTTGCGTGACAGGCTTCTGCTTGCCAGAGAACTATTGACCGAGAGCGGAAGCGTGTTTGTGCAGATTTCGGATGAGAATCTACACCTTGTTCGAAATCTATTAGATGATGTATTTGGTGCTTCTAACTTTATCGCTGTTATTCCATTTCGTAAGAAGACGATGCCTTTCAAAACTAAGCTTATTCAGCAAATGTATGATTTCTTGATTTGGTATGCTCGGAGTAAGTGGGATTCACAGGAACAACTAATTATAAAGTACAGGAAACTATTTAGAAGCCAAAATATAACACCTGACAATGACTGGTGTTGGTATGAGATGCCTGATGGCACTCGCCACAAGATGAGCAAGCAGCAGTTGAATGGTCAAGAACCGTTGCCAGATGGTTGTCATATATACCGTTTAAAATCACTCGAACCATCTGGAACAAATCAAAGTGGCAAAAAACATTATCCTTTTCATGGCAAGGATTTCTTTCCTCCACGTGGAGGATGGGGTACGGACCTCGAAACTTTGGAATCAGCAAATCGCATTCAACCAAAAGGAGAACTTCTTAACTATGTTCTCTTCTTCAAGGATTACCAAGTTACACCGCTTACCTCACCTTGGACTGATACCGTAGGACCACAGGACAAATGTTATGTAGTCCAAACAAATGATGATGTTATTGCTCGGTGTATTCATATGACCACCGACCCCGGCGACCTCGTTTTAGACCCAACCTGCGGTTCAGGTACGACAGCTTTTGTTGCAGAACAATTGGGGCGCAGATGGATAACCTGTGATACATCCCGTGTTGCAGTAACACTTGCAAAACAGCGGTTGATGACTTCGGCTTTCGACTATTATCGGCTTGCTCACCCGGAAGAAGGCATCGGCAGCGGGTTCAAGTATAAGACGGTGCCTCATATCACTCTAGAATCCATCACAAACAACGAGGAAATCGACCGTATCTACGGACGGCTGCATCCGGGAATAGAATCGGCGCTTGAGGATTTGAATAAAGCAGTCGGACTTTCGCTTGAAGAATGGGAAGTCCCGTTCGAGCTTCCTGAAGGTTGGGACGAAAAGGCAAAAGAACCGTTCAAGAGGTTCCGCAGGCTCAAGCGTGAGATGCAGAAAAAGATGGACGAGAGCATCCAGCGGAACGCAGACCAGGAAACGCTTTATGACCAGCCTTATGTAGATAAATCCAAGCTGCGCATAACCGGACCGTTCACTGTGGAGTCCGTACCTGCTCCAGTTGCTCTGCCGCTCGATGAAATTGAGCCTGAACCGATGGAAGCCGATGAAAGCGTGGCAAGGTCGGGTGAGACTCTGCGTAAAACCGAGTGGAGAGAAGAGCTGCAGAAGACAGGCATACGCGGTAAGAACGGGCAAAGAATCGAGTTCACGCGTCTTGAGCCGTTAGCCGGGACCAGGTGGCTCCACGCCGACGGAGAGACAAAGGAAGCCAATCCTCAGAGAGTGGTTGTCTCGTTTGGAAGTGAATTTGCGCCATTGGAACAAAGGCAGGTAGAGCTGGCGCTGGAAGAAGCACGAAGCCTTGTTCCCAAACCCAAAATGGTTGTCTTTGCATCCTTCCAATTCGACCCGGAAGCATCGAAAGACATAGACGGCATCAACTGGCCGGGTATCACAGTGCTGAAGGTCCAGATGAACACAGACCTGCTGACAGATGACCTGAAGAAGAAGCGCTCCAACAATGAGAGCTTCTGGCTTATCGGACAGCCGGATGTGAATTTGTTCCAGTTGAAGGACGGAGAGAATGCCGGGAAGTATGTGGTCGAGGTCGCGGGATTCGATTATTACAATACGAAGACCGGCGCAGTAGAATCCGGCGGTACTGAGAAGATAGCCGTCTGGATGCTCGATACGGATTATGACGGCAGGAGCCTTTACCCCAGGCAGGTGTTCTTCCCTATGTCCGATACTTCAAATGGTTGGTTAAAGCTCGCAAAGAATCTGAACGGTGAGATTGACCATGAGCTTATCGAGGCTTACAGAGGAACTGTCTCCCTGCCGTTTGAAGCTGGTGAATACAAGAGAGTGGCCGTAAAGATAGTTGATGACCGCGGCATTGAGAGTCTGAAAATAATCGAGGTGGAATGATGGGAAAAGCGTCAATAGACAAGCTCATCATAAACTCACCTTATGAAGAGCCGAAAAGCTACTGGAAGTACGAGCTTGCCAACAAGACGTTTACACAGGAGCCGGGCAGACGACCGGCGGGATACGTCACAGCAAAGCCGGGTTCACGGTCCTTTGATGACCCAGGAATCTTCGTGCCGTTGCCTTTGGTAAATCAGATTCGCCCGCGCGTCAAGGCATGGAGGGAATCCGGCTATCCCGGTGTTACCGGCATTACCAAGCGTCTGTTGGAACACTGGAATGACCGTAAAAACAGAGATTCGGACCGGCGGCTCTTCTTTTGCCAGTTGGAAGCAATAGAAACGCTTATATGGCTTGTTGAAGCGCCTGATTCAGAGACGGTAGGCATTGAGATTCCATCAGACGGAGGAGAGTTCAACAGACTTTGCAGCAAGCTGGCAACAGGCACAGGAAAAACTGTTGTAATGGCAATGCTGATTGCATGGCAGGTTCTGAACAAGGTTGCTTACCCGCAAGATACGCGGTTTTCGAAGTATGTTTTCATTGTTGCGCCGGGACTTACGGTAAAGAGCAGATTGCAGGTCCTGATTCCATCCGGCAAAAGCAATTTCTACGATGAATTCGGCATAATCCCTCAAGGGATGATGGACAAACTCCGGCAGGGGAAGGTTCTTATTCATAACTGGCATAAGCTGGACTGGGAAACGGAAGAACAGCTCGCAAAGAGGAAATCAGCCGATAAACGCGGTGTAAAGAGCAATGAAGCATACGTTAGAGATGTCCTGGGGGAACTCAGCAATTATAGAAATATAGTTGTTATAAACGATGAAGCGCATCACGCATGGCGCATACCTGCGGAATCAAAGGTTAGAGGGGTAAAGAAAGAGCAAATCAATGAAGCGACCAAGTGGATTGGCGGACTGGACAGAATCCATCAGTCAAGAGGTATCCTTACCTGCTTTGATTTCTCCGCTACGCCGTTTGCTCCGTCCGGCAAGAAAAGCAATGAAGAAGCTCTTTTCGGGTGGATTATAAGTGATTTCGGCCTTAATGACGCCATTGAATCGGGTTTGGTAAAGACCCCGCGTGTAGTGGTAAGGGACGACGGAAAATATACTCGCGAATACAAATCAAGACTCTACCATATTTATATGGACCCAGAAGTAAAAGATGATTTGAATCGAAAAGCTGAAGAACACGAGCCGCTTCCCTCACTTGTAAGTAATGCTTATTACCTGCTTGGAAAGGATTGGCTGGAGACTGCTAATGTCTGGAAAGAAGCCGGTATGCGGACTCCTCCGGTTATGATAACGGTTGCCAACACAACCAACACAGCAGCAAGAGTAAAGTATTCATTTGACCACAAAGCAATATTGATTGAGGAGCTTTGCGTTCCTGATAAGACTTTGCATATAGATTCAAAAGTGCTGGATATGGCCGAATCTCAAGATGAACCGGTATCTGCAGATGAGGTTATCATCGAAACAGATGATGAAGAAGAGAAATTGGAACCGACCAGAAAGCTCTCGAAAAAGGAGCTTGCTGAACAATTAAGGACATGCGTTGACACTGTTGGACAAATCGGCAAGCCTGGCGAACAGGTGCAAAAGGTCATATCTGTTGGGATGTTGTCGGAAGGTTGGGATGCTAAGACAGTCACGCATATAATGGGCTTGCGTGCGTTTTCTAGCCAGCTACTATGCGAACAGGTTGTAGGACGCGGTCTAAGGAGGACATCATACGAAACGAATCCTGAAACCGGGTTTTTTGAAGCAGAGTATGTAAATATCTTTGGTGTTCCGTTTTCATTTCTGCCACATGAAGGCGATGAGACGACTCCACCAAATCCGCCATCACCGAAAACTGCAATTGAGCCAGACCCAACCAAAAGCAGGCGCGAAATTACATTCCCGAATATTATACGTATTGACCATACTTACAAGCCTATCTTGACCCTTGATTTGGAAGATGTGGAGCCGCTTTTTATTGATGCATACGATACAACCACCATAGCGGAAATGGCTCCGATTCTGGAAGGTAAACCCGATATAACCAAGCTATCGTCGATAGAGTTGGAAGACCTCGGCAGGAAGTTCAGAATGCAGAAGGTTATCTTTGAAGCAGCGGCTATGGTTTATGATGATATTCAGCCTAATTGGAAAGGCAGCAAGGCATACTTACTTGCTCAAGTCATACGGCTTGTTGAGAAATTCATTCTCTCGGACAAAATCAGGATTCAGCCGGAACTTTTCTATCATAATGAGCTGAAGAAGCGCATATTGTTGACTTTGAACATGGTAAGCATTGTCCGGCATATTTTCAGGTTCATACGCCTGCAAAATTCGGAAGGCATTGCTGCAATCTTCGACCAGGATAACCCTATGCGTTCAACCAGGGACATGAGGACCTGGTATACAGGCAAGCCGAATCAATATACCCTGAAATCTCATATAAATAGAAGCGTGTTTGATAGCACATGGGAAGCAAGCGAAGCGTTCCAGCTTGACTACAGCGACTTGGTGGATTCCTGGGTCAGAAATGACCACTTGGGTTTTGAAATCTACTATACCTATGGTGGAGTGGTACGCAAGTATCGCCCGGACTTTATTATAAAGTTGACGACCGGTACTAACCTTGTATTGGAAGTGAAAGGACAGGATACCAAACAGGACAAAGTGAAACGTGATTATCTGCAGGAATGGATAAATGCAGTAAATCAGAACGGCTGCTTCGGAAAATGGACATGGGATGTATCGTATAGTCCTTCCGATGTATTAGACATAATTCATAAGGCAGCACAGCTTTAGCATCCATAAATTATGGTAGGGGATAACAAAATGCAGTCAGATGAGAACTCTACTCCCGAATATACTCCGAAGTATCAAAGGCTGTCACCGGAAGCGGTTTCGAGAGTGCTCAAGGAATTGAGGGAACACATAGAACAATATCCCGATGAATTTCCCTATGCAGAACTTCAGGAGTCGAAACAAGATGAATCGGCTCCTGAATAAGATGATATTGCCTCGCATCCATGGGGGGTTCCCCAAAATAGCCTTGTTTACGATTGCTGAAGCCGTTTATCCTCCGTTTAACGGCTGAATGTCACCCTGCTTAAAATCAATTCTTTTGGCGCTAGCGTTCGATTCTGACGCGTTTAGCCTATCCGGGCGTCCCTTTCCCCTTCCTCTCTTGTCGGAATCGAACAGCAGAACGTTATCTTGTGGAACACAAGCCCCTTTACTAGCCCTTTTATCGGATGTAAATTCTCCTTTTTTTATAGTGTACACTTTGTTCCACTTTCCTCCTTTTTATAGGTGTGCCCTTTGTGCCATTTTGCGCTTGCAGATACCCCCAGGGGTATTTAGTGCAGGCTAAAATGTGAGGTTTCCTAATGTGTTTCTTCTACATGCGCGCGAGAGCTTAACATTTCTTAACAACCTATACGCAAGTAAATGACAGGATTCCAGTTTTCATCCTGTTTACGGCATCGGCGATTTTCCTTTACGCGCGTGATTACTAGGCTTTACTAGGTTCTATGTGGGGGAAATAGGGCTACCCGCCAAAGATAGCCCTGTTTCTGGCATCATGTTCAGAACATTAGCCTGCCGCTTACCCTTCACATCCGGGTTCGTATTCTTGTTCTTCTTCAATTGTAGAGGGTGTAGAGCTTGTAGAGTCATTTTGGGTATTTTCATCTATTTCATTGTCTATAGGAGAAAATAGGAGATTTGGGTCTACATCATCTACATACTCTACAATTCCGATACCTCGCCACCATTTACAGCCTGCCGAATCATACTTTTGGAACTGATTGCGTTCCTCAAGCCTCTGACTGAAAGTGCGATTAGATAAAGGATATTTTTCTCCGCGTGCTCTTGACCATTCCGCATAGATGTTATAGAGTTCGCTCGACTTAGATTTATACTGCGTACCTATTACGCAACATTCGTCGAAGAAGTCAGACAGCACATCCATATCACTTTGATATTTGTTGGTAGCTTCTTTCACTGCTGATGGCGCTCCAAGCCGTTCTGATTGCCAGAGTAAACAACCTTGAACCATCCATGCTAATATGCCGGAATACTCCATTCGGAGCTTGTCCGGCAGCATCATATCTTTGTAAGGTCCAGCAGAAGTGCCGGTATCTTGAAACTGCACCTTGAACGGTATCAGTCGTATGCGCCGCCATATAGCATTATCCTGTCCGTCTATATGCGGCAGGTGATTGCATGCAAGCCATAACTTGAACTCTGGAACAAACTCGAAGAATTCGTGATGAAGAAAACGGGCGCTTATTACATCATTGCCCGTCAGTTCCTTCACAAGAGCTTCAGCAAGCTTCTTGCCCGGTTTTGCCTCTATTGCTGATACAAAACGCGCTCCACGTAGTCTTGCAATGTCGTTAGTAGGTCCGCCTGCTTCCTTATCAAGCAAGGTGTCGGTTCCAGTCTTACGGTGATAATCCGCAAGTATTTCCCTGATAACGGTAAGGAATGTGCTTTTGCCATTAGAACCGTTGCCGTGCAGCATAAAGAAGCATTGTTCTGACGTGTCTCCGGTCAATCCGTAACCTGCTGCTTTTTGCACGAAGGTAATAAGCTCACTGTCATTGTCGAATATTTCTGACAGGAATCTTTCCCAAGTAGGGCATGCTGCCGATTCGTCATATTCGACCGGAACAAGTTTTGTTATTAGATTTTCTCTTCGGTGCGGGGCAATCTTGCCGGTTCTCAGGTCCATCGTGCCGTTCAGACAGTTGAGAGACCATTTATCGTCATCCAAGTCACTTGACTGCACAGGTATGTTAGGACAATACTTTGCCAGTTCTACCATTGCAGCCAATCTTGGAGCTGATTCGGACTTTCTAATATGGGAGTAAAGTGCATCTCGTTCAGCCTGTGTACTGCAATCCTGAAGAAGGGCATACATTGACCGGATAACCTGTCGTGCCATTCTGTTAACCTGTCCTGTGTTATCCGGTTCCCATACTCTACCGTTCCACACAAGCCACTTACCGGAATTTACATCGTATCTAAGGTCAGAACCATAAGCAGCAATAAGCCTTTCGGAATTCCCTAAATCTGTAAGCGGAAAATCCGTTCCGGTATCAGCAGTCGAGTCTTCTTTCGGCTTCCACTCCTGAGTTTTTGATACCAGCGCCGTGAGCTCTTCTGCTGTATGTCCTGCTGCAATCCAGTCCGATATATCACCCTTCGGCGACAAATCAGGAAGCTCGATAATCTTGATACTTGCGGCATGTCCGTGAAGTGATTCTGCTACCTGTTCCGCGTGTTTCTTGCCTGCTGCGTCGTTATCCGGCAGTATGACTACATCTGCGCCTGACAAAACAGAGGAATAGGTATCCTGCCACTTACCCGCGCCGCCGACATTACAGGTCGCTGTTAATCCAAGAGATTCCAATGTCTCAACGTCTTTTTCACCTTCGACTATAAAGATATTCAGTCTTCGTGATACTGCATCTTTGACCTTTGGTAGCCGATAGAGCACTTTGGACGTATCCTTCACATTCCAATCCCAGCCGCCTTTGCCGTTCGGCTTTCGCTGCCGGAAACCCTTCGGTTTATATCTCACGACCTGGTAAAGCAGTTTGCCGGATTCGTCAACATAATTATAGGCTGCTTCTATCCGACGCGGCTCTGCGCTCTGTATTCGGTGAACAGCTTTCGGGAACAGGTCGCTTGCCTTTATGCCAATCGCTTCTGTGACAGCTTCAATGGAGCATCCTGCGTGACAATGCAGGAGTATCTTCCCGTCCTTGCCCGCTGTGATGCTCAAAGAGGCTTGTTTGTCTTCATGTGCAGGGCAAAGAGCCTGCCAGCCATTGGCAGACTCCCTGACTCCCTGAAGACGGGTGAGAATGTTGTCTATAGTTCCCGTCGTCATTTTCATTAAAACAAACTCCTCTGCGTAGTATCGGCATTATCCCAATCCGCCATAAGGAGAGCCGTTTGACGGCCATACCCTCGGTCAATGGGTTTCCCGCGTTTGAAAAACCTCTCCAGCGGTGCGGTTAAAACCACGTTGTCGGGCAATTCAGCCCGGATTGTATGGCAGTTCAGGCCATTGAGCTGATATAATACCGATGTTTGGAGTGCAATACTCGGCGGGTTTCGGAGTATATGCTCGTGTTTTACGGTTTTGACTAACACCCTGTCGGGCATTAATATGCCGACTTTTACCTTCCTGCGTCCATCGTCAGCATAAATAACTATTCCCGTTGATTTATCGGTTGGTTTGCGGTATCCTGCTCTTGCACGTACCGCTTCCATAAACGGTTGTGTGTCTTGTCCAGCGGCTCCACGGCCTAGGAACCTCGAACCGCTGGATGGATTAAAATTCGTCTGCATTATTTCACCTCCATATTTATTCCGCTCGCGTCTGACAGCATTCTCTCAAGCGCCGGTTTCGGAACCATCCTCATTCCGCCGATTTTGACGCTGGGAATTTCGCCTCTATTGATAGCGGCATAGGTGCTCGTTTTTCCTCGCCCGATTATCCGGGCTACTTCCTCAACCCTCAACATTTGGCATTCATTTTCGTTTTGATTCATTGCTATACTCCCGTAAATTATTTATTTTTGCTATTATACGAGTGACAAAATTGGAAAATGGTTTCCGAAAACTGTCACCTGCGGAGGATTGAACTGTGGACGAAAAGGAACTTAGGAAACAGCTTGAAAAAAAAGAGGGGCCGGTGAATGATGCATTTTGGGGTGAATTGAAAAAAGAAGTATTAGGAGAATATGATTGTAATTGCTATGGTGATTCTGATGAACTCGTAGAAAGCTTAGTTAAGTTAACGAAGCTTTCTAAGCGTTACAACCCGTCTAGTGGTGGCTCGAATGCAAAGAAAAAATACGGCGGGAGAGTCGGAACCGGCTGGAAATATCAAAAGCTTATGCATAAGCAACGTAGGCTGAAGTCTGATATTGAACTTATTCGATTTTTAAATAACACCAAAGATTGGTCAACAATCGCAAAGACGTACAACAATACTCACGGCACGAGTAAGAGGGATGATACACTCAGGCGTGAGTATTATAGAGCAAACCGCAGTCTCAAAGGATATGATGAAGATGCAGAACTCGATAAGTCTTTTGGTGAGCTCCTGAATAATCAGCAGACTCGGTTCGAAAAGCAGTACAAACACCCCGCAGCAAGGGTGTTTGAGATAAGCTGCATCATCTCTAATCTTGAACAAAAAGAACCTACGGGTATACGCAACGCCTTTTTGAATTATTACAGGCTCCTATACAGCAAGTACAAACAAGAGCTTGTCGCTTTAGAAGCACAAAGATGTGCCAATATGGATTCCGCAATGGATACAGAAAATACGCAGTGAAACTGAAGTCGTAAGTTATCATTTCAGCCGCTTTCGTTGCCCGTCTGCTCCTTTATTCAGCCTGTCCCCCGGCGATGCAATCGCATGAGCGGTCTCAAGGTCTGTATCCGCAAGCTGTACATATCGCCGTGTCATTTCGAGCGTTTCGTGTCCCAGGAGCCGTTGAAGGGCAAAGACGCTTCCTCCGCCGCGCAGAAACTGGACAGCGAAGGTATGACGGAGTGTATGTGGGGATGGACGTCTGCACTTAGCCTTTGTGAGCTTGGCATAGCGCCGGACCATCTTTGAGACATAGTTAGCGGTCAGGGGAATAGTTGAGCCGCCTGCCGAGACTTCTGCGCTTATAAACAGTCTGCAGGGGGCAGTCTCTTCGTGTGAGAGAGCATTATTTCTGACTACTAGATAATTATTAAGCAGCCTTTTTGCATGGAGTCCGAAGAATACCGTTCGCTCTTTATCTCCTTTGCCATGAACCAGGAGCCGCTTTGCGTTAATGTCCATGTCACTGTCAGCAAGCCCACAGAGTTCCGAGACACGCATTCCAGTGTCATACAGCAGTACGATTATGGCTGCATCACGAGTGCCAATGAATCCCCCTCGTTTTTCTGCTGACTGAATCATTGCTTCAACTTCTGTAGTCTCAAAGGTCGGGATTATCACTTTCGGAACCTTCGGGCCTGATAGCCCGGTACAAGGGTTTGACTCAATCCAGCCTTCACGAGTTAACCATTTACAGAATGCGGCAATCACGGTGAATGCTTTATGTGCAGTCGCTCCGTTTTTGTATTTACCAACAAAGTCTATAACGTGTGTGGAAGTAAGTGCGTCTGCAGGCGGACAGTCTGAGTCAGTAAACCGCTCAAGCCACCATTCCTTATCCTTGATAGTCTTAGCGGACATTCGGCGGAACCGGCATTCATCCAAGTAGAATGAGATAATCTGCTCCCAGGTAGCTGTTTGGAGCCGTACAACATTTCCCGCTTGCGCTAATTTCCCCACACGAGACACGATTAATCACCTTGGCAATCTCCCTCGTGTCCAACATGGCAATCTCTCTAGTTTTGAGGCTTGGCAATCTCCCTCGACAAATTGAGCACGGTTTACGCTCGTTCGAGGGCCGTTAGCTCAGTCGGCAGAGCATCTCCCTTTTAAGGAGAGGGTCATTGGTTCGAATCCAATACGGCTCACCATTCGAACAGTAGAGGTCGGGATTTTATAAATCTCGGCCTTTTTTGCTTATTTAGCATCTATTTTGATCTTTCCAGCGGTTTAATCACGTAGTAGACCGGCGCGGGGTGATAATTTCGCTCAAAAAGTTTCCATGTGTAGTGTTTGCGCTGGCCTGACAAAGGGTCGCCGATCTCAGGCCCGGCAGAATTCTTCGACATCAGCACTACTGCATGGCTGATGTGCCCCAGCTTTATGCTGAGAATGCAGGGAGCCGGCATATCTTTCGACGATTTTGCAGAATAGACCTCGATCTTGTAGCCGTGCTTGCGCAACGCGCGCATCAGATACCATATTTCGGTGCCTTTTTTGTCCGTACCTGCTTCACTGGCTATTTCCTTCTCTGTTACGTTACCACCGAGCATTTTGATGACCGTCGCGCATGAAGCGGGGACACAGGTCGATAAACTGGTCTGCCTGCAGATACCGTTCGTCCATTCATTAGAGAGAGTTGAGTAGTCCTGCCGGAAGAATAGCTGCTCTGCAAATGGTGCTGCCAACATCACCGCCGTAATAATCGTTGCAAATACCAGAATCGGAGTGTTCAGCTGGTTCGGACGAAGTTTGGAATCTGCAAACATAACGCCTGAAAGAGCTCCGATCAGACCCGATATTGCTTCGGTTCCGGGCAGGCTGCGGAGGTTGATAAACCAGATTTCGTTCGGTATGTTAAGAAGATAATTGCTTGTGAATAATACTGCTGGGGCTGCAAGCACGAATGCCGCGAGTGCTATTGCAGCGCGCAGTAGTTTGGTTGTGGTATAAAGATAAAGCATTCTGAACAGGGTGAAACTGATAACTGCACTTATAACAGCGATTGGAAGGTATCTAATCATAGTTTATCCGCCCAAACTGCCCGGAACCACAGACAGGCTATCTGTTTTTATTAGCACTTGGATGAATTATAACAGATTGATTCAGTATTTTGCTGATTGTTATACAATAATCAGAATGCGGATGGCCGTTTTGTCTGTTTTCCTTGACAGTTAATATTCATCAGGATATACTTGCCAAGGAAAAGGAATAAGCTTGTTTCGTAACGGGAGAGTTAGTTAATGGAGCAATCGAGTAATCACTACGAAACAGGGCTTGCAGCCATGAAGGCTGGCGATTATGATACAGCCGTAAGTGAGCTTGAGGAAGCAAGCCGACAGAGCCACAAAGACTACAGGGTCTTCAATTGTCTTGGCGCTGCCTATGCCGCTAAAGGTCGCTTTGAGAAAGCTATCGGTGCGTTCAAATTGGCAGAGCAGATCGCACCGGATAATGCCAGGATCCATTACAACATCGCTCAGGCATATGAGGCGGTCGGTATATTGACCGAAGCGGAGTATGAGTATGAAAAGGCGGTTCAACTGGATTCGACCTACACCAAAGCCGTATCTGCGCTGAAAACACTGAAGGATCGCCTCAACCACGTCTGATCTTTTAAAAGCTGACAATAAAGTACAGTAATGAACCCGCAGGTCTATGGAATAGTGCTATAGCAGTTTAATCAGCACTATAGGTGGGTTCTTACTGATTATGCCCAACGTCGGCACATGGGCCAAACTCGCCGCTTACGTAGTCTGCATTGGACTGGTGCTGGAATTCGCGCACCGGGTCTATTGGCGGATTTACCGATGGGCAACGACACTGGCTACCGGACCAACACTTCGCGCAATCATCAGCGCTTTAAGCGCTGCGATTCCGCTAATATCTGTCCTGCTTGTAACATGGGGCTTTTGCACATATGTAGACCGCCGGTCTTTGGAATCGCTTGGCCTTCAAGCCAGGTTCGAATCTATGGCCGTCTTTGTCGAAGGTATCGCCATAGCATTTGTGGTGGTCACACTCGTTTTTATGGCAGGATACAGCTTCGGATGGTACAGGATAGAGAGAAGCAGCCTGTCCCGGCATCAGGTGCCATCCTTCTGCGGCGGGGTCTGCGATTTTTCAATGGCCGCGGTCTTCGAAGAGATAGTATTTAGAGGATATGTCTTCACGGTGCTCAGTCATACCTGGGGCGTTACTATCGCCGTCGTAGGGTCCGCCATGGTGTTTTCTGTTCTTCACATCATCAAACACCCCAAAATGCCGTTGATATTCACTGTAAATGCGTTTCTCTTCGGCATTGTAACCGCTCAGGCAAGGCTGCTGACAGGCACTCTTTGGGCACCGATCGGGCTGCATTTCGGATGGAATCTTGCTATGGGGCCGATTTACGGCCTGCCGTGCAGCGGCCGCGTGTATGACGAAGGGCTTGTCGAATGCCAGGTAGACGGCCCAGATTGGGTGACAGGAGGGCTTTATTCACCGGATGCAGGCATAATCGGAACAGGTGCCCTTACACTGACCTCGTTCGCACTGATTATGTTGCTGCAGGTCTGCTAAAGCCTGTTTATGCGAGGAACTGGCATACGGGCTGTTGAATAAATATCTGTTTTGCATTTATAAAATACCAGGAGAGGAAGTTAGAAAATGCGAGTAATAAAAGCGGCAATCATTATCGCCGCGATACTTTTTGCCGCAGTGTCCGCAACAGCTGATATTAATATGGGCGGGCAGGCGCGGTTTTATTCTATGGGAGGCGCAGGTCTGGCGTCGATAGACAATCCGTCAGAGACTGCAGCTATGAACCCGGCTGCAATGGGGCTGCTTTCCAAACGGGTAAGGTTCACGTTCCCTAATTTCGGGGTCTGTGCTGACGGAGCAAGTATTGACGATATTTCCAAGTGGGCAAACGATATTTGGGACCTGTCCGGTTCGCAGGGTGTCGAGGTCGCGCGGGAGTTCGGAACGCATGATACGATGCTTGATGCAGGAGCATCAACAGGTATTTCAGGTTTAGGCATAACTGCAATGCTTGATGGTGAGGCGAGACTCAGGATTATACCAAACGAGGAGTTCAAAGAGTTTGCCCGAACAGGTAATATGCCTGCAGATCCGAGCCAAATGCAGGCTGTGGTCTGGGCAGAAGCTGCCATGTCAATGCCGTCCATATCGGCAGGGTTCAAAGTCCCGAAGTTCGCAACAGGCAAAGGTGATTTGTGGGTCGGTGCTCGTGTCAGGGCGGTAAAAGGCAGATATATCCGCCGCACCATCAGTTGGTCTGGCTCAAACGACCCCAATAATGCGCTTTCAACATCCAATGAGCCTGTGAAAGAAGAGTCCGGCATCGGCGGCGACTTTGGGCTGATCTACCGCGCACCCGGTAAGCGCCAGATGAGCTATGGATTGGCAGTGACAAACCTCTTGAAACCGAGTCTCGGAGACATCAACCAGGAAACGATCTGGAGCGCAGGTATGTCAATGCAGCCAAATTCGAAAACGGTTGTCGTCGCGGATATTGTTAACATGACGGATGCGTATGATGAGGGTACGGACCTGCGAATGGGCATAGAGTTCAAACCGGCCAAATGGCTGGGGCTTCGTGCAGGTTATACCGGACATGTGCTGACTACAGGCGTGGGCGTATTCGGATACGATTTTGCTTTCGCTTCGGAAACACCGCTCAGTATATCGAGGACGATCAGGTTCTAGCAATCGCTTCAAAAACAAAGATTAAAGAAGATTAGGGAGGCAATCTTAAATGGTTGTCTCCCTTTTTTAGTTATCAAAAATGAAGGTTTCGGTTGTATTAAGCGTCTAAGTAATTGAAGCGAGAAAATGGCGATGGACCAGCCTGTTGGTCTTGGTTGAAATGGTATATACTGGTTTAACTGCAATTTTCGGGGTATGGCCATAGTTACTCAGGATAGTCTGCTTACAGAGCAAACGATAGAGCCGGATACGGAACTGGTAGAGCGCGTCAGGTGCGGAGACATACCAGCGTACAGCGAGTTGGTGGTGAAACACCAGCGCGCGATATATGGCATCGTCTCAAGGATGGTCACAAGCCGGGATGATGTGGATGATCTCGTGCAGGATGTCTTCGTGACGGCTTATAAATCTATTGGGAGCTTCAGGGGCCAAGCGGCTTTTTCGACATGGCTTCATGCCATTGCTGTTAATACCACGATCAAGCACATAAGGAAATCGAAAATCAGGCAGACGATGCCGATTGAGGATATGGAAATGGTTGCAGACACCGTAAACGATACTCCGAGAGAAAAGCTTCCGATTGACGCCGCAGAGGAGAGCGAGCGGAAACAGGCGGTGCAGCGGGCTGTCGATGGGCTGCCGGAGAAGCACCGGATGGTGGTAATACTGCATTATTTCGAGGATTATTCCTGCGAGGAGATAGCAAAAACCCTCAATTGTTCGGTGGGGACGGTCTGGTCGAGGTTGCATTACGCGTGTAGAAAGCTGCGCGGCCAGCTCGATTGGCTGGAGACAGCCTAAAGAGCTCTATTAGCTTCAAGAATGGAGCCTAAGGAAGTGATGTTTATGTTTTGCTTCAGGGTGAAGAAGCAGCTTATCCCATATATGGAAAAAACGCTTGATCAGAAGCGGATGGACGCTGTCGCGCGCCATCTTTCCAAATGCGCGAGATGCAGTGAGGAGCTTGAGCTTATCAAAAGGGCTTCCGGTGCATTTCGGTCGGCAAAAGCCCCCGCTCAGGAGCCTGCGGCAGACCTTTGGAGCAGAATAGAGTGCGAGATCACAGCCGCGCCTGCTCCATCAGCCCGAAAATGGCCGGTCAGCGGCTTACAGTTTGCCGGAATTGCTGCTGCCGCAGTAATTATACTCATTGCCGTTATAAGCGTAAGTAAAATCAGAGAAAAGCCCCGTAATACGATGCTGAGGCAGACCTCAATCGTACAAAAACCATCTGATGCGAAGTATATTCCCTTGGAACCGGAATCTCCGGCCCGTGTTAATACGACTCTTGCGAAAAGAACGGCGGCAAAGAAAGCTGAAAATGCCAAACCAGTATCTATGGCTGAACAGACCGGGCAAAGTATAACTAATAAGCATATACTTAAACATAATGATACAGTGTTGATGGCGAGCCTGCCGAAAGAGTATAGTTCAAAGGCAGTCGGAGATGGTGTAGCGCCAGAATTGAGCGAGTTGAATAGTGCTACACGATCTGCAGGCTCATCTGCTGCAAATTGCGGCAATATCGGATTGCAGGACTCCTCTAAAAACGATATCCTAGACAACGGCCGCGCAGCCAACCGGATACAGAATTCGGGAAACATCTGTAAGGCCGGGCAAAATATGGATGAAGAAGTAGCGTCAGCACCTGCTCGGAATTCGATAGGTAACATAGATGGAGAGATAACAAAATACGAGGCTGTGCTGGACAAAAACCCTCATGATACAGCCACTATGAGCTTTCTGGTGTTTGCTTACGCGCGGGTTGGAAACCAGGATGCACGAGCACAAATAGCCCGCCGGTTGATTGCGGCTGTTCCCGCTGAGTCGTCTGATTGGAACAGGGAGTTGGGAAGCGCTCTCGCGGCGCTTGGCGACAAAGCCGGCGCGATGTCTGCATGGAGAAATGGCTTGGAGTATAATCCCATATCGGACTCTTCCGGGATTCTCAAAGAAGCTGCATCAGCAGGGATGCTGGACAGCCTAGCGAAATACTACCAGCAGAAATCCTCTTCAGGGAAGATAGCGGCACCGTCATTGATACTTGCAAACATATATGAGTTCCGAGGCGATTTCGAGAGAGCCGCCAAGGTCAGAAAGAAACTCACGGGATCGTTCCCCCAGAATCAGCATTATTGGCTTCTTTTGGGAGAGGATCTATTGAAGACCGGCGATAAAGCTAACGCAAAAACAGCATTCACCAAAGCAGCAGGGATGAAGGATAACCAGTCTATCCGCGCGCTGGCCATGAAGCGGTTAAAAGAGCTGAAATAGCTGTCTCGGCCATCAGCTTTAATAGGATTATTCAGCCTGGATATGGAACACGTAAAAGGTAGTATGATTGTAATCCGATCCATAGGCTGCAAGTAATAAATATATCAACTGACGGATATATATTTTCACACCAGTAACCCAGCAAGCGCTTATATTGTGCGGGTGACGTTGCCGGTTGTGACTACTTGTGTTATAATGCCGTTAGATTTGACTGCTGAGGTAATGCTCTGAAATGTCACATGCAACCGGGAAGAATGAGGCGCTGAAAGAGTTGGCCGACCTCATATGCTCCGGCAAGCCTCCACTTGAAGTGCTTGAACGGGTGCTGGATGCTGGACGCAGGGCATCAGGAGCAATTTGCCTGTCACTTGTCGCGGAATATGGCGATGCCGGAAGTATCCGCTCGATGACAGTCCAGGCAGAGGGTGCCGGGAGCCTCGCTGCTGCCTGTGCAGAGGCCGGAGCCCTGGCATGTTTTCAACCCGATACAGCTATTTGCCCCGACGGACTTTGTTTTACCCACCTCGCAAGCAGCAATGGCCGGAGTGCTGTGCTTGTCAGTGATTCGGATGTCGATAAGGACTCGCTTTGCCTTGTCTCCGGGATTATTTCGCTTGTCTATGCAAATGAGCAGTTGTCGGCAGCGCTTGATACTGCAAAACGTCAGACGAATAAGCGCATAGCTGAAGTTGCTGCCGTCTACGAGATAGGCCAGGCTATAAATGAACTCGATATAGAACGGCTTCTACCGCTTATCACTGAAAAAGCCGCCGCCGTCATGGATGCTCAGGCATGTTCTCTGCTATTGCGTGACCCCGAATCGGATGATCTTACGATAGAAGCCAGTTGGGGGCTTACGGATGACATCGTGAAGGGAGCCAGGGTGCATTTCGGAGAAGGTATTTCGGGAAGGGTAGCAAAAACGGGAGAAGCCATGCTCCTGGTCGATATCCGCTCGGACCCGCGCTTCAAAACCGGGTCGGTTCGCCCCCGTAAGGGAATCGCTTCTTCGATGTCCGCGCCCCTAAAGGACGAGTCAGGGAGAGTAATAGGAGTCCTGAACATTCGCCGCCATGTCCCCGCGCCTGTGTTTACAGAGGATGAGTTGCGGTTGTTCTGTGTGTTCGCAAGCCAGGCCGCGCTTGCCATCTCAAACGCGCAGCTTTACATGAGTCTGAGCCAGCGTATCGCTGAGATGTCTACCATTTCAGATCTGCTGAGAGCGATCAACTCAACGCTGGACTTGAGTGATGTGCTGGACCAGGTTGCGGACAATATCATCAAGGTAGTCGGGTTCGACCGGTGCTGTGTTTATCTGTTCGATTCACGGGCTAACGAATACATAGCGGGTATCAGAAGGGGATACGAGGATGGTGAACTGCCGTCGCGTGTAGGACCGGGTGTCGGCACAATAGGGCTTGCCGCGAAAGAGTGTATAGCCGTTTTCGATAAAGGAAACCGCCGAAAGCAGGACGGCGGACACCGCTTACGTTCAAAAGGACAGCAATCATTTCTAGCGACTCCGATTGTCGTACGCGGCCAGTGTATCGGCGTGGTTGTAGTCGATAATGCCATTACGGACAGACCGGTCAATCAGTCAGAAGTCGAGCTGCTGTCGACATTTGTCAGCCAGGCGGGGATCGCCATCGAAAACGCAAGGTTGTATGAGGCTATGGAGGAGAAATACTCCGAGCTGAATGTTCTTTTTGAGCACAGCAAAACGATAAGCTCCGCTTACGGGCTTGAGAACGTCGCGCATATCTCGACGGCGGTAGCGAGGAAGGCTGTGCCCTGCGACAGCTGCGCGCTTCTTCTTCTGAGCGGCAAAAGGACGAATATCGCGCTTCAAGCCACGGCGGGTGTGCCTCAGAATGTCATAGATTATGTTCGCAGGCGTGTACCGGATGAAAAGGTAGTCGAATTTGTCCGCGATCTCAGGTCTGCATCTCTTGTTGGGCAGGGTAACTCCGCTTGTCTCGGTAAAACAACCGCTGATATTATTGGTAATGCTGTCGGGGAGTCGGGTTCGGCGCTTCTTGTCCCGCTTCTGGCTGAGGATGTCACTATCGGCGCATTTGTGCTGATCAGGCAGGATTCGGCTGAGTTCACTACAGGAGAAGTCCAGCTTCTTTCCATTGTGGCGTCACAAGCGGCCGTCGTGTTGAAAAATGCGCTTCGCTACGAGCAGCGGATGAAGCGGCAGGTGCTCGATCTATCGACTCTTTACGATTTTTCGCGGCGGATCAGCGCGTCAGCAAGTCTCGAAGAAGCACTGGATGTTATTTTGGGCATAGTAAACGATCTTGTGGACTGTGATGAGTCCGTCATCTATGCCATAGACCATGAGCGGGATGTCATGGTTCCCACATCAGTCAGATTGAGCAGCGGAGGGGTGAAACGGGCTTCGGAACAGCCGCTTTCGGGTAACAGTGTTATGAGCTGGACCGTAAGAGAGAGGAAGGCTATCGTCTCGCCGGACATAAGCTGCGATTCGCGGTTCGATCCGATTGAGGAGGATGCCAAGCCGGTCAGGTCCCTTATGTCTATACCTCTGATGGTGCAGGATGAGGCAGTAGGTGTCCTTTGCGTGCGGAGTGCAAGCCCCAACCTTTACTCTGAAGACGATGTTCGGATGCTCTCGATCATTGCATCGCAGAGCACATCGATATATAAAGAGCTGGAAGCGCTTGCCGCGCTCACGAGCTATACGGAAAATATCCTTTCGAGTATCGCTGCCGGGGTTGTTACTCTCGACAGTAATGGCGTAGTCCTTACCTGGAACCGTGCAGCTGAGTCTATTACAGGCCTGAAGAGTGCTGATATGGAAGGCTCTCATTATAGGGATGTAATAGCCAGGCTTACTGTAACGGATACCGATAAAGCATCGACTGTCCAGATAATAGACAAGGTACGTGCTACCGGAGAGGTATACCAGGGCTACAAGTTGTGCTACCATCCGGCCAAGGAAGATGTGAGATATGTAAATATCAGCGCATCTGTGCTCTGGAACCATAATGGAGACCCCATCGGACAGGTAATCATTTTCGAGGACACTACCAAAGATATAAAGATGGAGAACGAGTTCAGGCGTATGGGCGAGTTAGCCGCCGTAGGACAGCTTGCTGCAAGCATCGCGCACGAGTTGCGGAACCCTTTGAGCTCCATCAAGGGTGCGGCACAGTTCCTTAGAAAGGAATACGAGGACAACGACTCAACGATTGTTGAGTTTCTTGATATTATAATAGAAGAAGTAAATGGTCTTTCCAAGTTGACTACGGAGTTCCTGGAGTTTGCCCGGCCGATGGAGTTTGAGATAGGCCCGGTTGACATTAATGGGATAGTCAGAAAGACTCTGCAGTTGATGAACGTGCATATCAGTGAAAGCGGTGTAGTCGTGCAGGACCATCTTGCCATGGACCTTCCGGTAATCCAGGCGGACGGCAAGCAGCTTGAACAGGTGCTGAGAAATATCATTCTAAATGCGGTTCAGGCGATGCCGGATGGCGGTTCACTTTCCATTGAGACTTCCGCGACGTGCCACGCAGTCGAGCTTTCCGTCTCAGATACGGGAATCGGAATCCCTGAGGAGAAGTTGGACAGGATTTTCGTACCATTTTTCACTACCAAGACCAAAGGTACCGGCCTGGGGCTTTCCGTAGTGAAGAAGATCGTGGAAAACCACGGTGGATATATAGATGTTTCGAGCGTAGTAGGGCAGGGAACCAGGTTCAAAGTTATTCTACCGCTTGCGGGGATAGTAAGAGCCATACCGCCCGAAGCCGAAACTACTGAAAGGAAACAATGAGCGCTGACAGCAACACCGGGACCATCCTGGTTGTAGATGATGAACAGAATATTAGAAGGGTCATTGAAGCTGTTCTTGGCAAAGAAGGCTATGATGTAGTGACAGCCGAAAACGGCAAGAAGGCGCTCGATGCTATCTCGACGAGGGCCGATATAGGTGTGATGATCTCGGACCTTGTCATGCCGGACATCAACGGCGTGGAGCTTCTGGAAGCCGCGAGACAGATAAATCCGGGCATCACCGTTATCATGATTACCGCACATGGCTCGATCAAAAGCGCGGTCGATGCAATGCGTCTCGGCGCTTTCGACTACATAACCAAGCCGTTCGAGATGGACGAGCTGAAATTGGTCGTAAAACGGGCTGTAGAGCGGCGGCAGTTGATAAACGAGAACATCGACCTGCGCCAGCAGCTCAAGAGCCGTTATAAGTTCGATAACATAGTCGGTGCGAGCAGCGCTATGCAGGAAGTTTTCAAGATGGTAGAGCGTGTAGCCGACTCACGAGCATCAGTGCTCATCAGAGGCGAGAGCGGTACCGGCAAAGAGTTGATTGCGAGAGCGCTCCATTTTAATTCCTGCCGCGCGCACAACCCGTTCGTCCCGGTCGTCTGCGTAGCTTTATCCGAGCAGCTTCTGGAAAGCGAACTCTTCGGCCATGAAAAAGGTTCGTTCACCGGCGCAGTTGGGCAGAAGCCTGGGCGCTTCGAGATGGCTCACACCGGAACGCTTTTTTTGGACGAAATAGGGGATATTCCCGGAAATGTCCAGATGAAGCTCCTTAGGGTGCTTCAGGAACGCGAGTTCGAGCGCGTAGGCGGGCTGAAAACGATCAAAGTCGATGTAAGGCTTGTCACCGCGACAAATCAGGACCTAGAAAAGGGCGTAAAGGAAGGCAAATTCAGGGAAGACCTGTTCTATCGATTGCAGGTAGTCCAGATCAACCTGCCGCCGCTCAGGGACAGGATCGAGGATGTCCCGCTTCTTGTCGAGCATTTTATCGGCAAATATGCCAAAGAAAACGGCAAAGTGATCAAATATGCCAGCCCTGAAGCGCTGGATATCTTGATGAACTACAAGTGGCCGGGGAACATCCGCCAGTTGGAGAACACGGTCGAACGCGCTATAGTTCTTGCAGATGACGACGCACAACTCATTACGCCGGATCTCTTACCGATGAGTATTACGACTCCCAAAACATAGGAGTGACAGAGAGTGCTCAAGCGAATAAAGTTTATTGACACCATTCCCGCGCTTGCAGTTATTTTGGCGATTTTGCCGGTTTCTGTAATAGCCCATATAAGGTGGAAGTATCTCATACCGAAAGAAAGCAGCCTGGGCAGTATTCAGCACTTGATCGTACCTGTAATCTTCGTAGCTTTATTTCTCTTCGAACTTGTCCTCCGCAGGTGGAACCACCTTGTATTGGCTCTTTCCCTGGGTGTGCTTGTTTTTATCCCCATAAGTTTGATATCAAATATCACTGATGGCAACGTGTACAATAGTGCTACCCGGCACAGCTGTTCGGTACAGCTTCATGATTACGGCGTAAGAGTAACCATTAACGCAGGATGCAGTAATGGAGGCAGTTGGCACTGGTTACCTGGCGTGGGCGGTGGGTTAAGGTGGAGTGTTGTGATCGATCGGCAGGAATACCAATATTTGGGGTTCACACTCGGTGGCCTAAACGATTTAAACCAGAAAGTCCAACTCTCTATTATCGAGACCTCAAAAGGCCGGATATTACGCATCTACGACGGTGATAAGAACTATTACATTGAGCTGAGCAACCTTTCAAGAACACAGTGGCAGAAGGGAAAAGAGCAGCGGTTGGGTGTTTTTCGACAGGAAAGCATCGGAAAGTTCAGGTTTGAGCCGATACCGGATAAACACTGATTGTTCGGATGGTTTTGGAGTGCGGAAGCGCCAGCTTCCGCTTTTCTATCGACATTCTCTTTTGAAACGCGAATTACGTGGATTTAGCGGATTTCGCGAATGGTAGATATTTACAGCATCTACTTCTTTGCTTCGGGATTGCAGTTCGTACCGAAGCCGACACCATCAATTCCACCCAAAATGGGGCCATCTCAGCGTTTGCCATCGTCTCTTAATCTTAGTTCCACCCATTTTTAAGGAGAAAGTTCGTGAAAGGTATCACTATGTTATCGTTAGCAATGCTGCTGGTGGCGGCATGTGCCGCCGATTGTAAGACACAGCCGTCCGATGTGCTCGTGTCAGCCAATGTTATGGCCTACGGAGCAAAAGCGGACAGCAAAACCGATGATACAGCCGCATTCCAGAAAGCAATCGATACAACAAGCAAAAAGGGCGGCATCGTATCAGTCCCGTCGGGCACATATTTAATCGCCGGATCGCTCAATATTCCGGCGGGAGTCACCCTGCAGGGAGTCTGGCAGGCTCCTCACAACACAGCGCTCGGCAAGGGCAGCGTGATCTTTGCCACAGGAAACGCTGGAAAAGAGGATGGCCCCGCACTCATTGTTATGAACGAGAACACCTGCGTAAAAGGGCTCACGGTATTCTACCCGGACCAGAATATCGACAATGTAAAGCCTTACCCCTGGACGATTCAGGGCAAAGGGACAAACTGCAGCGTCATAGATGTTACATTAGCCAACCCATATAAAGGCATCGACTTCGGCTCCAACTGGAACGAGTTGCATTATATCAAAAACGTCTATGGCTGCCCGCTTAAAGTAGGTGTTTTGGTCGACCAGTGTTCGGACATCGGCCGTATGGAAGATGTCCACTTCAATCCAAATGCATGGACTAGATCAGGCTTTGCCAACGCGCCTACTGGACCTAAGTTCGATAAGCTGCAAAAGTACCTGAACGAGAATCTGGAAGGGTTCATCTTTGCCAGGACAGACTGGGAGTATGTCAGCAACTGCTTCGTGATCTTTCCAAAGATCGGGTTTCACTTCATTGCGAGGGAAAAGGGGCCGGGAAATGTCCTTGTGACCCAGTCCGGATCGGATGTTTGTAATACAGCCGTACAGGTGGATGAGACTCAGGCCCACGCTGGCGTCGAGTTCACGAACTGCCAGTTCATGTCCAAAATCGTTGTAGGCCCGAAAAACAGGGGCCCGATCAAGTTTGCCAACTGCGGTTTCTGGCCCATCGATAGCACCGACAATCAGGCTGTAATCGAGGGAATAGGCACAGTCACATTTACGGCTACGCATTTCTCCGGTTGGGGGAGGAAAGACGCTGAAGCCCCGTGTATCTTGGTAAAGAGCGGCTCAGTGATCGTAAACGGATGCGAATTCCGCGATTATGGCAAGAAGCAGATAGAACTCAGCTCGGATACATTGTCCGCTGCGATATTCGGCTCGCAGTTCTGGGGCGGTCAGAAGATCACAAACAACGCTCCTTCTTCTGCAAGCGTCCAGATCGGGCTGAATATCGAGTTGAAGTAGCTAAACATCTATTGTGAGGCAAAACAAAGGATGAATGAAGAGCAGATTGTAGCTGCAGCATGGGATTTAGTAAGCGACGACAAGGAACGGAGCTTCCAAGGCTACAAAACCATAAAAGAGGCCGGTGGAGACGCTGCAGCCGTACTTCTGCGGGTTGCACATGAATGGGATGAGCTCCAGCAGGCGAAATGGCTCGGTTTGTGGGGCAGCGGCAGCCCCACGGATGCCCTTGCGCATGACATCAATGATTCAAGCGCAATCGATGCTCTTATAGAGAGTCTTCGTGACCCGATGCCTTGTTTTCGCGGGTTTGCCACTCTTGCTTTAGCAGAAATCGATGATCCACGGGTACCCGGTCTGCTAGCTCAAGCTATTTCCGATGGAGATGCTGCAGTAAGGCGTAATGCGATCTATGGGCTGCAGCAATTTGGTGATGAGCGCTCGTATGAACTGATTAAAGAGGCTATGAATGACGCAGACGATAGAGTTCGTTCTGCGGTGGCGCGTGCCATGCGCTGGATCGGTGGGACGGATAGTGCGGAAGTTCTAATCCGGGCGTTGACTGATCCTTCAGAACGAGTTGCGGCATCCGCTGCCGGATCGCTTGGTCATCTTGACATTAAGGAGGCTGTAGACCCGCTTATTGTGGCATTGAAGAGCAGACAAGATAAGTTTGCTGCCATTAGAGCCCTTGGAAAGATCGGTGGCTGTCGCGCGGTAGCTCCAATAATGGATATTCTAATGACCACCGATAAGTATCTCATGCAGCTATCTGCGGCCAGTGCTCTTGTAAAACTTGCTCCAGATAAGGCTCTGGAGGCTCTTCTCACAATGCTGAAAAGTTCGGATGTCTCAAAGCGAAGGTTGGCTGCCGAGGCTCTTGGAAAACTAAAAAATGCTCGTGCTTGTGATTCGCTTGCAGAACATCTATCGGATGATAGTCCTGTGGTGGCACAAGCTTCTGCGCTTGCTCTTGCCGCATTAGGCGATCATCGCGCGGTCGAACCGCTGATTTCAATTCTCCATATAGAGCCGGAGATGAAACCTGTAAAGATCAGTGTGAACCCTGATGTTTACAGAGACGAAGATATGGCTCGCTTTGCCAGAAATGCAGCAGCGATAGCTCTTGGCAAACTCGGTGATTCCAGAGCTATTGAGCCACTGGCAGCGGCATTGGAGAATGAGTCGGTAGCTCCTTATGCTGCATTATCGCTGGCTCAACTCGGCGACTGCAGAGGGGTTCAGTATCTTCTTAATATGCTCAAATCGAGTGAAGAGCGGCAGATGTCCAAAGCTATTTATGCGCTCGGCGAATCGAAAGACCACAGGGCTGTTAAGCCGTTGGTAGAAATGCTTAACTCCGAAACTATTCACTGTGGAGAAAAACTATCCGTGCTCTCTGCCCTAGCGCGCATAGGGACGAAAGAGGCAGTTGCAGCCATCGAGTCCGTGATGTCTTCCGGCGGTGAGTCTGCCATGGATGCAGCTGGAGAGTTGGCGAAGTTGGGATATGGCTCCGGCTTTGAGTATCTGCGTTCAAAACTAGAGTCAGACGATGAGAAAGAGCGGTACAGGGCGGTATTCAAGCTTTCCTTTATTTCCGATAAACGCGCTACTGATCTATTATTATCTGTGCTTAACGACAAGTCCGATGCCATGCGGCTCCAGGCGGTAAGCGCACTTGGAGAAAGAGACGGCGAATGTGTAATCGGAGCACTGGAGACCCTGCTTAACGACCCGAACAGGCGGATTCGGACGGCTGCATCACGGTCAGTTCGGAAGCTGGAGGCTATCAACAGATAAACTTTGATAAGGTTGCTGGCCGGGATTAGGGGAATCCCGGCCATTTCCGACCACTCGTTCTCTTGCATCGAGGCATCATTGACTCAATTATCTGACACGAATATCTGCAATCATCTGTTTCATTAGGATGCACTTGAGCGCACCGTTTGCTTCTGACGCGATCTGTGCCGCAGGCTCGCCGTTGAGCGCGGCGTCTTCGTCTGTTATCTCGATTATCACCTGATTGCGGGCTATGACCGCGTTTTCAGATACTTTGACCTCACGAATTTGTAACCCTTTGTCAAGGAGGTCGTTTATCCGTTCAGCGGCAGCTTTAGCGCTTGATTCCTGTTTAAGCTTACAAATGAATCTTTGACCAACTGATACTTCATACGCCCCGGCCTTATTATCACCGGACTTTGCTACCCGGGCTGAATTGGACGTTGTGACGGCCCGGCGGTTGATCTCGATGCCGCGTGCTTCAATGTTACTTTTAACCGCTTCAACACGCTCCCAGGGGTGCGGGTGGGTCTGGAGTATGCCCCAGTTAACGAGATCGGGGTGGTCCGCAAGCCGTTCAAGAAATGTCAGCATCCCGACCGGGTTGTACCCTGCCTGGATAAGGTAGTCTATCGCTGTCAGATCAGCGTCGCGTTCCGCCTTCTGACCAAAACCGCTGATTTTGCCGGTTTTATAATACTGAGCGCCCATCATCACGTTGGACATGTCTCCGGAGCGCATGTTTCCAAGGAGACTCGCGACAAGGATGATAGCTGTTTTACCCTCTATGCGGGACTGCTCTTTGAGCAGGTAGACCATGTGGTGGTGTGCGGCATGAGCTATCTCATGTGCCAGCACACCGGCTAGTTCGTGGTCGGTTTCGCAGGCGTTAATGAGTCCTTTGTAGACATATATATGACCACCGGGGATGGAGAACGCGTTAATGTCATCGCTGTCGATTACCTTGAAGGTATAGTCGAATTTGGTGAGGGTTGGGCATCCGTAACCGGCAGGAAGCTCTTGGGCATTCGCTGCGTCGGCAAGCGATCTGCCGATGCGCTGTACACGCGCTATCATCTCTGCATCTTTGACCATTACGCAGTTCTTCTCGGCTTCAACTGCAGCTTCCTTGCCCATTTGTATCTCTTCCGCGCCAATGCTCGGGATAGGCCCCGAAGCCCAGGCGGCGCAGGCCAATGATATGAGTAAAATAGCTGTTATCGTGTAGATGATGGACCTGGACATACAGATTACCCCCTCCCGGCAATGGATTCCTGGCATAGCAATTTCGCTTTGTCTATATCAGAAAATAGTTGCACTGGATGTGCCAAGGCCCCCCGCTTTTCTACCGGTTTATTGACAGAAAATTGTCGATAAATGTTGACATTACCGTCCAGATGAGCTAAAATTAAGCTCAACGATAGCCCCGAAAGTCAGACAAAGTCGTCTCTCTGCAGGTATGCAAGGAGAATTTGCTATTATGTCCACACGTGAGAGATATGGAAGAAATCCCTTGTCAGGGAGGGGACGATCCATGTCTAGTTTAACAGTATATCTAGCCATACTCATGATGGGCTCCAACTTCTCGTCCACAGCTGCGGCGAAGGAGCCGGTACATCAGACCGTAAAGGTCCAGTCATCCATACAGCAGCCGTCTGACGTGCAGTTGACCGAAGAAGAGCAGCGGTTTATCGACCTCACCAATTCTGAACGGCTTCTTCGAGGCTTGAACGCGCTGAAGATGGATACTCAGCTTGTGGAAGTAGCAAGGGAGCACAGCAAAGAGATGGCCGATAAGAATTATTTCGACCATGTATCTCCGACGCCTGGTCTCAGGACGGCTGTAGACAGGTATCTTGCTGTGGTAAAACAACGGCCGACTTGGGCTCTCGTTGGAGAGAACCTGTTTTACTGTTCAATCGTGGATGTGAACAGAGGACACACCTGCCTTATGGAAAGCAAATCGCACCGCGACAACATCCTCAATCCGCGGTTTGAGCGGATGGGTGTCGGGGTTTATAAGTCTCCGGATGGACAGTTCTGGGTTACGGAGATGTTTCTTTCGGTAGTCGATTGACGCTGGTAAAAAAAACTGATAGAATGTGCGCAATGGGAGCAGACTGCATTAATTAATCAGGCTGCTCCCTTTTGGTATGCCTATGTTACTAGCAATCGATGTTGGAAATACAAATACGACGTTTGCCGTCTTCGATGGTGAGCTTCTAGAGGCGGATTGGCGCATCGGCACGGTCGCGCGGCGGACCGAAGATGAGTATCTGGTGCTTGTTTCAGAGCTCTTGGTGCATGATGGCTTGAAACCTGGCATGATCGACGGTATTATCATATCCAGCGTAGTACCGGCCACAGTTTTTCCCCTTGTAAGACTTGCTGCAAAGCTGTTCGGCATAAACGATCCATTAGTGCTTAATGCGGACAATGCCGGAGTGGATGTTCACTACAATCCCAGGTCGGATGTTGGTGCGGACAGGCTCGCAAATGCTGTTGCAGCTCATGCGCTCTACGGAGAGCCGGTGATAGTCGTCGATTTCGGCACTGCGACCACTTTCGACGTTGTCGGAGCGGACGGCGCGTACCTGGGAGGTGCCATAGCCCCGGGGATAGAGACCTCACTCGAAGCTCTTGTGACCAAAGCCGCGCAGCTCAGGCGCGTTATGTATGTCAAGCCTCCTTCGGTTATAGGAACGAGCACGATAGAAAGCCTGCAATCGGGCGTTATCTATGGTTTTGCCGGCCAGGTGGACGGTATTGTGGAAAAGCTGCGCGAAGAGATCGGAAAAAACGCCCACGTCATCGCAACAGGCGGACTCGCTGCATTGATTGCCTCCGAAAGCAAGACTATAGAGGGTGTTGACCCGCTTCTTACGCTGAACGGTCTCAGGTTGATCTACGAACGGAGATCGCGGGGCTGATTAAGTGGAAGCTGTAAGACTTAGTGAAGTACCGGCAGCATTAGTCATAGGCGGTGTCGTAATAAATCCTCCGATTATCCTCGCACCGATGGCAGGGATCACCAACCATGCCTTCAGGATGATGTGCAAGGAAGCCGGTAGCTGCGGGATGGTCACGACAGAGATGATCAGCGGGCATGCATTGAAGTTCGGCCATAAGAGAACGTGGAAGATGCTCGATTGGACCGATGAAGAACGCCCTGTATCTGCTCAGGTCTTCGGTTCGATCCCGGATGTCGTGGCGGAAGGCGCGCGGATGCTCGCAGAGGCCGGAGCGGACATAATCGAGATAAATATGGGCTGCCCCGCGCCAAAGGTCGTCAGATCAGGCTCAGGTTCTGCGCTCCTAAAAGATTTGAAGAAGGCTGAGGAGATGATCTCCTCCACCATAAAGGCGGTCGATATTCCCGTTATGGTGAAGACACGCAGCGGTTGGGATGAGAACACGGAAACGGCTGTCACGGTTGCTAAAATGGTTGAGGACCATGGCGGGGCAGGGATCACGGTACATGGCCGGACTGCTGTCCAGAAATTCACCGGAAGCGCCGACTGGGACATCATAAGAAAGGTAAAAGAAGCCGTTTCGATCCCTGTCATAGGGAACGGCGACATCAAGGCACCGGAGGACGTCAGGCGGATGTTTGACGAGACCGGCTGTGATGGTGTTATGATAGCTAGGGCGGCTGTCGGAAACCCATGGCTTTTTTCGAGAGCGCATGCGTATCTAATAGAGGGGGTTGTGCCTCCAGATCCGGGATACCTTGCCAGAATAGATGCATCCAGAAGGCACGCGAGACTTCTGGTGAAGGCTGTCGGGGAGCATCGCGGCAGCCAGGAGATGCGCGGGCACATAGCTCTCTATATTAAAGGAACGCCCGGCTCGGCAAAGATTCGAGCCAGGATCATGACAACGAATAATTTGGAAGAAATAGAAGAAGTATTAGATGAAGCGAGTAGTCAGTGTAAGCCTGGGTTCGACCAGCGGAGATAAAAAAGTAACCACAACCCTTCTTGGAGAAGAATTTGAGATTTCCCGTGTAGGAACGAACGGCGATATGAAACGTTTCGCTGAGTTGATGCGGGAATATGACGGAAATGTCGATGCAATCGGCCTCGGAGGAATCGATCGGTATCTTGTTGCTAATAATAAAAAATATGTCGTAAGAGATGCCGAACGCCTTGCGAGATACGCTGTAAAGACTCCTGTGGTAGACGGAAGCGGGATCAAAAACACGCTGGAACGAGAGACTATGGAGTGGCTGCAGCGCGAGGGCATAATCGATTTCTCGACAAAAAATGTCCTGGTAGTCTCTGCTGTTGACCGTTTCGGTATGGGTGAGGTAATAGGCAGGCTCGCAAAAAAGGTCATATTTGGTGACCTGATGTTTGCCGTCGGCATACCGATACCGATCAAAAGTTGGGCAGGACTCAAACTTCTGGGCACGATCTTCCTGCCGCTCATCGTGCGGCTGCCGTTTCAGTGGCTTTATCCGACGGGTTCGAAGCAGGACAAGATCACGCCGAAGTATGAGAAATATTTCAGATGGGCGGATATTATAGCCGGTGATTATAAGCTGATAGGCCGGTATATGCCTCCGCCGGAGTCCGGGGCACTAAAGGGAAAGACTGTTATTACGAATACTCTGACATCAAGCGACGTCGAGAACCTGAAGGAACGGGGAGTCGATACTCTCGTCACATCGACGAAGGAGTTCGACGGACGCACCTTTGCGACGAATGTAGTTGAAGGCATAATTATCGCAATATCGGGCAAACGCCCGGAAGATATGACGCCGGACGATTACCTCGATACGCTGAAAAAACTCGACTGGAAGCCGACAGTCAGGAAACTGGGACAATAAATGGAAAAATTTGGATTTATCATCCATCCACTCGACGCAAAGCGGGATGTCGCAAGAAAATACCCGATTGCCAAGTATCTCCCTGAGAGTTGGATCGAATGGGGGATGGCAAGGAAAAAACCCATGGAGGTCTCTCATGTAACCGGAATTCGCTCGAAGACCGGAGTAGAGGCCGAAGGGTGGCTGGTCGGTTGCCCGCTTACGCCAAAGCAGATGCTGGAACTGCCGGTGGATTTTGTATACAGCAGAATTATCGGTGCGGCAAAGGTCGCGCAGGAACTCGGTGCTAAGATCGTAGGACTTGGAGCGTTTACATCGGTTGTCGGAGACGGTGGAAAGACTATAGCAGAGAATGTCGATATTGCCGTCACGACCGGAAACAGCTATACAATTGCAACTGCAATAGAGGGTGCGCTCAGAGCCGCTGCACTGATGGATATCGACCCGGATAAGGCATTGGTCGCGGTAGTTGGAGCTGCTGGGGCTATCGGTCGAACATGTGCGGAGATAATGTCGCAAAGGACCGCGAAACTGTCACTTGTAGGACGTTCGGAGACCCCCCTTCAGAATATGGCTGAAGAGCTTCGGCCAAAAAGCAAAGCGGAGATAATCGTTTCGACTGACGTGGAGAAAGGAATACGCGACGCGGACATAGTGATAGCTGTGTCGAGCGCGGTCGATGCGATAATTCATCCTCAGCATATCAAGCCGGGAGCTGTTGTTTGCGATGTCGCGCGCCCCAGAGATGTTTCCAAGCGAGTAATAGAGGAACGCGATGATGTTCTGGTGATAGAAGGCGGCGTAATCGCGGTTCCCGGTGATGTGGATTTCCGGTTCAACTTCGGATTTCCTCCGAAGACTGCGTATGCCTGCATGTCTGAGACAATGATGCTGGCCTTAGACGGCCGTTACGAGAACTTTACGCTCGGTAAAGAAGTAAGCGTCCGGCAGGTGGAAGAGATCTCAGCGATAGGCGCAAAACACGGGTTCGATCTGGCCGGGTTCAGGAGCTTCGAGAAAGCCGTGACCGACGAGCAGATAGATGCAACCCGCAAAGCCGCGAAACGCAAACTGGCAGCAACAAAGGCGTAAAGTAGGGAACAGAAATCTAGTGGCCGGGCTCTGTCCAACCCCGTGGACCTACTGGACCACGGGGGTATTAACCGTGGACCTACTGGACCACGGGAGGCCATCGGATCTGCAATAGCCGGACTCTACCCATGATTGCTACTAGTTTAGGCGTAAAACCAACAGATACAGCATTATCAATGACTGGTTATGTATCAGTAAGATTGTTACATCATTACTCGAAACTCTTTAGGGAATGAGGGTATATTACAATGAAGGCAATCATCCTTGCTGTTGTCATTATTCTGCTTCCTTGTGTCATGTGGGCAGCTAAAATCTCCGTAGATGCCAACACACAAAAGACAACTCCTTCTACAAACGAACTGCTAGATGAACGACTTGCAAAATGCATAACTTACACAGCTATTGGAAAGCGACTGCACACGGTATTGGAGGAAATCAGTGCACAGACTGGCGTTATAATCAACTGCGGAAGCAGTAAAGACGATTGGAAGGTGCGAGACCTGCCAATTGTCGTATGTGTAAAGGATTTGCCTCTTGAAAAGTTGCTCCGCGGGATTGCCGATTGCTGCCATCTGCAATTCACATCATCAAAAATCGAAGGTGTCAGACGGTATAGAATATTACGGGGGCCCGTACGCGAAAAGGCAATCACCGATTACCTGCTCAAACGTGATGGGTATCAAGATACCAGGACCAACTATGAATGGGACACCTTGGTAATGCTGGGCTCGATGTCGGATTGCGACATTAAGGTGGACCCAGCTGAGTTCAAGAAAAAGACTGGGTCTGATTTCACACAAATAATGGATCTTGCCAGGATCATGGCTTCCTTACCCGCTGATGCGAAGCAGCGGATTCTCGCAGGGGAGCGCATTACGATAAAAGCACAGAACCTGCCTGCAAAACTGGCCACATCTCTGCGGAACTTTTACCGGGATGCATGGGATAAAGACCAGAAATCACAAGCAGGTATGACTAGCTTTGAACCGAAACCGGTCTCGGAATCGGACCTTCAGAACGTCAAGCTCACTTTTTCTGCAACTGAGGGCGAATACAAGTCTATCTCTAAAGTCCTGGAAACTTCGACCGGGATTTTTGCCAATACGCTTGCGATTGGTATTCCTCTTGATGACCTGAGTAGAATAATCCCGAACTGTCCAAAACCACCTCAGCTTCCGCAGATGCCTAAGTACGATTGTGCAAAAAGTATGATTTGTCTTGAAGACGCACGCAAGACGGGTGTAGAGCTGAAAAAGAGTATCAAGATAAAAAAGCCTGATGTTAAACGGGAAATTATTTTCTCGGACTGTGTTGCTGCAGTATCTGATACTTCGGGATACTCAATAATATGCGAGGATTTTGACAGTTACCAAAGCCAGGGGACGGAAGATTTCGACATCTTCGATAGGAAGTATTCTCTTGATTATGTGCTATCAAACTTGAGTTCGCATACTGATTGGATGATAGATAAAGACAGCAAAATGCTGGTCGGTATGGCAAAGTATTGGTGTGATAGGCATGACCGTCTTGTTGCAGAAAGCCTAATTGAATATCTTTTATACAAACTGAATACTGAAGGAGTGGAACTCGATGATGCCGTTGCAATCAAAGAGCAGCTTACATCGGGACAATATTCCGACTGGATTCAGGACAATCGAGAACTGAGGATGTTAGCTTGGTATTTGATGGCGGACAAAGAACCGTTCTGGAAGCTTTATAGCTCACTTTCCGACTATGACAAGAACCGGGCGAATTCAATGAGTGGTTTACCGCTGGCAGACTTTGACCCCTGGTATCTTGCCAGCATCTTCAAGGAAAGTGCCGATGGTGAGAGAAAAATCGTTATGCGATCAGATAATCCATTGCGGGAAATACTCTCTGCTGTTAAAAATAAGCTGGAAATGCAGGAGTGTCTCCGGGAATGGCTTCTGCAGACATATCCGGAGATTGCTGAGTCCGGTGTACAGGGCGCGGGAATCGATCTGGATCAGTTAGTAACCGAAATGAAGGAAGCGTTTCCCGGGATTGCCAAAGATGCATTCACTATACCCACGGATCCAGCGGTCATCATTACATTAACCTTACGCGTGCAGCAGATCAATCCTAAACCTTTGGTTAGTACCAACGAGACTAAGAATGAAGTAGGGAATACTCATTGGGATAATGCCGAGAACGGAATCAGCAAACACCGATATAGAATGTCGATTGAAGGACCAGGAATAAGCCTGGAAATAGCCGGACCGAACCTGAGTTTCCCTATCTATTCCCAAAAGCGAGAAGAAGAGATTCTGCAGAAATTGCAAAACAAAAATGAGACGCAGTAATAGTACCTTATTAAGCTGGAATGTATCTGTAACAGTTCAGTCTTGTGAAAATTATATCATCATCCCCAATAACCAACACAATCACGGTGATTTACATGTTCGCTTCACTTGGCCATCTAAGTAGAAGACCCACCAATGGCTATCCCGGTAGCACTTCTCGAATAGAACAGCAGTATGCCGCCGTTCTTTTTCTGGAATATCCTGCAAATATCGTCCACTAAGTGATGGATTGATCTCATAGCTTACAGTGTCATGAGATTGGTCAGATGGACACTTGAGATAACTAATAATATTCTCTTCTTCTACCTGCATTCGCCGATAATCGTTTAGCGCCGCCACCCATCGTGGGCATGACCTTTTTTTATCCCAGCCAAGTGGAGGCATCAGCCCGTCGTTGTCTTCCACATAAGCAATCAGGGCTCTACCGAGAAGCTCTATGTTGTTTTTACACATAGATGATTTTACAACAGATACAGTAGTCCGCGTAGCTAATGTGATCATATAAAAAGCCACACAAGCAACAAACACTGCAATGATGCCCAGTTTTCCCCATACATTAGATCGTGTAACCATAGCTTAAACCCTAATCTATATATTGACCCTAATCTAGTTCCAGAATAAAGTAGTATCAGCTTTCAGTAAATACGTCACTCTGAACTTTATTCAGAGTCTGCGCCGTTTCCGATGCCTTGCTTCGTCATATGGCAGGTGTCGTTCAGCGAAACCAATAGCGGGCGGTTATTTGTTATATCGAGAACAGTGATCCCGCCGTTATCAAGGCGGACGCAGCGGTATAGTTCAGGGCCGAGCCTGAACGCAGCGGCAAGAATCCCTCTCACAGAGCCACCATGACAGGCTACAGCCAGGCTGCTGTTGGGATGCTTCTCTATTACCTCGTCCAGGAACTGACGGCAGCGGGCAATGACATCTTCCAGCCGCTCAGCCCCCGGCGGGCGGTTAGTGATGGAGTCGCGTGAATACGCCTCATATTCCTTCGGAAACTTCTCCGCCACTTCGCGGAGCGTAAGCCCCTGCCATTCGCCGAGACAGGCTTCCCTGAGGAGTGGTGTAGTGATTACAGGCACGCCATGAAGCGAGGCTATAGCTTCTCCGGTCACAGATGCACGCTTCAGATCGCTTGAATACACTAAATCTATCTTCTCGTTTTGAAGGCGTTTTGCGGCAAGCTGCGCTTGTTCCAACCCAGTTTCAGTCAGTTCTACATCTGTATGTCCCTGAATTTTGCCTCCCGCGTTCCATGCTGTTTCGCCATGTCTTATTATAAAAAACCGTACCATACTTCTCCTAAAGAACTTGAATTAACCCATCCAATTTTACAGTTTAATCTTACCTAACTCTACGCCGTCTGGCCGGACCTGCATATAGCCGAATTGCACTATACGGACAGGTGTAACGGTAGTGGCCGGTGTTATGACGGCTATATGCCTCTGCTTGAAGTCTATCGCTTCTATTATACCGAGGTTGATGATATTGTTGTTCGCGTCCGCAAGGCCGACAAGGAGGTTTGTGAAGTCCGAGCCGCATACGACCGTGAAGTCCCTTGTTCCGTACCGCTTCATCAATGCTTCCACGCCACTAGCCGCAGGTCTGCGGTCAGCAACTATATACATTCCTTTATCCACTACTTCTGCGTGGAGCACCCTAGCCTTCAAATCCTTTTCGAGTATGCGAAAGTGCTGCCATTTGACAGGCCGGCCCATGGTGAAGTACGTGTTGGCGCACACAATATCATCCAGCCGGATGAAATGGCGGTTGGAGTTCTGAAAATATTCGTGAAACTGAGCTTGACGCCTGGCTGTGCGGAACTCTTTTTGTTTAGTCCTAACTTCCGAAGACACAGGGAGTTTGTAGACGTTATATTTATCTATCCTGGACAGGACGGATAGAATGGGGTCAAGTTCCCTGGATTTTGCCAGCCCAACTATATAAAGCGGTGAAATCAGATCGATCTTGTACAGCTTGAGGTCTCGTCCGATGGATCCCTTAACGAGTCCTGATGTGTCTACTACGATAAGATCTGCGCTTCTGGCCGCTGCTTCATCCACCATTCGCCCGGTTCCAACTACAGTAGGCAGCATGTGGCCTACAGGTGTTGTGGAACCAGTAAAATACATCCGGCGAGGACGAAGAGCCTTGAACGATTCAGGAAGACGGTCGATTGTTGCCATACTGATCGCGCCTGGCGGCCCGATCTCAGACTGCCCCGTGTCGGCGTCGACAATGGCTGTAGAAAGCCCTGCTTCGACTCCTCTTTCGATGAGCTGCCTTGCAAGAGTTGTCTTCCCTGTGTCTGTGTCTCCGATAATCACAATCACACCGGGATGCTCAACAATGCCGTCTATGATATTCTGCCGGTCAAGATTACTTTCCACAACGATTGCTTCATCTGTCGAAGGTGGAATTCCTGCATTCTTTGCCTGATGGTGAGTGGAATGGAATCAAATATGTCTATTTATAAAAAATGAGGGTAATGCAAGCCGTTTTGTGCCGTCCAGACATTATTGTGCTTGACAGCTACTGACGTTATATGTTTAAAATAGCGTCAGTTATCTAAGTTGTATCACAGGAACACCAGCGATTGCTTTGTCGTCCACAATAAAGCAGCATATATGGCGGTTTGGTATGCACTTATTTTCCAACGGAGGAAGAACCATGAAAGTATTAAGAACCATCAAGACGGCTAAGAACGTATCATTCGTGAGAAGTATGATTAATGCAGGTTTGGTAGTTTGTCTGGTAGCTGTAGCATTTTCTTTGGCTGGCTGTGGCGGCTCTTCTTCAAGCTCCAGCTCGGAATATGGTCGAATAACAGGTAAGGTAGTACCAACACAGACGATCCAGAGTATGGCAAGTACTACTTCGACGGTTATGCTCGAAGGAACGGATATGTCGGTCGAAGCTGAAGTCGGCCAGAATTTTACGATAGACAATGTTCCTGTTGGAACGTACAACATCATCGCCAGAACAACAGGTATGGCAAAAAGCATGTCCGTAAAAGTCGAAAAGGGCAAAACTGCCTCGATAGGGGAAATCAAGCTTGTACCTGTTGCGAAGATAAGCGGTAGGATAACGGATTCAGCGTCTGATGCGCCTATTGCTGATGCCATCGTTACAGCAGAGATGACAACAACATCAGAGACAGCGGGGCTTCCGGCCACATGGGTTACCACAACTGATTCCGACGGCAAATATAGTATCAATGATCTACCTGCAGGCAGCTATTGCCTGGACATTACTAAAAACGGCTATAAAAGCGTGATAAAGCAGTTCCAGTCGGTAACTAGTGATGTTACCTGCAACGAGTCGCTTGCGCTGATATACCCCTTAGGCCAGGGCAAGATAACAGGTGCAGTTTACTATAAGACAACAAGTGGAACTCTACAGCCTGTTAGTGGTGTAAAGGTAACTCTGTACCAGGCGAACGGCACAGTCTCAAAAGCCGCGAACGCCGATGTCTCCGGCTCACGTGCTACTAATGAATGGAACCATACCCGCACGAAAGCCGATGGTACTTTTGAGTTGAGCGGAGTGCCTTTCAGCAGCTATACACTTGTGACAGGCCCGCTTGGGAAAACCAGCTACTCAGACTCTGTGAACCCGACATCCAGCAAACCATTGGAGTATTACTACACATTTAAGCCAGCAGACCTGCTCCTGGCTCAGTAATATCAGAGTCAGACGGAATAACCGCTTCGGAGGCATCAGCCTCCGAAGCGGGCAATACTGCTGATGCGTTCATCCTCAGACTTGTCAATCCCGCTCCGGCTTTACTTAGCTGCTGTGCCATATCATCCCGCGAGTTACCAAGCATTGTAAGTGCCTTGGAAAACCGTCCTTCAAGCTCATTATGGATGGTTTTGATGCATGTTTCAGTGCTTTTCAGATATGATTCAAGCTTTTGGAGGTCGATACTTCGATTCGTCCGCAAAACCATATGAAACACAAGCAGAAGGTAGGGGATAAGCATACTGTAGCTAACAAGTACCACGTTTTGTTCGAACGCATCCGCCTGTATGCCGCAACATAGATCGTAGATGGCATCAGGGACAGTAGCTATAGCGAAATCTACAGTGAAATTTGGGTCGATATACTTTCTGACTTCTTTTGCACGTCCAAGAACCGCCGATTCTATCTGGCCCTTGAGCTTTTGCTGCTCTGAAGGGTCTTCACTCGCTGTGAACTGCTCCAGCAGGCTGGTCGCTGCCCACTTGCTGTCGATGGGGAGGATTAGGTTATTAGGCAGCCGAAGACCGAATTCGACGGCTTTATCTCCGACCCGCATGTTCCGCACCTGCCATTCAGCGGGGAGTTTCGCAAAGACTACTTCGACTATGTTCTCACCGGCGGCTCCCTTAGTCTGCGTCCCGGCTATAACGGCTTCCAGCCGCCTTATGGAATCCGCCGTCTGCTGTTCGAGTGCCTGCCGTGCTTTGGTATGGGTCTGCAGTTCCGTAAGGTCGTTTTTTGCCCGTGCGAGCTCCTGCCGGATCGACGCGGCTGTGTCGACTATTGCTTTTGTGATCGTTCCGGTCTCCGTCAGTCCATTACCAATCGCGTGAATGCTCTGGCTTGCCTGGTTCTGGTTCTGTTCGACTTTGGATATACGCTCAGACAGCCCTCTCAGCTCGACATTTACGGAATTCACTGCCTGAGAGACAGGTTCGAGCTGCGAAAGTTTTTCCGCGAGGACTGCAGTCTGTGATTGGGTCTCACGGACGGCCAGTGTCAACTGCTGGAGAGGAACAGACACATCGGAGGCAGCTTGCGGCCGTCGGAGCAGGATAATTATTATCACTAGCGCAACTGCGAGAACACCGATCAAGAGTGGGTCCACTGTGAATCTCCTTTAGGCGAGATGCTTTGTTTATAATCACGTTCGACGGGCATTGATTGAATCCCTATTTGCTTCACTCGTGTTTATGAAGTAGTTTCTAATTTGCTGATCCACCCGCCTAAGTATCCAGATATTTCATCCATACATGAAGATTTTCGATGAGATAGCGAGGGTTTGGTTTCTTTTTTGATTTTTTGCACGCTACAAGCACTATTTGGACTGGTTCCAGATTTACTTTGTTTCGGAACCCCAACAAGACCGGCCTGTTTACTCCCATTACCTTTGGCTTATTGAAGAAACCCCAATGGACAGGCGGTACATTCCTGCTGAAAACCTCGCCATAGTATATCGAAATATCGTGAGCAACAATGAAAGTCCCTTTCTTAAGCCCCCAGCCGGCAAGAGGGCCTGTAAACTCCTCGCCAGTTTCTTCCTCAACTCTCATAAACTCCTCGAAGCAGCGCCAAAGCGGCTCAAGTGACTCTATGCTGTAGTCGAACTTAATGTTGCACTTCATGTCTTCATTGAACAGTTCCTCAAGAAGCTTGACTCTCTCAGGAATACAGGAGATATACCAATCAAAATGCTCCTGAGCCTGCTTTTTGGTCATATCATCAAACGAAGATAATTCAAAAGGCGGTACCATCATGGGATAGATCATCGTTTTCTCCTTATGTGTATTCTATTCAGGTTCAGCTTATTATGTTCTTTTTATACAGTAAAAATGTCTCCGTGGCCGGGGACGATGAAGTTCGCCAGTTTGAGGATTCTGTTTCTGCTCATCTGCTGCTCCTCTGGTAGTTCGCTTGATGTTTTCCACAGGCTGTCGTCGGTGAGGTCGGCCTCGTTTTCGAAAAGGTCACCTGTTATCGCAACTACTCCTGCATTGGTCCTAACGATAACGCTTACATCCCCCTGAGTATGCCCTGGGGTAGCGATAACCTCGATGCCGTCGTCAATTATATAAGGTTTAGAGAAGTCATGAACCGTGTACAGGTCGCCCATGCTGATGTCATGGGATAAGATAAGGACCGCATCAGGAAACAGGTTGATATTTCCGGTGTGGTCGGAGTGACCATGTGTGCATACCACAAATGAAATGTCCTGAGGCTTAACACCGTGAGCTTCGAGCGCGGAAAGCAGAAAATCTCTGTCCCATGGGCCTCCCGTATCGACCAGGAGGTTCAGCCTGCCTCTAGCGAGCGTGATTGTCCCATCTGCCCTGATCTGCGAAGGGCCGGTCTGCACAGTATAGCCGGGCTTCAGAACTATGACTTCATTAGCGTCCATACTTTATATCTTACCACGGTTTGTATTGTTCTGGTTGTATTATACTGACTGAACAGCAAATTGCTTGACAATAAAGAGGCACGGCAGGTAGAATCAATTCAAGGATCGCGGGCTTTAAATGGTTATTTCGTCTTGAAACCGGCTCGCTGGGGTGGGGAGTCACGGTCCCGAATCATCGGAACCGAACCTACCGAGGAGGTACAGGCTGACCATGCGAAAACTGTATGCAGGAGTTCTGATCATTGCTGTGTGTTTGATAGGGAACGCGGCGATGGCTGATGTTATGATCTTTGGCGGTATCCCAATCAGTAAAACAGGAATAAAAATAACCGGATGGGGAAGTGGTAGTGTCTTTGAAGCAACCGACCACGTCTATACTGGTGACCGGTGTATTAAGATCAGAAGCGAAGGCTATCACGAGGGTGGATGCATTACTTTAAAAGATCCGATAGATATACTCTCTGAGCCGTTTGATGAAAATACATACCTGTTCGTTCCAATATATTTTACGACGCCGGATAACGGAAGCGCGAGCAGCAGCGGTACGGGCTTAATGGATACGCAGACGACTGTTGGACCTCAAAACTACTACAGCAACGGACAGGAGTTCGATGCGCCGGTGAAGCCCAAAGTCAAAGCGGTCAAGATTATGCTCGAAGCTGCCGATGGCCGCAAGCTGGAATCAATCCAGAACGTTCCCGCAAGCACTGACGATGGATGGTACAGGATTGCTGTTCCGTTCAAGACGCTTGGGTTCAAAAAAGGCGAATCATTCAAAGTATCCAGAGTTATAATATCTACAGATGTGCCTGACACGATTTTTGTCGGACAGATCAGTACAACTAAGGACGATACTCAGATTACCTGCAACGCAGGCGACGATCAGGTTGTTGCCATAAATGATGTCTTAATGTTCCACGCCCAGGCAGAAGGTGGAATAAGCCAGCTTCAATGCTCCTGGAACTTCGGCGACAGAAACAAACCGGATGATCCGGACGGTGATGATGCTACCGGTGAGTTGGTAAGCCACCGGTTTACAAAAGCAGGAGATTACACCGTTCGGCTGACAGTATCAGATCTTGCCGGGGTAAAGAAACCCGCAGTCCATACTGTCATAATTACTGTTAACGACTAATGGGCTTTACATGTATATTGGTTGTTAGTAGAACAGACGATAATATTTAACGAGTATTTTTATATAAAACATGGATAATGTGTAATGGTTAGTAGGAGGAGCAGTTAGTGATTTCAGCATTGCTCCGTTCTATGCGTCCAAAACAATGGAGCAAGAACCTGTTGGTTTTTGCCGGATATTTGTTCACGATCGAGAAGTCGCCTTCCGGCGACTTCTGGCGTGTACTGCTGGCTTTTGCACTCTTCTGCATGATTTCGGGTGCGGTCTATATCATGAATGATGTCATGGATATAGAAAAGGACCGGCATCATCCCGTAAAGTGTAAACGTCCGCTCGCGTCAGGCCAGGTTTCGATCGGCACTGCTCTGACTTTCGCATTATTTTTGGCAGCGGTAGCTTTTATCGCAGGCTTCAGGCTGAACCTGTATTTCGGTCTGTCGATTGTCGCTTATTTGCTGCTTAACTTCGCTTATACATTCCGTTTCAAGCATGTAGTTATCCTCGATCTGCTGATCCTTGCCGGCGGCTTTGTTATCAGAGCTGTTGCCGGTGCGGTTGCTATCAATGTTGTTATATCCCCATGGCTTCTCTTGTGCACCACGCTCCTGGCGCTGTTCTTGGGGCTTGCGAAGCGCAGGCATGAGATAATAATATTGGAAGGTGACGCGGTAAATCACCGTAAAATCCTGAATGAGTATTCGGTGATGTATCTCGATCAGATGATTATTATCACATCGTCTACGGCATTGATGGCTTATTCTCTATATACATTCTCCGGTTTTTCTGATACTGCTACAAGCCATCCGTACATGATGGTCACGATCCCATTTGTCATATACGGGATATTCAGATACCTGTATCTGATCCATACAAAAAACGCCGGAGGCCGCCCTGAACAGGTACTGCTTGACGATAAACCTCTCCTCATAAACATCGTCCTGTGGGCTGCCGTAGTTGCGACTATACTCAAATGGAGTGATGTCGTCAATCTCGTACAGAGGTTTTTCTGAGGGTGGCGCTTACTGTTCATTCACTCGCGAGCGGCAGTTCCGGGAATTCCATGCTCATCAAAGGCGGCAATACGTCGATACTTATCGATGCAGGCATCGGCATACGGAAACTGACCGCAGCACTGGATTCCGCCGGTGTAGAACCAGCCGGTCTCTCAGCTACTTTCGTCACCCATGAGCACTCGGACCACATAGGCGCGGCAGTCAGGATTGCTAAAAGATACGGCGTGCCCATAATCGCAAACTCTCCAACTCTCGAAGGCATAGCCGGGATAAACGATGTGCCGCATAAGACTCTGGAGTTGGGCGAGGATATGTCGATAAAGTCGCTCAATATCCGTCCGTTTCCTGTTTCGCACGATGCAAGATGCCCGGTCGGTTACAGCATATCCTGCGAAGGTAATACCGTCTGTTTTGCGACAGACACGGGAAGGGTGACGCCCAGGATTCGCGCAGAGGCTTTTTTAGCTGACCTGCTCATCCTGGAGTCAAACCACGATGTAGAGCTTTTGATGTCGGGACCGTATCCCAGGTATCTCAAAAAGCGGGTGATGGGAGATTGGGGACACCTCTCGAATGAAACAGCTTCAAATTTGCTCCTTGAGATAGCAGAGACCGGCAAATCTGTCGCGGTCTGGCTCGCTCATCTGAGTGACACTAACAACAGCCCCAAGCTGGCTCTTTCGACCGCAAAAGCGACACTTTCCAGCTGCCTGAAAAGCACAATGACTGTGGAAGTGGCGCTCAGAGATGTGCCGAGCCTCACATGGGGAACGGAACGCCGCATATTCCAACTCAGTCTGTTTGGAGATAAGAGCTGAACCAGTCCGCTGCCAGTTCCGCTACCTTCTCCAGTGCTCCCGGCTCTTCGAAGAGATGGGTTGCTCCAGGGACTATAACCAGCTTCTTTGTCGTCATAAGTAGCGAGTAAGCATCTTCGTTCATGGCGATAACAGGATAGTCATTGCCGCCGACAATGAGAAGCGTCGGCGCTGTAACATCTTCCAGATAATCACTGGCAAGGTCAGGACGCCCGCCTCGCGAGACTATTGCGCTGATCTCGGTCCCACGCATTGCCGCGGCCTGAAGAGCTGCCGCTGCTCCGGTGCTCGCGCCGAAATAGCCGATATTGAGCCCGGATGTCTCATCGTTTTGTGCAATCCAGTCGGTTGCGGCGATAAGCCGTTCCGACAAAAGGTCAATATCGAAGACTTTGCGCCGGTCGTCCGATTCCCATTCCTCCAGAAGATCGATAAGCAGTGTCGCAAGCCCTGATTTTTGGAGAACACCTGCTACGTACTGGTTTCTGGGACTGAACCGCCCGCTGCCGCTTCCGTGCGCAAAGAGAACAATGCCCTGCGCCTCTTTCGGAATACCGAGAAACCCGCGAAGATGGAGATCTTTTGCTTCTATCAGAACATCGCGTCCAACTTCAACTTTCATTTTCGACCCTCACTTAATCCCACTATGAATTTTGATTTCCCAAGTGCGCTAGGCGTGAAACGTGGATTTTGAGGGGATGGAACAGGTAACAGGAAATTGAAAATGTAGTGGCCGGTCTCCGTGCAGACCTTTTTGTTTTTGAAACGCGAATTACGCGGATTTAACGGACTAAAGCGAATGGTGGAGAGCAGAGGGCATAGATGCCCCGGAGAAATGGGCTCAGGGCAATGGATCCCCTGAGCCATCTAGACTCGTCTTAGGTTTACTTGTTGCCTTCAGCAAGACCGGATGAAGTCAGATAATCGTAGCTCTTCTTCACTGCGTCGAGCATGTCTCCATCGAATGAGTCCAGTTCGACTATCAGCCAATCAAGAACATTCGGGTCTGCTGCTCCAATGATTGCAAGAATATCGAGGACTCCGTCTCCGACCGCCAGGTGAGGTGCGTTTTCCTTGAGAGTGCCATCTTTAATATGAAGAATCGGCATGCGCGATTTATATTCGTTGATGACCTGCACCGGGTCGGACTTGCCGTAAGCTGCCCAGTAAACATCGAGTTCGCTGAACATTTCAGGTGCTTCTTCCATCAAAATGTCGTATACACGCTTGCCATCGACAGAAGCGAACTCTGCCCAGTGGTTGTGCATGCCGTAAGTCAACCCGTAAGGCTTTACGAGTTCACATGCTGTGTTGAATTCTTCCGCTGCTTTCTTGCAGGCATCTACGCTGGTGAACCTGTCCGGCCCGAACCCGCTGATAACTCGCTTGTTGCCGAGAGCAAGTTCGACATCAAGAAGCTCTGTCAGGTTTTCTTTTGTAGGAAGAGCCGTATGGCTGCTCGATACCTGGAGTCCGAGATCCTGGACAAGCATCGCTATTTCGGACGGCTTATGTCCGTGGAGTCCAGCGAACTCTACCCCTTTGTAACCGATTTCTGCAATCTTTTTAAGTGTGCCCGGAAAGTCCTGGGCTGCGGCATCACGCACTGTGTAGAGCTGAATGGATATAGGTTTCAAGATAATGTCCTCCCTCTAATTTACTGAAAAAGAGTTTCCCCACAGGAGTGTTCAGACAAATCAGGCCGGAACTCCTCCTTTTAGTGGCATATTTATTGTATTTTTCAATAAATATGGGAGGAAACCCCGCGAAGTAAAGCAAACAGACTAATTGGTAAGTATAAATACTACTAACAATGGAGTTATTTATGGGGTTTTTAGAGTCGCTGAACGACGCATTGCAAAATGTTGAGTCTACAGAGAAAGAATCGGATTTACTTGTCGGGCGAATCCGCTCAGAGGTCGAATTTGCACAGGAATTCGTTGATTTGCATCCGAACAAGCTTGCCGAATGGCAGCCATTGATCGTCGAAGCTGCAGAGCTTGTGGCAAACAGGCTTGCTTCCGATGGCACAGCCGAACTGAAGAGTATTGTAAAGGAAGCGGAAGAGATACTCGCGCCTATTGGTAAGGCCGCGAAGGAATATACGATCTACTGCGTTGGACATGCCCACATAGATATGAACTGGATGTGGGACTGGCCTGAAACTGTGAGCACTACCAGAGATACATTCACAACGATAGATAGATTGATGGATGAGTTCCCGGATTTTCACTTCTCGCAGAGCCAGGCGTCCACTTATCAGGCGATGGAAGATTATTCTCCCGAAATTTTCGAGATGGTCAAACGGCGCATGAAAGAGGGCCGCTGGGAACCGACCGCCAGCATGTGGGTGGAGGGTGACAAGAACCTCGCATCGGGCGAAATCCTATGCAGGCACCTGCTTTACACACGGCGCTATATGAAGGAAAAGTTCGGCCTGCCGTATGATGCAATCAAGATCGACTGGGAGCCGGATACCTTCGGGCATGCGGCAACAATACCATCGATTCTTTCAAGAGGCGGCGTAAGAAGATACTATCGCTGCCGTCCAAGCCCGGTAGAACATGCACTTTCCTGGTGGGAAAGCCCGGATGGTTCCAGGGTGCTCGTCTTTTCGGAGAAGACCTGGTACATCAACCCGATTACACCTAAAATGGGCCATCATATGATCAATTTCTGCAAAGAGACCGGGCTCAAGAGCTATCTCTTCGTCTACGGTGTAGGAGACCACGGCGGCGGCCCGACCAGACGCGATCTTATGAGAGCAGTCGATATATGCACCTGGCCGGTATTCCCGAACGTCAAACTATCGACCACCGATGCATTTTTCAATGCTGTTGAGAAAGAAGACCTGAGTTCGCTGCCTGTGCATAAAGACGAAATGAACTTCGTCTTCGAAGGATGCTATACATCCGAAAGCCACGTAAAACATGCGAACAGGATAAGCGAGAATATCCTTCCTGAAGTGGAATCGGTTTCCCTTATTGCCGGTACGGCCGCGGGTTACAAATATCGGGCCGAAGAGATCACGAATGCCTGGCATATGGCTATGTTCAACCAGTTTCATGACATTCTGCCCGGTTCCGGAGTCAGAGGGACTTACGATTATGCCCAGGGGCAGTTCCAGAAGATCAGGGCGACAGCCGAATCGATCCGCACTGACGCGCTAAGAAAGCTCGCATCCGTAGTAGATACAAGCGCAGCATCGGGAATCGAGCCTGCAGCAGGGTCGCTCGGCGCGACGATTGGTGACGGCACCGGCGCTGGAGTAGGAAACGGCAAATACCCCGGTGGAGTAACGGCCTACGCATCTACCGCTGTTTCTGCCGAGCCGTTTATGATATTCAACCAGATGCCGTTCAAGCGCTCAGAGGTAGTAGTCGCGACGGTATGGAACAAGAAGTTCCCGAAAGACAAGATAACCGTTCGTGACGAGTCGGGCAATGTCACAAGCGGACAGGTCCTGGAGACTGGTAACTACTGGGGCCATGACTTCACGGCCATAGCTTTCGCTGCCAAAGATATACCAGCGATGGGGTATAGAATCTACACTATAGACAAGGCCCTTACTCCGGCTGCGGCTCCAAAAGAAGTGAAGATGGTATCACCCTGCGTGATGGAGAACGAGTTCCTGAAAGTTGAAATCGACCAACCGTCAGGCGCGATAAAGAGCCTTGTCGACAAAGAGACCGGCTATGAATTCATCCCGGAAGGCGAGCTTGCAGGCGTGCTTGAATACTACCAGGAAGTGCCGCACGGTATGACAGCCTGGGATATAGGCCAGACTCAGCGTTTGAAGAAACTCAGTGACGACGGCGTGTGCAAAGTAGTCCAGAAAGGCCCGTATCGCGCTGCAGTCAAGACAAGCAGGAAGATAAACGACTCCTGTATAACAGTAGAGATCGGCCTGAATGCCGGAAGCAGGATGATAGACTTCAAGGTTGTGGCCGATTGGGTCGAACGTGGGACAAATGAGACAGGTGTCCCGATGCTGAGAATTGCATTCCCAACGAGTATTGAGAACGCGAAGGGAACATATGAGATTCCGTTCGGAAGCATTGAGCGCCCATCCAACGGGCAGGAAGTCCCGGCACTCAAATGGGCTGATCTTTCCGGCGACTGCGTCGGCAAGAAGGGTTCCTGCGGGATCACTATGGTTAACGCCGATAAATACGGCCATAACGCGGACAAAAACACCCTCAGGCTTACGCTTATCAGGTCGAGCTACGATCCTGATCCGCTCCCTGAGATCGGACACCATGAGATTATGCTCGGTATAGCTCCGCATGATGGGCTTTGTTCCACGCCGGATGCTGTGAGGGCTGCTGCATCGTTCGGTCTGCCGATGAGTGTAGTAAGCACAAGCATCCATAAGGGTAAATTCCCCGGCAGCAAAGGCTTTGTCGAGGTGCTTACTCCGAATATTATGCTGACATGCCTCAAGAAAGCTGAAGACTCCGAGTCCATCGTTGTAAGAGTCTACGAAATGGAGGGTGTAGAGACAGAAGCAAAGATCAAGATCAGTGACATAGTAAAACCGAATGCTCCGGCTGTCGAAGTGGACATGATGGAGCAGGCGCTGGAGCATTCTACAGCTCGGATGGACGGCGATACTCTCATCGTCCGCGTCCCGGCATACGGAATAGCATCTGTTGTAGTAGGTTAAAATGGAGGAGAAATTGACCGTACAGATTCCATCATATGAAGAACGGCTGAAATGGTTCCATGATGCCAGGTTCGGCATGTTTATACACTGGGGGCTCTATTCGCTGCTCTCCCGCGGCGAGTGGACGATGCTCAATGAGCAGATCCCCGCAAAAGAGTACGCAAAACTGGCGAAAAAGTTCAATCCCAAAAAGTTCGACGCGGATGCCTGGATGGCCGTCGCAAAGGACGCTGGGATGAAGTATGTGGTGCTTACAACACGGCATCATGAGGGCTTTTGCCTTTTTGACAGCGATGTAAGCGATTTCACGAGCGTCAAAACGGCTGCGAAACGCGATTTCGTGGCAGAATATGTAGATGCGGCTCGAAGAGCAGGACTTAAGGTCGGTTTCTATTACTCATGGCTCGACTGGAGGTTTCCTGGTTATTTCAATTCGAAAGCATGGCCGGAAAGCTCTAAAGCTATGGTCGATCAGGCGCACGCTCAGATAAAAGAGCTTATGACGAAGTATGGGAAGATAGACATCCTCTGGTATGATGGCCACTGGGTACCTGGTGTGAACATGAACAAGGGAGCCATACTCTTTGATAAAGAGTCGGATAAGCGTGCTGCAGAGTTCTGGGGTGCGCGTGAAGTAAACAAGATGGTACGGGAACTGCAGCCGCACATACTTATCAACAACCGCTGCGGCTTAAGTGAAGACCTGGACACACCGGAACAGCACGTGACCGCATCTGAGCACGGGCGCGGCTGGGAGTCTTGCATGACCATAGGCGATTCGGTAGGGTGGGGCTACATTGCGAACAGCCCGAATATGAAGACCGTGCCTCAGCTTATTCAGAACCTGGTTGCAGCGGCAGCGGGTGAGGGTAATTTCCTGCTTAACGTTGGGCCGAAGCCCGATGGGACGATCAGAAACGAGGAAAAAGCCCGGCTTCATGCTATGGGCGAATGGCTGCGGGTGAACGGTGAGTCGATCTATGGGTCAGAAAGATGCCAGTTCAGCGGAGGAATTGTCGGAAACACTACAGCCAAGGGCAACAATGCCTATATTCACGTCTTTCGCTGGCCAAAACAGGGCGAAGTTGTCATTCCTAACATCGCAAATGAGATAAAATCAGCTACTGTCCTTCAGACAGGTCAAAAAGCTGATGTGGTCAGAGGGACAAACAACAGGACAATTATCAAAAATATGCCGAAACGTCCGCCGCATCCTTACGATACGGTCATCAAGCTGGAGCTGGACGGCGAGCCGAAAGTTGCTCCCGGTGTTGATTGGCTTTAATCCTGATAGATTGTTAGCGTTGGAGACATATGGATACTATTATTCTTTTACTGATACTGGCGACAGTCGGTATGCTCGCAGTAGTGATATGGTCGGCAATCAAGAACCGAATGCAACCTGTGCGCCAAGTTAGGGCTATCGTGCTTAGGCACAGAACGAGGGATGATAGTATAGATGCTCCTCTAAATCCGATGTACATAGTCATGAATACACTCGGACGCGGCCCAGGGCGGAGCAGGATGTCAAATAAGAGCGTCGGCAGGCTTTCCGGTGAAGTGACGCTACTCAACGTAGTTAACGGCTTCATAACCTTCGGTGTTGAAGGCAACGAAGTGGAGTTGCTGGTACCTGGTTCGGTATTTACAAACCTTCAGGACAACCAGACAGGATTACTGGTACATCAGGGAGAGAAGTTCCTGCATTTTTCACCGGATTCTGCGGAGTCGGCGCAGCCGAAACATTATGAGCAACCAAAGGGACGCCCTTTGAACGGCTGATATAACTTGCAGGGTTCGCTGGCACTTGCATGCTGCGGGAATGGCAGGTCTGTATAATCTACTGATTTACACAGATTCAATTCCCGCAGCATTTTCCTCAAAGAGATACTTCAAAAATCGCTAAAGTTTGCATCCCCAACTGTCGATGAGTATTTCGGAAGAGTTTCAGGTAACGTCTGAAACTCTGTTGATATGAATTCTCTAAGAGGCAGTGGATGTCACACAGTTCGTCATTTATAGATGACTCCGTAACCGGAGATCTCGATGCATCGGGATCGAAAGGCAGAGTCCTTCTCGTAGTTTGCCTGTATGAAAATAACTTCGGCGACCAGCTTATATATCAAACAATCGAGAAAAAACTCCATCGGCAGGGATTTACGACCGAGACTGTAGAAATAAGCGAAAAGCTTTCATCTTCACGGTTGATAGAACGTGCCAACAACTCGGATTTTCTCTACTTCGTGGGCGGCGGGCTTATAGAGCGCTGGGCCCCGGACGTTATTCGATATTTTACCTCTGTATACCTGCAGCTCAGGGTGCCTCATGGGGTAATCGGACTGAGTACCGGGTCATTCGACTACTCGGAGTTCAACAATTCTCTTAAACTATTCTGCGACACTGCAAGCTTCTTCTATACGAGGGATGAAGACTCCGTAGAAGCATTCGTGAGGGCCGGAGCATCGAAACTTCCTGAAGTCGGAGTGGACGTAGTGTTCGCAAACGATACTCTCGGCAGGCTGCGCCGGACCGGAAGCGGTATCTCCGCCAACTTCCGAAATATCCCATACCCCGACATTACCGGAGACCTTGACTGGGCAGAGTGGGGCGTTGCCATGCGGAATGCTGGTGTAAAGTCGCTTATCCCAGACTGCAGCAATGCCCAGGAGCAGCTTGGGCTGCCTGTGAGTCAAAACTCAATACTTGCAGAGCTTACCGGCTGCAGCATGGTCGTTGCAATGCGGTTTCATATCGTGCTGGCAGCAGCAATGATGGGCGTGCTGCCGGTTCCTGTCGCATATTGCCCCAAAGTAAAGAGACTTGCCGATCAGTTAGGCATCGGGGATTACTGCCTCGGCATCAAAGACAGCGGCCGTCTCGCAGAGATAATTGATAAGCTGAAGGCCAACGAACAAATAATCAGGATTAATCTGGCAAAGAGAGCCGCGGAGATGAAACTCGCGGCAAATAAGCTCATAGATCGCTCAATTAAAAGCATGGAGTGCGTTATAAATGGATGATAAGTATCTGCTGTTTAGATTTGTCCCCACGATGAGGTGCAATTTCAGGTGTTCCTACTGCTTCGTCTCGAACGATGAGAAATCGACAAGGGACACGATGTTCGATATGCATTCCCCGGAGGAATGGGTCCGCGCCATGGGGAATTACAGCAACTATGATGTCGAGTTCTACTGCTGGGGCGGCGAACCGTTCCTGCTCGACGGAACATATGACATCGTGAAGGGTTGGACGGCATACGATCATGTCATCAGCGGCTCCAGGCTGGATACGAATATATCATTTGCCGAGAAGATAGCAAAACGCTGCCCGACGGACAAGGTCAAGCTCAATTGCTCCTGGCATACCCAGTATCATACACTGGAACAGGAAGAATCGAAGATCCGCCTGCTGAACGACATAGGCATGGTGGGAATGCTGAACTTCGTAGCAAGCCCGTACAATATGGACATCCTGAAGAGCCGGTATAATATGTCGGTAGATGACCTTATCGCGCGGTTCGATGAGATCGGCGTTTTTGTGAATATTGCCGGGGATTTTGCCCTTGTAGATAACCCAAGGTCGCCTGGATATGCTGAATACAAGGAGTTCATCTCACAGTATCTCTGCCCGGAGGACTGGAAGCAGCTCAGGTGCGAGAAGGCAGATTCTCTGTGCGAGGCGAACCGGCATTTCTTCACAGTTCATCCGAACGGGGACATTACACCCTGCCTTTCAGGCAAAGTGTGCGGCAATTTCTTCGAAGGGACTCTGAATACTCTGCCGACTGAAGTATGCAATCATAAATGTCCGAGCCTGGTAGCTTATCCGTTCAGGACGGACAACCAATTCCCGTTCAGACAGCACCTGGTGGAGTATGTAAATAGAAACAGAGAATATAGAGAGTCACTCAAAAAGCATCCCAGCGCTTGCTCATTTACCGTGCAGGCTCCCGAGGAAGAGAATACGCCGCGCGTCTCGGTGGTAATGCCCACGTACAACCATATGCAGTATCTGCCTGGCGCAGTCGAAAGTGTGCTTGCACAGACGTACAAAGATTTTGAGCTGATAATAGTAGACGACGGCTCCACGGACGATACCAGAAGCTATCTAGACAGCATAAAAGACCCCAGGGTGAAGGTGATCCACCAGGAAAACAAGCGGCTTCCCGGCGCGTTGAACACCGGCTTTACAGCTTCCAGCGGCGAACTCCTGACATGGACATCGGCAGACAACCTGTGCCTGCCGGGGTTCCTTAAAACACTTGTCGCTGCCTTGGATGCCCATCCTGAAGCAAGTTTTGCCTGTTCCGCGTTCGATTGGATCGACGATAACGGTAGGCTCACCGGACAGACGATAAGTGACCAGAACCTGCATTACTACAGCCTGCTCTCATGCAACCCCGGTATAGCCTCGTTTATGTACAGGCGCGCCTGTATGGACGAAGTCGGTCTCTATGATACGGAACTAGAAGGCGCGGAAGACTGGGATATGTGGTTAAGGATAATGGATCGGTTCCAGCCGGTATATGTGCCGGAGGTGCTATACCATTACCGGGCTCATGAGCAGAGTATGACAGCTCAGATACCGGAGAAGATCAGAAAAACCGCGCGGGTCGCTTTTGATAAGGCTATAGCCCGGCTTGGCGAAGAGTTCGACATCGCAGACCTCTATCCGGCTATTGAGCTCTGCCGCGACCAGGACGCAGCCAGCTTCCATGCCTGCCTGGACTTTGGGTCGAGACTGCTCGATTCGCCGTTCGATGCTCTGGATAAAGCATGCATTTTTCTGGAAGTTGCACATACTCTTGTCCCGGAATCTCTCCATGCCACAAGCAACTTGGCAGTGGCCTATGCGAAAGCTGGACGGTGGGATGAGGCGCTGCAGCTCGTAAACCAGATCAAGAGGGCAGATAGCCCCTATCTGCAAACCGTATGCCGCACAATAGAGGAAACTTATAACTCCGGCAGGACGGATGTTCTCAACACATTGACTGTGTTCAGAATCAGCAGAGGATCGGTAGAGCTGTTCCGTTTGGATGATGAGCAGCGGCTTGTATACAAGCCTGGCGGCGAGAATACGGCTGAGGAGATGCTTTGTGATGAGTTCAAGACCGATGACATGGGCGGGACAGTGATGATAATCACCCCTGATCCGGCATGTCATACGGACTGCGACTCTTTTTCATTTGCGAAAACGCTGCAGGAGATCGGTTACAAGCCTATCATACTGCACCCGACATCAAGGCGGGATATTGCCGACTATGAGATCAGCAAAACAAGCCGGGACGGCATAGAGATCAGGACAATCAACTGCCTGACATCGTCGCCGTACTGGTGCTTTGGCGACCCGCATTTGGAAAGTGCCTTCGGGAGACTTCTTACAGAGGAGGATATAGACCTTGTTCATTTTATCCACTCTGAAGGTGCGCTGTCTCCGTTGCTCATAGAAAAAGCACGGTTAGCCGGTATCCCGACGGTGCTTACACTCTGTAATGCTGACTTGATGAGCGGCCGCGAGGAAAATAGCACCGGTCCAGATGAATTCGCTGTGGAAAATGCTTACGCGAGGCGGTTGGGTGCAACATGCAGCCTTATTACAGCATCTGATCAGAATGTCCTTCAGGAAGTAAGGTCTTCAACCTGGGCTGCAGGCCTTAGTTTGGGTTTAGCGGGGATTTCAACTCATTATGCACATAACTGGGCGGTTTGCTACCACAACCTCATCGGCGATGTTACCCCGCCTGAGACTGACAAGGTGATCAGTGTCGTGGTAACGACATATAACAGGCCGGAATGGCTGAAAATCTGTCTGGAAGGTTTCTGTAATCAGACACTTCCCAGTAAGAACTTTGAGATATTGGTGGTCGACGATCACTCGGATGATGATCTGAGCGATATAATAGCCGAGTTTGCGAAGCGGATTCCTTTGAGATACATTCGTCATGACGAAAACCGTGGGGTCGGAGCAGGTCGGAATACGGGTGCGAAGGCAGCGAAGGGGGATTTCGTAGCTTTCTTCGACGATGACGACCGCCCCGCACGAAGGCTTCTGGCCGAGCACATGCGGTCCCATCTGGAGCACCCGGAGGATAACGCGGCAGTGCTTGGATATACATCATGGGACCCGGAGCTTGAACTCAATCCGGTAATGTATCATGTCACCGAGGTCGGGCAGCAATACCTTTCGTATCCGTCCATAAAGCCGAATGTTCCGCTGCCATGGCACTGCTTCTGGGGTGGCACCGCATCTATCAAGCGAAAGCTCTTGATGGAAGTCGCAAACTTCGACGAGAGTACGCCGGTCTGTGAGGATATGGACCTGGCATTCAGACTTCGCCATACGGGCTTCAAGGTGTATTATAACCCGCGGATAATAAGTTATATACTGCGTTCGTTTGACTACAGTGCCTTCAAAAAGCGCCGTCTTACATTCGGTGTCGCAGCTACACAGATAACAAGCAAGCATCAGAACCCGGAACTATCTGCTTATTTTGCGGTATCGGATGCCGTAGGTAAGTGGAGCAGGATGGAACCTGTTTTGGATGATCTTGAGAGCAATATAGGCTGGCTGGAGAAATCGACACTTCCGGAGCTTCGCGCGAAGGCAGTAAGTACAGCAAATGGAATAATATCAGCCGAGCAATTATTGCACCAGTTGTATTATGCCGCGTTCGACGCCTACAGGTGGAAGGGCTACATCGACGAAGTTGCGTCCATCAGAGATAAAGCGCTGAGTGAACGCGGGGATGCTCCGAATATTCTTATAATAGATAAATGCCTGCCGTATTTCGACCGCGCATCCGGTTCACTGAGGCTGTTTAGCATGATGAAACTGCTTCGAAAACTTGGGTGCAGCATCACATTTGTCTCTATGATGGGGTCTATGGAGGAAAGATACGTCCCGATCCTGGAGTCGATGGGCATCGAAGTCCATCCGTGGGATCCGCAGGCACTGGCAAGGTCTGGACACAAGGTAGATAGGGCTCCACTTGACTACGAGGCGATTTTCGGCGGTCAAAAGTTCGACTATGCCATTATAGAGTTCTGGGATGTTGCCCAGTATTATATGCCGCTCATTAGAAAATATGCTCCCGATACCGAAGTGATAGTCGATACGGTCGATATCCACTTCATCCGTGAAATGCGCGAAGCAGAGCTGAAAAATGACGATGCATTGATGGAAACATCCGCTAAAAGGAAGCGCATGGAGCTCGATGTTTACCGCCATGCCGACAGACTTTGGGTTATAACCGGGCAGGAAAAACAGACGATTGAAAATATCATTAAAAATGTGCCGGTCGATGTCGTTCCTAATATCCATGGACAGATCAGCGAAGAAAAGGAGTTCGACAGGACTTCAGGCCTCCTGTTTGTAGGCAACTTCAACCATCAGCCGAATGCGGACGCGGTCAGGTATTTCTGCAAAGAGATATTCCCGGCGGTTCAGAGGCAAATTCCGGGAGTCAAACTGCATGTGGTCGGCGGGAACCCGCCGGAAGACATCAAGTCATTGGCTTCGGGCAGCGTCATCGTTACCGGATATGTGGAAAACCTGTCCGAGTATCTGAAGACGGCTCGTGTTTCCGTCAGCCCGCTCAGATACGGTGCGGGGATGAAGGGCAAGATCGGAGAAGCACTCGCATGGGGGCTTCCCGTGGTGACGACATCCATCGGTGCTGAAGGCATGAGCCTCACTCACGGCCAAAATGTCCTGATAGGGGACACACCGGATGAGTTTGCAGATCAAGTTGTGAAACTTTACAAAGACCGGGAACTCTGGGAACGGCTTTCCCAGACTGGTAGAAAAAAGATAGCCGAATGGTCGCCTGAATCGGTAGAATCGAGCTTTAGGGAGATGCTCTTTGGCAAATCTCCAGCTCCGAGAGAGAAGACCGTCTCCATCGTGATTCTTGCATACAACCAGCTTTATTATACAAAGAAGTGCTTGGAGAGCATAGAGCAGCACACGAATGTTCCTTACGAGCTCATAGTAGTGGATAACTGTTCGACAGATGGCACCGGCGAATATCTGGACAGCTTGACTGAGAGGTGGGAGAAATCAGAGATCGAAAACAGCTTCTGCAGATCGGTGAAGGTGATCAAAAACATAGAGAACCTTGGCTATGCGGCTGGCAACAACTGCGGCATAGCAGCAAGCACGGGGGACTATGTGCTCCTGCTCAATAATGACGTTGTCGTAACTCCGGGCTGGCTGGAACGGCTGGTGCGTCCCATGGAGTACTACAGTTGTGTTGGTATAACAGGCCCTATGAGCAATTTTGTCTCAGGCGCCCAGTATGTTGAATCTGCTTGTTATGACAAATCCACGCTGGAAGGGCTAAACGAATTCGCTGCGGAATGGGCGAAGGAATATGATGGCGAAATTCAGGGGCATATACGGGTTGTCGGGTTCTCAATGCTCATCAGTCGCTCGGTGATAGAGGAAGTAGGCGGGCTTGACACAAGGTATGGTCTCGGGAACTTCGAGGATGATGATTACTGCATCAGGGCCGTGATTGCGGGATTCAGCACTTTGATTGTGAAAGATTGTTTCATCCATCATTTCGGCAGCCAGACATTTGCCGGGGAAAACATCGACAGAGACAAACTGATCATGAAGAACTGGGAGTTGTTTAAGGAGAAGTGGGAGCTTCCATCTGATATACCGCATAGCGGCTCGCTGAACATGGCCAGCGTGATCGAAAAACATTTTGATCCGTCTTATCACTATTGCGCGGTCTGCCACAACGTCATTCCGAGCTTGACTCGGAATCCAGTGAAAGAATGGACCCTGAATCAAGTTCAAGGGTGACGTCTTTCGTCAGGGTGATGTGCCAGAGCAAATGCATCTAAATATGGAAGAGACAAGATGGAGAACGGGAGTCAGTATGAACGGTGTAAGTCATCACTGATTTCTTTGGATTGCGGAAGCGGCAGCTTCCGCTTTTCTATTGGCATTCACTATCTCTGTTATCGAGAATATGACAATTCATCACTGTCAGAAATTAGAGATGCCTCTCATGGGGATGCTCCCCAACAAGAGGCACCGAAAGATCGCGATGTAAGTTTTATTGCGAGAAATGGGATGCTGCTTAGGCCGCTTGGCATGCGGCCGTCATCTCCTCAAGACCTGCCAGGCTGCCAGATGCTTCTTTGGACTCAGGCCATAGTTTCAGCGCCTGCTGGTAAGCAATCTTGGCAGCATCGTATACTCCCATCTGACGGTAGCAATTACCCAAGCTTATAAACCCATCAGCACTGTCAGGATTTACAGACAGGTAATTCTGATAGACATTGGCTGCGCCGGTGTAGTTGCCGTGGGAATAAAGCGTATCGCCTGCAGCGGCATAAGCCTCAACTAGTGAAGGGTCCAGCTCAAGGACTTTGACGAAGCAGTCAAGCGCAGCTGCAACCTCGTCTTGAGCGGCATGAAGCTTGCCCATAACCATCTGTGCGCTGGGTGAATCAGTGTCGAGCTCAAGACAGCGGTCTATGTGAGTCCTGCACTTATTATATTGCTTCAGATTAAGATAGGAATCAGCAAGCAGTTCGTGTGACAGTGCATGATTTGGATTTTCGGTCACAGCCTTCTCTCCGAATTGGACAGCTTTGGTATAATCTCCCAACGCGGAATATGCTGATGCCATTCCATAATAAGTTTTGTAACCAAGAGCTGCCATATCCCCGGTGATTGTTATGTTTTGACCGGTTTCGAGGGCTGATTTGAACCAGTGTATGGCTTCTTCATACCTCTTCATAAGCAGCAGAGCGTTACCTCTGCATAAGCACAACTGCGGATGGTGGATATTCATACTCTCCGCTCGCTCCGCGGCAGCTAGAGCCGTTTCCGGGTCATTCAGACTACACAGTGTGTTTACCAGCCCGCAGAAAGTTGCCGCGGCATAGAAATCCTGCTTTGTATTTACAAGTTTACTTGCCTGATCGAAGTATTTAAGAGCGTTTTTCATATCTCCATAAGATGAATAAGCTGCCGCCAGGTTGTACAGACAGTGAGCATCACCGGGGTTCTCCGCGAGGTCAGCCTTGAGAAGCCGAATATAGCGCTCATGCTTGTTTCGCTTCACCATTACTTCAGGCTGATACCCGTAGTGGTGGACTTTTGCTTCAAGCCGCTTGATAGTTCCTTCGGCGGCCTCTATTGAGGGAACAATCATTTCATGCACGCGCCCTTTGTAGCGGTATTCAGGCTTGTTTCGGTAAAGGCGGCAGGTCGGGTGGACGAAAACATCCGCTTCGGAATCAGCCCGGTTGTGGTTGTAGAACAACAGCTCATAAGCATCGACAGCCGGATTTTTAATGGCATTAAGGAGCGTTTCTTTGGAATTCTCATCCAAACGCTCATCCGCGTCCAGAACGAGTATCCATTCACCTGTCGCATGCTCGATTGCGTTGTTTCGCGCATCCGCAAAGCTGTCATTCCAGGGATATGAGCAGACCTTAGCGCCGTACGATTTGGCAATCTTGACGGTAGTATCAATCGAACCGGTGTCAACGATAACAATCTCATCGACTATATCTTTGACGCTCTCCAGACAGCCGCGCAGATACTCCTCTTCATTCTTTACTATCATGCACAAAGACAGATTCGCCTTCGACTTCTGTGGAACGGAGTCAGCTTTGTTCAATGCAGATTTCAACCGCCTAAGACGAGAATTTATATCTTCTTGTGTCGGACTATGATTAACTTTATGCTTATTACCTTTACATTTATTGGCAGGTTTCAGATCGCAGATATTAGCGCGGATTTTCTTCAGGAAATTGACTGAATCCCTGTTTGACGGGTCAAGTTCGACAGCTTTGCAGGCATTGTCAGCTGCTTCGAGTATCCGCCCGTCCCGGCTGAGAAGCAGAGAAAGGGTTCTGTAGGTGTCTGCGAAGTCCGGCATGACTTTAATGGCTTCTCCCAGTATCGTGCGTGCCTTTTTACTGTCACCGAGGTTATCGTAGGCGAGCGCCAGGTAATTCGTTACAGTTGCATCATTTGGGTTGTTCTCCAACTCTTTTTCAAAATGACTCACTGCTTCGAGCCAGTGCTTTTCCGAATAAAATCTGAGTCCTAGCTGTTTATTATCTACATGTTGTGTCGTATTATCCTTGGATTGAGTGTTTATTCGTAAAGTCACTGTTTTCTCTGCCTTCCCGCGAGTGAATTAACAAACTGCGTAATTAAGAATACACCTGGTAATCTTACCGGGCATTCTATATTATCGGGGTTTTTTGATCTGACTTTAGGATTACTATACGTATCACAACTAATTGGTTCAGTTTCGTAGATGTAGCTGCTGGGTATTACTCTTGCCGGACAGGAGTGAAATGATGAGGGTCCTTGTCGTAAACACCAACTGCGAGCGATCTCCTGATACAATTATCCCAATCGGGGCTTGCTGTGTTGCCTCATCCGCCAAAAATGCCGGGTATGATATACATTTTCTCGACCTGACTTTCTCTCGCTCTCCCAGAACAGACGTAATCAACGCTATCAACAAGATCAAGCCGAATGTAATCGCACTATCGGTCCGAAATATCGACAACTGCGATATGCTTTATCCTAAATCGTATATGCCTTTTATGCGTGATCTTGCTGAAACCTGCCGTACTGTATCTGATTCCCCTTTAGTTATTGGTGGATCAGGAGTTACATGTATTCCTGGGCCAATGCTCGCATACCTTGGTGGAGATTACGCGATTGTTGGGGAAGGAGAAGGGAGCTTTCCGGCACTCCTCTCTACACTGGAAGAGAAGAAAGATCCTGCCGGAGTTCCTGGTGTGGTTTCAGCCGCTGATGAAAACGTATTATTGCCTCCGGTACCATGTCACAGCTTTTCATCAGCTCCGAACGTTGATCTTTCAGAATGGTTGGATATTGGAAAATACCAGAGAAGCGGCGCTGCTATGCCGGTTCAGACAAAAAGAGGGTGCTCTTTTCACTGCTCATATTGCCTTTATCCCAAAATGGAAGGGGAGGGGATCAGGTTACGCAATGCAGATGAGGTTGCCTCCGATGTGTTGTTGGCTGAAATATCAGGATTTAGATCCGTAGAGTTTGTAGACAGCGTATTCAATGCGCCGGAAGCTCATGCAATATCCTGCTGCGAAGCCATTGCGAGTAAAGATAATAGGATACCTTTACAGAGTCTGGAGGTTAATCCGCTCTATGCATCAGCTGGATTAGTGCAAGCAATGAACAGTGCGGGGTTTTCTGCTGTCGGCTGCACAGCGGAGAGTGCTTCAGATGATATGCTGGAATCGCTTAACAAAGGGTTCGGTGTAGAGCAGTTACATCAGGCTGCACGGCAGTTTAGGAAGCTGAACGCAACGAAAGTCTGGGTATTTATGCTGGGCGGACCGGGAGAGACGGAGAAGACTGTCGCCGAGACAGTGAGATTTATCGAAAAAGAACTTACTCCTGGAGACCTGGTCTATATCACATTGGGAATCAGGATTCTGCCGGGAACGGAACTTAATAAGACTGCGATTAAAGAAGGTCTTGTTTCTCATAATGATGACCTGCTGTGGCCGAAGTTCTATTTTTCTCCCAGACTGGAACCAGAAAGAGCAATGTCGATCATTGCAGCATCCAGATTTCCATCGGCAAATATAATCAGTATTTCCGATGGTAACAGTAGATTGTTGCCGCTTTTCCAAAAAATGGCCCATGCACTCCATATTAGCCCGCCTTACTGGAGATTAGCCCCGCAATGGAACAGATTTAGTCGAGCTTTTAGGTCAGGGTGGTGGAGAGACTAAAAGATGCTGAGACTTAAACGCCGTGCTGATGACTTGGAAGAGCTCATTGATCAACGGGGTATTTCTCATGATGATCTGGAGCGTTCACTCACCGACTTGGAGATAGCCAACAGATGGATGGGCGGTAGGATGACTCTTCTGCGCCACCTTTTGCCCAAAATAGAGAAGGTAAATTCTGTCCTGGATGTCGGCTGCGGGCCAGCTGATATGCTTCGGGCGATAGCAGATGAATCCAGGCGAAGAGACCTTAAAATAAGCCTTACAGGGGTGGATATAAATCCAGAAGTGCTCGTTTCAGCCCGTTCGAGGTGCAAAGGCTACGCAGAAATGTCTTTTATCGAGGCATCTGCTGCTTCGCTGCCATTTGCCGATGAAAGTTTCGATGTTGTAATCTCCTCGCTTTTACTGCATCACCTGAGTCAGGCTGAAGCAGTAAAAGCACTCAGCGAAATGGCAAGAGTAGCGCGAACTAGAGTGATAATAGCAGATCTGGTGAGGTCTCCGGTTGCGTTTACCAGTGTTCTTCTTGTGGGGAAGCTCGTTTTTGGAAAGTTAAGCCGCTATGATGGGCCGGTATCAATTAGAAGAGCCTATAAGCCAAAAGAATTAGTTGAGATGGCAAGACGCGCAGGATTACTAAACGGCAGGGTGTATGCGGGGCCAGTTAGGATGGTCCTCGTATATGACAAGGAAGGATTTTGATGGGTTTTAGCGTTGCTACTAACTTCGATGATAACCTGCCTGGCCTTGTTGCGTCTCTTGGAGTCACAGAACTCTTCGGAAAACTGCCCAAGGATGTAACAGGTGGTGGCCGCGCAAGTTACATGATGGCTCCAGTCTCCCGTGAGATGCTTGAGGAGCATGTCAGAAAAACCCATCAGGCAGGACTCAAATTCAACTACCTGGTAAACGCCGCTTGCCTCGACAACACGGAGTTTACCAAGCGCGGACAGAAAGAGATACGAAAGCATCTCGATTGGTTGTCAGAGGTTGGCATAGATGCCTTAACGGTATCGGTCTCATATCTGTTGGAACTCGTGAAGTCACGTTATTCGCATTTCAAAGTCAAATTGGGGGTTTTTGCCGATATCGATACTCCAAAGAAGGCAATATTCTTCGAAGAATTGGGCGCTGACTGTATCGCGTTGCAACCTCTCATACTAAACAGAAATTTCGCTGGGCTAAGAGCAATTCGCGAGGCTGTGAAATGTGAACTGCAGCTCATAGTAAACAGTAACTGCCTTCTCGAATGTCCCATGACTCCTTACCACAACGCCGGTCTCTCGCATGCGTCGCAGAAAGGGTCGAGAGGGTTTTTCGTAGACTACTGCCTGCTCCGCTGCCTGACAAGAAAGCTTACTGATCCGGTGAACTACATAACATCCCCCTGGATACGCCCTGAAGATTTGCACCATTATGAAGCAATCGGTAAGTTTTCATTTAAGATACTGGAGCGCGATGCGCCGACAGAAACACTTGTAAAGCGTGTGCGGGCATATTACAATGGGCAATTCGATGGAAATCTCCTAGATATAGTGCAATCATATGGTTTTAGGGAGCAACGAAGTGCAAGTCAACCCCAAAGACCGTGGCTATGGGATCTCCGAGAGTTCTTAAAGCCACAGGCAATTCGACCATTTAAGCTTTTGCCTCTACGTGATTTGGCAAGGCTGCAGGGGATGCTCTATACGCGAAGCGATGAGAAGTTGGTAGTTGATAACAGAAAGCTGGATGGGTTCATTGATAAGTTTCTGGACGGGGATTGTCTGAAATCTCGTTGTGAAGACTGCCGTTATTGTCATTCTTATGCTGATAAAGCCGTGCATATTGACCCGGTGTTCCGGCAGGAGTGCCTCGAACTTGTCGGTCTGTTGCTTAACGATCTATCATCCGGCGAAATGTGGGGAAGATGTGCTGAGCCCAGGTGGAGGTGCGAATAATGCGTGTGCTTCTTCTCGCTATGCCGGATGTTGCAAGCTGTTTCGACCGGGTAATGCGCCTGCCGAACCTAGGCATTGCCTCAATCGCTGCAAACATAGATGGCGCAGAGGTTCACACGCTTGACCTTGTGCTTCATCCTCGCGGAGTCGGGAAGACTGTAAAGAAGCATCTTGAAAACCTGCGACCGGATATAGTCGGGCTTTCGGCAATGACTTTTCAGTATGATACCGCCAAAACAGTTGCCGGAATTATTCGCCAGGTGCTGCCGAATACCAAAATCGTGCTCGGAGGCTACCATGCCACTCTCGCCGCAGATCATATAGCCATTGACCCAGGCTCGCATGTCTTCGATTACCTGATTCGAGGTGAGGGAGAGGTCCCGATGAACCAACTTCATAAAGCATTGAGAGATGGCGGCGATGCAAAGGAGATTGCTGGGCTTTCATACCGTGTTGATGGACAATTCGTGCATAATCCGATAGGTTCGCTCACAGACTTGAACGATATTAATATCCCGGAACGCAGAAAACGCCTCTCAAGCGGCTTTACTTACTTCGGAAAACGATATGAGTCGGTCGAGACATCTCGTGGATGTCTCAAATCATGCCGTTTCTGCTCCATAAGGGGCATGTACGGCCGCAGCTATCGCACATATCCTATCGAACGGGTGATAAGTGATATATCAGACGCGAAAAGCGCGGGCGCTGAAGGGATATTCTTCACTGATGACAATATAAACCTGGTGCCGGGCCGCCTCATGGAGCTTTGTTCGGCCATAGTGGACGCAAAGCTTAATGACCTCGAGTATATCACTCAGGCAGATGTTGCTGGGTTCGTAGCTGAGCCGGAACTCCCCAATGCAATGCAGCAGGCAGGGTTTAAGGGAGTTTTTCTTGGCATAGAAAGCACTGCTTCAGAGAACTGGCAGTTTCTTAGAAAGCGGAACCTGCCTGATGATACGCACAAAGTAGTCCGATCACTAAGAAATTGCGGAATCAGCGTAGCCGGTGGCTTCATAGTTGGGAACCCAGAAGAAGACGAAAATGCAGTCCGGGCAGCATTTCATACTGCACTCTCACTTCCGATAGACCATGCGATAATGTGGTGCCTTACGCCTTACCCAGGCACAGAAGCAAGAGAAAGTATGCAGAGTGAGGGGCTTGTGGAGAGTGCGTATGATTTCAAACACTACAATGGGTATATGTGCCACGTGAGGACGAAACACTTGAGCAATTCTGAGCTTATCCGGTTGATAGCAAAAGAAGGCGCTAAGCTCTATTTCAACCCGCGGTTCTTCCTCAGAAGCCATGCATGGCCGGTTTCGGCAAAAAACGCATGGATATATTTTCGAACTGTTTCTGAATATATCACCCATGCATCTCGAAACAGGCTGTTTGCATCGAGACACAAGATTTGATTGTATTGGGGAGTGATGCCAAATGATGAGACTGAGATCGAATGAGAGAGGTGTAATCTGGTGGGTTGCGCCGGCAGCAATTGGCGGTATTCTGGTGTTTGCTGGTTTAGTCTATGCGCTGATACTTCTTACGATAATGACGGGAGAGATTACAAAAATGGGTTCCGACCTTGCATCTCTCCCAAAACTGAACCGGCAGTTAAGCATGCTTACAGGAAAAGTCTCGATGCTCGAGGAGACAAACAGCAGGCTTGGGCGAGTAGAGCGCACTCTTGGAGTCCTGCCGAATGTCGATCGGAAACTGGCATCGACTAATGCTAAACTCGATCTGACTAATGGTAAGTTGACCGCGACAAATCAGGGCATCGGGGCGATGCAGGGACAACTTACCGGCGTCAGCTCATCCCTTGCTGGAGTGAAGTCGTCTCTTTCAGTGCTGCCCGGCGTGCGAAATCAACTGGTAGCGACTAACAGGGGTATCGGGAACCTTTCAGGCAACCTAACGGATATGAGGAATCTGCTTCGGTCCACTAATTCACAGATAACAGGAATGAGGGGCAGCCTGGGAGATGTAAGTTCGCAGATTGCTTCAATGAGAAGCGACATTAAGAGCCTCAATACTCAGATAATAGCAATGAGAGGCGATCTTGGAGATATGAAGGCCCAGCTTGCGGCACTTCCGGAAATGCAAGCCCAACTTAACGCCACCAATCAGCAACTTGCTCAAACAAATGCATCGCTTTCTGGAATGGAAGCACAGCTAAAAGGTATGGCGGGGAGTCTTGAGAAAACAAATGAGACAACAGCTTCTATGGCTAAAAGCCTGAAGAAGCTTCCGAAACAGGGCGCACTCGGCGTTGCGGCGATAGTTGGTGCTGAGATAGTCAGCCACTAGCAATTGTCCGGTGTTTCAGCCGTTCAAGAGTCTCTGACAAAATGACATCTATGGTTGTAGCGAGCATGGCGACGGTGCTCGCATCAGAAATCTTGAGCAGTCTGCCTGCTTCGACAACTATTGTCATCCCAATTGTGCCCAAGAACCCTGCGATCCATGCACTGCCAAGGTCGAAGTAGTGGCTGCCACCTACGTAAAATGCTCCGTAAATGATGCCATAGACCACATGCGCTCCAACGAGGCCAAAAGCCGCGATCCATCCAAAGTTTATAGCCATTATACCGGGGTATGGTGTTCTTCCGCTTCTCATACCAGGGTCGATCTTCACAACTATCGGAAGGGACAGTCCTACCAGCAAGCCATGGATAAGTCCAATTATCACTGCCGTGAGAGGGCTGGACTCAATCATGAGCAACCTGAAAAGCGCCGCATATATTGTTCCGAATACAAAGACGCCCATGAAAAACTGCGCCAGAAAACCTAAAACATAGATTGTTTGCTTCCTCATTAATTATCACCATTACTTGTTTTACCCTTTTAGTCATTGGTTTTAAGGATGAGGCATAAGGGAATAAACCAAGCAAGCAGTATATGCCCGGAGCTTTCTACTATGCAGACTGTAAACAGCATTACAATCTGTGCCAATCCAGATCTGGTTTACAGAACGGTTGCAGATATTCAAGAGTGGCCAAAGATGCTGCCGCACTACAGGTGGGTGCGAGGGATCGATAATCGCGATTTAGTGTTCGAGATGGCTGCATGGCGATCATTTGTGCCTATTAAGTGGACATCGCTCACTCGTTGTGATTCGAAAAGAAGGCGAATCTTTTTCACTCACATCGGCGGCCTTACGAGAGGTATGGAAGTTGTCTGGAAAATTAATTCGGGCAGCAATGGCACAGATGTCAGCATAGTTCATGATCTCTCAGGACTGAAGCTTCCACTCATCCGATTGAAAATCGGCAAACTGATCACAGGAAGGATGTTCGTTGAGCCGGTTGCGGACCGGACTCTTCGATATATGAAGCTATGGGTAGAGAATCAGCCAGACGTGCAGTTATAACCGGCCTTGGGATGGTAACTCCAATCGGTACAGGAAAGGAGAATTTCTGGAAAGGACTGCTGTCCGGCAAATCGGCAATCCGGCGTCTGACACTCTTCGACCCATCGGAGTTTCGATCACAGGTTGCTGCTGAGGTTCCCGATTTCGATCCATCCAGCTATCTCGACCCACGCAGATTTAAACGACTTGACCGGTTTGCACAGTTTGCAGTCGTATCGGCAATTTTGGCAGTAGAAGATTCAGGATTAATACTAGGCAAAGTTGATCGATCTCGCGTAGGAGTCGCGATTGGGTCTGCGCTTGGTGGTATAGGGTTTGCCGAGAAGCAATACGGAGTATACAGCAGGGGAGGGGTCAAAGCAGTCGACCCAAGTCTGGCAATTTCAGTCTTTTGCGGGTCAGGCAGTTGCAATATAGCTATCGAACTGGGCTTAAGTGGTCCGGTGACCGCAAATTCCAATAGTTGCTCTTCAGGAACGATCTCAATTGGAGAAGCACTTAACTTCATAAAGAGTGGAATAGCCGATGTGGTGCTTGCAGGAGGGGCGGAAGCTCCGCTTGCTCCACTTTGCTTCGGTGCATTTGCCATAATTCGTGCAATGTCTTGCTGCAACGATGAACCAGGGAAATCCTGCAGACCATTTGATGCTATGCGCGACGGTTTTGTAATGGGCGAAGGAGCCGCAGTGCTTGCAATTGAAGAAATGGAGCATGCAATCAGGCGAAATGCACATATTTATGCGGAAATTCTAGGTTACAGCCTTACAAACGATGCATACCATATGACGGCCCCGCATCCAGATGGGGTTCACGCAGCCCATGCAATGAAACTTGCGCTTAACAACGCCGGAGTCTCCTCCAATGAAATCGATTATATCAACGCGCATGGCAGCTCGACACCGCTGAATGACAAATCAGAGACGCTTGCAATCAAGAGAGTATTTGGTGAATATGCTGAGAAGATACCGATAAGCGGCACGAAGGCTATGCATGGGCACGCGCTTGGAGCAACAGGCTCAATCGAAGCAGCAATCTGCGCGCTTGCGATGGAAAATAGTTATGTGCCGCCGACACTCAATCTGGAACACGCCGACCCGGAATGCAGTCTCGATTATGTGCCGCTAGTCGGGCGAAACAGGCAGCTTGACAGGGTTCTCTCAAACTCCTTTGGCTTCGGTGGGATAAACTCCTGTATAGTCCTCGGCTCTATCAGCCAGTGAAAATCATAACAATCTGCACAGAAAGATGCATAGCCACCTCTAGTCCAGTATAGTATCATGAGTCCATCTGAGTTTGTTGCCGGAGTATTTGTGTATGGATTATAATCTGGTAAAGAGGAAGTAAGTGTGAATGGCTAAAAGAATTTCTGAAATGGATGTGGTAAGGGCTTTAGCCACTGTCGCCGTTGTAAATATACATATTTCCGCGACTCCTCTTATCGCCACGCTGAAAGACGGTGCAACAACCTTCATCTATCTCTTTTTAAATGTCGCTGCCAGGTTTGCTGTGCCTACATTTATAATGCTCTCCGGCATGGGACTTGCCATCTCGAAGCGCAAGGAGGGCTATTTTTCATTTCTTAAGCGCAGAGTTAAGAAGGTTGTTCTACCATACATTTTGTGGTCTGTTATTTATACCTTCACATGGGATGAAAATACCGGCGGCATGAGTCTGTCAATGCCTACTGTATCAAGGCTATTGCATAACCTGATAACAGGTGATGCATGCTATCACGTATACTTCGTCATAATCATCGTCCAGCTTTATCTGCTGTTCCCGCTCATACGCAACTGGCTTTCGAGTAACACCGGTCTGATAATCTCAGGGATAATCACTGTTTCGATGATCTCTATAGGGCAATATGCTGAAATACCGGACCGTTGGGTCTTTTTCTTTGACATTCGCAATCCATTGAACTGGATATTCTACTTCGGTGTCGGCATAAGGCTGGTGCGAGGCAGAGGGATTGAGATCCTGCGCAGCCGGAAGTATAAGGATCTTCTTTCCTTTGTGACGCTCGGTATGCTGGGCGGTATGATGCTGTTTGTGTACAGAGTTGGCTTAAGAACAGGTATTGACGCAGCACTCGATGCGCTTGGGCCTGTCATTATCTTCTATACTATGCTCGTAAACATGTGGTTCTGGAAGCTGAACTGGGATAAATTACCTTTCAGACGTTCACTCGATGCTATATCGGAATGGTCTTACCTAATCTATTTGGCACATCCATTCATACTGATGCTTTACATGAACCTGCTGAACAAAATGCAAATTGAACACTACGGCCTGATCTTTGGGATTACAGCGGTTATGCTGGTAACTGCAGGATCAGTTGTATTTGTATCGGTAAACCGCTTGATCAACTGTGCCTTTACAAGAAACTGCAAACAATCTGCTTGATAACCGGACTACAACCCTCTCAAACGGTACGATGTTGGGGTGATTCCGGTCATTGTCCTGAACACCCTACAAAAATAGGCCGTATCAGAAAAACCACAGTTCGATGATATCTCTTTCATTGGAATATCGTAGTTTTTGAGCAGAAATTTGGCTCTTTCGATCCGCACCAGATTGACATAGTCCGAGAAGTGCATATTTCCCTCGTCGTGGAACAGGCGCGAGATGTGGCAGGGATGTAGCCCAAAATGCTTTGCAACAGTATCCCTCGTCAGCGGCTGCTGGTAGTTCTCCTGTACGTACAGGCAGATTGCATCATATGTATGGCCGGCTTTTTTTGTCTGCGCGCTTTCAGGTTTCTTCAAAATAAGCGTGCAGGCGCGAAGCAGCGCTTCAGCAAGCAGAGGTCCTATAGAATTACGCGCATAATTATCATTCAGTCTGATGATTGTATCGAGTATATTGCCGGGCAGGCTGTCTTTTGATATTGGTATACTGCATTTCATCGCGCCGACAGGATCACTTGTGGAACCGTCGTGAGTGACAAGGCTGAAACCGATCTGTTTCTTGCCGAAAAGGAGCGTCAGCACGCTGACAGGCTCCGTCCACTTCGGTTTGTCCCAGCAGTGCCTTCCGACGAATACTCCCCCGCCGATTGTGCAGTCGATCTGCCTGGTCTTCCAGCAATGGGCAATTTCCACAGGGTATCGGCCGGAAAGAGGTATTGCAAGTCTGGGAAAAGGGGTCACATACGCAAGCGGCGGCGGCGCAAGCGAGCTATCAGCGAAGTACAGCCGGTCTATCGCTTGTGTTTCAAGAAAGTCGTGAATTGATCTGTCTATCAAGTCAGGTGTATTCATCACATGTCACAATAATACAATAAATGCAATCCATTACCATTGACATTAGTAGCCAAGCTACGTGATTATAATTATAGCATGTAATCTAAGGAGCTCAACAGATGTCGTCCGATAGTGTAGTAGATAATCTCAAGAAGATAAAGCAATACCTGCTGACCGGCGTTTCACACGCCATTCCGTTTGTGGCTTGCGGCGGTATAATGATAGCGTTTTCAATCGCATTTGCCAGGATGACGCCCAGCGGGCCTGATTTTTCCCATTCCCCAAATCTGAAACTCATCAATGATATAGGCAGCGCTGCATTTGCATTATTGTTGCCCATTCTAGCGGGCTATATTGCCTATGCTATGGCAAACAGGCCGGGACTTGTAGCAGGATTTGTAGGTGGTTATCTTGCAGGCGAAGTAAAGGCTGGATTTATCGGCGCGCTCGTGGCCGGATTGATTGCTGGCTATACAGTCAACCTCATCAAGAAGCTGCCTGTTCCCAAATATTTAAAACCGATCATGCCGATATTGATAATTCCGATACTGTCTTCGCTCGTAATCGGCGTGCTGATGCTCAAAGTTTTAGGCATTCCTATTGCTAACCTGATGATTTTTCTCGGCGAATGGCTCAAACAGATGGGTACCGGAAACGCAATCGTCCTTGCAATAATCCTTGGGTCAATGATCGCATTCGATATGGGCGGACCAGTCAACAAGGCTGCATTTTTCTTCGGCGCTGCAATGATAAAAGAAGGCAATTGTGCCGTAATGGGAGCCTGCGCGGCTGCAATATGCACTCCTCCGCTTGGACTTGGGCTTGCGACACTTTTGAACAGGCGGCTCTGGAGCGATGAGGAACACGAAGCCGGAGTGGCAAGTCTTGCGATGGGGCTGATAGGCATTACAGAAGGTGCTATTCCGTTTGCGGCATCAGATCCGTTCAGAGTAATACCCTGCATTATGTGCGGATCGGTGGTAGCCTCGGTGATTGCTATGCTTGGCGGAGTTGGTGACCATGCACCGCACGGCGGGCCGATTGTAATCCCTGTTGTGGACCATCGGCTGATGTATGTAATCGCGATTCTGGCAGGCACTTTCGTGACTGCACTGCTTATCAATACACTTAAAGCTCTTGCAAACCGCAAGAATTCGAAGACTGACATAGAGATAGAACAGAAGGCATCTGTCTGAGTAGTTTGGAGGATTATGAAATGAATATAGTAGCTGTTACCGCATGTCCGACGGGCATTGCACACACATATATGGCCGCTGCGCAGCTTGAAAAGGTCGGTAAGGAGCTTGGTCACAAGATCAAGGTCGAGACACAGGGCGCAATGGGAATAGAGAACGAGCTTACTGCAGATGACATCAAAAATGCTGATGTCGCGTTGTTTGCGGTAGACATAGAAGTCGAGGAACGGCAGAGGTTCAACGGAATCAAGATCGTAGAAGTCCCGGTCCAGCTTGCACTGAAGGACCCTAAGTCGATATTCGATAAGCTTGCCGAGTAATACATGTCACTGGAATACACTTTTATCTGTCCTCTGCCCAATGGCCTGCACGCGCGTCCTGCAAGCCTCTTTGCCGAGGTAGTCAAGGGCTACAAGTCCAGGGCAAGCCTCATAAATGAACGTAATGGTCATGAAGTCAACGCTGCGAGCGTGCTGGACTTAATAAGCGCTGATATAAGGAATAACGACCGCTGCTGCATAAGGCTTTCGGGCGACGATGAAGAAAAAGCGCATGCGGCGGTGGTTGAATTCATCAAAAACACACTCCCTCAATGTGATGAACCGCTTCCTGAGACTAAACCGCAGGGTGAGATAAAAATACCAAGGCTGCTCAATGGTTTGAGTGTCAGCTTTGTGCCGGGTGATGTCGCATGCGCCGGGATCGGGATAGGTAAAGCCGTATCGGTAGAATGCCTTGCTCTTCAGGTGGATGACTCTAAACATGCCGAAAGCCCGGCTGTCGAGCATAGCAAAGTTGAATCTGCGATAAATAGCGTACGGTCGGATATTGAACGGCTTCTTTCAACTACACAGAACTCTGTAGTAAGTGGAGTTCTGTGCGCTCATCTTGCAATCGTAGATGATATTGCCTTCTTAAGGGAGATAAATAGCCTGATTGATGGCGGGATGACAGCAGGCAAGGCAGTGGCAGAGACTGTGGAAACGTTTGCTGAAGAGTTCGAGACTATGGAAAACGAATATCTCCGCGAACGTGCTATCGACATTCGTGACATCGGTCTCCAGCTTCTGGAAAGCATGAACTGTTGTATATCAGGACAGCAGGCAGTTATCCTCACTGAACCATCTGTTTTGGTCGCGAAAAGCCTTGCTCCCAGGCAGTTGCTTGAGCTGGATAGAAAGCAGTTGCGCGGCCTTATACTCGAACAGGCCGGTGCTACCTCGCATGCGGTGATTCTCGCACGTTCGTTCGGGATACCGACGATTACAGGAATTCCCAGCGCATGCACGCAGGCAGGGAGTTGCGATATTGTAGTAGATGCGGATCGCGGCATGGCCGTCTTTCCGGTGGATGAAAAGGTTCGCAGGTTTTATGAAAGAGAAATCGTAAGAACCACAGAACGCAGAAATCGATTTTTAAAATGCACCGGTGTTCCGGTAACGACGAAAGACGGCGCACGAATAGAGATTGCTGCAAATATAGCGACCGGCTCTGAAGTGGAAGACGTAATTGCAAACGGCGCGGAGGGCATAGGGCTGTTCAGGACAGAGATGCTGTTTTCCGAAAGGCCGAATCCGCCTTCGGAACAGGAGCAGTTCGAGATATACTCCCAGGTCGCGCGGGCGATGGCTGGAAAATCGGTTGTAATAAGGACGCTCGATGCAGGCGGCGACAAACCGCTGCCTCATCTGAACCAGACCGCTGAAGAAAACCCCTTCCTAGGCTGCAGGGGGATAAGATTATATCAGGATAATATCGAGATCATCACAAATCAAATCCGCGCGATAGTAAGGGCATCGGCTCACGGACGGTTGAAAATAATGGCCCCGATGGTCTCGTCAGTCGATGAAGCCAAATGGTTTAGAGAATTGATCCGCGATGTTCAGGCGAGCTTCGACAAGTCCGGCATCGAGCATGACCCTGATATGCATGTCGGGGTAATGGTCGAGGTTCCGTCGGCTGCGATGATGATAGACAAGCTGTGTGATGTCGTCGATTTCTTCAGCATAGGGACCAATGACCTCTGCCAGTACTTTCTTGCAGCCGAACGCGGAAACCCGAAGGTATCTTCGATCTACAACGAAAAGCATCCGGCTTTTCTACGATTATTGAAATCCGTTGTGGATAGTGCCCGCGGGCTTGGCAAATGGGTTGGGGTATGCGGCGAAATGGCCGGTAAGGTCGAGAACATGCCGCTTCTGGCCGGTCTGGGGCTGGATGAGATCAGCCTGTCAGTGCCAAACATTCCAGCAGTCCGCGATGCGGTTTCTTCTTTGAATGCGCTAGAATGCAGGCAACTGCTGGAATCGGCTGTATCATGCGCAAGTGCGTTGGAAGTGGAGTCATTACTCGGCAAGTTCAATGAAAAACTGAGCGATCAGCCGCTTTTTGATGCGAATCTCATCGTTTCGGAATCTGACAGCCGCTCGAAAGAAGAAGCCATAAAAGAACTTGCCGATTTATTGTATATCACAGGTCGTACGGACGCATGTGACGGTCTTGAAGATGCAATTTGGGCGCGGGAAGCCATGTATTCCACTGGCCTGGGCTATGGTTTTGCAATCCCTCATTGCAAAACGGATATTCTGAAGGCAAACTCGCTCGCCGTTTTGAAACTCAAAGAACCCGTCGAGTGGGGATCGATAGACAATCAACCTGTGAGTTTTGTAATATTACTTGCGATGCGAGAGTCTGATAAAGACAATTCACATATGCGTATTTTCTCGGTTCTTGCCAGAAAGCTGATGGATGAAGACTTCAGGCAGCAGCTTATTTCAGCAAAAGACCGGCATGAGATGCTTGCCTGCCTTATATCGGAGCTGAACCCTCCAAATACCACCATTTGAAAGGAAAAAAGAGATTAGTAGAATGAAGCATCTGTATATTTTGGCGGCGCTTGCCGCTATATCGTGGCTGGCTACGGCTGTGATTGCATCAGAGGTGAAATTACCGAAGATCGATCTTTCCACCGGCCGCACACTTTATGTAGTAGGGTATTCGCACCTGGACACCCAGTGGCGTTGGAACTATGTGGATACTATTAATGTGTATATTCCGCATACTCTGCACGACAACTTCAGTCTGATTGAGAGATATCCTGACTACATATTCAACTTCAGCGGCGCAAACCGCTACAGGATGATAAAAGAATACTATCCATCGGACTATGAGAAAGTGAAACACTATATCTCGGTAGGCCGGTGGTTCCCGTGCGGCTCTTCTATGGAAGAGTGTGATGTGCTGGCGCCCTCAGCCGAGTCTATTATTCGGCAGGTGCTATACGGAAACCACTATTTCAGAAAAGAGTTCGGCGTAGCAAGCAATGAGTTTATGATCCCTGACTGTTTCGGGTTTCCGGCATCGCTGCCGCAGCTGCTTTCGCACTGCGGAGTTATCGGATTCTCTTCTCAAAAACTGACCTGGGGATCGGCAGTAGGAATTCCTTTCAACGTTGGACTCTGGGAAGGATTGGATGGTTCGTCTGTAATCGCTGCGTTTAACCCTGGATGCTACGTAAGCAAAGTCGAAAAAGACTTGTCCAAGAATGAAAAATGGCTGGAACGCATCGAAGAAGATGGTAAGTCCAGCGGTGTTTTTGCTGATTATAGTTACTATGGAGTGGGGGACACAGGCGGAGCGCCGCAGGAAGACTCGGTCAAATGGGTCGAGACATCCGTAAAGAGCGATGGCCCGGTAAAGGTCATCTCATCCAAGGCTGATCAGATGTTCATGGACATAGATGGGAAGGAGAATAATCTTCCCAAATACAAAGGTGATCTGCTGCTTACCGAGCATTCAGCGGCTTCGATTACCTCTCAGTCATATATGAAAAAACTGAACCGCATAAATGAGATTCTCGGCGATAGCGCGGAGAGAGCATCTGTTGCCGCAAGCTGGCTGGGAGGGCTTCCATATCAGCAGAAGAAGCTCAATGACGCATGGACGCTTGTAATGGGCGGCCAATTCCACGACATTCTTCCTGGGACATCTGTGCCGAAGGCCTACGAATACTCCTGGAATGATGGAATTCTGGCTATAAACCAGTTCACAAATGTGCTTTGCCAGGCAAACGATTCGATTTCTTCAGGACTCGACACCAGTGCTGAAGGTAAAGCTGTAGTTGTATATAACCCGCTCTCTGTAGACCGTGAAGATGTCGTTAAGGCAATGGTCAAATCCTTTGGCCCGGCAAACACTGTAAAAGTAGTCGGCCCGGACGGTAAAGTGACACCTTCGCAGGTAATTGGGCACGAAGGTAACGATCTGACAGTGATATTCATCGCTAAAGTGCCTTCTGTTGGGTTTGCTGTCTACGATGTCCGCCCGTCGGACGCCCAGAACGTAGACAAGAACGGTCTTTCCGTTACGGAAAAGTCTCTGGAGAACGCCAGATACAAGGTAACATTGGACGAAAACGGCGACATTTCCAGCATATATGACAAACTGGCAGCCCGCGAGATGATTTCCTCACCGATACGGCTTGCATTTATAGCTGATGATCCTCGTGAGTGGCCTGCCTGGAATATCGATTGGAAAGACCAGAGCGCCGCGCCGCGCGATTATGTGGCCGGTCCTGCCAAGTTCAGAATCGTAGAAAACGGGCCTGTGAGAGTTGCAGTCGAGGTAGAGCGTGAGAGAGAAGGATCGAAGTTCGTTCAGACGATCAGTCTCTCATGCGGCAGTGCAGGTAATCGTGTAGAAGTTTCCAACTCCATAGACTGGCGGAGCAAGGAATGTATCCTGAAATCGGTATTCCCTCTTACGGTTTCAAACCCGATGGCAACTTATAACTGGGAGGTCGGTACGATTGAGCGCGGCAACAATGATCCTAAGAAATATGAAGTGCCTTCGCATCAATGGTTTGACCTTACAGATGCCAAGGGCGACTACGGCGTCACCGTGCTCTCCCCATATAAATACGGCTCTGATAAGCCGGACGATTCTACGCTCAGACTTACACTGCTACTCACTCCGGGAGTGAAGAAAGAGTTCTGCGACCAGTCTACTCAGGACTGGGGACACCACAGCATCAAATACGCGCTCGTCGGCCACAAGAATGACTGGCGCAGCTCTCAGGCAGACTGGCAGGCTCTCGGCTTCGAGCAGCCGCTCATTTCGTTTGAAACTGAATCACATCCGGGCAAGCTGGGCAAGTCTATATCGTTTGTCCGCGTGAGCAGCCCGAATGTCAAGGTCATGGCGGTTAAAAAGGCAGAAGACAGCGATGAGATCGTAGTGAGAGTCGTCGAGACAACAGGTACGCCTGTAAAAGACGTGTGTGTCGCATTTGCCGGGAAGGTAGTATCAGCCCGCGAGGTAAACGGCCAGGAACTGCCAGTTGGAGCCGCAGCAGTAGCGGACGGTAAGCTGGCGGCGGACTTAAAGGCATACGGTATTAGGACTTTTGCGGTCAAACTTGGCCAGCCGGGATATAATATACATAAACCGGCATGTCAGAGCGTAGACCTGCCGTATGACAAGTGCGTGACCTCTCGCGACGGCGAAAAGTCAAACGGCGGGTTCGACGCAGGCGGTATCTGTCTTGCCGCCGAGATGCTGTCGGATACGGTAATCGACGGCACTGTGACTTACAAGCTGCAGCACATAAGTGACGGCAAACCGAACTCCGTCACGTGCAAAGGGCAGACAATCGCTCTGCCGAAGGGCGACTTCAAGAAGATAGCGATACTCGCCGCCGGGTCAGACGGCGACCAACCGGCCGTTTTTGATGTAGACGGCAGAAAAACGAATCTAGACATTCAGGATTGGGGCGGATATATAGGCCAGTGGGATAACAGAGTGTGGAAAGGTAATCTTGACGACCGGAATCCTGATCAGGTTATAGAAAAAATAGTTCCGAGATATGTAAAGAATGCGCAGGTAGCGTGGTTCAGCTCGCACAGGCACAACAAAGATGGTAAAAACATAACATACAGCTACTCGTATCTCTATACTTTCTATATTGATGCACCCAATGGCGCAAAAAGTCTGACACTCCCGAACAATACCGATATTCATATAATGGCTATCTCGGCTTGTAAGGACTGATAGAGATAATAAAAGGCAGAGCAGCTAAAAAGTTGCTCTGCCTTGTTCCAAATAAAATTGGCCCCCTGTTCTTCCGGGATTCAATTATTGATTGCAACGAATAGCCCATATAAAATGTAACCTCAGCTATTGATTATGCGTCTATACTTAATATATATTAAATATATAGAGAAGTGATATGGAGATTTGTAGATGAAGAGATGGTTGAGCATTGTACTGCCTGTGTTTCTGTTAGGATCGCTTGTTTCATGGCGGCTCGTACAGAAAAGAGCTCAAAATGCAGCTCAGTCACAGCAGATGGGCGCGAGGATGAAAGGCCCTGTGTCGGTTGCTCTCGGAAAAGTCGAGATTAAAGACCTTTCGAGCACCTTTGATGCCATGGGCTCGGTTGAAGCACCCATGAGCGTGAAAATTGCACCCAAAACCACCGGGCAAATAGAGTATCTTGATGTCCATGAAGGTGACCGTGTGCGAAAAGGCCAGATTTTGGTGAAAATAAGCGCATCGGATGTGGAAGCACAGGTCCAGCAGGCAATGGCTGCTGTTGCTGAAGCCCGTTATAGGCTTGCTCAGGCACAGATGACCCAAAACCCTACTGATGTTTCGGTAAACACTCAGATAACACAGCAAAAATCAGCGCTCGCAAGCGCCGTTGCAGATTATGAGCAGGCGCGGAAGTCCGCTGATGCACAGATTTCGGCTGCACAGGCCAACCTAAAAGATTCGGAATCAAAAATAGCCAATGCCAAGGCTGCAGTAAACAGTGCTCAAGCCAATGTAGACAATGCGCAGACGAAATTCGATAGAATTCAGAGCCTGTATGAAAAAGGCTATATTGCCGCGCAGGATGTAGACGATGCAAAAGCTGCTCTGACTGTGCAAAAATCAAATCTGGAAATCGCCAATGGGCAACTGAGGTCAACATTTCTTCAAAAAGATGCTGTCGCAGAGCAGCTCAACGTGACGAAAGCAAAAGCAGCGTCCGACACAGCAGCAGCTAAAGCCAAACTCACACAGACGAAGGCTTCTTTGACATATGCTACAGCCAATACTTCGCAGAAGAGCGCATACCGGCAGAGCATCGCTGCTCTGAGAGCCTCCGTGGATGCTGCTGTGGCTGGATTAAGAAGCGCCCAATCGAAGCGGCAGGATACAGTGCTCAGGTCACCTCTGGACGGTTTTGTTACCGGGCGCTACGCCGACCCGGGTGCAATCGCGTCACCTACTCAGCCGGTTCTCGCGGTGCAGTTTACCAAGCAGATATGGGTGTCCGTCTCTGTGCCGGAAGATGTCTGCGCGCGGATTCATATAGGCCAGCCGTCAAAACTCAGTTTTGATGCTTTTCCTGATAAGACATTCGAGGCAAGTGTGATTCAGATCAACCCGTCAGCCGATTCCATGAGCCGTCAATTCACTGTTCGCGTCATAATGGCCAATCCGAACAACAAGTTCAAGCCTGGAATGTTCGCTCATGTCTCCATTGAGACTGACCACGTGCATAACGCAATCGTAGTGCCGCGAGAAGCCGTTCTGACAGACCGCGACGGCAAGTACTTGATGACTGTAGAGGCGGACAAGACGGCCAAGCGTATTCCTGTGACGCCGCAGGGTGGGGACGAAAGCTTCATCAATATAGGGAGTGCCCTGAAACCTGGCGACAGCGTAATAACTATGTCTTCGATGCCGGTTAAAGACGGCCAGATGGTCAAGACCGGATCGCCGCGCGGCAAGGGAGGTCATGGCGGATTTGAGAAGGCAGGCCGCAAATGAACATAGCGAAATTTGCAGTCAGCCGCCCGGTCGCTGTTGTGATGCAGATCGCAGCGCTGGTCCTTCTCGGCATCGTATGCTTGATGCGGCTTCCTGTAGACCTTTTGCCTGATGTTACGATGCCGATGGTCAGCGTGACCACACAGTGGCCGAACGTTGCGCCGGAAGAGATCGAAGCACAGATTACACGTCCTATCGAGCGTGCGGTTTCGTCAGTGCCGGGGATGAATCAGGTCACATCGAGCAGCGTTACGGGTTCTTCTCAGGTGCGGATCCAGTTCTGCTGGGGAGTAGATATAGGCCAGGCCGCAGTAGACGTTCTCCAGCAGGTCCAGCGCGCGCAGCGGTCATTCCCATCCGATCCGACCATACAGAACCCGACTGTAGTAAAGTCTGACCCCAACCAGATGCCGATTATCAATTACGCTGTGTCCGGTATGGATGATCCTGTAAAACTGCGCTCCCTAGTCGACAACCAGATCACACCAATGTTGGACTCAGTAGATGGTGTCGCGTCCGCGACGGTCACAGGCGGTCAACAAAGGGGCATCATAATAGATGTGGACCCGTATAAGCTCAGGGCGCACCAGTTGTCGCTTTCGGATATTACTAAACGAATCTCTCAGGAGAACGCCAACCTGCCTGCCGGTATCGCAAAAGAGAGCAATACCGAATACACTATCCGCAGTATTGGATGGTTCAAGAGCGTCAATGAGATTGGCCGGATTCCAATAAAGTCTTTCGATGGAGACCTGGTACATCTGAGCGATGTTGCCGGCGTCTGCGACTCGCATTCAGAAACCAGGCTTTTTACACGCATCAATGGCAAGCCGTCCGTCGGTATTTCCATCACAAAACAGAGCGGTGCAAACACCATAAGCACAGCGGACGCTGTCTTTGCGCGGGTCAAACAGATCGAGAAGATTTACCCGAACCTGAAATTTGACCTCGCAAACGACCAGTCGCAGTTTATCAGGAACTCTGTCAATAACGTAAGGGACAGCGCCATCATCGGCGGAATCCTGGCGATACTCATACTCCTTTTCTTCCTGAGGAATATCCGAAGTACACTCGTTGTAGCGCTTTCGATCCCGATTTCGATCATTTCGACATTTGCGCTCATTTACATGTGCGGGTTTACCATAAACACCATGTCCCTTGGCGGGCTTGCGCTCGCTACGGGACTTATAGTCGATGATGCCGTTGTTGTGCTGGAGAATATATTCCGCCATATTGAGCGAGACAAGAAAAACGCAGCGGAGGCAGCTGTAAGTGGCACATCCGAGATAATATCAGCCGTTGTGGCATCTACATGGACAGTAATGGTGGTCTTTCTGCCGCTCCTTCTCATTAAAGGCCAGGCCGGACAGATGTACACGCAGTTCGCGCTCGTTGTCATCTTCTCTCTCGCTGTCTCGCTTCTAGATGCTGTTACAGTTGTTCCGATGCTTGCGACGAAGCTGATTTCCGGTGAGGCGCACGCGGAGAACCTTGCGAATGCGTCAAATCATCCGAGTATCCTGATGCGGATGTTCCACCGCTGCGGAGAGTGGCTGAGTGAACTGGACGATGCCTACTCCAGAGGGCTTCGCTGGGCAATCCATCACAGGTTATGGACCGTATGCGGTGCAATGGGAGTTACAATCATCTGCCTGCTTCTGGCTACGCAGGTAGGTACTGAGCTTATGCCAAAAACCGATAACGGCACATTCAATGTAAGTGTCAAAATGCCGATTGGTACCGCACTTTCCCAGACCAATAAAGCAATGACCGCCATCGAGAAAATCGTCATGAAGAACCCAGATGTCGGCACTACGATGACAACAGTCGGTTCGGGTGGAAATTATAGAGCAGGCTCGGAGAGGCCTTACCAGGGCTCCGTATCAGTGAGACTCAAGGACAACCGCCGAAAGTCTACCGATGACATCATCAAGAGTTTGCGCAAATCACTCGGAAGAATACCTGGCGTAAATGCCCGGCCATCGCAGAATGATATTCTAACCCAGATGATGACCGGCGGTTCTCAGAATGTGGAAATCGACATCTTCGGAGACGATATGTCCACACTGTCCTCAATTGCAAAAGCAGTAATGGGCCGCTTAAGAGGTATCAATGGTCTTGAAAACCTTGATATCAACTGGCAGGAAGCAATGCCGGAGATTCAGTGGCACCTCGACCGGGATAAAGCCCAGCAGCTTGGCGTCAGTTTTTCGGATGTTGCAGATACCCTCAGCACAGCGACGAATGGCGACATTGCAAGCTATTACCAGGAAAATGGCTTCCAATATCCTATAATCGTCCAGCTGCCTGAAGCTGATCGAAAAACTGTATCGAAGATGAGCGACATTATCGTGAAAGCTAATGCAAACTCACCCGATATAGTTCTAAGCCAGGTGGCTAGCCCGGAATACGGGATGGGACCAAGTGAAATCACCCGCATGGACCGAAAACGTTACGTGGCGGTAACCGGAATGCCGCAGGGGCGTTCATCCGGCGAAATCAGTGCCGACATAGAAAAGGCCATGAAAGGGATTGAGCTCCCGGCAGGATATTACTGGGACTGGGGAACCAACCAGAAGCAGACTGCGGATGAGTTCGGGGGAATGGCACTTGCCGTATTCCTGGCTATCGCACTTATTTACATGCTTTTAGCATCGCAGTTCGAGTCTTTCATACACCCGCTTACAATCCTGCTTTCCGTCCCGCTGGCAGGTGCCGGCGTAGTGCTCGGCCTGTTCCTCACAAACCGGTCATTCGGCTTGACTGCGTTTATCGGTGTATTGATGCTCGTCGGAATCGTCGTTAAAAACGGTATTCTGCTGGTCGACTATACGAACAAGCTGAGGGAGCGAGGGATCAAGCGGGAAGAGGCACTTATCACTGCAGGGCGGACCAGGCTTCGTCCGATCCTTATGACCGCATCAGCGGCGATTCTTGGTATGCTTCCGCTCGCACTGGCACTTGGCGAGGGTTCTGAGGTCCAGGCTCCTATGGCTACAACGGTTATAGGCGGACTTTTGACTTCCACAGCGCTTACATTGTTTGTTGTGCCGGTCGTTTACTCGCTGTTGGATGATCTTGTGGGCAAACGGAAAGATAAGGAGCAATCAGATGCTGGACAGTGACATATTGCAGCAGGCAAATGAGCTGGCATCGCTTATTTCCAGGCTCATACGCACATTGTATACGCTTGAAACAGGCGATATGGCTGGGGGGCTTCCGATAGCGCAGCTTCGGGCGTGCGGCGCTCTTCTGGAAAAGCCCAGGACGATCTCCTGTCTCAGTAAGGAACTCGGTATATCGGTAAGCGCAGGAACTCAGCTTGCCGACCGACTCGAAAAAGCCGGACTTGCGGAGCGTTTTGCCGAGCAGGGCGACAATCGAGTAAAGCATCTGCGTTTGACAGACCACGGGCGGCAGATGATCATTACTCGCCGTGGAAAGCGTGTCGAACGCACAGCCAAAGTTCTTAACGAGCTGTCTTCCGAAGACCGTAAACGGATTATTTATTATATGGAGAAGCTTTACCAGGCAGGCAAAATAACACAACAGCCGGTCGAGGACTCTCTGACTGCTGTTGTGACCTCGTTGGATTAATCATGGGAGTAATCATGCGCAAGTGCATTCTAAAATCGTTCCAGCGGACATGTGTCTTAATCGTACCGCTGTTTATATCCATCAACATCGGGTTTTGCTCGGATACTATGCCGGTCAAACCCAAAATAACGGAAACACCTCTTCCTGCCGAGGTGCAGTTGCCTGCACCACCGAGTATTCCGGCAGATATACCCAACCGGCCACTGACCGCGGATGAAGCTGCTGCGGTAGCGCTCTATCACCAGCCGAACATCACCGCCGCCAAAGCCGGAGTAACTGCTGCCGTGGGCAAAGTTCAGCAGGCTCAATCCGGCCTTTTACCTTCCCTCAGCACCGGCGCAGGCTATACAAACACCGTGATTTCACATACCACCGCAGGAAGCTCTGATGGTATCGGAACATCGGATGGCTTCAAATTGACAGCGAATCTAAACCAGCTATTATTTGACTTCAACCACACGAGAGATCTGGTCAGACAGGCAAACGCGCAGCAGAAATCGGCGAATGCGGGGCTTGAGAAGACCCAATCGGATGTAATCTATCAGGTGAAACAGGCATTTTACAACTATTCGCAGAACCTGCGGCTGATTGAGGTCAATGAATCGAACCTGAAGAACCAGCAGAACCATCTCGCATCCGCCCAGGCCAAGGTAGACGCCGGTTTGGGGCTTCCTATGGATGTAGTCCGCGCTCAGACAGCAGTTGCAGACGCTACCCTCAACCTGACCATTGCCAGAAACAACGCATCGATAGCACGAGTGAACATGGCGCAGCTTATGGGTATCGATCCGAGGACTCCAATTGAGATTGCTGATTCCGGCGAACCATCGGAGCAGGCGGATGATCTAAATGCGCTTGTAGATCTCGCTATGACAAAGCGCCCTGAAGTAAAACAGGCGGAGCATTCGATTTCAGCGGCTGGCTACGGTGTTCAGGCGGCGAAGACCAGCAATTCACCTGCGGTGAGTGCTGATTTGGGATGGCTTGGAAAGGGGTCTACGCTTTCTACGGACCACGATTCGCTGGCCTATGGTATTACAGTGACCTGGACACTGTTCGATTCCGGCTATACAAAGGGCCGTGTAACGGAAGCCAACGCCAACCTTCAAACTGTGCAAGCGCAGATGGAAACAGTAAAGAATACCGTAACATCCGATGTCTCGCAGGCATATCTGAACCTGAAAACCGCCGAGCAGCGGATTACCACTGCCAGTGCGGAAGTTTCAAACGCAGAAGAAGCCACGCGCCTTGCCGAAGGCCGGTATTCATCGGGACTGGGGACATTTCTGGACGTTTTGGACGCACAGAACGCTCTTCTTACAGCAAAAACCAACCAGGTAAACGCTGAATCAGCATTGAGCGTTGCCCGCGCCGGACTGAGCCACGCAACCGGATCATCAGTTGCTAAATTTCAAGGCGAACAAATGCCCAAGTAATCTTTTCTGCATATAGTTGGGTTGTAAAAGAAGGCTGGGGGACTGGTTCAACCCCCGGCCTTCTTTATAAATATCTGCTTATTGTTGATTATGTCATTCTGAACGTAGTGAAGAATCTCAAAATGTCGAATAGTTGAGATCCTTCGCCTACGGCTCAGGATGACATGCAATTTATTAATATTCAACTTAGCTAAGCAGTATCCTATTTGGGTTTTTTATCGATTAACGCAATTGAGCTTTCTTCTGACATACCAAGCACAGCAGACAGCTCTTCAGTAAGCAGCCTTTTAGCGCGCTTTAGTTGCTGCTGTTGGGTTATCTTAGGATAACGTGATTTGGGACCTATCATACCGCCTCTGATAGCGCGTGCAAGACCAATGGGATCACTCCAATTTATTGCAGCTTCTTCATCACAAAGATCGGCGTCATCGGCTTCGCCGGAGAGGATACTTATGGCTTGTTTGAGTGTTTCAGCGGTAGCCAGCGGCCGCAGTCCAAGCTGGTCTGCCGTGTCTACCGGTACAAGGATTGTCGAGGCCATAGATGGTTTAGGAATAACGTAATAATTTCGGTCCACGCCATACTCCGAACGTTCCTCAATTGATTCAATGACTCCCACACCATATCTGGGATGCAATACTGCTTCGCCGATTTCCATTCGAGAAACCGCCCCCTTTCAAGGTTCTTGCCAGCGGCTGGTTGATAAAGACTGCATTCATAACCGGCTTGCTCGGCGCGCAACTCAGTTACTATAACTGATTGACAGTTATAGTGTATAATTATATAGTATAAGTATATAACATTTTGAGGTAAATAAGCAAGGTATGGTAGACGATATAATTGACGCACTTGAAACAGCAAAGGAAGCCTGTAAACTTTTGCCGCCGGTACTGCCGAATATGAAGCCGGTCCATTTTCGTGTTTTAAATGCACTTTACCGAATCCGCGATGACTCCGCAAGTTCACGCATATCGGATATAAGCAAGGTATTAGGCTTTTTGCTTCCCAATACAACAAAACTGATCAACGAAATGGTCGAGCTGAACATCGTCGAAAAATTTACTATGCCTTCCGACAAGCGCGTCGTATTGGTAAGGACAACCGACGTTGGCGAGAAATACCTTCAAGGCTGTGTCTTGGCATATCGTAAACGTCTGCAGGAGGAGTTTTCCAAACTAAATGAATCTGACTGCATAACGATGATCGAGACTATCAATAAGATCCACAAGATACTGAAACAGATCTATGAGAGCGAAATGCAGTGAGGATTTGAATGGGTTGTCGTCTATTGATATTTAAAACGGAGATAGTCTTTCATTTGTAAAATACGATCAGTTTTCTGGCCTGCTATACAGCCATTCTAAACCGGATGAACACTGATATAATACGAAAAAATACGAGCCAAAACAGCAGATAGAGAGTAGAATATATCAGTGCAAACCCATAAACCTGAAACAACCGGTCCGAGAGCGAACCGTTGGAAAATATTAGCCGCGACATTGTTCGTCCTTATTATGACTCCACTTGATGGGACCTCCGTAAATGTTGCCATCCCGATCATGCAAAGGGAATTTCATATTGCCCTTTCTCAGGTAGCATGGGTCTCACTTGTTTATCTTCTGGTGTGTACCAGCTTCATCCTGCCGTTCGGACGGGTGGGGGATATTTGGGGGTTTCGGCGGGTTTTCCTCGCCGGGGCATTTATATTTGTCTTATCGTCCGCAATGTGCGGGTTTTCCCCTGCGTTCCATTGGCTCATCATCGGACGCACGATACAGGGAATTGGCGCATGCATGCTCATGTCGGTCAGTTCCGCGTTGACCACGGCCATTTTTCCCAGCAATGAACGGGGCAGGGCGCTTGGAGTAGTGGGGATGGTGATTGCGATAGGAGCAATCATTGGTCCATCACTCGGCGGATTCCTTACCAGCATCGGCGGGTGGCGGCTGATATTCCTCATCAATCTGCCTATCGGCATAATCGGGCTGATCTTGTGCAATAAGATGGTGCCGGAAATCAGGATGGATAAAGGAAGCAAGATTGACTGGGCAGGAGCCATCCTGCTTGTCCTTTCGCTCGGCAGTTTTATGCTTGCAGTCACCCAGGGTGAGCACTGGGGCTGGAAGTCGGCCCCTGTCCTGGGCCTGATAGCACTGTGGCTGGTATTGGGAACGGCATTCTTTGTTTTTGAGTCGAGATCAGCATCGCCGATATTGGACCTGAGCCTTTTCAAACATCCGACATTTACTGGAGCGAATGTTGCTCTTACAATGAACTTCATGAGCCAATTCTGCGTGACGTTTCTAGTCCCGAAATACCTGATGGACGGAATGCACCTGTCTGTTGCTCATACAGGACTTGTAATGATGGCATCTCCGGCAGTTATTTTCGCCATCGCCCCTCTGAGCGGTGCATTGTCCGACCGCATAGGCACGCGTCCACTCGCAATAATGGGTGAATTGCTTGTCACATCCGGGCTGGCGAGCCTGGCCTTTATAGTTCCATGCAAAAACATAGCATATGTAGTTGTCTCGCTCCTTCTGGTGGGAATCGGTGCAGGGCTTTTTCAGTCGCCGAATAATAGCGCGATTATGGGCAGCGTTCCCCGCGCCCGGCTTGGAACGGGGAGTGCAGTGCTGGCTGCCATGAGAAATTTGGGGATGGCACTCGGCATAACCGTAAGCAGCGTGTCTGCAACACTTGGAATGAACCATTTCTTAAGGACTCATTCGAGTATGATGGCCCAATCCTTGTTCTTCGGCATTCGTTTTGCATTCTTCACCGGAGCAGCGTTCGCATTTTTGGGCGTCTTGACAAGTGCGATACGCCCTGACACAAATATTGCCGCGTAAATAGTCACACATTGAATATTCTGGAGAAAGCAGTATGAGTAAATTAGGATTCGGGTTGATGCGTTTACCGGTAACGGTAGAAGGAGATCCGAAAAGCATCGATCAGGAACTTGTAAACAAGATGGTGGACTACTATCTGGAGAAGGGGTTTACATATTTCGATACGGCGTACCCATACCACCAGGGAATGAGCGAGGTTGCCGCAAGAAAGGCTATTGTAGAGAGGCATCCAAGGGAATCATTCACGTTAGCAGACAAAATGCCGACCTTTTTCGTAACGTCCGGCGCGGATTATCAGAGATTCTTCGATGAGCAGCTGGAAAGATGCGGTGTTCAGTATTTTGATTATTATCTGCTGCATACTCTGGGTGCGAGGCTCTACGCAGGTACTCTGGAATACGGCGGCTTTGACTTTATGAAGAAGCTGAAAGCCGAAGGAAAGGCAAAACACATCGGCTTTTCTTATCATGACAAGGCAGAACTGCTGGACAGGATACTGACGGAGCATCCTGAGATGGAGTTCGTTCAGCTTCAGATAAACTACATAGACTGGGACAACACGAGCATCGAGTCCAGAAAATGCTACGATGTGGCGACAAAGCATAATAAGCCCGTCATTGTCATGGAACCCGTCAAAGGTGGCTCGCTTACTCATCTACCAGCTGAAGCGAACAAGATGTTTAGGGCTTATCACCCGGATATGAGTGCGGCATCATGGGCAATCCGCTTTGCGGCCTCTCTGGATAACGTTTTTATGGTGCTTAGCGGCATGAGCAGCTTTGAACAGGTAGTAGACAACACAAGCTATATGCAGGATATGGCGCTTTTGAATGACGAAGAGAAGGAAATCATCAAGAAGGCAACCGCGATAATCAACAGCAGCATTGCAATCCCCTGTACGGCGTGCCAGTATTGCGTGGACGGCTGTCCTCAGAAGATACCGATCTCGAAGTATTTCTCCTTATATAATGACCAGAACCGGTTCAAACTTGTACCTGCACATATGAATTATTATACGAATCTAGCGCATGATTTCGGAAAGGCTTCGGACTGCATCGGCTGCAAGCAGTGTGAAGAGCACTGTCCGCAGAAGATAGACATTGTGGAGCAGTTGAAAGAAGTGGCTAAGGTATTTGATGTCAGCAGATAGTTGTTGATTCCATGCACAAGACGGACGTCAGCAGACTGTCCGTCTTGTGCATGATTTTGAAGGCGATCTACCTCTTAAAACGCATAAAAGGCAGAGCAATTTCTACGTATTTTTCAGTTTTCTCCAAAGCGTTGTCAATCCAATTCCAAGCATTTCGGCGGCACGTGTTTTATTGCCTCTCACACTTCTCATTACTGATCTTATATGTTCTTGTTCTACCTGGGCTAAGGTCTGGCATTTAGCTAAATCGGGTTGTGAGTTGGTTCCGAGGATGTATTCGGGCAGGTATTCTGGAGTAATCACACCCTTTTTCGCCAGCAGCGCAGCTCTGGTGATAACATATTCCAACTCGCGGGCATTCCCTGGCCAATCGTAGTCTAGAAGATAGTCCAGGCATGTTACATCCAGTCTTTTACTGTGCAGGTTAAGCTTGCCGCATTGGTCTTTCAAAATTGCCCGAGCCACAGGCAGGATATCCTCTCTGCGATTCCGAAGCGGAGGAATATTTATTTCCATTGTGCCCAGACGGTAGTAAAGCTCACTGCGAAACTTTCCCTGCCTGACCAGTTCGGCCAAATCAGTCTCACTGGCAGCAATGATCCTTACGTTCGTCTGCCTTGGTGCGTTTTCGCCCAAGCGCACGACTTCATCAGACTCTATGACGCGCAGTATCTTTAGTTGTGTTGCCGGGGATAGGTGTTCGATCTCATCAATGAACACGGTGCTCCCATTGTTTACTTCAAGCAAACCTTCTTTTTCTTTGTCAGCTCCGGGAAATGCACCGGCCGCGTGTCCAAAGAGTTCGCTGTCTAAAAGTGTTCCCGACAGGACACCGCAGTTCACAACTTTGAGCGGCACTGATGCACTAGGCGACAATCGATGGATCATACGAGCTATATAATGCTTTCCTACACCGGGTTCTCCTGTTATAAGGACCGGAGATGTGAGCGGTGCAGCCTGCGTTACACGTTCGATTATCCGTTTGTAAGACTCACTGCAGCCGGCAGGCGCTCCTGCTCCGCCGTAGCTTCGATGTCTATCCGAACTCTGTTTCCTCTGACCTTCAAGCTCGGCGTTCTTCTGCATTAGTTCCGCGGTCAGCCTTTCAATCTTACCCTGAATGTCATCCGACTGGAAGTAAGGTAGATAGGCTTCCAATTCCGTGCCCCACGTGTCTACATCTGCTCCAATCGCTATACAATGATCATCTCCCTTGCCTTTACAATCACGTTCGATGAAGTATATTGGCTTATCAACACAGCACGACACATATCCGCTAGAATAGCCTATGTTAATCCAGCACACGGGATGGTCCGTAATACCGATTTCATCTATGAAGCATTCGGCCGCTCCTGAATTATGCCAGATTACCTCAAATCGGTAGCGGCCGTTTTCGTTGTCCATCAAGGGAGCCGTGCCGACTACCTTTCCGATTCCCTGCATGCTCTGCAGTCGTATTCCTGCCTTCAGTAATTCTTCCAGGCTGTCCCATTTGAAGAGTCGTTTCATCGCCTGTGCATCAGCCTGCCCCCAGAAGTAACCATACCTCGTAAGTATTCGCCGGGCTTGTTCAATACCGACCATGTCCAGCAGATCCTTTATAAACTGAGAGACTGCCCGCAAATCGTTTACCAGCAAACGGCGGTCCAGAAACATAAGTTGTCCTTTGGAGAAGCCTACCAGTTCATTTAGTTTAAGGTCTGATGCTCTCATTATTCCGCCTCCTGGCTATTTCATAATGACATTATAAGAATATCAATATGAAATAGCAATTTGCCGTGTTTCGAATGCTGTGATACCATAAACTTGTAAGCCAAAGCAGGCATAATATTGGAGGCTAACATGGATGATGGTGAACTGGCCGCAGCATTCTATGGTTCGGCCAAAATCGGAAAACGAGGGCAGGTAATAATCCCCGCCAATGCACGTGTAGACCTTGAGATCAAAGAGGGAGACCGGCTGTTTTTCGTGAGGCACCCGGTATCAAAGGCCATCGTTCTTATGAAGATCGATGCTTTGAAGGATTTTTCTTAGCATATGCTAAATCAATACAAATTGTTGTTGGAGCCGTGTTTCATGAAAAAGATAATCTTACTGGTTTTAGCTGCGCTTTCTATCACAATACCAGCATACGCGGATACCGATACTCCTATAGCACTTGACTTCGCCAGTGTAACAGATATGGCGGCGAGCCGAAGCCTGGTTGTGAGCTCCGCCAAACAGAATATCGAGACCGGGCGTCAGGCACTAAAAGAGGCTAAGGGTTACCAATCCGGTAAAATCGGAGTATCAGCTGAATATCTGAGGCTGAACGACATTATCTCCATTACCAGCCCTTCAGTAACCATTCCAGCCGGGGTGCCGGTGTTGGGTGGACAATCATTGGCGGTGCCGCCCGTTGAGGTTGCTCCTCAGGACCTGATACATTTGAGACTGGAAGCCGGTTATCCAATCTATACAAGCGGCATGTTGGACTATGCAGCAGCCCAGGCGGAAGCCGGAGTGAATGCTTACGAAGCGCTTGCCGGTGACACAACCTCAAATGTAGTATATCAAGCCAACTCGACATTTCTTGCAGCTCTTTTGACCAGGCAGGTTGTAGACGTTAATCAACAGGCACTTGACTCATATAAAAAGCATCTAGCTGATGCTCAAAAGGCTTACACCGCAGGTGTGGTCGCCAAATACGATGTCATACGCGCCGAGACAGCTGTAAAAGAGCAGGAAAAACGGCTCACAGAAGCAGAAAACCAGCACAAACTTGCACTCGCGGCACTCCGCACTGCATTGCTCCTGCCTCAAGATACTCCGCTCGAACTAAAGGCCGGTTTGCGCGAGGTATCGGAACCGTTACCGCTTTCGCAGGCTCAAGACCAGGCTATGAGCGAGAACGACTTGCTGAAGGCTCTTGGTTTCAAGGCACAAGCACAGAAATCAGCAGAGATGTTCGAAAAAGCCAGCGCGAAGCCTCAGGTGACCGGCGTGAGTGAAGCCGAACTGCTTAGAGGCAATATAGCTCAAACAGACCCGGCATGGGCTGTCGGCGTAAAAGTGACAATGGATATATTCAACGGCGGAGTGACCAAGGCCAAAGCCGCTCAGAAAGCGTCGGAGCAAAAGCAAACGCTTCTGGACAAAGAAGAAGCTCAAAACCAGATCAAGCTGGCTATTCAGAGCGCATATCTCGATATGGATTCGGCAAAAAGCGCGCTTGAATCATCGAAAAAGGCAAAGGAACTGGCCCAGGAAAGTCTCAGGCTAGCTGCAAAGCGGTTTGAAGTCGGTACAGGCACAAGCCTGGAAGTGCTTGACGCAAACGTAGTACTATCATCTGCCGATTTAGGCATATGCCAATCCACCTATATACTGGAGCGGGCGTACCTGACTCTGCATCGGTATATGGGTGACATAATCAAGGTGAGCAAGGAGATGAAAAAGTGAAGAAACTAACAGGTTGGAAATTGAACGCAGCTATATTTGGCGCCTTGGTTATTTTGATGCTGATCGCTGTCGTCACCTTTATCATATTAAAATCGCCCAAAACTGCGTGTTCATCGAAAAATACGGAAAAGTATGCGCTCCTGGAGGGAACGCTGGAGGCTGACGAGGTCGATGTTTCGTCAAAAATCCCCGGCAGAATCAGTGTGCTGAACCTGAACGAGGGTGACCCTGTTAGGGCTGGCGAGGTTCTCGTGGTGCTTGAATCGAAGGAGACCAGTGCAAAGGTCGAACAGGCTTCGGGAATGTATCAGGCAGCTGAGGCTCAGAACACACAAGCCCGGATCGCAGTGGATTTGCAGGCAAAGACCGTTCAGGACCAGGTCGAGCAGGCGGAAGCTGGTTATAAAGCGGCAAAGGCGAAGCTTCAAATGGCTTTGAATGGTGCGCGTAAGCAGGAGATCGAGGCGGCTCAGAAAGCAGTTGAACAGGCAACCGCAGCTTACGAAACAGCAAAACGTACATACGACAGATTTAATGGCCTGTACAAGGATGGAGTGATTCCAGAGCAAAAAGAAGATGAGATCGCACTCCAATACAAATCGGCAAAAGCCCAGATGCAGGCTGCACAGGCAAAACTGAGTCTCGTTAAGGAAGGCGCGAGGCCGGAAGAAATCCAACAGGCACGCGAAGGCGTAAAGGCGGCTCAGGCAACTTTGAAGCTTGCTCAGGATAGTGCGCTGCAAGTTTCACTGCGTAAGCAGGATGTTACTGCAGCATCGTATAAGGCATCGGCGGCGAAGGGACAGCTAAACGAAGCTCAGGCATACCAGGAAGAAACCAGAATTGTATCACCAATTACCGGTTACGTATCGCAGAAATTGTCTGAGACCGGCGAAATGGTATCTGCCGGTTTCCCGGTGCTTACAATTGTTAAGAGCAAAGACTTCAAGGTCAAGGTCTTCGCGGATGAGTCCAAGTTCGGAGAATTGCAGCTTGGTAACGATGTCCAGGTGATAATTCCAGCCCTGAATAATAGGAAGATACATGGCAGAGTTGCCCGGATATCACAAGCAGCCGATTTTGCTACGAAGAAAGCAACCAATGAGCAAAACTCTTACGATGTCAGATCAATAGAAGTTGTTATTCGCATTACGGAAGATTGTCCTGAGCTGAGGAACGGCATGACTGCACGAGTCAGTCTGCCGTATAAACGGTAAGCGGCTTAATTATCAAAGGGATTGGAACACGCTATGTTACGAGCGATATGGCATATTGCGCTGCGCGAAACTCGCGCTATCTTTTGCTCACGCACTCTGATTGCGCTTGCAATCCTTGTCCCGATTGCCTATGCGCTGTTCTTTGGAGCACTTTACTGGAACAAGAAAGTAACGAATATTCCTGTAACGATAGTCGATCAGGATAATTCGGCTCTGTCGCGCGAGATCACAAGAGGTATTTTGGCATCTGAGACATTTCGGTTAGGTCAGTACAGCGATTCAACTGACGATTTTCCTGCGCAGGTAGCAAAAGGCAAATCCAGCGTCTCTTTTGTCTTTCCATATCATTTTGAGCACGATGTAAAATCAGGACGGGGCAGCAAGGTAGCTGTGTGGGTTGACGGCAGCAATATGCTTATTGGTAATGTCGCCATCACGAGCGCGGCAACGGTTATCGGCACATATTCGGTAGGTGTAGATATAAGGAAATCGCTGCTGCGGGGAAGAGCACCCTCTAGTTCCGCGCTGTCAGTCGTACAACCAGTTCGATCAGAGAGCAGAGTATTGTTCAATCCGGCACTGAACAACAATTATGCCAACTTCATGCTGGTTGGGTTCGTCGTTGTGTCAATTCAACTATTAACAGTACTATTGGTGGCGAGATGCGGAGCCAGGGAGTTTGAAGACGGCACACTTGCCGGGCTTAAGTCAATCACACATTCACCGTTGGCAATAATCATCGGTAAAGCCATACCTTATATAGTCATAATGCTCCCTGTTTCGATGCTTGCACTGATCATTCCTACTCTGATGGTGGGCACTCCAATGATCGGTAATCTGTGGCTGCTGACAGGAATGACTGCATGGTTCCTTGCCATATGGATCTTGTTCGGAATAGGACTTTCATCCCTGGTCGGTGATTCTTTGATGGCAACGGAAATATTCGCAGTAATAGTAATGCCGTCCTATCTCCTTTCTGGTAACACATGGCCGATCTTTTCAATGCCGCTTGTTATGCGCATCATCGCATACTCATTACCGTTAAGTCATTATGTGATACTGGTGCGTAAGATAACCATGATGGGCGCAACAATGTGTGATCTTGGATTACAACTGACTGGTCTGGGTGTATGGTCGGTCGTTGCAGTAGCTGCTGCGTATTTGGGTGCTAGAAGATTAGTACGCACCGATGCGGTCCCGGTGGAGGCACAGTGATGGCGTCATTTCTTGGTGTATTTTTACAAGAACTAAAGACGATCTTCAGTGACAGACGCATTTACATTATAATGCTTTGCGGGCCGTTTTTTTACGGGATACTCTTCGGAGGAGTCTATCTAAACGGCCGGGTCCGGCAAGTTGGAACGGTAATTATAGATCAGGATCATTCGGCATTATCACGAGAATTTATTAACGACGTAAGAGCAGCGGACAGCCTGCATATCGTAGCATTGAGCCAGACTGAGAGCGATTTCGCAAAGTACGTCAAACGAGGCGATGCATATATTTGTCTCGTCGTACCCCATGATTTCGAGCACGATATAGCGAAAGGTAAACAGGTTACTATTGCAGTTTTAACAGATGGAAGCAACCTGCTTATCAGTAACGTGACCGTAAAATCTATAAGTGTTGTCATTACAACGTTCGGAACAAGAGCAAGAATGAAACGCCTGATGATGGGTGGGGTGCCTAAAAGCAGCCTCATGTCTGAGGCAGCCCCCATACAAGCTGAGTTCAGACCATTATTCAATCCAAGCTACAATTACAGTGCATATTTGCTGATTGGGTTGGTATGTATTGCTCTTCAGCAGGTTACCATGCTTGGTGCATCCATTTCCTTAAGCCAGGACAACAGTAATGAACGGCGTCGGCAGCTCAGGCAGGTATGTAAAAGCCCATTTATAGCACTGCTCGGGAAAGCAAGCGCGCATGCAATGATAATGGTGCCTCTGTCTTTTGGAGGAGCTTATGTTCCGTTCGGCCTGTTTCATTGTCCATATCACGGTGCATGGTCAGTGATGCTGGCTTCGACAGCAATATTTGTAATAGTCCAAATATTCGCAGGATTTGGAGTGGCCGGAATATGCAAAAGGCCACTCTTGTCTGCACAGGTATTGCTTATATTATCTGTTCCTCTTTTCATGCTGACCGGTGCGACATGGCCTGTTTGTGCAATGCCTGAGTTCCTGCAATGTTTGGCTTATGCCATTCCCCTTACGCATTTTGTTTCAATTACCCGGCAGGCCAGCTTGGTTGGAGCATCGGCAGCCCTGCTTTCACAACACTTTGTTGTCATCGCAATATGGATTCCGATTGCGTTACTTTGGGCTTATTGGGCTGTGAGGCGGATGTTCCTACAGAGTTTTGGCAATTGATGTAACGAGTGTTAAATACTGTTTCAGACAAAACTCCTTCCGGGAGAGTTTCGAGTTTGAGTGTAAAACCAACGAATAGGGCATTATCAATGACTGTTTATGTGTCCATAGGATTGTAACATCATTACTCGAAACTCTTTAGATTTGACCGGGAATGGATGTAACGGGCATTAATGCGTTTTTCCTTAACAAATACGTGGAGCCGCTTTCATTAAAGCAGTGCGTGCCGGTGGTAGAACCACAACTTCACGGCATGCACCAGCAGGAGGTAAGTGACTGAAAGCGCGGCGATGACGCCGAGCAATGCCGCAGGCGGCGGTGTGAACCTCAGTAAGTGCCCGACTGGAGTGTACGGCAGCAGAACCGCGACTACTACGACGGCCAACACACCTATCATCAGCGGTCGGCTTGGACGACTCCTCAAAGGGTTGCCTGCCGTCCGAATCACAAATACGACCAATGTCTGTGTTGCCAGCGATTCCACAAACCATCCTGTGTGAAATAGTGCCGGGTTTGTGTAAGCACCAAACATCCACAGCAGTACTCCGAAAGTGAGAAAGTCGTAGAACGAGCTTATGGGGCCGATGATTACCATGAACTGCCGGATAAACTCAATGTGCCATCGTTTCGGACGGTGCAAAAGCTCTGGATCGACGTTATCGCTGGGCAGGGCAATCTGGGAGATGTCATATAGCAGGTTGTTCAGAAGTATCTGCGTCGGCAGCATAGGAAGGAACGGCAGGAAGAGCGATGCGGCTGCCATACTGAACATGTTGCCGAAGTTGGAGCTCGTACCCATTATTATGTACTTCATGATGTTGGCAAAGCTGCGCCGGCCCTCGATTACGCCGTCGTTCAAGACTTCCAGGTCCTTTTCCAACAGTATGATCTTTGCTGCGTCCTTGGCTACATCCACACCGTTCATTACCGAAATGCCGACATCCGCCGTGTGCAGCGAAGGCGCGTCGTTGATGCCATCCCCTATATATCCGACGACGTGCCCGCGCGATTTAAGAGCGAGAATCACCCGGTTCTTCTGCTCAGGAGACACTCGCGCGAAGATGGCGTTGTTCTCAGCCTGGTAAGCAAGAGCTGCGTCATCCATCCCATCTATATGGCTGCCGGTGAGAATGCGGTCTGCCGGCAGGCCGACGTCACGCGCTACCTTCTGCGTTACATATTGGTTGTCGCCAGTCATAATGACTACTGAGATACCATCCTGTTTGAGCGATTCAAGAACCGAAAAAACCCCCTCTTTGGGCGGGTCCAGGAATGCTGCGAATCCGACCAGAGTCATATCCTGCTCGTCGTCCACAGAGTAGGCATCCTGCTTCTCCACGTTCCGTACCGCTACACCAAGAGTGCGGTAACCATCAGCGCTCAATTTCTCAAATGTCTCATTCGCCTCGGCCCGGCGGCTTTCGTCGAACGGCTGAACTGCTCCGTCTATACTCACAGTCTTGCAGACTGCAAAAACACCTTCCGCTTCGCCTTTGGTGACAAGAATGTGCTCGTCACCGTGCTCCACCACGACCGACAGGCGCTTGCGGTTGAAGTCGAAAGGGATTTCGTCCACCTTGGCGTACTCCGTTATAGTAGGGTGCTCGTGTTTCAGGATTGCCTCATCAAGTGGGCTCTTTATTCCGGCTTCATAGTGGCTGTTAAGGTAGATAAGCCGAAGGACGCTCTCATCGTCCTTGCCGTGAATATCCACTTGCTGGTCAAGCACGATCTCCCCTTCGGTAAGAGTGCCTGTCTTATCACTGCAAAGCATATCTATGCTGCCGAAGTCCTCGATTGCCGCAAGCTGCTTGACCAGGACCTTCTTCTTGATCATTTGTCTCGCGCCTTGGGCCAGGGTAACTGTGATGATCATTGGCATCAGTTCGGGTGTCAGCCCTACCGCAAGCGCAATTGAGAATAGAAAAGATTCCAAAAGCGGTCTGTGAAGGACTACGTTCACCATGAGGACGAAAAGCACAAGCAACATGATCACCCGTGTGAGCATCAGCCCGAAGTGGCGTATGCCACGATCGAATTCGGTCTCTGGGGGACGCATGGCCAGTCGCTGGGCGATCTCGCCGAGTGCGGTATTTCTGCCTGTAATGACAACGACTACCGTGCCGATCCCCGTTTGAACAGCAGTGCCAAGGAAAACACTGTTTGTGGCGTCTGCAACTCCATGCTTTCCCTCTGGAAGATCGCCAACTGCCTTATCGACAGGCAGCGACTCCCCTGTGAGCGCCGACTCGCGCACATGCAGGTCCTTTGCATCCAGCAGACGGCAGTCCGCCGGGACTAAATCTCCGGCATTGAGCCTGACAATATCCCCAGGGACCAACTCTGCTACCGGCAGCTCTTGTTCTCGCCCGTCACGCAAAACAGCAGCAGTGGTGGCAACCTGTTTCTGAATCTCCTTTACCGCATGCCGGGCCTGGAACTCCATAAAGAAGTTCAATAACACGCTGAGCATAACAATGGAGATGATTATCGACCCGCCGATTCGGTCACCCAGCGCGAGCGATATGCCGCTGGCAGCGAGAAGGATAATGACGAGTGGATTGGCGAGGAATCGCAAGAATGCGAGCAGACCTGCGAACCGTGGCTCCCTCACCATGCTGTTAGGACCATAGAGAAGCCGCCGCTGTTCTGCCTCGTCTGTAGTCAGCCCGGCGGGAGTTGCCTCCAGCAGTCGAAGTAGATCCTGCAGTGGCCTATCCCAGAAGTTTCCTGCCGATTGTACCCGGTTTTCCATTTATAGTCACTCCAATGATCGTATCCGATGCACCATTAAGAATCCAATTCCAAGTGGTAGCCAAAAAGTCAGGCCTCTAAACGAGAGTGCGACCAGTGTGGATGCTTCCGCCGGAATACCCAAGGATGTATACACCAGCGTCATAACGCCTTCGACTACACCTATACCCTCTGGAGTAATAGACACAATCCAGAAGACAATGCCTACTGCAAATCCGGCCACCAGGGCACCAAAACCGATAGGCTGCCGGAATGCGACGAATAACACATAGAGGCTGACAATATCGACTGCGTAGGATCCGAGTGAAATGCAGAAAGTGCCGAGACACTTTGAAAGGTTTCTCTCAATGGCGGCTGCGGCGGTCTCGAACTCCCCCGACAGCTTTTGGGACCAGTCCGCTGTCAATGGGGAATGACGATGCAGACGAGTTGCCAGATGGTCAATAGCTCTCTGAAACCAGATCAGGAGACGGGCAAGAAACGCAGGCTCCCATAGACCCAACAGAAGCAGAATTGTCAGCCCGGTGGATAAAAGCATCAAGATGATCGAACCAACAATCACGTAAGTGCTTAGATCGTGCTCAAAGAACAGGTAGACAAGACCTACAATCAGCACGAGCGTAAATGCTGCGTAGTCGGTTACCAGTGCAAGCAATGTTGCTGCAACAGCGCGTCCAGGCGGCAGGCCTTGCCGCTCTGCATCATCTACGAACAGCGCCGGACCGGCGACTCCCATTCCTCCAGTAGGAACCACAACATTTAGGAACAGTGCTACAAAAACCACAGGCAGCAAATGCCAAAAACACCTTGGCAATTCGACTGCCGAAAACGCTGTCTGGTAATGCCAAGTCACGATCAGGTAGTAAGCACCTTGCAGCAGGGCTGCTGCACCAATCCACTGCCACTGACCAAGTGCAAGTGTCCTGACCAATTTCTCGACTTCTGTAAACCGGCTTACCAGAAGCCATATGAACGCGATTATGAGCAGCCAGAATATCCAGCGCCGCTTTGCCGCGGATATGTTCATTCTGTATACTTCTGCCTAAAGAGATTTTTGATTGTGATGTAAGAATCCTACCCAAAACTCTTTATACGATTATTATTGTGGACGCGAGGGAATATGTGCCAACCAACTTTGGATATTGCACACGGGATGGCTGGATTACGTAATACTCAGCATACCATTCCCTTAGAACGGCCTGTTTTCTGGAGAAAGTCATGTTTGTGCACGAAATCGAGGAGTTTTCGCTTATCACTGATGGCGAGACCGACCACGGTATCCGCCGCGCCGTAGTACATCCATATTTCATCACCACGACAGACCGTTCCGCAGGTATAAACTACTCCAGGCAATAGACCGGACTGTTCGTAGTTGGCTTCCGGGGCAAACACCCATTCAGAAGCCCGCGCCAGCATTATTCTGGGATTATCGCGTGCCAGCAACGCGACCCCGAGCCGGTATATCTGGCGATGGCCTACGTCTTTAACCCCATGATATATCAGCAGCCACCCCTCGTCGGTCGGTATAGGCGGTGCGCCCACACCGATGCGCAAACCATCCCACCACGGCCCGCCTCGCTCTGGTACCAGCACTCCAGGCAGGCTCCAATGTGTAAGGTCCTCGCTGGCGGAAGCGAACCAGATGTGCTCTTGCTCACCGGTCACCGGACGATGCAGCATCAACCACTCGCCGTTGAATTTTTCGGGAAATACAGTCGCATCTTTGTTTGTGGGTGACATGACCACACCCAGTCGATTCACTGTCTCGAAATCTTGTGTCGTGGCCAGCGCTACTGCTGGGCCATAACGGGAATATGCTGTATAGGCGATGAGCCATTCCCGCTTGCCAATTTTAGTCACTCGCGCGTCTTCACAGCCCCACTCTTCATACGGGTGTTCAGGGAGATCCGGCTCAAGCAGCGGATGTTCGGCGGTTCGCCAGCCATCGACACCGTTGTTACTGCGGGCCACACGGATTTGGGATATACCTCGTTTGTCCTCGATCCGCAGAAGCAAGACCACCTCCCCGTCTACTTCGGCCGCCCCAGGATTAAGGACGGCGTTTGCCGTGAGTGGTATATCGTCGGGCGTAAGTATAGGCTTATGTCCGTGCCGAACAAACGTCTCATCTCTCATGAACGCATTCTCCAGACGCCAGAACTGTTGAATACCACAAAGCTTTTCAGCATAATAATTTATTTTACCGCCGCCCTGAGCCCATCAAACAAGATCATTCCAACCCAGACCGCTGGAAAACCACTCACTGGACAGAATCGGGGCTGGGGGAGGCCCCTGTCGGATGATGCGGCTGTGATTATTATCGAGCGAGCCAACGCATAACGGGTGTGAGTAGCTACAGTAAGTGATCTTGGGGTAAAAACGCAGAAAAAACAGGGCAATTATGTAACGGCTCTGCCTTTTTGTGGCGAACATTAAGTTAGCTCCCCTGGCTGGACGATTTTGGAACCTTTTGGGCGAGGGGGAGCATTGCGATAACAGTTCCAATGCTCTGCATCGTGTCACTTAGCAGGTAGAGGCGGAATACTGCAGATGGCACAAGTATATGCGACAGATGTGCCCAATTCTAAAACGCAATTACAGCCAACTGGCCTCCTATACTGATGAATCTGTATGCAATAAATAGGAAAGAGCCTACTTGGCGTCGAATATATAGACATTGGCATATTGCAACTGGCTTAGGTTGCATGCAACCGGAGCAAGAGACTTAGGCCGATGCAATACTAGCAGTCTGGCAATACCGACATTAATGCAGCCTATCAAGGGCTAAAAGCGAGATCATAAACATTGAGACTAAGTAAAATCCGCTTCAAGAACGTGAAAGGTTTCCGAGAAGACAAGACCGCGCCAGATGGTTACCAAGAGATGATCTTTGATGAGCGGATGAACATATTAATTGGCCGCAATGGCTCTGGTAAATCAACAATTCTTGAAATCATCGCATTTCTTAGTTATGGATATGACGACCATCTAACGCAATATTGTCACGATAACCTACATTTCCCTCCATATGGACCTGATACCAAAGTAGAAGTTACCCTGATCGATACTGATAGTATTGTTGTCGAATATTCTGCAGAGGAATACGGACATCCAATAAAAGCGAGGAGCAAAATTGACGTTGTGGATTCAGATAAGGGATGTGAAGTGATGTACAGGCTGAAAATAGACCGTATATTGCTGAACAGTACTCAATGTTTGACGAACATCAGTATCAAAAACTTTCTCCTATCCTCTCGATTCCGCGAGCAGGATGCAGTTAATGATTGTGTTCCATCCTCAATAGAACACATATTGCCTAGTTTATGCGAGTTTCACACTAATTGCCACTCATTGTATTGCGATGCTAGCAATCTACAGGAATTTGTCAACGATCGATATCGCAGTATCTTTCATTATGTCGATGACAAATGGAGAATTAACCTTGCATACACAAAGGACAAAGTAATGGAGTTCTTACGAGACCACTTTGATATTGATGTGATTTACGAACGCATGCCCAATGATGGAACCGTCAACAGAACAAATATTAGGAACCGATGTTCTGGAATGATCTATCTGGCTACCCAAGAAGCACATGGAATTGTCTGGTTATTGCAGGTAGCACTTCGCGCAATAGATTGCGCGCCACATTTCATATTGATTGATGAACCAGAAAGTTACTTGCATCCGGAATATCAGGCGAGACTTATAAACGCATTGGCGACAATCGATGTGCAACTTATCATAGCAACACATTCATCAGTATTCATTGACCAGACATTCGATCTCAACGTCAGCTTATTCCATTTTATAACACGTGGATGTAACAGATACATAAGTCCCGTCTCGCGGAGCGGCTCGTTGTTTCCAGTTCTTCAGGATCTTGGCATAAAACCAAGCCAGATACTTCAAACAAATGGTGTTGTCTGGGTTGAGGGAGATACAGATAGGTTATATCTCAAAAAATGGATTCGTATCTACTGTGAACAAAATTGCAAACCAGAGCCCATTGAGGGCATCCATTACTCAATGCTGGAATACGGTGGAAAATGCTTGAGCCACCTCACGCTTGCATCTGCAGAAATCAGTTATCTGAAGACCCGCGACCTTTCTATGCTAATTCCCGTAATGTGCAACAATCATAATAATTTTATAGTTATGGATAGCGATAAGAAACACGAATGTGATGAAATCAACGAGACTAAACGTCGAATCGCTAATGAGTGCGCTGGAAGAGTCTGGATTACTTCAGGAAAGGAAATTGAAAACTATGTTCCACAGGAAGCTCTTGGTTTTCCACTAAACAAGTTCGAGTCAATTGAGCATATATACGGAGAGAATTATCCTGCCATTGATAGGCAAACCGGGAAATCCAAACCTGCTACGCTGAATAAATCGAAGTTCGCACGCTCGATAATCGACAAGATATCAAGTGACAATTGGCTTCACCTACCTGATCTAGAAGAAAATATAGAGAATTTAGTTAGTACGATCAACCAATGGAATAGTTATGATTAGAAGGAATATTGTGCGCTATGGGAGCGTGCTTGTATCAACATATGGATTTATACCTTCAAGAACCCCAGTAGCGCTTTCTTAGGTTAATCTGTGTGAACTCTACTTCACAATTATTCCCTTTGGTAACTGTTTACCTTTCCTTGTTTCGGAAGTCCCTTTCCCGAAATACAGCACGCTGATTCACATCTTGGCTCGGGCATGCCTCTTGAACGTGCAGAGCCTTGGGACGGAGATTTCGGCGATGGCGGATGAGTTCTAGACTTACTCACATCTCGGCAATCCACCACCTGATGCGCGGCACAGCCGTTGAGAATCCGCAGAACGCCAAACTCATCACCGCTTCATTAGCGCGAACACACCCCAGCCTAAGTATTCACGCGTGTAAGTGGCGTAGCGCTCAGGTTCCGAGGTCAGTTCGGCTCGAACATCCTTTGCGAGCTCGTCGTCGGGATTGGCATCAAGCCATCGGCGCATGGTGAGCCATTTAGCTGCCTCGTATCTATCCCAGCCGTCTTGGTTTGCCAAAACCATTTCCACGATGTCGTAGCCGAGGCGGCCGAAAGACGCAATAAGTTCTGGAAGCATGAGAAAGTCGGAGATTGCGTGGGCAAGGCATCCTTTGACAACATCTTCTGTCGATGGTAATTGCCTCCAGTAGGGCTCTCCGATGAGGATAATCCCTCCGTCTTGAAGACTCCGAGCCAGAAGCTCGATAGTGCCGGCGACTCCCCCGGCAATCCAAGTGGCGCCGACACAGGCTGCCACACCGACCTTTTCGTCAGAGACGTAGCCCGCAGCATCGCCATGGATGAACTTGACTTGATCAGCCACCCCAAGTTCTTCAGCGCGGAGTTTAGCTTGCTCGGTGAACAACTGGCTCATGTCGATTCCGGTGCCAATAATGCCGTAATCGCGAGCCCATGTGCACAGCATCTCCCCCGAACCGCTGCCGAGGTCGAGCACTCGGGTTCCTGTTTCTAGACGCAGTGCTGCGCCAAGAGTGGCGAGCTTTTCGGGTGTGAACGGGTTATGGATGCGATGAGTACTTTCGGTGATGTTGAAGATCCGTGGAATGTCCATATCGGAAAATCTCCTTATGAGTGTGAATTGAATAGATTCGGCCACAGCCCAGCCAGAAGATATACGTTTTCCCGGCTTCCTAGGGGTCGCACCTGTCCTGGACGAATTTAGAACTTTTTTGGAGGGCAAGGTCGGCTGATTTACTCTTGATCTGCTAACAATAATCCCTAATCGGTGTGATGTGTCCATATCCTCATATCAACCGGCATTTCGAGAGTCTTCGCCGATGGCTGCTTCGTATTCATCGCGAGAATAGAATGGAAATACTCGATGATCCCGTTGTGTCGCTTTGCCATGGAGCCAATCCAGAAGTATGAAAGTTGGCACAACCACTACAACAACAATTATAAAAAGCGGAGTACCTATGTTTACATTAAAGCCGAAACGTGCAAACAAAATCTGCATCTGCTCGGCAGCAACGAAGCACAGACACATAAAAACAACCAAGACAGGAATTATTACAGGAAGCAATAGAAGTGACCACAACGGCAGTTTTGTTTGTTGTTCCCATTGATACTCGTAGTTCGATCGAAGAAAAAGCTTCCAACGTTCCAGATCCATGTCATCGCGTAGATGGTGCAAATAGTGAAAGACTTCAACTGCACGATCTTTGGACTTGATACTCATTATATCCGAAAGATCAGAATCACTAAGCACGCCATGTTCTGCAAAGTGTAAGATCCTGTCTCTAGCCTCACGATCCACCATGCTTAATTCTCCATCAAGCGCTTCACAAAATACTGCTAACGATTCTTTTACGCGAAACGACATTCATTCTATACTTTTTTCTTTAGAATCTGCAACTATGATTATGTCGATGTCTTTGGTTTTCCTCATTATACGGTTGATGATCGACCCTTTTGCAATCTCCTGAGCCCTGCTGCGGGCTGATTGCCCCATTACAATGACAGTCGCGCCTGATTGTTCGGCATAACGGATGATTTCGTTTGCAACTGAGTCTCCTTCCAACTCAACCACTCTGCCACCGAAGCTTTCAGCGAGCTTATATGCAATCTGAAGCTGTTCCTGTTCTCGCTTGGTCATACTGGCTCCTGGAGCTTTTACATATACCACGTCAAAAGTTCCCTGCATGCGTTTAGCTATCCGATAGCCACGTCGAACAAGTTTCAATGCCATTGGACGCGGTGCGATACACACGAGAACGTGCTCGCGTGCCAGTTTGGCCTCTGCCATATCGTGAGCTTCCATGTACTCATGGAGCTGCTCGTCCACTTCTTCCACTGTTCTCTGGAGCGCAAGTTCCCGCAGCGCAACAATGTTGCCCTTTCTGAAGAAATTGGCAAGAGCTTGCGGTATTTTCTCTTCATGATAGATGTCGCCCCGCATCAGGCGGTTTATAAGCGCATCTGGAGTAAGATCGACAAGTTCTATCTCATCAGCAGTATCAACGACCCAATCAGGAACAGTCTCGCGGACACGCACGCCGGTGATCTCATAAACTACATCGTTCAGGCTTTCAACATGCTGGATGTTCAGAGTAGTGATGATGTTAATACCGGCATCCTGTATCTCCTTGATGCTCTGCCATCTTTTTGTATGCACTGTGCCGGGGACATTCGTGTGAGCTAATTCGTCTATCATAACCCATTCCGGGCAGCGGGCTATCACAGCAGCCGTATCGAGCTCGTAGAAGGTAGTGCCTCGATATTCGATTTTCTTGAGCGGTATCTGCTCGAAACCTTGCATAAGCTCGGCTGTGGCAGGGCGTCCGTGAGTCTCGATGAAGCCAATAACAATATCTTCGCCACGGCTGAGACGCCTGCGGGCTTCGGAAAGCATCTTATAAGTCTTTCCGACACCGGCTACCGCTCCGAGAAATATTTTGAGTCTGCCCTTTTTCTGATTCATCTGGTGTTTTCACTCAATCTATCCAGTGCTCTGTTGATTCGGAGTATATTTACTCTCGGTTCACCCAGAAAACCGAATGTGCGCCTGGTGGTGCTACTGTCCACGAGCCTTTTGATGCTGTCAGCAGATATACCACGCACTTTTGCCACTCTCAAAGACTGGGCATAAGCATTAGCGACACTTATGTCCGGGTCCAGCCCGCTTCCTGATGCAGTCACCATATCTACAGGTACTCTCCCTTTAGCAAGCCCCGGATTTTCTCTGATTGAAGCATCCAAACGGCTTCTTACAGTACCGGCAAGCACTTTATTGGTTGGCCCAAGGTTCGACCCGCCGGACGACGTGGCATCGTACCCGCCTCCAGCTGCAGATGGGCGAGGGTGGAAGTAGCCTGGACTGGTAAACGACTGTCCGATCAACTCAGAACCGATCACATTGTTGTTAACCTTTACCAAACTGCCATTTGCCTGCCGTGGAAAGACCACCTGCGCTATGCCGGTCATAAGCAGCGGGTAGATCACTCCAAACAGCAGTATTGTAACAAACGCCAGACGGATTGCAATATGCATATGTCTTCCCATCATTAACTCCTTAACCCGCCAGACCAAGAGCGACCAGCGCCATATCAATCAGCTTCAAACCTATAAAAGGAACAACCATTCCGCCTGCTCCATAGATCAACAGATTGCGCTGCAAGAGCGTCGCTGCCCCAAGCGGGCGATATTTCACTCCTCGAAGAGCAAGAGGGATGAGTGCAACGATTATCAGCGCGTTGAAGATGATTGCCGATAGAATCGCGCTGTGCGGTGAGTGGAGTCTCATGATATTGAGCTTATCGAGCACAGGGTAGGTCGAAGCAAAAATAGCCGGAATGATAGCGAAATACTTGGCCACATCATTCGCAATGCTGAATGTAGTTAGCGCTCCGCGCGTCATGAGAAGCTGCTTTCCTATCTCGACGATTTCTATAAGCTTTGTCGGGTTGGAGTCGAGGTCCACCATGTTCCCGGCTTCCTTTGCCGCCATGGTTCCGGTGTTCATGGCAACACCCACGTCCGCCTGAGCAAGCGCAGGAGCGTCGTTTGTGCCGTCACCGGTCATCGCGACAAGCTTACCCTGGGACTGTTCTTTTTTGATAAGCTCCATCTTGTTTTCGGGTGTAGCCTGCGCCAGAAAATCGTCTACTCCGGCCTCTTTCGAAATTGCAGCCGCAGTAAGGGTATTGTCTCCGGTAATCATAACCGTGCGTATCCCCATTGCTCTGAGCTGGTCGAACCTTTCTTTGATGCCGCCTTTCAAAATATCCTTAAGGTAAATTACACCTATGACGCTTTCGTCCTTAGCTACGACCAGCGGTGTGCCGCCCGAATTAGAGACGGATTCGACTATTGGCCTAAGCTGTTTTGGTATTGAACCCCCCTGCTGCTCAACCCAGGATGTAACGGCATCTGCAGCACCCTTACGTATGCAGCAGCTGTCCAAATCAATTCCACTCATTCTGGTTTGTGCAGTAAATTCTACAAACTCTGCATCCGGCGGAATATGTCTGTCTCTGAAGCCATATTTCTTGGCAAGCACGACTATCGACCTGCCTTCAGGAGTCTCATCACTAAAGGATGCAAGCTGCGCAATGTCGGCAACATCCCTTTCAGAGTAGCCGTTTACCGGAATGAACTCCGCTGCCTGCCGGTTTCCGAGTGTAATGGTGCCGGTTTTGTCGAGAAGAAGCGTGTTGACATCACCGGCTGCTTCTACGGCGCGTCCTGACATCGCAAGCACATTGTGCTGGACAAGGCGGTCCATCCCGGCGATTCCGATAGCTGAAAGCAGGCCGCCGATGGTTGTTGGTATGAGGCACACCAAGAGCGCGATCAAGACCGATATTGGGACTGCACCACCGGAATAGATGGCATAGCATTCAAGAGTGATAACTACAAGCATAAAAATGATCGTAAGCCCAGCCAGGAGGATGTCCAGAGCTATTTCATTTGGTGTTTTTTGCCTTGATGCACCTTCGACCAGCGAAATCATCCTGTCAAGAAAGCTCTTTCCCGGCTCGGACATGACTTTTACCTTTATCTGGTCTGAAAGGACTCTTGTGCCGCCCGTTACTGCGCTCCTGTCACCGCCGCTCTCACGGATTACCGGCGCTGATTCTCCTGTGATTGCTGATTCATCGACAGAAGCGATACCTTCCACGACTTCCCCATCGCCGGGTATGATTTCGCCGGATGAGACTACTACTATATCGCCCCGTCTTAGCTGCGTTGCAGGTACTTGCCGCACTTCACCTTCCAAAAGGAGGTTAGCAGTCGTCTCAGTCTTCATTTTGCGGAGTGTATCAGCTTGTGCCTTGCCACGGCCTTCCGCCATTGCTTCGGCGAAGTTGGCGAATATCACTGTGAACCACAACCATCCGGCTATAGTCGACAGAAATGCTAAATTGGAGCCTCTGCTGACAGCTTCCGCGACTGCATAGTAAGTGCTGATGACGCTTCCGATCTCGACAACGAACATGACCGGGTTGTGGATCATCTTTCTTGGATCGAGCTTCTTTAAGGCATCGAGGGATGCCTGAGGAATGAGTTGTGCTACTGATGCCTTTCGGCGAGACCTGCCTCTCGACACCTCATGGGTCGGCATCACAACCTTCGATCCATCTTCAGTGGTGTTATCTAGCGGAATGCGTTCCAACACTTCTCATAACCTCCCTAAAAGAGCTTCCCCGCATGCATCAGCAAGTGTTCGACGACGGGTCCGAGTGCGAATGCCGGGAAAAATGTGAGCGCTCCGACAATGAGTATCACTCCTACGAGTAGACCCACAAACAGCCCGCCTGTTGTAGGAAACGTCCCGCTAGATTGCGGCACTCGCTTCTTTTTTACAAGTGAGCCTGCGATTGCCATGACCGGTACTATGAATAAAAACCTGCCGGTAAGCATCGCAAGCCCTAAAACTGTGTTATAGAAGGGTGTATTTACGCTAAGTCCCGCAAATGCGCTCCCGTTATTGCCTGTAGCGGAGGTTGCGGCGTATAGCATCTCCGTAAGGCCATGCGGCCCCATATTGAGCCGCCCGCTAAGGCCTGAATGTGTGACCGATGCCGCCGCACTGAAACCCAGAATGCTTGCCACGAGTACAAGGATTGCAAGCATCGCCATCTTCATCTCTTTTCCCTCGATCTTCTTTCCGAGGTATTCAGGAGTCCGTCCCACCATAAGTCCGGCTATAAAAACGGCAAGAATTGCAAACACCAGCATTCCAAGCAGGCCTGATCCGGCCCCTCCGAATATGATCTCGCCGAGAGCGATGTTGAGCATGGCGATTCCGCCGCCGAGGGGAGTATAGCTATCGAGCATCGAGTTGACTGCTCCGCAGGAAGCGTCCGTGGTCGCTGTGGCAAACAGTGCCGAGCCGGAAATACCAAAACGCACTTCCTTGCCTTCCATATTGCCGAGAGCATGGCTCACTCCAATGCGAGACATTATCGGGTTCCCGCTCTGCTCTGCCCAGTAGATGCAGCTTACTCCAACGAGAAACAGGATTAACATAGCTGAAAAGAGCGCCCAACCCTGCCTCTGGTTTCTTGCAAATCGCCCGAAAGTATAGGTCAGCCCCGCCGGAATAATCAAAAGTGCCAGCACCTGCAGAAAATTCGTAAGTGGTGTAGGGTTCTCATATGGGTGCGCAGAGTTGGCACCGAAGAAGCCGCCCCCGTTGGTGCCGAGCATCTTGATAGCCTCCTGCGAAGCTACGGGACCCTGCGGGATAATTTGTCTGGCGCCTTCCACAGTTGCTGCATGCACATAGGAAGACAAATTCTGGATGACGCCCTGCGACATAAGGATCAGCGCAAACACAATCGACATCGGCAAGAGCACCCAGAGACACCCGCGAATAAGATCGACCCAGAAGTTGCCGATTTCCTCCATCGATTCACGTGTGAGCGCCCGGATAAAGGCTATCGCAATGGCCAGGCCCACTCCAGCAGAGATAAAGTTTTGCCATGTGAGCCCTGCCATCTGTGTGAAATACGTTGCGGCATTCTCACCTGCGTATGCCTGCCAGTTGGTGTTAGTCACAAAGCTTACCGCCGTGTTAAAGGCGAGAAAAGGGCTCATGGATGGCGCATGGGCTGCGTTCCAAGGATGGATACTCTGAAGCCTGAGTATGAAGTATAGAATCAGGATGCTTATCATGCTGAAAATCAGCAGTGTAGACGTATAAGTCGTCCACTTCATCTCGCTTTCAGGGTCGATTCCGCACACACTGTAAATCCAGCTCTCAATGGGCTTAAGCACAGGGTCAAGCAGTGTCTTTTCACGTTTAAATACGCGGGCTATGTACGCTCCCATGGGCTTTGTAAGTGCTAAAAGGATAAGCACAAACACTACTATCTGAGCTATTCCAATCCATATCATCTCGGACACCACGCCCTAAAGCCTTTCCGGCTGCAGAAGGCAGAAAAGCAGGTAAGCTAAGAGACCTGCTGAGATTACCCCGACTATTATGTAATCAATACTCATATACTTTCTCCCTATAGCCTCTCTGCTGCCATTACATAGAGCAGGCTCATCCAGAAAAACACCAGAATCGTTGCAATATAAGCGATATCAAGCATTACTTTGCTCCATTTTACCCTCAACAGTCGGAGACTCTTCTTCCTGATATGTCGCTATGCCTCCAAAACCATCTGAGCTGTACCAATAGCGCATCTGATACCATGTATATAACTTCAAGATCATCGTAATAACCATCAAGGTCAGTAATTCATATAATGCACCCATTGGATTACCTCCTGAGCATAGCCATCAGGGCTTTGCTCATTCACTAATAGTCTACCAATGGGGGTGTTAACGGGTTATAAACCAGAGAAGTGACCTCATTAAGTTTTTGTATACTTAAGAATCAGGATGCAGCGAAGCGAAAACCGACGCCGGTTTCCGTGAGGATATAGCGAGGTGAAGACGGCCGAGGCTCTATTTTTTTGCGGAGATGGCTTATGTGGACCCGAAGTGTCTGGGCATCCTCGGCGTATTCTGGCCCCCAAACCTTTTCGAGAATCATTTTAGATGTAATAACCCGGTCAGCGTTCTGGGCAAGATACGCTAAGATATCGAACTCCATACGGGTGAGTTCGATATCCTCCCCGGAACGCTTGACTGTGCGTTTTGCTATATCTATCTCCAGATCACCGACCTTGATGACGGGTGGGGGAGTAACGCGGGCTCCCGACCTTCTGAGCAGAGCACGAATCCTTGCAAGGAGTTCCGTTGTGGAGAACGGTTTTGTCAGATAATCATCCGCCCCTATGTCGAGAGCGGCAGCTTTTTCCATATCACTGCCGATTACCGATAGCATCAGAATCGGCCCCTCGTACCAGTTGCGAAGCTCACGGCAGACTTCTGTGCCTTTTAGCCCAGGCATAGCCATATCGAGAATGATCAAGTCGGGCTGGTTATCAATTGCCAGATCGATGCCCTCGTCTCCGTTTGCAGCAAGGATAACATCATATTTGCGGGCACCGAGAATCGACTTCAGCGCTCTTCGTATCTGTTCCTCGTCATCTATAACAAGTATTTTTGGGTTTTTCTCAGGAGTGGTCATTTACGGTTCAGGAGCCTCCTCCAGCGGAAGTGAGATTACGAATCTGGCTCCATGCGGAACGACATCCTCTACCCACACCCTTCCGCCATGGAACTTTGCTATTTCTCGGGTTACTGCAAGGCCAAGGCCGGTACCGGATGTATACCTGGATGAAGATTCCCCGCGATAGAATTTTTCGAATATCTTATCCCGCTCTTCAGGTGGGATTCCCGGTCCCTGGTCCTCGACCCATATTCTGATCGAAGTTTCATCGACTGAAGCATTCATCCTGACAGTGCTGTCTTTAGGGCTGTAAGTGAGTGCATTAGTGAGCAGATTCTCCACTGCTCTGGACATCTGAGTGAAGTCTACGTTTACCATTGGAAGGAAATCCGGCAATGAGACCTCAATTCTTGATTTCTGTTTCTGCGGTATCTTGGACACCGCAGCCCACAGCACATCAGTCAGCTCGAACCACTCTTTCTTCGGCTCCCAGGCAGCAGACTCCAGACGGGATAGGTCAAGAAGAGCATTTATGCTTGCCGTAAGCCGGTCAAGATCGTTTTGTAGGCTCGCCAACTCCGGCTGTACAGTCTCGGCATTCCACTCGATATCTTCAGCAGCAAGATTGCTTACTGTTGCTGCAATGGAAGCAATAGGGGTTTTGAGCTCGTGCGAAACAGAAGACATCAGGGTGGATTTCAGCCGGTCAGCTTCCTGTAGAGCATCCGCCTGAACAGCAGCCGATGCCAACCTTTTACGCTCAAGAAATGCTGCCGTCTGATTGGCTGCAGCAATTAGAGGTCGAACTTCCGTTATGGTATAGGCCCTACCATCTGAGCGAGGTCCGACGTAGAGGACACCTTCCTGCCTCTCAGCAGTCTGAAGCGGGATGAAGAGATCATCCCGGCTCGTCTCGGCACCGGCCTGTGTATGGTCTACCGATATGGGCCAACCGGATGCAGCCGGGTCGGAACGTCTTTCTATCTGTGGTAATCCGACCGCTTTCGACTGTGAGTAAGCCCATTCGGCAATTTTCATTACTGGTGGATCGAGCTTACCGCCATCCTCCACAACAGACATCAACTCATAAAGCTTCTTTTCCGGGTCCGTGAGAAATAATGCCCCGGAATGTGCTCCTGTGAGTTGTATCACTTCATTCATGAGCAGTTCGGCAATATCTGAAATAGATGCATCCGATACAAGGCGCGCGCTGAACTGGTTCAGCATAGCCATCTCAAGACCTCTCGCGAGAGCTTCAGCCTCACGATCTCGCAGTCTTCCTGTCTGCATACCCATAACTATCGCAACTATGAGAAAAACGAGGAGTGATAGCCAGTCTTTAGGGTCATGGACCCAAAGAGAGCCGTAAGGAGGCAGGAAGAAGAAGTTCCACGAGAGAAACGAGAGCAACGCGGCAAGAATGGCTGGCCTTACACCACTCATCCCTGCGACGAGCCCGACTATAAGCAAGTACAGGAGCGCCCATTGCCCTTTTGCGAAATCAGTCCGCCCTGGGATGCATACCGCCGTTGCGATTGTCACACAAACAACCGCGAAGATATAGCCATGCTGTTTTGTAAAAGCCTGAAAGTTTCTCATCTCACTATCACCAAAGTTACTCAAGACATAATAGCCATGTATTTGGTATCTGGCAAGTGACTTCTACCCTTACGACCCAGTGGAAATTCAATAATGGTATTATTTATTACTACAGAATCTTGATAGCAACGGTAATCCAATATTGCTATCAAATGTAAATTGCGTTGTGAGGAAAAGGGAGCAGGTGGCTTTTTATAAAAAGGGGCATAGCCTCTCCAAACGCAAGAAAGGCAGAGCAATCATACAACTGCGTTGCCTTTATCTTCAAATCTATTGATTCCCCTGGCTGGATGATTCTAGAACTTTTCTGACGGGGGCAGCTTAATCCAAACTTGGTATCGGGATTTCCTGAACGGTTGCGGCGCTGGCTTTCGCGATGAAAGATCAGCTTCGCCCTTTAAAACGCTATACTCCAAAACGTGCTTACTCCTGATCGAGCCAAGAAACCATTAAATCCGTTGATATATCTTTTGGCTCTAGACCACCCTTTTGCAATTGATCTTCTACATTCTGTACATTAGAGCCTACTGTTATAGATAATGCGGTTCCATCGCTAAAATGCAACACTATTGCTTCGGCTTGATGCACTTTAGGGTGTGTGTATTCTTCACCAAATTCTACAGCAGATATTGTTTTGCCTTTAGCCTGCTCTAGTTTAAACGCTTTTTGTTCAGGTCGTGCAGAATCGATAAATTCAGGGGCACGCATATGATATCCTCCGTTTGTTATTTAGAAAAAACCTTTCCCGAAACTAGTGCTTTGTAAAGTTGAATATTAATAAATAGCATGTCATCCTGATCGAAGCGAAGGATCTCAACTGTCCGACATTTTGAGATTCTTCACTGCGTTCAGAATGACATAATCAACTTTACAAAGTACTAATATGATACTTGGAATTTACTATATCTTGTTAACAGCGTGCAACTCGTTATCGATGTCCACAGGATTATCCTTGGGCATCCTAGCTCTAATATTGTGGATGACCAGTGCGCGGGAAGTTCTTGTCCTCAACCATAATATGCCAAGGATAATACCGCCGACGAACCCTACAGCCGTCACCACTGTGAAGATGCAATAGGTTTTCATCGATTTTATATCTGTTGTAATTATAGAAATTAAGAATGATACAGCCGTTGAGAAAAGAAGAATTGCAAAATTGAGATACAAGCTATCTGGACCACCACGTTCGAGTTCGTTGAGCTCTGAATCCGTGACTTCATAGAGAGAGAGTGAGTCAACCTTGCCTCTAAATATTCGAAAATTATCAACGCCTTCACTTTGTGTCATGGGTTCAAACGTTCTCTTTCAGCCACTCATTTCGGCAAATAACATTGTTCCATGCTGCCGTATTTCCCGACTTAACAATAAATATGCGACTATTTTGGGGAAGGCAATTGAGAATATGGTCGCGTATCTGTTTGTGATCCTTTTCTGAAACTACAGCCCAGGTAGATTCGGTAATATGAGCCCAAGTCCCATAGGACTTGATGGCTTCAACAACCGGATCGATCTCGGCTCCTGCAGGCATATCCATAGATATGATGTAACAGGCCATTACTGTTTCCTTTACTCTATGTCCTTATGTGTGTGCGTAATTCAGCCCCTAGAGAGTGCAGTACTTTCTTGCACCACCATACCAATGCCTCTAGAGGACTGTATTCAGTGATGAATACCCTATTGATTTGGGATAACATTTCCAAAAGCGGCTAAACGTACAAAAAGCAGAGCAATTATACAACTACTCTGCCATAATATTCAAATATTAAGTTGGCTCCCCGATGGAGTTAGTGTCAAGAACGTTCAGAGCCATCTTTCAGCTTCAAAAACGGAATAGAAGAACTGACCAGCCAGACAAAAAGCCCAGAATTTACCGTAATCCAATGCACGTCGCACGTGAGTGTTTAACAGCCATACATAGTAATGGTTATCCATCCATTGGAGCATACGCCCGAGCCATAGGCATCTCTACCTCCAGAGTTAGCCAAATCCTAAAGGTCTTAGAATTGACAGACGAGGTTGTATCACTAGTGGAATCGCTGGGAGATCCCCTGCCCAAGCCGATTGTAACGGAAAGGCGATTAAGGCTGTTAGCCAATCTGCCGCCCGAAGAGCAACTAAAACAGACTAGAGCGCTAATACGAAAGGATGCATTAGCTTGATAAAGACGTGCTATATCACCGTCCAGAAAGCCAGGAATAACGGTTTTGCAGAGCTATGTTTGTCAATTCGCTAGCTATCGCCTGCTGGTAGTCGGTCCGTCGTGAGCGTGAAACCCACATAATCCGGTGTTATTACATCCGCCAAACGGTGCCAATAACGGCACCTGCTGGAGTATTCGTTAGCAGAATGTTAGCAAAATATTGATGACCAAAGACGATTATCTAGGAGGTAGTCAGTGCGCTTGTTTTTTCGACTCATCGTGCTGAAGTTGTAATGCTCGGTATTTATTAACTATCAGTTCGGCTATTATTGCTTGCGCACGCGTCCAGTTGATACTCGTCATCTGTTCATCGCATCGCACTACTCGTATCTTAATTCGTCGGTTCTTGTTGTCCATCTTAATCAACCCTCTACCTTCTTGGTTCATTCATATCCCCGTACATACGCACACTTATCGGCTAATATTAGCATAATTGTCAGCAGCTATATGCCAGAGTAATGCTATGCAAAGGCATGATGAGTTCGATTACCCACACACTAACTCGTTAGTGTTCTGCCATGTGCCGACAATGCGCGGAGATCATCTAAGAACTCTGATGCCGTGTCGACACTGGTCACTAATAGATGATCCCTGGCACGGGTGCAGGCAACATACAAGAGATGACGTTCCGTGTTATATACCTCTTCCAAATCACTATCATCAGTTACAGTCTCAATACGTTCCTGTAGAGGGATTATTTCATCATCACAGGCCATCACCGCCACAGCACGAAATTCCAAGCCTTTGGCAAGGTGCATTATGCTGACAGAAACCTCATTGGTTGTTTCAACACAATTGTCGAGTATGTTAGGTGCAAGTCCCGCTTGTTTGACTGCTGCGCAGGCCCGATCCAGTTCAGTCTCTGATCGCACGAATACGCCTATCTCGTGTGGCATTACTCCCTCTTTGGTTCGTTCAACCATCCAATCGGCCACGGCACTTATCTCATCTTCCTGGCAGTCAAAGGTCCTAATTAAAGGAGATGGTCCGTTAAACACCGAAACCGTACCTCTCCGGTTCTCTATATTGCCGTCAACATCAGACAATTCAGGCCCAAGCAATCGATCCGCCTGTATCCTTATCTGGTGGGAAGTCCGGTAGTTGATTCTAAGAGTTTGTGAGCGCCCTCGGATGTCTACTCCGAGCGATTTCCAAGAGAATGGCTGCTGGAATATTCGCTGTCCAAGATCACCTGCAAAGAATAAGCTGTTTGGTCGGCTATTACCCATTGCTGCAAGGAATCTCAACTGAGCAACACTAACGTCCTGCGCCTCATCTATCACACAGAAATCAAACGGTGGATGCTGCACTTGGGCAAAATGCGCTGCCAACCGGCTGAACATTGTAGATGGGGTGATGACTCCATCAGATTTTAGTTTAGACTGAACTTGGTCAAAGATAGACCAGAGCACCAATCTCTGATTCTCTGGTAACCGGGTCTTTCGTCCCAATCGGGAAATATCACGATATGCTTCCCAGGTTTCTAACTGCCAGGCGTCAACCACCTGTGTCCACTCGGACATTAGAAAATGCTGGCTGAACTTGTGCCCTCCGACACCCACTGATGCCTCTGCAAGAATACGTTGAATCGCTCCCCGAGATGCAATCTGAATCTTACCAAAACTCAATTCGTAAAGCCGCAGAGCTATGGCGTTTATGGCGTGAACCTCAATTTGTTCGCCCAGACGCGGTTCATTGCTGATGAGCCGCCTCAATTTGGTTCGCAGCACATTCGCCAGAGTATCAGAGAACGTTGTAAGCAGCACGCGTGCATCAGGATTGGTGTGGGCCAGGAAGACCGCCCGATGCAGAGCCACGATTGTCTTACCTGTGCCAGCAGACCCTGACACACGTGCCGGGCCATTGAAGTTCCTTTCAACCAATTGGCGTTGTGCAGGATGGAGGAATATCGTCCATTTCTCCCACGGATACTCGAATGCACGCTCCAGTTCCTCTATATTATGCACCGTGCGGAACCGGCGTTGCGCATCTGGATGGTCAAATGGGCCAGTGGTGGCACCCAATTGCAGCTGAACCTGTGGTGTTAAACCCATAGCCAAGTCAAACAACGCTTCTGATGCTTCTCCCGGCAAATGATCGATTAATGCCAACAACGCGTCTTCATCAGCATTCTTTACATCAGCCAACCATTCTTCAGGCACACCGTAACCAAGCAGGAGATCCTCCGGCAAGTGCGCAAACAAAGGAACTGCCGGTTCTGATTGTTTTTCCCTGTCTACATATCTAGGGACAGCGATTTCCTGAACTGTTTCTCGAATCTCCACTAACTGCGCTGCACCAGTTTTTGGATGAGTTTCAAGTTTGCGGCGGCTTGCCCAATCATAGGCATCATCGTGGTGCCCTACGTAGCACAGCAGAAGGCTTTCATCCGTTCTGTGGACGATCAACCGAATATTGCTGCTCACGCGCACGGACCAGAAATTCTTATCCTTCGCTCTGTCGAGTTTGTGGAACTGCATTCCCGGATTGGCTGGATTTAATTGCAGGTCGAAGGCTGTCGTCTTCACAACCTTCTGTTCATCACCGGTCAGCCTGGCGAGGCTGTCAGTAAAAGTATCGGCAATACGAAATTCCATAATTTGCTATAGCCTCAATTCCGTTAGGGCAGGAATACTTTTGCATCAGCGAGGAGTTCTCTCTCAAATTCATCCAATCCCAAGTCATCAACCTTTAGTTTCTTCAGTTTTGCCAACGCAACATCAAGATCTTCCGTCTCACCAATAAGCTTGGTGATTTTTACTCCCACCTGAAGCGGCACCCCATACTCATCTAGAGCCGCTGCAACTGGGTTTTCGAAAAAACATTCAATTTGTGATGCAAACGACGAATAATCACCGAATTCTAAACCTATTGGCTCGAATACAGCGCGTTGAATCTTTGACACTGCCATCAAATATCGCGGTAACTCGAAACTCGCCCAGGTTCTCTCAAACTCAAGAACTCGCTGAACCGCTTCGTCTGGTGTCTGTGCGGCATATTTTCCTGGCTGAAGCTCGTTTTTTACTCTCATTGCTGTGTCTGGCGTTTTTTGCATCTGCGAGATCTTCAGTGCCAATTGCCTTGCAGAATAGACGCCCCCACGGCTACGCGTGGACTGAACGAAGAAGGTCCATATCAACTCACAGACCGCTAATAGCTCAGCCCATTTGGGAAAGTGGTTCCAACTCAATTTAGCTGACCAGTAATCTGGCCTATCCAGCAAGTGCTGCGCGAGCCGAATCTGCGCTTCTGGATCAATTGAGGAATTCTCACGCAGTACCGATAAAGGAAGTACTTTCTGCTCACGATACTCACGCACCCGTTCTTGTGAAGATGGAGCTAAGTCCTCATCTTCCATCTGCACTAACAGGCTATTGGGCGTATCACTTTCCTGCGAGAATACAGGGAAATCAACGAAAGGGAGTTGCTCCATCGGCGGTTCATTAAATAGATATACATAGCCTACATAATGCTCAAACATGCGACCGGATCGCCCTTTGATATTATTGAACGTGAAGAAGTCGATCTGTTTACGAGCAATCTTATTGTCAAATATGATAACATTCTTCGCTTTGGTGTTCACACCTTCAATGAGGGTCGACGTGCAAATAAGAAACCGCAATTTGAGGTCGTTGAACTGGCGAACCACATACTGTGCTAGGGCACGTGGCAGCTTTCCATGATGGATGCCAATGCCATTCCTGAGGGATTTTCCAAGAACCCAGTCTTGGTGATACATCTTCCCGGCCCATTCCACAGCAGGAAGAAGATCTGGTTGCTCAGCAGTAACGCCTCCAGCTAACAATGCGTGCGCGACCTCATTAACTCGCGCTGGTGACTTGCAGAATATCAGAGTAGGTTCATCAAGTTCGCTACAGAGGTCTATAAGCCGTTCAATATCATCACCCTTGCCCGGCACTTTGATCTGTTCAGATACTACTGTTGTGAAGTTTGTGGGATAGAAATAACATCTGAACGCTGCTTCCAGCCCATCGGGGATGCGCTGAATGTTCGGTCCTAAGAGGTAGAACTGCCCTCCGAACTTACGAAGTTTATAGAACGCTTGATTAAGAGCTACGGTTCTTATCTCATCGTCAGACATATCATTCAACTTGTAGAACTCATCGATAATGAAAAACTCAATGGTAGGGAATCGGTCGTAAGCCACTGCTCGCTCAGCAGTGAAGACAAAGATGGTGGAATCTCCAGGGTCTTGCGATAGGTGGGTTACGATCTTATACCTGTCTGAGAACTGAGTGAGCCGTCTTCGCGTCTCATCAATCAGTGCAAGTGTGGGAACGATTACTGCGATATTCCGAAACTTGCCAGTGGCAATGATAGCATCTATGATCTTGCTCTTACCGAAACTGGTTGGCGCACTAAGAATTACGTTGTCCCCATCAAGCAATCGTCGATATATTTCGGCTTGCTCACGGTGAAATACAAACTCATCACCCATGTTGTCGGGACGATGAAGTTCGTAAGCGATGGCATCTCTAAAGTCTAATGAATCCTGGTCTAAGTATGGGAACAGTCCCTCTGAACGCACTAGAGAATCTAGTATAGCGACATAAGGCTCAAAATGATCGCGATGTTCCAGAGCCCTTAAAACCATCTCATGGGCAAGTGTTGTTTGTTCGGGGTCTGACACAAGGCAAGAAATAGCCTTGAGGATATTGAATGCATGCTGCCCTATTGCGTCCGTAGAACGGAGCATATCTCTGAGTTTAGTAATAGTTATAGATTCTGCCATAGTTTTAGTTTCTCATCAAGCAACTTCACCAGAGTCTCCTTCTTTTGGAGTGGCAGTAGAAACAGATGAATGCGGATTTCCTTTGGAAGATTGCGTTTGGCAAAAGAGGTGTAGTGCCTATTGATCTCACGTTCAAACTCATTTGCATAATCTGTATCGCAGATATTGTGTGCAGCGATACAAGGACTGTCATAAGTGAGCAGAACAGGTATACACACCCGCTCAAAAACTTCATCCAGGGATGTCTCAGGTTGGAGTAGCTTTTCCAGTATTTTGGAGTGAGGCCACATTGGGTCGATCTTATTTACAATGAGTGCAAACTCGTCGCGCAGATAATCCGTCTCAAGGTGCTGTTGCAGTTCGGCAACAACATCAGATATAGCCCGAGAGATATCATTGTAGAACTTGGCTTCTCCAAGCCAGAGCTCAAGATCGTCAGGAGGACCAACTACGTGGACAGCATCAAAGCCTTTCACTGTATCGTTGTTGCTCGACTTGTAGTATATTTTCGATACAGCAGGGAGCGCATCGAAGACCTGTCGTATTGCTGCGTGTAAAAATATCTCTCCAAACTCGCCGCGATTGCTGAATTTATCTGAATCATAAACACGCTTGGCTGCTTGACGCATCAGCTTGGCGCAATTATGGTGTCCAATTGTTTCGCATTCAGATGCAGTAAGTGCAAACTCTGGTAACCAATCCATTATGTGATCCGCCAGTTGTGCATCACGCCACTTACCTCGCTCGTAGCCCACACAGAGCCCAGAAAGCGAAGGTTCAATATCAATATTATGGACCCGAACAGTTAGAAATTGATCTGGCTTAGCAAAATGCATAGGAATATGATGCTCCTATATTGGTTGTAAATCTAACTACACCTTAAACACCTTCATCACCTCATCCCCAAGGTGATTTATTACTTTCACTGCAATTCGTCCGGTTTCGGGCTTGTCGAAAGGCCTGGATGTGTCGCTGTGGAGTGTTGCCCAGGCATCTTCATTAATCTCTGATTTGAGCGTCGTCTTCAAAGAGCTGTAAGGGTCATTTGCACCCAGGAAATAGGCGTGGCGGACGAAGAAGCTCTCCATATTGTAATCGGTGTCGATGAACCAACAGGCAATACCTTCCGCGCCGTCGTTGCGGACTTCTCCGGTGTTGGGGTGGAAGACATCAACTCCATTTACCTTCACCTGAATCTGTCCGTTTTCAGCATCAAGAATGTCAATGTCCGGTTCACCGAATATAACGAACAAATTTCCCTTGCCGGTGTTCTTGAGATCATCGGACATATGCAGATCGGCGTTCATCCGTGCCTTTAACACAGGAATGCGACCGAGCTTATTGAACTCCGATGAATGTGCGTCATAGTTGAATGCGCAGGTTATCAGCACATCGAATCCAGCATCACCAGCTTCGCGCGCGGCGGAGACCAAATCGGGGCGAGATACCGTGCCAAACTCCGGGCCTATGAAGATTGCCGCGCGTTTCTCAGCACCAATCCCATCGCCACCTTCAAAATAGCGACCTTCGGCGCATACCAAATCTCCCGGCCAGGGTGTGAGTGACGTGAAGTTGATCTTGTCTTCCTTGTGAGCCTGTTGCACGCCAGCGGTCTTAAGGTTTTCAAGAATCATCTGCACGAAGTCCTGTTCATCACCTCTGCCGTCCTTTGATTGCATTATTGGATCTATTAACTCATCATTTTCATCCAGACCCAACACCCGGTGCGGTGAAAGACTCTCTACCGTAAACGGGCCTGCCACCCGGACCTTTTTCTTGTCCTCGTATGGCTTGTCATATAGGTATTCAAACTCAGCTTTGGCGGCGATGGAGGCATCTATCTCTTTCTGCCGTGTAATCCGCTGCTCCCACCACTCTGCGTGCAACTTCTTTGCAGCTTCAGGCCATTTTTTATCTAAATCACGGGGAATTTCCCATTCCTCCCAACTCTTGCACAAAGCGGAATTGAGCTGTTGACGCAATGGCTCAAGAGTGTCTTGGAACTTATCCCGGATAACATCAATTTCAGCATTGTTGGCAATAGATTTAAGCGTTATATGCGGCACGCGTTCATACACGAAGCCCTGGCGGATGTTCCCGTGCGTTGGCTGAGTCGAAGGTGCTGTACGTGTGATCTCGGCTTCTTTTAACTGACCATCATGGCTATCAGCCAGCATATAATATGCATAACGCGCTCCCATAATCCGAGCGCGAGCCAGCGCAAGTGCAACACGAGACGTATCAATAGTAATCCAACGCCTGCCCCATTGCTCGGCGACATAAGCAGTGGTGCCGGAGCCACAGGTAGGGTCGAGTACGAGGTCGCCGGGGTCGGTGGTCATTAAGATGCAGCGAGCAATAATTCCCGGGTGAGTCTGGACGACATATGTGACGTCTGGGGTGACAGCGAATTCATCCCATATATTACTGATTTCGAACGCTGGGAAATCATTCAGGCGACGAACAAACATCAACCGCTTTCCTGTAGAGATAACTCGGTTACATTTCTCAAGTCTCTTTCGTCCTTCGAGCACTGTTGACCAATGTCTATTAGAAGGTGGAAAGTAAGTTGCTCCTTGAAACTCATAGGCATCACTAGTCTTGTCGTCAGCGCTAATCGAAGTTAAGTCAGTCAGTTGATACACTTGGGCACCGGCCGGGATAAGAGAGGGATTCTTCTTCTCATCTCTTGATAGTGCTCTACGAGTTAAATCTGCTAATTCAAGTTGGTCGTATCGCCTGCCGGGATTGTCTCCATTCCCTGCTGTCTTGATAGATAACATCTGCCTATACTTCACTTGGTTTGAGTTCTTTGCAAACCAGATGACGTAATCAGAGACTCCCTTTAAGTACTTTCCTGCAAGACCACCTGTTTTTTGTAGGGTGATTAAGGACATGAAGTTTTCATCTCCAAACACCTCATCCATCAGTGCTCGTAAACGATGCACATTTTCGTCGCCTATTTGCACAAAGATGGAGCCGGAATCAGTAAGAAGGTCGCGGGCGACTGTTAGCCGATCTCTCAGATACGTCAAATACGAATGAATGCCATCGCGCCAAGTGTCTCGAAATGCTTTGACCTGTTCCGGTTCGCGGGTGATGTGATCGGCCTTGCCGTCCTTTACGTCTCGGCTGGTGGTTGACCACTGGAAGTTGGAATTGAACTTGATACCATAGGGCGGGTCGATATAAATACACTGCACCTGGCCGCGCAGACCTTCACGCTCCGCCAGAGACGCCATTACTTGCAGGCTGTCCCCAAGAATCATACGGTTCGACCAGTTCTGATCGTGCTGGTAGAACTCTGTCTTGTCCACACCCTCCGGGATACCGTTGAAGTCAGCAAAAAGGTCGAACTGGGGGTCAGCAGCTTTTGCATCTGCCTTACTCCGGCGCAGCAGGTCATCTATCAATACCTTAGGATGCACCTTTTCTTGTATATACAGCGGCGGCGCTTGCACAACCAAATCCGACCAGTCCTGCTCATCCTTACCTCGCCAAACCAGTTGCGGGTCGAGATCCCTGTTACGCCGCTCATAGGCGACGCGAATGGGGCTTTTATCCGAGTCATTCATAACCGACTGATGCTCAGCAGTGGGAATATTCTTCCGAGTAGCATCCTCATGCTTGAGGGTCTCGACTGTTTTGCCGTTTGTTTTCTTTTCCATATCTAATCCTCTGTCCGGATTTGTTCGGTCCAACCTGTTATCATCTCTTATCCGGTCACGATGTCCGAATACCTGCCCGGATAACCTCTACTCGCCCGATAATTAAGTTTTAACCGGACATTGTGTCCGGATTTATGTCCGGATTGCCGTCGCACCTCTGGTTAGATAACTTGGTAGTATGTTGTCGGACCTGAGCCGACCTTCCGAATGAGCCCGAGATTCACAAACTGGTTCAAGTGTCGACGCGCTGTTCGTGCATCTACACCCATCGCACTGGCGTAATCAGCGGACTTTGTGTGGCCCTGCCTAGTTAACCAACTCCATCCTCTCAACTCCGCTTCGGAAAGACGCTTCTGGGCCTCCTCCGGCAGTGACGTAACCGCAGCATCCTCACTTTGATAGATAGTAAGCACCAGGTATGGATCGTCCCACAAGTATCGCGGTAGCGGGAGCCCAGTCTTTTCGGCCTCCGTCTTCATTGACTTCAGACCTAGTCCACGTTCTTCGGCCAGCTTCATCTTCGCGAAGATATAATGCATTACAGGATTACGGCTGAGCATAGGAGCATTGAATGATGACATTTGATCCAATGTAGTTGGCGGAACCATGTAGCCAGGGCTCTTTATGATGATCTTGCCCGATTCTACTACTAACTGGCACTTAGCCCCGGCTATTTCATAGTCGCGGTGGACTAGTGCATTGACTATCGCCTCACGAACAAGTGTAAGAACTTCCTTATTGGTTTCCTTGCGTTGTGCCGTAGAACGATCTAACGTGTTAGGCAGCTTATCTTTCAGCCACTTCAGAGCTTGCTCCGGCACCTCAACCTGGGGCCCATCAAAATCTTCTATTTCCTCAGTGCCATCAGGATAATGAACAGTAGCTAACAATCCTGCTTGCGGCATGGCAATTCTTGGCTCCTTGCCGAACAGTAGTTGGCCAAAACCAGTGGGAGAAAACTGGCCGTCATGCTCCTTAATAAGGCCTTGTGTCTTCAATCTGCGGACGAACGCCGGTGATGTGATTTCATCCGGTATTCCAGCCTGCACGCGATACTTTTCCAAGACGACCTGATCAAACTCCTCAATATCAGTCCCATGCACATCCTCTAGGGATGAGAGCTTGACTTCCTCTACATAATTCTCTGCTTCCGCTGCTCGCTCTAGCGCCTGATCAATGAACTCTTGGTTTTCGCTTACAATGATCTCCTGCAAATCACGGTCGAACATGTGCACTTCGACACCGCTGTCTTGCAAATACTTGATGCCTTTGCGATCTACCGTCGGGTCTGGATCCTCAATCCCCACCCAGACCTTCTTAATGCGTGCAAGAACTATTCGCTCTGCACATCCTAGTTTTGGCGCATGGCGTGAATTGGGAGCGCAGGGCTCAAGAGTGGCGAATAGAACACAGTCATCGAGTCTATTGTTTCGATTCTTGCGCTCCAACAGTGTATATTCGGCATGGTCACCATCGCGGAGTTCACAGCGGCACGCTGTCTCGGTGGTGCCATCGGGCTTGACCAATACAGCTCCTACCTTAGGGGGTTTCTTGCCGTCCGAGCGTGACTCACAGATGGAATTCCGCATTACCTCTATAGCCTGCTCCATATATCTGCGTGCGTCAATTCCTCTCTCGATCTTCACGCTTTATTTCCTCCGAATTGGTCAATCATCTTGTCGAACTGAGTATCGAGCCTGATTTCGAAATTGGATTCGATCTCGTAAACTTGAGTAAATTCGGCAAATGTCCAGCGTCCATAGGTGCCAAGATTATTTACACCTGGCACCCAGTAGGTTTCCATTGTAGTCTTCTTCTCTTTGGCATCCTCACGCCGGTAGCCTTTGATCTCGACAATCAGATGCAGCAGATCATCATCGCCGTGTCCGTCATCCACAAGCACGATAAAGTCAGGAATATACTTGCGCATTTCGGAACCGTAACGATATGGCACTTCAAGCCCGAGGTTATGATTCTTTACATAGGCCTTAACTTTCGGATGTGACTCAGCCACGCGGCAGAATTCGGCCTCCCAGTCACTATCAAGGATGATCCAGTTGATGTGGCATCGCCGGGAGTCCGTTTCCCACCTGCTCGTCTTCGATGTGTTGAAGTTCACATGGATTGTTGAACCAGTGGGATTATATGGGTCCAATACGGCCTTTACAGGGCGTTCACCAACCAGCGCACGTGTAATGCCTGCAGTAATGCGTTCGCAGGCCATATCGGCCAGTTCCTGATACATAAGTTGCGCAGGGTATGTGCCGCCCTTGCAGACAAGGCAGGTGTCCAGCCACTGTTTTGTGATCCGCTTCAGTTGGCCGAACAGGTGCAGTTTGGGTTCCTCACCAGGGTCACGCCATTTTGTGTAAAGCAGCCGTTTGGTGATGTGCATCAGTAATGTAGACCGGCGCATATCTCCAAGGTGTGCAAGGTTCAAGTCTACATCTTCACCAATTATTCCTGCGTTCTTGGTGATCGATGGGCCAACAAGGTCCGGTGTCAGTTCCAGGACTGAATCATCATTGAACTCTGCGGTGAGCACTTCTTCAGGTAGCTCAACCCGGTAACCTGCAACACGTGGGAACTGAATTTCCAGAGAGTCTCGGTCGGGACGCACGGCCTTAACCTGGATGGTTTCACGGGGCGGCTGTGGAGGTGCCACTACCGGTTTGGCCGTGAAGTCAAACGGTATGCCCAAGACATCGGCATACTCTACATTGAAAAGGCCGTCTTCATTGAGGTCATAGGACTGGCGGCGCAGTGCACGACCAATAACCTGCTCGCACAGAAGCTGGGTTCCGAATGCACGAACACCAAGCACATGGGTAACGGTATTGGCATCCCAGCCTTCAGTAAGCATGGATACTGAGACAACGCATCGAATAGGGTCGCCTAACCGTCCATCCTTGCCGACCGTGTTCATTACTTCCCGCAGCAAATCTTGGTCGGTGATGTTATCTGCTTGATGTCGGTCGCCGGTGCGTTCAATGATTTCACGACGGAAACGCTCAATCTCATCCGATGCCACTGAGCGAAAATTTTCGTCCAGCATCTCACCGGATTCAAGTTGCTCGCTATCGATTAGCAAGGTGCGCGGGCGACCGAATGGGTTGCCGTATTCGTCAAAATTACGGAACAGGGCCAGTCTACCATTCTCTAATGTGCTAGAGCCGTCTTCATTCTCCCTGTAGAAACCTGAAATGTAGTCGTAAACGAGCTTGGATGTCGATGTGTTATTACAGACCACAATGAAGCAAGGTGGTACCTTGATACCACTTTGCTCCCACAGTTTGTATGTCTTTTCGTAGTGGCCGTAAAGTGCCTCCAGTGCAGTCTGAAGTTCGGCAGGAATGCTCAATGGATCGAGAGTCTTTGCCTTTCCTCTGCCTTTCTTGGGCATCCGGGTGCGAATATGTTCCCAGAGGTTGCGATATACCGGCACATCTTGGCCAGGAATGTTGTCAGCTACCGGCACACGAGGCAACTTCACGATCCCACATTCGATGGCATCCATCAATGAGAAATCGCTCATCGTCCAGGGAAACAATGTGCCCTCGGCATAGCCGGAACCGCGCAGGAAAAATGGTGTTGCAGATAGGTCGACAACGCGATTAATACCAAGCTTTCGGTTGACCATTTCAAGCCCTGAAATCCAAAGCCGTGCAGCTTCATTATTCTCTTCGGCTTCTTTTTTATCGTCGCCTTTAAGGTCGTCCTCTTCGTCGGGGCCTGGTTTCTCACGGTAGCAGTGGTGCGCCTCATCATTGATCACCAGGATGTTCTTCATTCCCATTAGACCTGGCATCACCCGCTGAAGCATCTGTCCTTCAGTCTCAATTGTGTTAAGAGCCTCACCTCGTCCCTGAAGTAAGGATCGTCCGCCTTTTGAAAGCTCCATCTTCTCCCGGAGCTTGAATGCATGGTAGTTGGTTATTACAATCTTCGCTCGCTCCAGGTCCGTGAACATATCGTTCGGAACAAGTTCTCTGCTCTGGTAGTAGCTGTCCGGGTCGTTAGGCTGGAGCACTCGCAGGCGGTCCTTGATTGTGATCCCTGGAGTAACAACTAGAAATCCTCGTGTAAACCTTTTACTAGTAGGGTGGCGCACAGCATTGATAGTCTGCCAAGCTATTAGCATCGCCATCACAGTGGTCTTGCCGGATCCAGTGGCCAACTTCAGCGCCAGCCGCATCAAATCAGGGTTTGCATCGTTGTTGGCATTTGCCAGATGATCAAGGAAGTCTTTTCCTGCTTTCTCATGAGGAGCAACTTCAGTCAACCAGATTGTGGTTTCAACTGCCTCTAGCTGACAAAAGAATGGCCGAATACTACTGAATTTGTGATGTCGCCAGTGCTGAAGCAAGCGTGCTGTTTCAGCAGTAACCTTCCAATTGCTGGGATTGGGTATGCTCCTCCATTTATCAACGTGCTCGCGGAGGGCATTGATTACTGGTGTAGGATCATATTGTTGCTCTGCAGTTGAAAGCCCCTTGCCTTCATCGAATAATAAAGACTTCTGTTCAGCAGATCCTCTCCGCTTCCTCGGCTTGGGAATTGGTGTAATAAATGCCACAGATCGGCGGTTTTCAATAATCCGTTGCGTAGGCTGACCTTGCTCATCGAGTTCCCAGTGACGAGCTGGATATTCGTAAGGAGAGTTCAATATGGGTTGTTCAAAGAACCTGTTATCCACTCTAATAAAACTCCCGGTATAGCTTTAGGTTACACGGCAAGTGCAAGCGTAGAGATGCCAGTAGCGACGGCTCGATAAATCAAATGCTCCTGGTATTCCTTGCCTCACCAATGTCACATACATCAACAGCCACCTAGCTCCAAATATGAGTTGCCTGCATGGATCGAGAAAGCAAGCAAGCGGCACAAGCACTAATATGTTAGGCAGTTGAGGTTAAATATCCTGCAAGGCTGGCATAAAACAAATATTATTCAAATACATGTGTCTGCGAGATTAACTGTCTAGGTGCAGCTGGATGTGAACCGCCAACGGTAATTCACCTGCACCAGTTGCTGGCAGGCATTGACTAACAAAATAAGAACAGCAAAACGGGTGTCGTTTGCCACATCTCACATAATGTGCGGAACACAGCACGCGCGCAGAATCATATTGATATACTGCGTAAGCTTGGTTATTATGCCAAATGTGCATATACCTGAGCGGGACATGTGAGACCGTGTGGAGGTTTGACATGTCATTAGTGTTTGCTTATCAATACTGGCCCGGATTTCCATTCTGGCCGTGGTGCATGTTAGGGTGTATTGCCTTCTTCATTCTGATGATGGTGGCCATGGCTTTCATTGTGCCTCTCTTGACAAAGCTGCAGTCCGTAAAAATGTCATTATGGATCTGGGTCCTAAGAAGGCAATAGTCGGCTATGATGTGGCGCGGATATCCGACAGAAAACCGTCAGCTAGCGCATCATTTTCTGTTACGCATTTGCCTGGCTGTGCCATAGGTAGATTCACCAACTGGATGACCGGAACAGCACAGCTAGCTTATGAGTTTTCACCAAAGATGACCTTTCAGCTTAGACTCCGCCCATCTATCAGGTTAATTTGCTGATCGGCAGAAAGGTTGATCTGCACGGCTGGCAGCTCCAATTTTCTTACTTGAGCCAAAGTCCGAATTGAGGACATATAACGGCGGTGTGCCCTTTCCTGGGATCTCTGGTAGAATTCCTGTTGTCGGTTACTAAGGTTGTTCATTTGCTGAGCATATATGGAATCTAGATGATGCACCTGTAGCCAGCAAACTACTACTCGTTCATCGAGGAGTCTGGCCAGAGGCGAAGGATTTGAACCTGAGATTTCCTTAAGCAAGGTTTGAAGCTTTTTTCGAGTAGACTGTTCGGCCAAGACATCACCACCAAAGGCGGTCCTTATTAGTGACCTCTTAGCGATGTTTGCCAAGTTGACGACTGAAAACAACTAATCTATTATTACGTCCAACGTCGCTTTCGCTCCGATAAATCGGTCAGATTAAAACCGAAACGACCGGTCAGATAACTCCGAAATAGATGGTCAGATTCACCGAAATAGGCATAATCGCACTGATTTTCGTTGCTGCTTTTGTCACAATGGTTTTAGTGGTTATCATCGAGGCACTTGTGGCGTTGGCTGAATGGACAAGGAAGCAGATAGTTGCAACTAAGGCGAATCAGACTTTTCTAATCCTCACCTTAGTCGCATTGTATTTAGTTGTTTTAGGATTTTTGTCCTATAAAATATTCTGGGGCAACACTCAGATTGGTAGTTTATTTGAGAGTCAGAAATACACAGCGAAATATTGGGTATTTGCTTTTTCCGGAGCACGCTGAAGTCAAAAACTACCGGGTTGTGGCCGATGTCACTGTCGACAACACCGCGTCTAGCGGTGACGAGTCCGTAGAAGAGTCTAAATATACTATAAACAGAATCTATTTCCCGAATGGCGGTTATGTAGACATGGCGGAGCAGTCAGAGGTGTGTTCACAGATCTATGAACCATGCGAATACACAGATACTCAGGATCGGGTCTGGGTTTTAGAACTTACCGATAAGCAGGCACCAAGCCTCTCTGAAGCATATCCTCGCAAACTCTCATCCCAAATTTTTCGTCCCTCTGATGGCCATGCTCTCAGATGCCGTCGAGAAGACTGATAACCGATCCGTCGTAAACGGCTACCACTGCACCACTGTGTTATCGTACAGATAAACCGTTATTCTCAGTTTTGATTCTGCTAAACCATGAACTCAGAAAGCCTTTCAGAGGAGATTCTCTGACGGCATTATTGGGTGGCTGCAAATGTTCTGCAAATCAAAAATTTCTGGATATAAAGCTGCTACAGCAGCTGTTCTCCTCGATATATTTGAGGCAGATAAAGGAAGATCAATCTGGGGGCAGCGTTCTAGAAACAACAGGGCTGTCATCAGCGGTACCTGGTAAAACCCCAAGCTAGCTAATCATTTCTCCTGTATTACTCTTCAACCATATATCTCCTGGGTCCCGTGACCAGACATCGAAGAACCCCTAGCTAGCTTATGAGTTTTCACCAAAGAAGGGCTTTCCGTGTCTACTATCAGATTCTTTATCGGCAGAAAAATCAATTTGAAGTGCAAGAGGTACTTCAGGCGGGCAGTGCAAATGGTTGAACGAAGGACACTGGTGATTTATACGCTCTGCCCTGATCGCTGCTGGACACGATCTGGATTGTATTCAGGCTGAAAGCTTAGACCGAAAACGGTCGATTCAGGGAAAATCATCTGTTTTTGCAGGCAAATAACAATAGATTAACTGGTTTCAGTGCATTGAAATGCTATTGCTTCCTGTATTGTTTCCCCGTCGTTATCCAATTGTTTCCGGCAACTCTTGGATTGGATGAACCGCGATTCTTTTGGTATGCCAATCATAGATCTGATTATTCCACCTGAACTGGTTGGTTATCGTCTTTCAACAATAGCCTACCCTATATCTGAGTATTATTGCTATAAACAATAGCCTATTACGTACAATAGCCTAACAATACTAGGCTATTGTAGAATTCTAGTATTCACAATAGATATTACTGCTACTACTAAGTAATAACTTGTACAATAGCCTAGATTAACCCTGACCAGGTTAGGCTAATGTACTAGGCTATTGTGCAATGGCTTCAGACTTCTTACAACAGGCTACCAAGTGTTTTTTGTTTCGTGACACAGGTATTGACCTATCTCACGATTCCCATGGCCTATTTGCTAAATCTTGGACTTAATCCCCAAGGCTGATCTGTGCCCTAACCTGTGGGCAACAGTCGTTGATTGCGTGATTGGAGAGTATCTGACGTGAAGCACATCCGGTGGTAGATCACCCGACAGAAAGACCCAAGCTATCTCATCATTTGTACGTAGCAATTCGGCGTATGTATATGACGTGCCAAATCACAGGAGACGACGTAAAACCTATAGCTATCTTATGAGTTTTTACGAAAGAAGGCCTTTCAGCTGATATGCTGACCGTCTATCAGGTTGATCTGTTTGTCGGCAGAAAGATTGATCTGAAGGGTAGGCAGTTCGAGTCGCTTCACCTGGGCAAGGGTCCGGATCGCAGACATATAGCGACGGTGTGCGCGTTCCTGAGATCGCTGATAGAACTCTTGTTGTCTGTTGCTGAGATTAACCATCTGCTGGGCGTATACTGTATCAAGATGGTGCACCTGTAACCAGCAGATTGCCACTCTTTCAACAAGGAGCCTGACCAGAGGCGAGGCATCATCACCAATGATGCCTTCACGCATAGCCTTAAGCTTTTTACGGGTGGCTTCCTCTGCCAGAATATCACCACCATATATCGTTCTGATGAGTGATCGTTCCGTAATCTTGGCCAGGTTACCATAATCCTCCATGATGGCCGGTGTGCAGTCAATTGCCTGACGCAGTTCTGGAAGTGCTGATGTCTGACCACCTTCGATACGCTTAACAAGCGCCCGAATAGTTCTGATGTCATTCTGTGTGTTAGCTGGAAGTGCTTTTCTCAGTTCTTCTTTCACCGTCTTTTCCTCCATTCGCTTCGATTATGTCTGTGATAGCCAGCTTGCAGCAACTGGGCTCTTGTGATGGTTTCGACTGCATCATAGAGGTCTATCACCATGCCTTCACTGGACTTCAACAATGCAAGCGATTCGGTTTCCTCTTGCTGCTTGGCATCCCGTTCAAGCCTCATTTCCACATCAGCTTGTGCTGCTTGTTCACCGAGCAGTCCTTTTCCGACGTATTGGCGTATGACCTGCCTGCCGCGCCTGATGGATCTCGTGTAGTAAGGGCCACATCCGTTTCTTAATTCCCAAGCCATTTGTGTTACAGTCCTCCAGCTTGCTCCATTGTCATCATAGCAGAAGCCCGATCATCGTACAAGTAGCCACCCTCATTGTTGTGAAAGGTGGCTGCTCCTTGATTTCATCTCACGCTTTAGAAGCTGCATGAGCTATATTTCTATGGACTGCTGTTGACTTTGTTCTTATCGCGTGAATCGACCACAACACGAAGCCCATAGTCTCTGTAGATCGACTCTAAATGGCATGAGATATCGCCTATAGCGATAAGGCCAAATCTCTTGAGCAGATGTTCTACAAACTCGATTCCAACATCCAGTTCCTCTGAAGGAAGCTGAAGAACGGGAAAATCTTCCTTGCTTACTTCCGACCAGACTTCCTTAAGGAATGGATCACTGGTGAGTTCATCAACTACACTTTGGGTATCGACCAACTGATAACGACAGGTGATTTCGCGTAGTATGCCGGCATGTCGCCAGCTACTTTGGGTCTCCTCACTTTCTATGACAGCGTGACCGTCGAGAGGTAAACTAACCTTCTCGATTTCGGTCTGCCACCCTAGGTGTTGCTGAACATAACTTTTGAGCTTAGATGCTTCATCTTCGGAGAAACATTGAGCTACCTCTGCTCCAGATGATATCGATCTTCCTTATCGACTTCGTAGATGCTTTTTACCAGTTGATCGTATCGTGCAACCGGTCGCTCTCTCCAGCCTCTGCGCCAGTGGAGTCTGACATCCTGGCTGCCATTGTAATCATCTGCAGTAGGCGTAAGTCGGAATAACCTTGGCTGATTCTGAACTACAACCGCGCCGTTATCCGACATAGTATTTTGGGAGCAATCATTAAAACCCTTGCTCTTGGTATCTGGAGTCCCGAAGGACTTATCTTTGGTCATTGAGACCCTCCTGTATTAACCCACATTCGCGGGTGTGATATCGGCCTTATAGATGGCCGATTCCGAAAAAAATCGTTAAAGGCTTAGGATTTGTTTCTGTTACACTTTCCTATGCTTATGTTAGCTCTCATCAGGTGCCTACTCGTTCTCGAATGGGTCATAGTCAGGTTCGGCATCGTCCAAGTAAGGGCCTTCCTCGCATTCCTGGAGGATAGTCGCAAAACTATAAGTCGTAGTTCCGAATTGCCTGCCAGGCATAGGCTTAGCATTTCCTATCTCAACCCCAACAGCAGCTAACTCCTTGATTCCTTGCTTGATCGCGTATCCATTCTTTCGCACTGAGCCATCGGGCTGATCTATTCCGAATATGCCTGGAACAATTTCTGCGATCGAACTATATGCGACGCCAAATGGCTCAGTTATGTCTATCACATATTGAGAGGCGTGCTCCAAAATAGCGATCCCTAGTGCTAGACCTTTACTACCAGTGCGAAGCAGCTTCAAAAGGGCATTTCCAACTCTTTGACAGATGAGTTTCCTACGAAGATCGGTTAAGCTGCCTCCATGTAAATCCCTGCCATTGCGTCTGCATATGCGACTGTCCCGGCATCTATCTTTACACCACCATCGCCATCTCTGGTCATCTTCATCGAGGTAAACGGAGAATCGTCCTCCACAGAATGGGCAGATGCCATAGTATTGTGCTAATTGTTCTCGCTCAAGATTTGGAACCAAACGATTATATGCAAAGAGTTGCTGACCGGATGGTCCCTCATCAAGGGATATCTTCTTATTATTCATCTCGACTGACTCTTCACGGTTCTATTGCGGCATAAGAGAATTGTTGCCGCCGCAGCCACATCCAGGCCATTGGAACCGAGTTACCGTAAAGCCATGATTTGGGGGCAGTGTTTATGCATTGCACTGCCCCATTCTGAGGAAGTAAGAACAAATAACTACTTTACAGTAGGATCGGGAGTTGAATCTGATTGAAACAAATTGTATCGCTTCTCCTCTTCATCCATGAAGAGCATAGCAGCCTCCCTATCCACGTATTCTCGAAACGGCGACCAGTCTTCATTTAACTGTGGCGAATTGCCGCGCTGATCGCGATAGCGGCCCATCCACCAATAACGCCATTCAACTAGATCTTGATTGTAGACGTTGTAAGAATGGCCTCTGGCAACCGATACAATTAATCCGAGATCCTCAAACACCTCATTGACCGCAAATGCCATATCCTCATCTGTGGGATAATTAAGTTGCAGTTTTTGAAATATAGCTCGCATGTAATCCACAGCTGCTCCTTCTGAAAAAGCATCTAGGAAGCGTGATTTCGGATTCCCGCAACAGTCCTTAAAGAATCCGGACACACTGAATGAGAGCCTGTGCAGGTGTTCGTGGGTTGGCACATGGAACTGACCTTCGTAATCATCCCAATGGGTGTCACTCCAAGGTTGGTGCCTAGAAGCAATGGGCAATTCTACCTCTTTGATGACTACACGAAAGCCAAAAGCATCTAGCATGAATTGACTAAACTCCTCTGCTTCGTCTTGGGTGAAGAGTTCGTCTACTACGCGTTTAACGATTCTCTTGTCTCTATCGTTTAGATGTTCGTAACCTTGAACCAATAATTTGTAAATCGGCATGCAATAATGACCCATCTGAGGGCATAATCGGCGTCGAAAACTGACTCACCTCAGCTAATCTTCCGATCTCTGTTATAGACGGCAGAGAGAGGAGTAATCTTGTAAGGAGATGCTGATCGTGGA
>JBDKUN010000034.1:0-44838 GCA_039679675.1 Armatimonadota bacterium
TGGAGATAACGTAACAATATCAGCAGAACTCATCCAGCCGATAGCGATGGAAGAGGGACTGAGGTTCGCAATCCGAGAAGGTGGTCACACCGTCGGTGCTGGCGTTGTCAGCCAGGTTATTGAATAGTAAAGGATCAGGGTAAGGATTGGGGTGTCGGATTTATCTAGCCCCATCCTGTCCCTTTAGGAGTTGCAATGGCAGGAGCAGATGTCAGAATAGTCATTACCCTGGCTTGCCAGGAGTGCAAGCACAGGAACTATACGACTACCAAGAACAAAAGAAACGACCCGGATCGCTTGGAGCTTAAGAAATACTGTAAATGGTGTGAGAAACACACAGTTCACAGAGAGGCAAAATGATCAGGGTTGGCAGCGCCGGAGACCTGTGGTATAATACCGATGGCGAAAGCGCCGCAAACTTTAGAATTATGTCTCACGCAGGCCCATAGCTCAGTTTGGTAGAGCGCTGGTCTCCAAAACCAGATGTCGTCGGTTCGAGCCCGGCTGGGCCTGCCAATTTTTGATATTAGGGGAATAGTGAATCGCTATGCCTGACGGAGTTACAGCGAAGGGCGCGGCCAAAGTAAAGGCCGACAAGAATAAGAGCGATAAGGCCAAGGCTGACAAGTCTCGAATGGAGCGAAAGCCAGATGGTTTCTTCACAAGGCTCTCCAAGTTTATGCGAGAGTCGTACATAGAAGTCGTGAAGAAAGCTGCATGGCCTACCTGGCCAGAGCTTAAGAAGTCTACTGGCGTTGTCATTGTAGCCGTTCTTATTGCGATGGTTTGGTTAGGCGGCTTGGACTTTATTATGACTAAGGTCAGCCTGCTCATAGGCTTAGGGCCTAGATAACGAGTAAATTACTCATATGGCAGAAAAGAATTGGTACGCAATACATACGTATTCGGGCCATGAAAATAAAGTAAAAACGAATATCGAACGTCGAGCCGAATCGATGAACCTCAAGGATAAGATATTCCGAATCCTTGTCCCTACGGAGCAGGAGCTCAGGACGAGAGGCGGAAAAAAGCAGGAGGTTCAGCGAAAGGTCTTTCCTGGCTATGTGCTCATCGAGATGGTGCTTGATGACAGCACCTATCATCTTGTAAAAAGCACTACTGGAGTAACAGGTTTTTTGACTTCAGGTAATAAGCCTGTCCCGCTCCAGGACAAAGAGGTTCGAGATATTCTGGAACGCATCGAAGCTCCCGATAGAAGGCCCAAGGTGCGATGGCAGAAGGACGAAGTTGTTCGTGTTACTGCTGGCCCGTTCACAGATTTTACTGGAAAAATAGAGGAAGTCAACCCTCAGAAAGAAACGCTGAAGGTGCTTATTTCCATATTCGGCCGCGATACTCCCGTAGAGCTGGAGTTTACGCAGGTCGAACGATTGTAGGTTCACTTGGAGGCTAAGGTTTAGATGGCTAAAAAAGTGCTCGGGGTTGTAAAACTTCAGATCCCGGCAGGTAAAGCGACTCCCGCTCCTCCTGTTGGTCCGGCGCTTGGACAGTACCAGATCAACATGATGGAGTTCATAAAGTCGTACAACGAAAAGACGGCTTCTCAGATGGGGACAATCGTTCCTGTAGAGATAACTGTATTCGAGGACAGGTCTTTCACATATGTTCTGAAGACCCCGCCGGCGGTAGAGCTTCTCAAGAAGGCTGCAGGGATCGCAACAGCATCCGGCAGGCCGAACACGGAGAAAGTCGGAAAGGTCACAAGAGACCAGGTCCGTGAGATCGCGAAGATCAAGCTGCCTGACTCTAATGCGTCGAGTGTTGAATCCGAGATGAGATCGGTCGAAGGCTCAGCACGCAGCGCAGGCATCGAAGTAGTCGATTAAGGCAAGTAATAGGCTTACTTGTATCGAGCTTATGGCTCGAAATATGTGCAGGCGGCAGGCGAAAGCCATTATCCCGTTTCGGGACCTGCAAAATAACAAGATTTGGAGAGATATATGTCAACAAGAGGGAAAAGATACCTCGAAGCCGCCAAGACCGTTGGCGACGTGACTCTTGTAGAGCCGGAAGAAGCTATAAAGCTTGTTAAGCAGGCTGCAAGTGCAAAATTCAATGAGACGATAGATGTTGCTATAAGGCTGGGAGTCGATCCCCGGCATGGTGACCAAATGGTCAGAGGAACAACTAATCTTCCTCATGGCACAGGCAAGAGCAAGAATGTTGCTGTTGTCGCAAAGGGCGATAAGGCAAAAGAAGCTGAGGAAGCTGGTGCCGATACAGTCGGCGCAGAAGAACTCGTGCAGCAGATCCAGCAGGGATGGGCTGATTTTGATGTTCTTCTGGCTACCCCGGATGTTATGGGGCTTGTCGGAAGACTTGGTCCTATCCTCCGCGCAAGAATGCCAAGCCCGAAAGCCGGAACAGTTACAGCCGATATAGGACGCGCAGTAAAAGAGATCAAATCCGCCTCTAGAGTAGACTACAGGGTTGAAAAAGCCGGTATCGTCCATGCACCGATAGGAAAAGCATCCTACACTGAAGAGCAGTTGGCTGAGAACTTGAAAGCGCTCATCACAGCGTTATTGAGAGCAAAACCGGCTGCAGCAAAAGGCCGGTACTTGAAAAAGATTACAATCTCTTCTACAATGGGACCAGGGATTAATATAGATACTCAAAAAGCCCAGCTCATGGCAGAGAGAGTATAAGATATAACAAATAGCTGAATATAGACGCCATAGACAGTAGGTATCTTGCAGATTTAATGCTCTATAGAGAGCGCCGACCGAGGCTGAAATAGAGAATGGTGAAGTATTAGATTTCATCATAGTGATAATTTCGGGCTCGCCTGTCAAGGGCGGGCCCGTTGTGTTTTAAGTATATTAATGACTTACCAAATTGGGGGTGAGTAGATGAAGAAAGACAAAGAACCGAGACCTGAGAAAGTTCAGGAGATAGAAGATTTACGCGAGATCCTAGGTTCTTCAAAAGCTGCAATTATCGCAGACTATCGTGGTCTTAACGTAAAGAGTATGTCGACTCTGCGCAAGCGACTGAGAGAATCGAACGCTGGAATGAGAGTCGTTAAGAATACTCTCTTGAAGAGAGCATCAGAAGGGATGCCGGCTGCTGAGCTGTTTGAAGGACTGGAGGGGCCGACAGCTCTTGCCTATAGCACGAATGATCCTGTTGATGTAGCTAAGACAATAACAGCATTTGTGAAAGAGTTTAAGCTCCCCAATATCAAGGGCGGAATTGCCGAAGGGCAATTGATGGATGGAGCCCAGATCCAGGCTCTTGCAAAATTGCCGTCAAGAGCTGTTCTTCTGGCTCAGGTGGTCGGCGGCCTCCAGGGTCCTGTTGTAAACCTCGTTATGACGATGCAGCAGCTTTATGGAGGTCTTGTTTATACGCTTCAAGGCGTTGCCGACAAGAAACAGGGATAAAGGCAATTCTTGGTTTAAGATTCCGGATTGCAGAATTAACATCTTAAATCTATATACATAGGCGAAATCATGGGTAGTCCGAAAATTGTCCCATGTTTCGCCACTCCTGCCGCGCAGGCATAAAGGCCAGCGGCTGTAAGGTGAGGTGAAAAACGTGGCAAAAGTAGAAGAAGTAGTACAGAGTGTGCTTGGATTATCCTCAGAGGAGAGAGTAGATGCACTGACCCAGGTGGTCGAAGGCATGTCAGTTCTTGATCTGAACCAACTTGTTAAGACAATGCAGGATAAGTTTGGTGTATCCGCAGCTCCTATGGCAGTAGCAGCCCCTGCAGCGGGCGGCGCAGCCGAGGCAGGACCTGCAGAAGAAGAGAAGACGTCATTCGACGTTGTTCTTACAGCAGCAGGCGACAAGAAGATCCAGGTAATCAAGGTAGTTCGTGAGCTTACTTCTCTGGGGCTCAAAGAGGCCAAGGAATTGGTCGAAGGAGCACCGCAGCCGATCAAGCAGGGCGTTTCTAAAGAAGAAGCGGAATCACTTAAGTCCAAGCTTGAGGGAGAGGGCGCGACTGTCGAGATCAAGTAGTCGAGTTCTGAGAAGCAATTACATAACCGGGAATGCGATTCGGGGAGCTTAGGCTCCCCGGCAAACTCCGGCTTGGAGAAATACCATTAAGCAGATGTGAAAGGCGGAAGCTCAACTATTATGAGGGTCAGAGCGATGATTGCTCTGTCCCTTTTCGTCGTGTACCATTAATTATAGCTATAATAATATAAAATATATATTAATTAAATCTTCAGATCTATTGACGAAAGTCTCTGCATCTGCTAAACTTATATTTTGCGTGTTTTCACTCACCAGGAGGACCAGATGAAGGAAATTCAGCATAGAACCAAGCGTACACCGGGAATTATAGACATCCCGAACTTGGTCGAGATCCAGCTTGATTCCTACAAGTGGTTTTTAAGAGAAGGACTTAGAGAACTCTTCCACAGTTTTTCCCCCATCTACGATTTTACGGGCAATCTATCGCTCGAGTTGGTAGATTACACTCTGGGCGACCCGAAGTATTCGGTCGAAGAATGCCGGAATCGAGATATGACATATGAAGCGCCTATCAAGGTCAAGGTAAGGCTTCAGGCCAAAGAGGGGGAGGTCATAGAGTCCGAGGTTTACCTCGGCGACCTTCCGCTGATGACCGAGAGAGGCACGTTCGTGATAAACGGAGCCGAACGAGTGGTTGTAAGCCAGCTGGCCCGCTCATCGGGTGTGTACTTCAAAGATACACTCGACTTTTCGGGGCGTGTTCTTTACTTCGCTACTATTATCCCGAACGAAGGTGCATGGGTTGACATCGAGTCAGATGCGAACGACGTTATCTCTGTCAGAGTAGGACAGACAAAGAAGTTTCCTCTGACTACGCTTCTGAGAGCCCTTAATGCGTTTCCGCAGGCTTGCCCAGTAACGGAGATGCTTCCGGCCCGCGAAACACTGGGACGGACGCTCGTAGAGCCTATAGTCGATGTAGAGACCGGTGAAGTCTTGATCGATGCAGGAAAGACCCTTACGGACAAGCTGCTCGCGAAACTTGAAGGACATAAGCTGCCCGAGAAAGCAGCAGTTGCTGCGGAGTCGACCCCATGCGATACAACGGGCGAGATTCTGGAGCTTTACTCAAAGAAGAAGAAGCTGAAGAACCCAACAAGAGACCAGTTGAGGGGCAGGAGGCTTTCTCACGAGATTATCGATCCCAAGACTCAGAAGGTCGTAGTCAAGGCTTATGCCAAGATTACTGAAGAGGCTGCCAAAAAGGTAGAGAACCTCAAGCTGGAAGAAGTCGAAATCCTCGATACAAACAGGTACGTCGAGGCAACAATTGATCAGGACGGCGCCAACAGCAAAGAAGAAGCGCTGATTGATATATACCATAAGGTCAGGCCAGGAGATCCGGCAACTCGCGACAGCGCGAAAAGCCTGCTCAATTCCATATTCTTCGATACCAGAAGGTACGACCTTGCGAGAGTCGGAAGGTATAAACTGAACAAGAAGCTCGGGCTTAACCTGCCTGAGTCTGTCCGCACTCTTACAAAAGAGGACCTTCTAAAAGTAATTGACTATATAATCGGGCTGTCGGAGTCTGGAGCTTTGGTCACTCACCTGATTGTTTCGCGGCTGCATTCGCGTATCCCGGAGCTTGAAAAAGCTGTCAAAGATGCTGCAAAGACCGCGACAACAGAAGAGAAGGCCGAGGACGGCAAGATCAGCCGGCTCAAAGAAAACCTGGAGGTTTTGCGGAGTCTTAAGCTCGGCAGTATTCTGACTGAGCAGAAGATCAAGGGCATCAAAGAGCTTCTTGACCTGATTCCGAACGGGCGCAGACTTGTAGCCGAGACACCGGCGGAGCTTTTCCCAGAGGAAACGGCTGTCAGGCTTTCACCATGCGATACCGATGACATCGACCACCTCGAAAATAAGAGGGTCAGGTCGGTCGGTGAGCTTCTCCAGAGCCAGCTCAGGATGGGATTCCTGAGGATGGAGAAGGTCGCGAAGGAACGTATGACGAGTCTAGACCCTGAGAGCGTAATACCGCAGGTAATCCTGTCGGTCAAACCGGTCTCAGCGAGCATAAAGAGCTTCTTCGGTTCCAGTCAGTTGTCTCAGTTTATGGACCAGACGAACCCGCTGGCGGAGTTGACTCATAAGAGAAGGCTTTCAGCCCTGGGACCTGGTGGACTTTCACGCCAGAGCGCCAAGCTCGAAGTCAGGGACGTTCACCACAGCCACTACGGCAGAATATGTCCTATTGAGACGCCTGAAGGTCCGAATATCGGACTTATCGGTTCCATGGCCATTCACGCCAAGATTGACGAGTATGGTTTCATCAGGTCGCCGTACCGTGTCGTGAAAAACGGCAGGGTAACGAACGAAATAGTCTTCATCCCTGCTGATGAGGATGATGAAGAGTACATCGCACCGGCTAATACGCTGATAGATGAGAAGACCGGCAAATTCCTGACGGATACCGTTCTCGTAAGGCACGAGAACTTCTATCCGCAGGTCCCTTCGGACAAGGTGACTTATGTAGACATCGCTCCGATGCAGATTATGTCGGTAGCTACGGCGATGATCCCGTTCCTGGAGAACGACGACGCAAACCGGGCGCTGATGGGATCGAACATGCAGAGGCAGGCCGTTCCGCTTCTCCGAGCGGATGCTCCGCTCGTGAAGACGGGCGTAGAAAGCCGCGCCGCACGTGACTCCAAGGCCGTCATCGTTTCGAAACATGATGGTGTTGTAAAGAGCGTCACGGCAGAGAAGATCCTCGTCGAAGCGATGGACGGGCAGGTAGATGAATATCATCTTCTCAATATGCTCCGTTCGAACCAGGCCACCTGTGTTACACAGAAACCTATAGTAAAGGCCGGGAAGAGAGTAAGAGCCGGACAGGTTATCGCTGATGGTCCATCGACGGACGGTGGTGAGCTTGCTCTCGGGCAGAACGTGCTTTGCACCTTTATGCCATGGCATGGTTACAACTATGAAGACGCTATTCTGCTCTCCGAGAGAATGGTAATTGATGATGTCTATACTTCGATCCATATCGAGAAGTATGAGACGGAAGCCAGAGACACAAAGCTCGGTCCTGAAGAGATAACAAGGGATATTCCGAACATCGGCGAGGACATGCTGAAAGACCTCGACGAAAACGGCATTATCCGAATCGGCGCGGAAGTCAGACCGGAGGATATCCTGGTCGGAAAGGTCGCGCCTAAGGGGCAGGGAGAGCTTACAGCCGAGGAAAGACTGATCATCGCTATCTTCGGTAAGAAGGCCGAAGAGACCAGAGACGTTTCACTCCGCGTTCCGCACGGCGAAACAGGCAAGGTCGTTGATGTAAAGGTCTTCTCAAGGTTCAAATATAAGTGCACCAGGTGCGCTACCGTATATAACTTCTCGAAGAAGCCGGAAAGAACGCTCTGCGAGCGCTGCGACGGCGAGCTTTCGAGAGAGCCCGGAGATGAGTTACCGGCAGGCGTCAACCAGCTCGTGCGTGTTTACATAGCCCAGAAACGAAAGGTTATGGAAGGCGACAAGATGGCGGGACGCCATGGTAACAAGGGGGTTATTTCGAAGATCCTCCCGATGGAAGATATGCCGTATCTGCCGGATGGAACGCCGGTGGATATAGTCCTGAACCCATTGGGCGTTCCGAGCCGAATGAATATCGGACAGATCCTTGAGACGCACCTTGGGATCGTAGGTAAAGAACTCGGAGTATCGTTCCGTAACCCGATATTCCAGGGCGCTGTCGAGCGCGAAATACTCGCTGATCTCGATATTATGGCCTGGAAGCTCAAACTGAAGGCGCTGAAGAGATATGTGACATCAGACCTGAAGTTCGAAATCGAGTTTCCTGAGGTCGATAAGCTCCAGTCGATGCTGGATCAGGCGCTGAAGAATGTTCAGGAAGTTTCCAAACAGGCTGATCTGGATGCAGTAATGACGCCGTTCTATGACGCCTGGGATTCCTGCATCGAGAGGATAAGAACGAAGATTTCTGAGTTCGACGCAAGAGATCTTGAGATTTTAAGCGCGGAAGTCGGAGCTTCGCCTGTAGTTGACGATCCTATGGCGGTCGCCGAATCACTTGTAGAGGATGAAAGCGAAGATGAGACTGAGGAGGGTGAAGAGGCTGAAGCCAAGCCCAAGGATGAAGGTCCGCTTCCTTATGCAGGTGAGACAGCTCCCAAGGATTATGATATAACCGAAATAATCGATTGTATTATCGATAATGTGATGCAGCGAGTCGGCCTCGAAGAGGTCAGGGAAGAGAAGGCGGACGGAAGCGTAAAGAGACACCTGAGCGGTAAGATGCAGCTCTACGATGGACTGACCGGAGTTCCGTTCAACCAGCCGTCTACTGTAGGTTTTATCTACATGCTCAAACTCGCGCACCTTGTCGAAGACAAGATTCACGCCAGGTCTACCGGACCTTACTCGCTTGTCACCCAGCAGCCGCTTGGTGGTAAGGCGCAGTTCGGTGGGCAGAGGTTCGGAGAGATGGAAGTATGGGCGCTTGAAGCATATGGCGCGGCTTACACTCTCCAGGAGATACTGACTATCAAGTCCGACGATGTGCTCGGACGTGTTAAGACATATGAGTCAATCGTGAAAGGCGACAGCATGCTTGAGCCAGGTGTGCCGGAGTCGTTCAAGATTCTTGTCAATGAGCTTCAGAGCCTTGGACTCAAGGTTACCGTCGAGGATGACCGGGAAAGAGCGATTGACCTCAAGGACCATGATGATGAGTTCGGTGAGGGAGACGGCGCAGGCAGGATCACTGCAAAGCGCAAACAGAAGGCTCTGGAACTCAAGGAGGATTTCTAAATGGCTGACGCAAGAACCTTTGATAAGATACGTATAGGGATTGCATCGCCTGATGAGATAAGGGGATGGTCCTGCGGCGAAGTCAAGAAGCCGGAGACCATCAATTATCGGACGTTCAAGCCCGAACGCGATGGACTGTTCTGCGAGCGGATATTCGGGCCGGTCAAGGACTGGGAATGCCACTGCGGCCGGTACAAGAAGGTCAAGTTCAAGGGAATCGTCTGCGACCGGTGCGGAGTCGAGGTAACGCGCTCCAAGGTTCGGCGCGAGAGAATGGGACACATTGAGCTTGCATCTCCGGTATCGCATATCTGGTATCTGAAGGGTGTACCGAGCCCTATGGCCCTGCTTCTCGACATTAGCCCGAGGCCGCTGGAGCGGGTACTCTATTTCGCGTCTTATATAGTGACTCAGATCGACCGCCAGGCCATAAATGACCGTCTGGAAGATATAAGAGGCGCTGTCAATGCTGAGATAGAAGAGATCGAGACTCAGAAGGACGCGGCCATTGCCAAACTTCGACGTGATCAGGTCAAAGACCAGAAAGAACACGAAGAAGATTGGTCCGAGGATGATGTCGAAGCCAGCAAAAAGCAGCTTGCCGACCGGATCAAGCAGGAAGAGAAAGATGCGGTAGAGCGGACCGAGGAGACGCAGAATACTCTGAAGCTCATCGAGAGCCTTCAGAGAAGAGAACTTATAAACGAAGATCAGTATAGAGCGCTTGAGAGGTTCCTTGATGTAATTGGCCAAAGGCTGGACATGAACCTCGCAGCGACGGTAAAAGCCGGAATGGGCGGCACTGCGATCAAGGAGCTTTTGGCTGAAGTCGATCTCGAAAAAATGGCACGAGAACTCCGCAAGGAGATCTCGCAGACGCAGGGACCGAAGCGGGCCCGCGCAATCAAGCGGCTTGAAGTCGTAGATGCGTTCATCAACTCGAAGAGCAGGCCGGAATGGATGATTCTGGACTGTATACCGGTCATTTCGCCGGAGCTGAGGCCGATGGTGCAGCTCGACGGCGGCAGGTTCGCCACAAGCGATCTGAATGACCTTTACAGAAGGATTATCAACCGGAACAACCGGCTCAAGAAGATCACTGAGATCCGCGCTCCTGAGTCGATTATCAACCACGAGAAGCGGCTCCTTCAGGAAGCTGTAGACGCGCTGATCGACAACGGCCGCCGGACAAGACCGGTAGTAGGCTCGAACAACAGGCCGCTCAAATCGCTTTCCGATATGCTGAAGGGTAAAGAAGGCCGGTTCAGAAAGAACCTGCTTGGAAAGCGCGTTGACTACTCCGGCCGTTCAGTCATCGTAGTCGGTCCCCATCTGAAGCTGCATCAGTGCGGTCTTCCTAAGGAAATGGCCCTTGAACTCTTCAAGCCGTTCGTAATGAAGACACTGGTCGAGCGCCAGTACACGTCTAACATCAAGACGGCAAAGAGAATGATCGATAAGATGAAGCCGGAAGTCTGGGATGCACTCGAAGAAGTGATCAGAGAGCACCCGGTACTCCTGAACAGAGCGCCTACGCTTCACAGACTGGGAATCCAGGCGTTCGAGCCGGTTTTGGTAGACGGTAAAGCGATCCAGGTCCACCCGCTGGTATGCCACGCGTTCAACGCGGACTTCGACGGAGACCAGATGGCGGTGCATGTGCCGCTCTCAACTACCGCTCAGTCGGAGGCGAGAGTGTTGATGCTTGCGACGCATAACCTGTTCTCTCCTGCAGACGGGCGGCCTGTCGTTGCACCGACTCAGGACATCGTCTTAGGGGTTTATTATCTGACCCAGAAGAAGGATGTCACCGAGGATTATGTGCATCCGATATTTTCCAACAAACAAGAGGCGATGTTCGCTTATAACAGCGGTGTTATCGACCTCCATGACCCGATCAAGGTCAGGCTGGATTATAACGGTGAACGGAAGATGTACGAGACCACGGTTGGACGGTTGACATTCAACCAGATCCTGCCGGATGGAATGGACTATGTAGACATCGAAATAGATAAGAAGGCAATGTCCAATCTCGTAAGCGACTGCTATGCTCAGTTCGGCGCAGAGAAGACTATTCAGCTTCTGGACGACTTGAAAGACATCGGATACCGGTATGCGACGTCTGGCGGGCTTACCATCTCAATGACCGATATGGACATACCTGGCAAGCGGGACGAAATCGTAGCCCGGACTGAAGAAGAGGTCAAGAAACATAACAGATACCATCAGCGTGGACATACGACCGCTGCAGAGAGAAAACAGAAGGTGCTTGACCTCTGGCTCAAAGCATCGGAAGACGTCGCTGAGGCTATTCTTGATAAGATCGACAAGTTCAACCCGATCTATATGATGACCAACTCCGGTGCGAGAGGTAGTAAGAGACAGATCACACAGCTCTCCGGTATGCGAGGCTTGATGAGCGACCCGTTCGGAAACCTGATCGAGGACCTTCCCATCAAGTCGAACTTCCACGAGGGACTGAACGTTCTAGAATACTTCATCTCGACGCACGGTGCGAGAAAAGGTCTGGCGGACACCGCTCTTAGAACGGCGGACGCGGGGTACCTGACTCGAAGGCTCGTAGATGTCGCCCAGGATGTCATCGTTCGAGGTGACGACTGCGGTTCGGTCCAGGGTATCTATGTAACCCAGATCGAAGAGGGCGGAGAAGTAATAGAGCAGTTGCACGAACGGATCGCCGGTCGCTATTCTCTTGAAGATATTTATCTTCCCGGCCAGGACGAGCCGATTGTCCGTGTGGGCGAAATGATAACCGATGATGCCGCTAAACAGATCGATGATGCCGGTGTCAAGAAGGTCGGTATACGTTCGCCGCTCTTCTGCGAGCTGAGACACGGAATCTGCGCCAAGTGCTACGGCCGTGATATGGCTCTCGGTAAACTTGTCGAAGCAGGGACTGCCGTTGGTATTATCGCCGCGCAGTCTATCGGTGAACCTGGCACGCAGTTGACGATGAGAACCTTCCACACGGGAGGAGTCGCCGGAAAATACCTGACAGGGGTTGCAGAGGTCAAGAAAAAGAAACAGGAGTCACTCCGTGAACTCCATGATGACATTCGCCGCGGACTCGTATCCTTCGAAGAAGAGGGCGCGCCTGCAAGTGCTGAACGCGAGAGAGTTCGTGCTGTCCAGGCGGTACTTAAGGTTCTTGAGGATCAGGTAAGGGGACTCCTTCGGGTTGTAGAGCTCTTCGAGGCCAGAAAACCTAAAGGCCAGGCGATTATTACGGAAGTCGCCGGTAAGGTCGTGGACATCGATACCCGTGGTCTGAAGAGGGTGGTTATCCACTCGACAGCGGCGGGTTCCGATACTTCGGCGATGGCCGGTGAGGTTGCCGCTGAAGACATTATCGATCCGCAGACCGGTGAAGTGATGGTCTCAGAAGGTACGGACATCACCGAGCGGATAGCTCGAAAGATAGCAGAGGCTCAAGTCCAGGAAGTCGTGCTCAGAAAGACTCACCTGGTGCCTCACAGAGGTAAGCTGAACGTCGAAGTCGGCGATGAAGTCCGGCCAGGCAACAGACTGACAGAGGGCCCGCTCGATCCTCAGAAGGTTTTGGAGCTTCAGGGCGTGCACGGTATTATGGAGTATCTCGTTGGAGAGATCCAGAGCGTGTATAAGAGCCAGGGCGTCGATATTAATGATAAGCACGTCGAGATTATAGTCCGGCAGATGCTGAAGCGCCGCCGGGTTCTCGAAGCCGGAGATTCCAAGTTCCTTCCGGGACAGGTTGTCGATAAGTTCGACTTCGAGGATGAGAATATCAGGATCAGAGAACAGGGTGGGGTCGAAGCAACCGCAGACTGGCTGCTCCTGGGTATCACGGAGGCATCTCTTGCTACCGACAGCTTCCTGTCAGCTGCGTCGTTCCAGAAGACGACCAGAGTCCTGACGGATGCTGCCGTAAGAGGCAAGAGAGACAACCTGGTTGGTCTGAAGGAAAACGTAATCATCGGCCGGTTGATCCCTGCCGGAACAGGTCTTCCTCGCTTCAGGGCGCTCGAAGTCCTGGGTGAGGATAAAGAGCCGATCTTTACACCGAAGAGCATCCTTGAGGCTCAGCCGGAAGAGGAAGAGGAGTTGTTTGCGATTACTCCCCAGCCGGAAGAAGAGACAGCAGCTGTGGACAGCCTGCTGCCTATCGGAGATGAAACCGAAGATGAGGAGCAGTTGGATACCCTGCTCGATACCGAAGACGAGATCATTTCGGATGAGGAAGACCTTGTCATACCCGACATCGACGAGGAAACTCCTAACCTCGACGAACCGACTATAGACAACGACTCAGAGTCGGCAATCTGAAGCGAAACAAACAAAAGGCCGGATCGTTGCTTTGATCCGGCCTTTCTTATTGTTGCTGCGGAAATTGATTCTGTGCATATTGCACGATTATCCTAAATCTGACATTTCAGCAGCATAAGGATTTACACAATCTGCCCTTTTCTTCTCCCGCTGACACTCGAAAAGTAAAGCTCAAAAATCATCGCATTATTTTGGCATATTATTTGCACACTAATTGACTGTTGAACTAGATTGCGTTAATATAGAACTAATAGAAAATGCGCTATTGTCGACAAAGATAGCGAATTTGTGTAACTAGCGGTTTTATCCCGGTGGACGGGGAAGTTATCAACGCTGATAAGGATGGTTGATGTGGCAATAAGCTGTTTTACTCGACCCAGTATTGAGCGCCTTAATCAAGGCCTGCCGCTGATTGCTGCTGATCCGAACGGTTGGGATAACGGTTTTACGTTGAACCCGACTGTTGTTCGGCTGGAGCGGTCCTTAAAAAATGACAAAATCATACAGGGTATATTAAGCCGGCACACTCTCGACGATTCACGGCTTAAAGACGGCATAGTCGCCGTTTTTTACAGGGGAATACCTAAGGAAACCCCGGAAAATCCGGTCCTTAGATCTTCCGTCGGACTTGCGGTCTTTACACCGGAGTTCGAACTTATTGAGAGATTAGGTCATCCGCTTGTCGTACCGGAAGATGACATCCTCGGATACGATTATAATGGGGTGGAAGACCAGCGGGTAACTCGGATTGGCGACACATTCTACATGGTGTACTGCGGCTATAATCCGAACTATCCTATTGAGCACAATATTCATGTCTGCATGGCTAAGTCCGACGATCTGCTTCATTGGACCAAGCTTGGGCCTATAAGCGGAAGCGTGAACGACCATCCGAATAAGGATGCTGTAATCCTGCCGGAGCCTGTCAATGGGATGTATGTAATGCTGCACAGGCCCATGATCGGTCAGCAGGGCAGTTTCAGCATCGCGCTTGCCGCGAGCCATTCACCGACGGGAGAATGGCAGGATTACGGAACGATCATGCGGGCGACTCCGGATCCGCGGTACAGGACATCCTGGCTCGGTGCGGGGTCTGCGCCTCTGCCTATCGGCGATAATCGTTATCTTGTGGATTATCACACAGGTAATTATTACGCTACAGGCGAGAGAGACTATTACGCGGGATATGCCATACTGAACTTCAACAAGCTGGATATCAACAATCCTGAATCGATTGTTGAAGCCCGCTGTGATTGTATGCTGGTACCGGAGACACCTTATGAGCTCAATTCTCCGTGGCCGCATGGAAAGAACCTTAATTGTGTTTTTCCTGCAGGAAGCTGTGAATACGGCGATGATCTGATCTTGCTTTATGGCGGAGCGGACGCATATGTGCTGGGAGCGCGAGTCAAAAAGCAGGAACTGGTTGCGTTTCTCGAATCGATAGGTAATAATTACAACTTTAATAAAGACTCCCTCGGAGGACCGGTAGCAAACAGAAGAGCAGTATAGAAATGACCGGGGAGACCGGTTCTCCACCAATCCGAAAAGGCGGTTTCGGCGCAAAACACGCTGAAGCCGCCTTAAATTGTACCCCATCCATACCATCCTCATTTTATAATTGTGTGACTTCGCACCCAACCTGCTTTGTGATATAGTATACATTGAAGATTAGTGAGATATTTATCTCCGCGACTTGATACTTGAGGAGGGTGCAACTACTTTGGCTGGACTGGAACTGCTGGATGACGACGGATGGTGTTTTGCCTGTGGTGAAAACAATCCTATCGGCCTCAAATTGAAGTTCGAAAAACAGGACGGCAGATATGTCGCCAAATTTACTCCTCGAAAAGAGCATCAGGGCTACAAAGGCATTACACATGGCGGAATTGTGAGCACACTCCTCGACGAGGCCATGGCAAGGTTTGCCTGGGCGGAGGGATATAACACTGTTACCGCTGAGATGACTGTCCGGTTCAAACGGCCCGCCCTGACCGGCGTGGAACTGACGCTTACCGGCAATATCACCGGCGAGGAGCGGAGGACGGTCCTCTGCACGGCTCAGGCTACTGATCCTGAAGGTACTGTGATCGCCGAAGCTATGGCAAGGATGATGAAGATATGAACGGCAACGATTCGGATACAAGTCTTGTACAGGTTTATAGAGCGCCCACTGAGACACTGGCATACATAGTAAAAGGGGTGCTTGAGGATGAGGGAATCGAAGCTTCTCTCAAGTCTCTGCAAATTCCCTGGTACGATGGGATAATGCGGATGGGCGAAGGCTACTGGGGCGATGTCCTTGTCTTGGAAGGCGATGCCAACAGGGCACGTGAGATTATCAAATCATACGAAGATAGAGGAAACGAAGCCAATGAAGTCTGATATGCACGATTGCGCGCTTGCGGCGGCGGAAAAGAGCATACGCGAGCTCGTCGAGTCCAATGCAACCAACAAAGTAGTCCGAAAGGAGCGGCTTTCCGATACTGTCGTCCTTTTCGAGCTGGACAACCCGCTGATCGCAAGAAGCGCGAAAGCCGGACAGTTTGTTATAATTCGCCCCGGCACTGAGAGTGAACGGATTCCGCTTACCATCTCGGATGCAGATCCGGCAAAAGGCACTATCACCATTATCTTCCAGATCGTTGGCCGGACAACTATGGAGTTGTCGAGAATCGAACAGGGCCAGTCTGTCCCGGATGTCTGCGGACCGCTTGGAACCCCCACGGAGATCGAAAAGTTCGGCACATGTATCTGCGTCGGCGGAGGGGTCGGCATTGCCTTCCTAAGACCGATCACAAAAGCCCTCAAAGCAGCTGGAAATGAAGTCCTGATGGTCCTCGGTGCACGGGAAAAGAGCCTGCTCATCCTCGAAAATGAAATGCGCGAGCTATCCGACGAGATTTTCCTAACAACAGACGACGGCAGCTACGGCAAGAAGGGGCTTGTCACCGATGTCATAAAGGAAGTGCTCGAAAGCGGACGGAAGATCGACTATATCTTCGCAATCGGGCCTATGCCGATGATGCGCGCGGTCTCCGATACGACAAAACCGTTTGGGGTGAAGACAATCGTCTCACTCGATCCGGTTATGATCGACGGAACCGGGATGTGTGGCGGCTGCCGGGTGACTGTAGGCGGAAAGACCAAGTTCACCTGCGTCGACGGCCCGGATTTCGACGCCCATGAGGTCGATTGGGCGGAGCTTAGGACCAGAAAGTCTTATTATTTTGATGAAGAGCGCGTAGCCAGAGAGCTGGCAGCCAAGGAGGAGAAGTAATGAGCAGAGTCAAAGAGCGCGAGCCGATGCCGCATCAGCCCGGCAAAGAGCGCGTGAAGAATTTCCTTGAGGTTGCCCTTGGTTACAGCGAAGAGCAGGCGCTCGGTGAAGCAGGCCGGTGTCTTAACTGCAAGAAAAAGCCCTGCATGCAGGGCTGCCCGGTCAATGTAGACATTCCTGCATTCGTGAAGCTTGCCGCAGAAGGCAAATTTATGGAATCTGCAGCCGCGCTGAAGAATGATAATGCTCTTCCGGCGGTCTGCGGAAGAGTCTGTCCTCAGGAAGAGCAGTGCGAAAAATTCTGCGTCCTTGGGAAAACTGGCCAGCCGGTTGCAATCGGAAGAATTGAACGCTACGTCGCAGATTACGAAGCCAATCATTCTAACGGCAGCGCAAAGGGATCGTTTAAACCGAAAGACCCATCGCTTGCAAAATATGCGGTCGCGGTAGTCGGCTCCGGCCCTTCCGGGCTCACGGTTGCGGGAGACCTTGCGAAGATGGGCTACTCGGTCACGATCTTCGAGGCGCTCCATGACACGGGCGGCGTGCTCCGCTACGGAATTCCTGAGTTCAGGCTGCCGAGAAACATCTTGAACAGAGAAGTCGAATATGTTAAGTCGCTCGGTGTCAAGATTGTAAAAAACGTCGTTATTGGGAAGACCGTCACGATAGAAGAGCTGCTTTCCGGCGGGTTCGACGCGGCGTTTGTCGGCTCAGGCGCCGGTGCTCCGCAGATGATGAACCTGCCCGGCGAGAACCTAAATGGCGTCCTTTCCGGCAACGAATGGCTCACCAGAATCAACCTGATGAGGGCCTTCAAGTTCCCTGAATACGGCACACCCTTAAAACATGCGAAGAAAGTCGCAGTCATCGGCGCGGGCAACACCGCCATGGACTGCGCGAGGACCGCGCTTAGAATCGGCGCTGAGGAAGTCACAATCGTCTACCGCCGCTCAAGGACAGAGATGCCCGCGAGAGCTGAAGAGATCGAGAACGCGGAGGAAGAGGGTGTAAAGCTCAAGCTCCTCACGAACCCGATAAGATTCATCGGCGACGAAAAGGGATGGCTGACCTCGATGGAATGCCTCCAGATGGAGCTTGGCGAGCCGGACGACTCAGGCCGGAGAAGGCCGGTGCCGGTCAAAGGCTCCGAGTTCACGCTTGATGTCGATACGGCGATCATTGCAATCGGACAGACACCGAACCCGCTCATCAGAAGCACCACAGGCGGTCTCGAAGTCACCAAGTGGGGCGGAATAATCATAAACGAAGAGACCGGAATGACCTCAATTCCTGGCCTTTTCGCTGGCGGCGACGCGGTCACAGGCGCTGCGACGGTCATCACCGCTATGGGCGCGGGAAAGGTCGCTGCTGCCGGTATAGACAAATATATCCGCGAAAAACACGGGCTGCCATTAACTGAACCTAAATGCGAATGTGAAGGCTGAAATCTGTAAAGGGCAGAGAGGCTTGTTTCTCTGCCCTTTGGTGTAATCTCTCCCAAGTAGCCGTTGACAGCGCCTGCCTCCTACGAGTATGATTCTTTTGGGGAAAGAGCGCATGAAAAACTACTATGTGTCCGGGCTGTGCGACGGCTCACGGATAGACGACATTTTTCTTATTCACAACAAATCACTCGGTTACACACAGGACGGTTCGCCGTTTGTACGTATGAGACTCGGCGACCGCACAGGGACCATCGATGCTATCAAGTGGGATGTGAGCGAAGCCGCATGCGACGCAATATCGAGCGATGAGTTCATTCGGGTCCGGGGCATTGTTACCACATATAACGGCAGGCTGCAGATAAAGGTAGATACCTTCCGTCCCTATAACGACCGTATCGATCCGACCGATTTTCTGCCGCGCTCGGAAAAAGACATCGATGAGATGCTTGAAGAGTTCAAAAAGATCATCGATTCGGTCGAGCATCCGCAGTTGAAAGCGCTGTTGGGCTACTTTTTCAAAGACCAGGAGTTCCTGTCCAGGTTTTCAACGGCGCCTGCTGCTCAAAAGATCCACCATGCCTACATAGGCGGGCTGCTGGAACACACCCTTTCCGCTGCAAAGCTGTGTGAGTTCGCCGCGGCGCATTTCCCTGGCATAGACCACGACCTGCTTATAACAGGAGCCGTGCTGCACGACATCGGCAAGGTGGAAGAGTTCTGCTGGGACAAGTCGATAAGATACTCCGACAACGGGCATCTGATCGGTCACGTCGTAATCGGAGCTCAGATGGTAAAGGAAGCAGCCGACACTATCGAGGGTTTCCATCCGCTTCTAAAGTCTGTAATGGTTCACATTATGCTCTCCCACCACGGGGAGAAAGAATGGGGAGCAGCGAAACGACCTAAAATCATCGAGGCTATTATCCTTCACATTCTGGAAGACCTCGACGCGAAGGTCAACACTTTCAAACAGGCTGTGGGTAAGGATACTCCTGTGAGTGAATCCAGCCTCTGGACAGAGAAAAACTGGGTATTCGAGCGCCCGTTGTTCAAAGGGCTGCCCTCAGAGATCATGAACCCGTCTGCTGCCGGTACACAAAGCATAGACGAATTGTTGGAACCGGACTATAATCCATTTGCCGAAGAGTAGACCATCCGTTATCCTGCTTTATCCCTATCTCTCCGCCGCCAAGCGCAGGAGCACGCCTGTTTTATATCAAAGGGAATACTGTCACGTTAGTGGAAAATAGTGAGGCATAATAAAAGGCCGGGAAGCCTGGCCTACTTCCCGGCCTGGAGGTTCAGACCATTCAAAGAATGATCCCTGCCTCATTTATAATTATAAGTATGATTGGTTGCACAGACAAGGGCAAAAAGCTGTCTGTATCCTTAAGTTAATGGTACGTTAGCGCGATAGTATATGGATAAAAACAGTTATAGCTAGCAACTTTTAAACACTGACTGGAACAGGTGTCATATATTCAGGAGATTATCATCATTTTATGGTAATATATGCAATCGCAGACCTGCATTTGTCATTGGCTGATCCGAAGCCGATGGATATATTCGGGCCACATTGGAAGGACCATCCCATGAAAATCGCCCATAATTGGGATGAAGCTGTCACCTCTGACGATCTGGTCCTTGTCGCTGGTGATACATCATGGGCCCTGAAATTGCCCGATGCGATGCCGGATTTGGAGTATCTTGCAGCCCGCCCGGGCAGAAAGATACTTATCAGGGGCAATCACGACTACTGGTGGGGCAGGCAGGCCACAAATAAAATACAGCGGATGATCGACCCGAGCATAACCCTTCTTCAGGGATCTAGCTACGTCGCGGACGGAGTCGGGATAGCAGGTACGCGGGGGTGGCGGCTTGAGGACTGCAACCTGGAAGGCACAGCGGAAGGCGACAGAAAAATATTCGATCGTGAACTGGCATACCTCCGCCGGGGGCTGGAGTCCATACCTGAAGGTGTCTCGACGAAGATAGCTATGCTTCATTACCCGCCGTTCGATCTGGGGTTGAAGCCAAATGAGTTCAGTTCTCTGCTTCAGGAATACCGAGTCGATATTCTGGTCTACGGACATATCCACCGAGGTACCGGTTCCTACCTGCGCGGGAATATTGGAGGTGTACATTACTACCTTACTTCGGTAGATTACGCGGATTTCAAGCCGGTGAAAGTGTGGGGCTAAAGCTTTGTCTTGATTAGAAGCACGGCAGCATCGTCGCGCAGATCGCCAGATGCTACTTTAGATGCAGCATCGAATACGGCGTCGGCTATATCCCGTTCATTTTTGTCGGCGTTTTCGATGAGGGTTCTGGAGACGCCTTCGATCCCGAAGAAATGACCGTTATTCCTGGCGTCGGTGATGCCATCTGTATAAATGAGCAGTATATCCCCCGGTTCAAGCCTCAGATACCCCGTGTCGTAGCCGCTCTGGCGGATGATACCGACGGCGCGGCCTGTAACATCCAGCGCAATAACGCTATTCGAGCTGCGCCGGTAGAGAACCGGTTCGTCGTGTCCGGCATTACTGTAGACCAGAGTGCGTTTTATGGGGTCCAATACCCCGTAGAATATCGTTACAAACAGGTTTTCGGGTGTATACGTACACATCGCCTGGTTGAGCCGCTCGATTACATAGCATGGATCGGGGTCTTCGTGGGCATAAGCCCGGAGCATATTCTTTGCAGTGGACATATGGACCGCCGCGCGGAGGCCCTTTCCGGATACATCACCCACAACTATAGCCAGCTTGCCATCGGTAAGGTCGAACACATCATAGAAATCCCCGCCGATCTCAGCTTCTTTCAGTGCAGGCAGGTATTTGCCGTCTATCGACAGGCTAGGTAGGTCGCGGGCGACATCTGTTATCAGGGCGCGCTGGAAAGTGTCAGCTATCAGATGTTCTCTTTCGTACGCGGTCTCCAGAGCCTGCACCTCCTGCCGGACGCACATTTTGCTCGATTGCGCGATAACATTTCGAAGGAAAAGCCCGATCAGCGAAGTAGCTATTGCAAGCACATTGACGTTATCCTGTGAATATGTGCTTCCATTTTTGCTTCCGATATGCAGGACCCCCATAATCTTATCGTCCCCCAGGACAGGCAGAGTTATGGAACCGCATGGCTTTGACCCAATCGAGGCAATAGGGTTTGGCGGATAGGGAGCATCGGCCAAAACAGCATGATGAGCCATAAGTTTTTGCATAAGGTCTGAATCTTCGGAGGATTGAGGTGAAATGACGGTTTTCCATTCGCCCATAAACACGGCCAGGGCAGCGAGATCAGAGGAAAGTATCTCGCGAAGCATCAACAGGACATTTTGCAGCCGTGTTTCCCACTCGGCGTCTAATGCCAGCTCATGGGCCACATCTGCAAGCCTTCCTGTGATGGATGGACTCTTGTCATGCCGGTTCATGGGCATATTCTCACGGTGCCTCCGTAAGTATTTATGACTCATTCCTTGAGTATTTGGCAGAAATGATATTCACGGGATATTTCTATAACATTGGGTTGATTATACAACCTATTGCAAACTAAGGCAAGCCCGTAATAAGATTAATTTAAGTTTATGGGCTTTTTCTTATTTCGAAGCTCTGCTATAATGCTTCAGGATGAACGACTTAACAAACATAGACAAAACAAGCGTAATTGCGCGGGCTCGTGAAGTTCTTGAAATCGAGTCAGCAGCGGTCGCTGGGTTAGTGGGTCGGTTGGGAGACGACTTCGTCCATGCCGTAGAATTGATTATGAACTGCAAAGGGCGGCTTGTAATCACGGGTATGGGCAAATCCGGCGCGATAGGCCGCAAGCTGGCCGGGACTTTCTCGAGTACCGGCACACCGGCGCTATTTTTACACCCTGCGGAAGGTGTACACGGTGATCTCGGAGTCTTGACCGGGGACGATGTGCTCCTTGCGCTCTCTCACAGCGGCGAATCCGATGAATTGGTCAGTATACTGCCTGTAGTTGCCCGAATAGGCTCCAAAATCATAGCTATAGTCGGAAATACTGAATCCACGCTTGCCAGATACTCGCAGGCTATTCTCGATGTCACAGTCGAGCGGGAAGCATGTGTATATAATCTTGCTCCGACAGCCAGCACGACGGCACAGCTTGCGCTCGGAGACGCGCTCGCTCTTTCAGTTATGATGGTCCGTAAGTTTACTAAAGACGACTTTGCGCGGATACACCCAGCCGGGGCACTCGGAAGAAGACTTCTTCTCAGAGTATCGGATGTTATGAGGGTAGGGGACGCTGTGGCAGTCGTACCGGAGGATATGCTGCTCAGGGACGTATTGTTCAGCATTACCAAAGCCCATGCGGGCGCAGCCTGCGTTGATGATGCCGGCGGGAAACTGTGCGGGTTCGTGACGGACGGCGACATAAGGCGCGCTCTCCTGAAAGACGAAGCTTCTCTTCACCAGGAAGTTTCCTCTATTATGAACAGAACGCCCACTACTATCCACCCGGACAAGCTGGCAGCCGAAGGTCTGAAACTGATGGACAGCCGCGAGAAGCAGATCGGCGAGATTCCGGTTTTGGACGAGTCCGGCAAGCCCGTAGGCATACTTATGCTGAAAGACCTGCTGCAGGCGGGAATACTCTAAAGCGATGCTTGAAAAACTGAACCGGATAAAGCTGCTCGCAATGGATGTCGACGGCGTATTGACTGACGGATCGATGGTTTACGGATCGGAAAGTGAGATAAAGCTTTTCAACGTGATGGACGGCCTTGGCATCCGCCTGGCGATAGCCGCAGGGCTTGAGATAGCCTGGATTACCGGAAACGTCTCTGCGCCGGTCACAGCGCGCGCGAAATCGCTTATGGTGGCCGAACTCTACCAGGGACAGAGATACAAATCGGTTGCATTGAAAGAAATTGCCGGGCGAAAAGGACTGTTGCTGGATGAGGTAGCCTATATCGGCGACGATCTGAACGATCTTCCCGCAATAGAGGCGGCAGGAGCGGCGTTTGCCGTGGCAAATGCCGCGTCAGAGGTGAAGACTTCGGCTGACTTTATAACGGAGAGGTCCGGCGGGCATGGTGCCGTCCGTGAGGTCATTGAGATGATCCTGAAACAACAGGGGAGATGGGATGACGGCGTCCAGAAGCTCCTTGAGCTTCTTCGAGCCGAGCAGGAAAGAGGCGAAGCTCCCGGAGCGGTCACTTAAACATTGCAGAAGATAACGATCTTTCATACGAATGATTTCCATAACCGGCTTACTAGAGAGCAGGCTGCCAGACTGAAAGAAATGAAGGATTCAGTCCCGAACAGCCTGCTTTTCGACTGCGGCGATGCCATCTGGGCGGGAAATATCTACTTTCGGCCAGACGGTGAGCCGATTCTGAAACTCATGAACGATGCCGGTTACGATGCTATGGCGCTCGGCAACAGGGAATTCCACTTTCTCGCAACAGGCTTAAGAAAAAAGATCGGTTGGGCTGACTTTCCTGTGCTTTCAGCCAACATCCGTCCCACCAATCATACCGATCTCCCCGTAAAAAGCGACGTGACTTTCGACATCGGCGGCGTAAAAGTAGTCGCCTTCGGGCTCACCGTGCCGATGATCACCGAGCGGATGCTATCAAGAAAAGTTTCCAGCTACGTTTTCGATGATCCTATCGAGGTGGCAGCGAAACTTGTCCCCGAACTGAAAAAACGCGCAGACATAATTATCGCGCTGACCCATATCGGGTTGAAAAAAGACAAAGAGCTGGCTGGAGCAATGCCGGGGATCGATCTCATAATCGGCGGGCACACGCATACTGTGCTGGAATCACCGGAATGGGTGGGCAAAACGGCGATTGTGCAGGCGGGATGGTTTGCTCACTATGTAGGAAAAATCGAAATAGCTGCTTCGGGGGAGATCAGCGCTGTATTGATGAAGTTTTGATAATCGATCGTGATTCTTCTCTCACCCCGACACTCTCCCGCGTGTGCTACACGTGCTTCAGCATGAAATCCACGACCGGTGCCGGGTCTTCCAGGCTGTGCGGATGGTGGCCGCAGCCTGGTTTGGTGATGACCTCGATTGTTCCGCCCAGTTTCTTGTAGCGATCCTCGATAACCATTGTGTTCTCTTCCATCGGCACTACCGCGTCCGCATCACCGCAGACGTGGATCAGGGGGATGTTGGCTTTGGCGAGAGGCTCAAGGTTGTCTATCGGATTGAGCTTATAATCCAGGGCTTCCTGCTCGGTGAGGCAATACACGGCCTTGCAGCGCTCCCAGTCTTCGGGTGAACCGTCGCCGACACCCTTGCCGCCAGGCCAGCTCTTGAAGTCGCAGACGGGGGCGTCGGCGTAGATGCAGGCGACTTTGCCAGTATTGCGCGCTGCCCAGTTGTATGCAAACAGGCCACCACGACTGAACCCTTCCAGCACCGGTTTCGGCGAGAGACCGCGTTCTCTGGTGAGATAAGCATAGAAGGCGTCCATGTGTTTCATCGCCAGGGGACCGCCGTATTGATTCTCCATATTCATGTAGGCCACGTGGAAGCCTCTACCCAGCAAGGCGATATCCACCGCCGGCCATGCGTCGAAAAATTCCGTTCGCCATATCCACGGGTTGTTGGATGCCGCAGTTTTCGGCAGGACCAGCAGGGATGGACGGTTCTCCACTTCAAAATCCAAGCGTTCGTATCCGTTCCAAATTGAGCTCTGCATTCTCTTTTTCCGCTCCATTTAAAGATTTTCGGCTGATTGATTAACGGCCAGTCATATATTGTCTGTTGCCGAAAATCTTCCGGAAGAGTTTCAGGTATAAGTGTAAAATCAACAGATAAAGCTACATCAGAGAACTGTTTATATGACTGTAGGGCTACTACTTTATCTCCTGAAACTCTATAGTAGTATGCCTGATTGTTGTACCCGAGTACGGGTAAGTACAAGTAAAGGGCTTTTGAATCGCGGCAGGCCGTAGGGCGCGGAACGTCGATACAGTTGAGGCTTCCGCGGTTCAGAAGCTGGCGGCTGAAAACTGACAGCTATCAGCTAGTTCTTTTCGCCCTATTCCAAACTTCGTCCATTTCATTTATCGTAAGATCGCCTATGGACTTTCCTTCTGCGCGGGCATGGTCCTCTATTGCCGAAAATCTGGTCTGGAATCTCTGAAGCATCTCTCTCAACGATTCCTCGGGGTCGATTTTGGCCCATCTGGCGATGTTTACGATGGTGAAGAGAGTATCCCCGATCTCGCCTTTGACTTTTTCTTTGTCACCGGATGCGATTGCATCCTCAAGCTCGGCAGTTTCCTCATGGAGTTTGTCCAGCACACCCTCCATATCCGGCCATTCGAAGCCTGTTCTGGCGGCACGCTTGGATATTTCCGTGGCGCGCATAAGTGCAGGCAGGCTTCCGGGGACTCCACCTATCGCGGAAGTGATTTCTTCTCTGCCTGGCTCCCTGGACTTGATCTCTTCCCAGTTGTGGAGCACATCATCGACTCCTGCGACCTCGACTTCACCGAAAACATGCGGATGACGCCTAATCAGCTTCTTTCTAATCTTCTCGCAGACATCTGCTACGCCATATTCGCCGCGTTCGGAAGCTATCTGCGAATGAAGCAGCACCTGAAGCAATACATCTCCGAGTTCTTCCTCGATTTTCGCGGGAGAGTCTTTGTCGATTGCATCGATAACTTCATAGGACTCTTCGATGAGGTACTTTCTGAGGCTTTTATGGTCCTGCTCTTTGTCCCAGGGGCAGCCCGAAGGCCCTCGGAGGGCAGCTACAACATCCACAAGCTTTCTAAACTCTTCTGCAACTCGGTCAGGCATTATTCCGTCGCTTTCTTTTTCAGTTCAGGCACAAATATGCTTGTCAGGTGGTCGTATTCACGGCGATCCAGCTCGTAGAGCGGCAGTTTTACCACTTGAGCATCGTCCCCGCCCGCACCGGAGATCACGTACACCTCGAACTCGTCCGGGTAGATCTCCATAAGCGCGAGTTTTACCGACGAAGCGACCATTCGGTCGTAAACCTGGTGGATAAGGTTAGGGCAGTCAATGGAAGGGAGAACCTCATCCAATGCAAGCGCATCAATGATTTTGAGTCCCCTGCCGATAGGCATAGCAAGGGTTTCGAGGCATGCATCGATAAAGCTGGCAGAACCGATCAGCTCTACCGGAATGTTTTTTCGATGAGCTGTATCGAGAATAAGCGCTACAGACCGTTCAGCGACCAGTGGATGACCCGGAACGGCGTATACGATGTCCCCGGTCTGCGACTCTTCGATCACACGTGTCGCGATAGTGCTGTAAACTTCATCGAAGTCGGAAGCGGTCTCATAAATATGATCGAAGGTCTCGAACCGCGCGCCGCGCTCTTGAAGATCGAGCACTGCTGGATGCCTGCCGGTCCTCATATACACTTTTGACGCTGATTCCAACGCCCAAAGAGCTGAAGCCGACATACCTCCTATGCCTGCGGGTCCGAGACCTACTATCGTTAACAATTTCTTTTACTTAGCCTGCTACTTTTTCTTCTGTATCTTGGCAAGCTGCTTGTATCGCTCAGGGTTGACAATTATTGTAGAAGAATCTCTCTTCTGTTGTATCAGTTCCTGAAGGTTGGTATTGGTCTGGCCTTTCGCCAGTGCTATATCCTCACGAACCTGATCCTTGACTTCATTAAGCGTGCGCACAACCTTCGGCTGGTGGTCGGTCGCTTTGACAATTACCCACTGAGGAGCCTGTCCCTTGGGGGCAACCTGGAATGGTTTGCTTACATCACCGACTTTGAGCTTGAACGCTACATCTATCAGGTTTGCCGGGACACCCTGCTGTCCTTTCCAGACTCGCCCAAGCTTTCCTTGTGTCTGTTTGCTCAGTTTGTCCTCAGACAACCTCATCGCAACGGTACCGAAGTCGACACCCTGCTTGATCTGTGTATCCGCTTTATCGATGTTGGCTTTCTTTCCGCAAATCACGGCGGAAATATCTACTGTCTCAGGTTTTGTGTAAAGAAGATCCTTGACCTGATTGTAGCGGTCACTGACTTCTTTATCGGAAACCTTAACGCCCTTGGTAACTATATTAATCATAGCCTGCCGAGGGTAGATTTCCTTCTTGAACTCGTCTATGGTAAGGCCTCTTTGCTCAAGTAGCTGGTTCAGGCTGCCGTCTTTTTTCAGATATTCGATCTTTGCATTTATCTGGGCATCCGTCGGAAGTACACCCTTTTCCTTAGCTATCTGATCGACTAACTTTTCCGTGATCATCTGATCCATAACAAGGAGACCTGCGGGCCTGCCTTGAACGGACGAGAGTTCCAACCGTTTATAGAACTCATCCTTGGAAATTTTCTCGCCGTTTACATTTACAAATGAGCCCTTGCCACAGCCGGATAAAACAAACGCGACCAAAAGACCAGCGACTACGAGTAATCCTAACCTTCTATCAATCATATTGGATAATCTGCTCCTCTCCGGGAAATTATAGATTACAGGCGCTCAGTGAAATAACGCGACATCGCGTTGCAGATAGCCGCGCATACGAAGCACCGCCTGTGTATGCAACTGGTAAACCCTGGACTCGGAGACCTCCAGAATCTTACCGATCTCCTTGAACGTCAGTCCTTCATAATAGTAAAGTGTGATAACCAGGTTTTCCCTGGGCGGAAGCCGGTCGATAGCGGTTCCGAGGACCCGCTTCATTTCTTTTATCTCGACTTCTCCCAGTGTATTGCTGGAATCATCATGGACTACATCGGCAAGGTGGATCTTCTCGTTACCCTCGCTCGAAAGTACGACATCATCCAGCGATAACAGCGAAGCTCTTCCCGTATCGGCAAGCAGCGTATGGAAATCATCGATCTCCATGCCGAGCACTTCAGCCATTTCCTCGTCGTTTGCGGGCCGTCCCAACCTGCTCTCAAGCGCAAGGTAGGTCCGTTCCAACGTCTTTACCCGCTCTCTGATAGACCGGGGAACCCAGTCCTCTTCCCTGAGCATCTCAAGGATCGCTCCACGGATGAGGGCTATGGCGTAAGTTTCGAACTTCACCTGCCGCGTAGTATCGAACTGATCGATAGCCTTTATAAGGCCGATTGCTCCGGCGCTCACCAAGTCTTCTCTATCGACATTAGGCGGCAGGCTGGTAACTACTCTTCCTGCTGTTATCTTTACAAGGTAAGCATAACGGGTGATAAGCGCATCTCTCGCTTTTTGGTCGCCCCATTCTTTGAAACGAGACCACGCTTCTGCTAACTGTGCAGAGTCCATCCAATTTCTCCGTCCATTGCTTTGCGGCAGTTGTTGTTGACCAGTAACTCTCGTTATCCACGCTTCTTGTGAAGCGGATAAAGCTTGCTAGTAACCTTTTTCCACAAATCAACGCCGTACTGCCCGTATATTTACCTATAAAGTTTTTGACAACCAATGTAACGGATAAGCAATATAATTCCAGTCAAAATTCTTTATAGATTTTCAGCTGATTAGTTAACGGACAATCATATATTGTCTGTTGCCGAAAATCCTCTGTAGGCAGTTACTTGAGCACATGTTATAGGACGAGCACTCAGTTGTCAACCGCGCGCATAAACCTGGCGGGCTACCTGTATCCATGTCTTAATACGTAAGCCGGCACCGGAAACATTCCCATCAATACCAATATTTTACGGACGCTTTTGCTGCTCTTGTAAGATTGCTCAAAGCTTTGGTATTATTATACTAGTGGTAACTGGCCACAGTGTGTTCGACGTTGGGAAGGAACGCTGCGTAGGAATGCTTCTTCTTATTATAATCATCCTTTTGGCGCTGGCTTTTGACTTTATCAATGGGTTCCATGATGCCGCAAATTCAATCGCCACTGTAGTTGCTACAAAAGTACTTACTCCGCTGAGAGCCGTAGCTTGGGCTGCTTCGTTTAATTTTATTGCCGCTCTTCTATTCCCGACTCACGTTGCGGCTACCATCGGCAAGGATGTAATACATGCTAAGGTCATCGATCCCCACGTTATTTTGTGTGCGCTGATCGGTGCAATCGTATGGGACCTTATTACATGGATAGCAGGGTTGCCGACCAGCTCTTCGCATGCATTGGTTGGTGGGCTTTTGGGCGCAGCGCTTGGTAGAAAGTGGAGTGCCAGCGTCCTTTGCACCGGGGGAATTCTGAAGATAGTGTTATTTATCTTCTTAGCGCCGGTTATAGGGCTTGTGCTCGGGCTCATTTTCATGACGGCCATCTCATGGATATTCCGATCCTGTCCGCCGGGGCGGGTAAATAGATACTTCAGACATGCACAATTCTTTTCTGCCGGGTCATATAGTCTGGGACATGGCTTAAACGATGCGCAGAAGACTATGGGTATCATCTGGATGCTTCTCATTGCAACCGGCCACGCGTCGCCGATTACCCTGCCGTTCTGGGTCAAGATTGCCTGCTGTGTTGCAATAGCGGCAGGCACAATGTCCGGTGGTTGGCGTATCGTAAAAACTATGGGACTTGGCCTGACAAAGCTCCAGCCGCCAGGTGCATTCAGCGCGGAGTTATCTGGTGCTATAACACTCATTGGAGTATCATGTTTTGGTATCCCTGTGAGTACTACGCATACCATCACTGGTGCAATTGTTGGCGTCGGCTCAACCAAAAGACTTTCCGCCGTGCGATGGGGAGTTGCCAGCCGTATAGTGTGGGCGTGGATACTGACTATTCCTATGGCTGCTTTGATAGGTTGGCTGGCTTATCATTGCATGCACTTGTTTATGTAGCGCGAATTAACCGCGCGTAAGGAAAAGGCGTTATTATGGGATTTCGACTCTTACCCAAAGAAGTAAAGTTCTTCGAGATGTTCTACGAGCAGTCCGAGTGTGCGGTCGAAGCCGCTGAGCTGCTTGTTGATATCGTAAAAGATTTTAAAGATATTAATCGGGATCTGCTGAATGTCAATAAAATCGAGCATAAGGCGGATGAGATTGCTCATCGCATCGCTGAAAAGCTGAACCTGACGTTCATTACTCCTATCGACCAGGAGGATATTCATGCTCTGTCCTCAGCGCTCGATGACATTGTGGACTTCATCGATGCAACTGTCGAAAGACTGGTGCTATACAAGATCAAACACCCGACAGACGACCTGGCAGAACTTGTGATAATGCTTCTTCGTGCAACCGAGGAGACCCGTTCAGCCGTCCTCGAGCTTGGGAACTTCAAAAAGAACCCGAATACCATAAAACAGTGCTGGATCGAGATTCACAGGCTCGAGAACCAGGGTGACAGCTCAAGCCGGGCGGCTCTGGCGAAGCTCTTCGAGACCGAGACGAACGCGGTCGAAGTGATCAAGTGGAAAGAGATCTATGAGCACGTGGAGACGGCAATCGACAAGTGCGAAGATGTTGCCAACGTCCTGGAGCAGATCGTTCTGAAGAATAGCTAGTTGAGATATGAGAATCTAGGAATTCATATACTTCGGGACCGCAGTTCGTCCAACCCCGTGGACCTACCGGACCACGGGGAGAAGCACGACATTCGTCTTGTTATTTCGGGACGCCCTCGTCCCGAAATCTACCCTTCGTAGTTATGCTGGTATTGGGACAGGTGTCCCGATACAACAAACTGATACGATGATGACAACTTTAGCGCAAAAAGCTCGCGCCGAAGCATTCCAAAGAATAATATCAAAGCCGAACTGGTCTGTTGTAGCCCTTCAGTTCATCGAATCCTGTTGGCCTATGTAGAGTTGGTTGTTTATGGATTCCGTAGCTATGTAACAACGAGATCCACTGTTTATTTGACAACCCTTTATATAATTTGCCTCCATCGCATACTAAAATAAAGTATCCTGATCTTGAATCCCAGTGTTTGCTTTTGCCAATATAACCTACAACAATATTTGAATGCTTTGTACTATAAACACGGTATGCTTTTACTTTTGGACCGATAATAATCCTTCCTACTGTACCTGACTCGGCAAGACATACATTATCACCTCCAGATATTGGAATAAGAGAGTAACCACGCGGAAGGCCAATTTCCCAGCTGTGGAAAGGCATAAATGTCCCAACAATATGAGGCGCACGAATAAAAACCACAATCGGCAAAAGAATTAACAATACAACAAATATTGATACAAGCCATATCAGGCATCTTAGGCATCTCATTTTGCTCTACCTACTATAGACTTTAGGTCAACGGCTTAATAGTAAAGAGTTTATTCAAGTTATTCCGTTGGTTGACGATCAGGAGAAACATCCAGTTGTTGAACGACAGACGAAAGCAATTGCAATTCCGACAGGTCAACAACCGGATATCTCTAGTATAAAATACCTTTATGCTGCGGGAGTGGCAAGTCTGCATAATCTATTGATTTACACAGATTTAATTCCCGCAGCGGTAACAGCTGATCTTTTCTTTTAGCTACCCCATCACCCGCTGGACGGACTCTGCTATGCTTCCCACAAGTGTCTCAAGTTCACTCATGTCAGGGCCTTCAGCCATGACACGGATCAATTTTTCCGTTCCGGAAGGACGAACGAGGACTCGTCCTTTTCCTGAAAGCTGTTTTTCGGCTTCGGCGATAGCGGCGACTATCTCCGGCCTCTTGTCCCATCCGTCTCGGTCTTTTACGCGGACATTTACAAGAAGCTGAGGGAACTCTTCCATCTCAGAAGCTAGTTCGGAGAGCTTCTTCCCGGTTTCGATCATAATAGAGATGATCTGGAGCGCTGTGACCACGCCGTCTCCGGTGGATGCGAACTTAGAAAGTATGATGTGACCGGATTTTTCTCCTCCCACGATTGCGCCGATGCGCCGCATTTCGTCAGAGACATAACGGTCGCCTACGGGAGTCCTCACGAGCTTTACATTCTCTTTAGCGAGCGCAATTTCGAGCCCGATGTTGCTCATGACCGTTCCAACCACTGCGTTTCCGGGCAAATCGCCAAGTCTTGCCTGTCTCAGTCCATAAATCGCCATTACACGGTCGCCGTCTACGATCTCACCCTGTTCATCGACCATTATGACTCTATCGGCATCGCCATCGAAAGCGAGCCCCACATCTGCACCGAGTTTCTTTACCTTGTCTCGCAGTGAATCGGGATGAAGTGAGCCGCAGCCAGCATTTATGTTAATTCCGTTCGGGTTGCTGTTTATTGTCTTGACATCCGCGCCGACCTCAGAGAGTATCTGGGGAGCCAGTTCCGAGGATGCTCCGTTTGCGCAGTCGATTACGACTTTGAGCCCATCGAACTTTCTGGTAGCAGCGACCTTCAGGTGTTGGGCGTACTCCCAGGCCATCTCGTGCTTGCGAAACATCCTTCCGACATCGCCGCCTTTAGGGCGCGGAAGCTGATCGAATGCTGCTGTGTATTTCTCAATCTCGGCTTCGACCGCATCATCGAGCTTGTAGCCATCCGGCCCAAAGAACTTGATTCCGTTGTCCTGAACGGGGTTATGAGATGCGGATATAACTACTCCGGCTGACGCGCCGGTCGATGCTGTAAGGTAGGAGACTCCAGGTGTCGAGATCACTCCGACAAGGAGCGCATCCAGCCCCTGGGAGCAGACGCCTGCAACCATAGCTGATTCAAGTATATCTCCGGATATTCTTGGATCACGTCCGATGAGTATTCTGCCTTTGTTCTTTTGCTCAACAATGACGTGAGCCGCCGCTGTGCCTAGCTGAAGTGCAAGAAGCGGGGTCAGTTCGACGTTTGCAACGCCTCTGACTCCGTCAGTTCCGAATAATTTTCCCAATTAGCTCTCCTTTATTGACTTGCAAGTTTACTATGGGGTTTGCTCGGACACGATTCTTATAGTTACTTTAACCTTGCCCGTGCCTTCGATATCTATTCCGGGTGGAACGTGAAGTCCTACGTAGCGGATGACATCAGATGTTGCGCCGCTCACGTCCACATCATCAGTCAATATGATGCTGGTTCCCGCAAGTCTCTCAGGTTTGCCGTTTACCATGATGGAGCTTGGCGTCACGCTGACCTTTGTAACCTTGTATGGGAATTCAGGCTGGCCTACTATGCTCGGGCTGACGAATACTGCCTTGTTTGCAGGAGCTTCAACCAGCGTCATGGCGACATGAGCGTCATCGGGGGCTACATCCACCCCCTGTACCTCGTTGCCGCGGGCATCCAGTGCCTTGATGGCTGCATATTCGTCAACTGAAGGCTTGAGCGGGGTAGGGTCGACCACAACCACCAGCCTCGCTACACTATTCACAAGGCTGCTTCCGCCTGATACGGTTGCGGTGGCGGGTGAAATATCCGGCTGGCTCGCAGAGAGCCCTATGGGTGGTGAAGTCTTTATTCTGACCTGCAGCGGCATTGTTCGGGACGAAACCACATCCACCTTAACGAGCATGTGCTGCGGAACTGCCTGGACGGTGATATTTCCGTTTGTGGAGCCCGGAATATCAATTTTCACCGGTATGTCGTGATCTCCTGCCTGACAGCCTTCGAGGTCTATTATCGCCTTGGCTTCACCGGATTTTGACATTGCGACGACCGCATCTACATCGCTTTTGGAGCCTCGAAGAGAGACCGTCACTTTGTCCTGGCGGGGTCGTGCAACATATCCATCTTGAATATGAACGGCCTGTACTGTCATGTCGAGCGACGCGGTCGTCCAGGGGTTTCGTTCGCTGTGTACGTATGAAGACAGGATAATCGCGGTACCCAAAGCGAGCAGTTTATAGGGCCAATTGCTGAGCAGTTTGCGGACTGACATTATTTATACCTCAAACCGGCCCGCCGCAAGGTGACATCGACCGTTTTTCTGAACTGCGACTTATCCGAATTGTCGCCATCGCCGAATATCGACTTAAGCCATGTGGAAAGTGTGTCCTGGTTCAATCCGCTGTGGAGCTTGCCTTCAAGCGCGAGAGATATCGTTCCGGTCTCTTCGGAAACGACAACGACAACCGCATCGCTTTGTTCCGTGACGCCGATTGCTGCTTTGTGCCGTGTGTGGATCATAGTGCCGATGTGAACGCTCTCCGAAAGCGGCAGGATACACCCGGCGGCAACCAGTTTATTCCCCCGAATGATGACCGCGCCGTCGTGGAGCGCGCTTCCGGGGTAGAATATCGTGGTAAGAAGATGAGCCGACACTGCTCCCTGTATCACTGTTCCGGTCTCTATCAAGCTTTCGAGCCCTACGTCGCGTTCCAGTACGATGAGCGCTCCGACGCGCTGTGCCGACATTCTCGATGCTGCCTCAGCTATCGTCTGGATGATCGTAGAGACATCTTCCTTGGCGAGCCTCGAAAACCCGCGGCTCCACCCGGCCCATTTGCCCATTTCCTCCAGAAGATGGCGAAGCTCAGGATAAAAAAGCAGGACGATAGCGACCGGGCCTAACGGAAGGAACGACTGAAGCAGCCAGTTTATCGTAACCAGCCCAAGCCGACGGCTGACATATAAAAAGAGGAAGAAGATGACCAGCCCCCATATAACCCGCCAAGCCCTGGAACGCTTTGCAAACATCATGAGCAGGTAGATTGCTATGGAGACCAGTATTATGTCTATTACGGACGAGAGAAGCTCGACCCACCCGACCTGGAATAACCTATGCAGCCACACGGCTTTCAGCCCCGTATCCTTCTCTTCGCGGATAACACTTGTTAACGAAGTTTACGCTATTTTGTACATCCAATATAATAACACCGAGCTGTACACCCGGTCAACCAAAAATAAGATTTTTGGTGCGCATAACGAGAGAAGTGAAGAGCCTTTTTGCTTGCAAATGGAAAGGGAATCTTTGGAAGATATGCATCAGGCGCGGTTTTTGCGCCGAAGCCCCCATGACCGACATCCACGGCCTAAACGTGTTGTGACCACAATCCCGTTTACACTGTCTATCGCCGATAGATCAGCGTCGGCGCAAAAAGATAACGCCGACGCATCCCAAATCAGGCTTTCAATGCCGATTCTATGGATTCCCTATACATCTCAAAAACATGCTCATCAGTAGCGTAGATTGCTAATTTCATCAGCAACTCCCGTATCTGTTGCTCAGTGACACCTAATTGTTGGTATGCTTGTACTGCATACCGAATTACTGAACTTCGGACATGACCATGTTTAAGAACGTGTTTGATATAGCACTCAAGATATGGAATACTATAAGTTCCCTTCTTATCAGCAATTAGCCACCATGCAGTCGAAAGATAGGAATGCTTCATTCTTGGTGCGTTATCCAAAAGCACACACATTGTTTGAAGTATAGTTGCGACTTCATTCATATCTTTGCGCTGCACTGCATAAGTTGCCAACTGATCCAGTGATTGAAGTTGCCCTGCGTAGTCCTGATTCTCTTTGGCAATTTGATATGCTTTTTTCAGCCAATCATCGGCACGGCCAGGGTGTCGGCTTGCTTCATAGCTTTTAGCAATACCGATTAGTGCATCTACCGTATACGAAGATTGTTTCAACACCCATCGGAATTGTTTTCCAGCACTGATGGATTTCCTCGATTTCAAATATAACTCACCCATCAGCAACCGAAGCTGGATGACAAGATCATCATTACCGCTAATTACTGCTAATCTTATGCGTTTTCTGATCATCTTCAATAAGTAATGAGGATCAGCCCCACTAAAAAATAAATCATAAATCTTACGTCTGAATAAATCGATGTCACTCTTATCATGATTCATATTCAACAACTCTCAATGCTGACCATACCAATCTTTGCATTTATCCAACTCTTTCTTATATGCTTCGGGCGCGGTTTTTGCGCCGAAGCCCTCATGATCGACATCCACGGCCTGAACGTGCTGTGACTACCAGCCGTTTACACTGTCTATTTTACTTTGCCCCATGTTGTTTAAGATAGGTGGCGATCTGCTTGCGCTCGCTTCCTGCAGCCATCACAAGTGGTGTAATTGGCGGTTTATCACTGTCTGCAGCATTAGCATTGACATTAGCTCCTCTGGAAACTAAGAGTTTTACAAGATCGATATTTTTTGACATAACTGCCCAGTGTAACGGCGTAAAGCCACTATCATTCATGATATTCACATCAGCACCAGACAAGATAAGAAATTTTGCAGTATCGAATTTCTGGTTTTCTAATGCCATATGCAATGCAGTTTCTCCAGTTTCTGTCTTGGCATTAATATCTACACCTGCCCTGAGAAGAACAATAATAACTTTGGTTTGTCCTGCCAAAGCTGCATCATGTAAAGCTGTCCAGCCTGTTCCGCAAGCTGTCTTAGCTAATGCTGGATGTTTTTTCAATATCGCTGTTACCCTGTTTGTATCTCCTCTACGACATGCTCTAGAAAGAGCAGTGCTGGGATCTTGCTGTATGCTGCAACCAAGACATAGTGTCAAGAGAATTATGCATAATAGCACAGCTTTAAACTTAATATATGAGCCTTTCTGTTCCAATTATTTCCTCCCAAAAGGGTTTGTATGCTTCAGCGCGGCTTTTACGCCGAGGTATACAAATAGCTACTATACGCCACCATTGGCTTTGATATAATCGGCAAATTCTTCATATCCCTTAAATTCTGCCCAGCCGAGCGGCGTCCGGCCAAATTTATCTCTAATGTTAATATTTGCCCCTGCTTGTATAAGCATTCTTCCTACTTCAAGTTGATTTCTTACATGCTCATTATTTGCATAGGCATAACTATATAATGACATGTGGAGTGGTGTCATATTGGAGCTTGTCCTAGCATTGAGATTTGCACCTTGATTAATGAGGAATTGGGCTGTATTAGTGCATCCACACATTGCTGCCCAGTGCAAGGGAGTATATCCTTGGCCATCAGTCATGTTGATTGCGTTTCGATGGTTGTGTAAGATTGATATAAGGCTTTGCACGTCATCAGTTCCGGCAGCAATAAACATATCAACGCTGCCTCCCTTGCTTAACATAAGCTGCACAATTTTCTTCCGGTTGTTCATTACCGCGTAATGAAGAGGTGTATATCCAACTGCATTCTTACTATTTATATTCGCCCCATTCCGTAATAGCTCTTCTGCAGCGGTAATATTTATACCGGATACTGCTTCATGTAGAGGTGTATTGCCAGATTTGTCTTTGGCATTAATGTTCCCTCCTTTAGCTATCAAAAATCGCACAGCCTCCGCATTTTCATCAGAATGCGCAGCATAATGTAAAGGAACTCGACCTTTTAGGTCAGTTGCATTTACGTCAGCTCCTTTTGACAACAGCAAATCCACAACTTCCTTGTGTCCATATTTAGATGCTAAATGAATCGGTAAGATACCGTCACTTGTTTCATCTGATATATTTACTCGAGCACCATTATCTATAAGATATTTTACTATCCCCAGATGTCCTTTTTCTGCTGCCACAAGCAGTGCTGATCCACAATAACCGCGATACACATAGTTTATATTTGCTCCATTAGCCAAAAATTTTTTTACTGAAGCAAGGTCTCCACTTTCTGCAGCCTCATATAAATTGTGCGGTTTTGTTCCACACCCTGAAAGCAAACACATCGTTACAAACAACAATGTATATAATTTCGTAAAGTGATCGTGCTTCATTTTTTCTCTCATAATATTTGTATACTTCAGCGCAGTTTTCGCGCCGGAAATTCAAAACATCGTCTCCAATATATCGGATATAGGGGATTCGTTTGTTAATATAGAGTAAGTGGTGCATAGCATAGTTGCTATTATGTCTAAATATATATATCACTTGAGGAATATGTCAATGGCTGTTTGCATAAATTTCTGATGATGGATCGCGTTTACTCTCCTGCTTGAAAAGAAAGCCTCCGAATGGCATAATAGAGCCACTACAATGGCAAGAAAAACCGACAGCGTAAAAAGCTCTGCAATCAGAGCGTATCTCTTCCACGGAGCGGACGACGCTCAGAAGAAAGCGGCTCTATTAAAGCTCGAAGCGGAGATAGTCGACCCTGACTTCCGCGATTTCGACCTTGAACAGCTCTATGGGCCGGATGTGACTGCAGACCGGGTTATGACCGCTGCAACAATAGCCCCGTTTGCCTCGAAACAGCGGTTGGTCATAGTCACACAGGCGAACGACATATCCACCGCAGAGCAGCAGACTATCGCCTCGAAGCTGGAGCAGATTCCCGACTTCGCCTGTGTGGTTTTCATCACTCCAGCGCCTAAAATTCAGGATGGAAAGCCCAAGCGCGGGTCTGAGATTCACGCCGATCTGACGAAAGCGATCAAAAAGGCCGGAAAATCCGTCGATTTTCCGCTGATGAGGGCCGATGCGGCAGCTCGCTTCGTCCACGATCTCGTAAAACAGCTTGGAAAATCTATCTCGCCGTCTGCTGCGGCATCGGTTGTCCGCAGGTGCGGCACGGATTCGGGGATTCTGGCGACCGAAGTAGAAAAGCTCTTCAATTATGCCGGGGACCGCGCGACCGTAACGGACGCGGATGTCCAGCAGGTCATCACAGAGACTGTCGAAGAGAAAATCTTCGCGCTGATGGATGCTATCGGCGCAAAAAAGCCCGCACTCGCGATGCATTACCTCCACCCGCTGCTGCACGGCGGGGGAAGTGAAGTGGCAGGGGAAGCGCTGAGGACACTTGTTATGCTTACACGCCACTTCAGACAGCTCTGGCAGGCGCGGCTCTTGATCGACGCGGGATGCAGGGCTGGTCGTGTATCGGAAGAAGTCGAAATGGCGCTCCCTGAGAACGGCAGTATCCTCAAAATGGAGGACTGGAAGCGGAACAAGATCATGGAGCAGGCCAGGAACTTCAGTCTTGGCGATCTGGCGAGGTGCTTCGAGAAAATAGCGGCGGCTGACCTTGCGATAAAGGGGATAGAAGGCGCAGTAAGCGACCCGGCGATGGCTGTAGAGATGCTGACAATGGAACTGAGCAGCCAGCCACAAAGCAAGAAGGGACGGTCCTGAAACCATCCCCTCCAAATCTCATACAGCCCTTGCGGGGTGATGCACCCCGGCTTCACATAACTTTTGTTATGCGCTGGCCTTGTTCGCTTTTTTCATCAGTCTCGACTTGCGGCGTGCGGCGGCATTCTTATGGATGATGCCCTTCTCAGCGGCCTTGTCGATTATGCTAACGGTCTGAGAGACGATCTGAGCTACCTCACTACTGCCCTCGTCGATCATTGACTTGCTCTTTTTCACAAATGTCTTGATCTTGGACTTGGTAGCAAGATTCCGCAGGCGGTTCTGCCTCGACTTCTTAACGTCCTTCATAACCGATTTGATATTCGGCAACTACGTGTCACCCCCAGTCTTACAAACTAAGTAAACCTATTGAGTCTATCAGATTATTGGCAAAAAGGCAAGCGAAATCAACCATTATGCCGGGCTTACACTCAAAAATCCACAGATCCCTCAGAAAAAGCTGCATTGACATCTCAAAGTTCCCATGATATGTTAAATAGTGGTGAACGGAGGCGAGTAGTTATGAGTAAAGTCTCACCTGAGTTCGGAAAGATAATAAAAGACCTTTTAGCGAGCCGGAACCTGACATTCAGAGGCGCGGGGTTCAAGTCAAATATCAGTGCGGCTTATTGGAAGGACATGTCGGACGGGCGCGTGCCCTCGGAAGAGATAATCGAGAAGATAGCTGAGTCGTTCGACGGTGTCGATGAAAATGAGCTGCGCGCTGCTGCCGGTTATGCTCCAATCCACAGCCGGGCAGATGCTCTAAAGGCTGTCGAGTTCGCTCTTCGCGGACAAGAGACCATTCCGGAAGAAGGCAAGAAGCAGATACTGGATTTCGTCAAAAAGATCGAGCAGAACTACCGGAAAAAGGACTGATAAGTGACCAGGCTATATTTTACGGATGATGCCGAGCGCTTTGCCCACCAGGCCTGGGAAGCACTTAAGCTCGAACCGCCCGTTGAAGTGGAAAAAGTCGCAAAAAGGCTCGGAATCGATCTCTACCGGGAGCAGTTTGTCGAGCAGATAGACGGGCTTTACCTGAGAATGTCCGATGCTCCTCCTGTCATCGCAATAAATTCCAGCTATCTGAAGCCTCCAGGCAGGCAGCACTTCACTGCGGCGCATGAAGTCGGCCACCACCTCCTGTGCCAGCATGTTGTCAACAAAACCAGGCTTTTCTATCTGGACAGCGTCGAAACTCGAAAGAACAAGCTGGAAAAGATGTGCGATAGGTTCGCCGCGCTACTCCTTATGCCGGAACCAATTGTAAGGCAGTGGTTCGAAGAGCTTTCCGCGAACACCGAAAACCGGGTTTCTATCATGGCAGCGCGGTTTGGAGTCTCTGCATGGGCCATGCGGGTGCGGCTCCGCGAGTTGGGGCTACCATACAGCAAGTGGCAGAAGCGTAAACTTGGGGATAAATAGCCTGGTAATTGACCAATGAAACGAATTTCAATATTTTTACTCCTTGTAGCGTTATTCCCGGCATCGGCTTACTGCGCAGGTCTGTACGGGGCGGAGGCTTACGCCGGAAAAGACCCGATAGGCGGCGGCGCGGGTTACACGAAGATTGTCGACCGCAGCAAAGCGGCATTTATCGTCTCTACGGCAGATGAGCTCAAGAATGCTCTGGGGAAAGCGAAGCCCGGCGAGATAATATATGTCACGGATAACTCCGTGATCGACATGACCGGCCAGGACCACGTAGTTATCCCCGGCGGCATCACAATTGCCGGAAACAGGGGCGTAGACGGTTCGTTAGGGCCCATCATAAAGACTACAAATCTCGAATGCTACCCTTTATTTATCACAATGGGGGAGGATGTCCGGCTGACCGGCATCAGATTTCAAGGTCCTGACCCTGAGATCAGGAAAGAAGCCGGTGCAAAGCTCCTCAGCTGCTGCATCACTACTACCAAACCGGGGCTTGAAGTCGATAACTGCGAGATGTGGGGGTGGAGTTTCGCGGCAATTGCCTTAACGAATGCCGGGACCGGCCATAAAATCCATCACAACTACATCCACCACTGCAGAAGGCAGGGGCTGGGCTACGGCGTATGCCTCGGCAGGTCTCAGGCCGATATTATCGCCAACCGCTTCGTGGATAACCGTCACGACATAGCGGGCACCGGGCGCGAAGGGACATCCTATCGGGCATGTTACAACATTTCGGAAGCCATCGACCCGCCAATATCTCATGCGTTCGACATGCACGGCAACCAGGAAAGCCGGAAACCCGGAGAAGTAGTCCCTAACTTCGCCGGTGACTCAATAGAAATCTTCAATAACACATTCAAAAGCAAAGAGCCAAGGGTGTATATCGCAATACGCGGTGAGCCCAGATACGGAATTACCATCCACCACAATATCTACGAGAACGCAAGCATCGGCGCGAGGCTGAAACCTCCATGCGCAAACGCCATCATCTCAGACGACCTGTTCAAGTCGCCGCCGACTACTGCATATTACCTTTTCGAGTCCGATGGTAACATGCTGAACGGAAAACAGATGAAAGCAGGCAAGATCAAGCGCCTCTAACTCACACATTAGTCTTTAGTTCGCCAATATTTATGCACGTTGGCGTCAAATGTATGTATTCAAAAATCGGTGGGTAAGACCGGTCATTTGGGGCGGATTCGTGCTTCATGTCGAGCGCGCGAGCTTGACCGGGAGTGTGCATTATGCTATAATAACACTGTCCAAATGCAGGCTTTGGTTTTGGGAATTTGTCACAAAAGATGGCATATTATTGGCTTCATATATAACTATAGTCGCGGTTGGTCCCTCTGGCAGAGAGGCGCCTCTGCGACTTCACTTGTGTACAAGAAATATAACCCCCACTGCCGGCAGCTGCGAGACAGGAGCATTAGTTTATGGCAATTGAAGATAAAGATATTAAGGTCGGAACGGATATAGAGCTTCCTGAAGAGCCGAAAAAGGTCGATGGAAAGTATAATGCCGACCAGATAACCGTCTTGAAGGGTCTTGAGGGCGTCCGCCGAAGACCTGCGATGTATATCGGCGGCACGGATACACATGGGCTTCATCACCTCTTCGTCGAGGTTGTGGATAACAGTATCGACGAAGCACTCGCCGGGTACTGCAACGAAATCAACATCACGCTCCACACCGATAACAGCATATCCGTCACTGATAACGGACGAGGTATACCTGTAGACATAAACAAGGACACAGGGCTGCCTGGTGTAACTGTTGCGATGACTATGCTCCATGCCGGAGGCAAGTTCGACGGAGGCGGTTACAAATTCTCCGGCGGACTCCACGGGATCGGCGTTTCGGCTGTAAACGCGCTTTCGACATGGCTCGAAGTAGAGGTTGCAAGGGGCGGCAAGATCTACCGTCAGAGGTTCGAACGAGGTATTCCGGTTACGGACCTGGAAGTCAACGGAACGAGCAAGCATACCGGAACAAGGGTAAGATGGCTCGCTGATGAAGAGATCTTCGACACCACCCAGTATCATCGGGATGTTCTTGTTCAGCGGATGAGAGACCTGTCCTACCTCAACCCGCGGGTCAAGATCATATTCAAGGATGAGAATACTGACGAAGAATTCGTATTCCATCACGAAGATGGTCTGATAGCGTTCGTTCAAGACATCAACAAGAACAAAGACCCGCTGCATAAGCCTGTTTTTATCAGCCGCAGGCGGGATGATACCGAAGTCGAGATCGCCATCCAGTACAACAGCAGCTTCCAGGAGACGATCTATTCATTCGCGAACAATATTCACACGACTGAAGGCGGCACACACCTTTCCGGGTTCAAGACAGCTCTTACAAGGGTGATCAACGCCTACGCCAGAAAGTCCGGCGTCTTGAAAGAGAAGGATTCGAACCTCTCCGGTGACGATGTCCGGGAAGGAATGGCCGCGGTTATCGCCGTCAAGGTACTGCATCCGCAGTTCGAGTCACAGACCAAGATCAGGCTGACAAATGCAGAGGTCGACGGCCTTGTAAACTCCATCGTCGGCGAGGGGCTGTCTGAATTCCTTGAGGAGAACCCTCAGGTCGCCAAGAAGATCGTCGAAAAGTCTCTGACTGCCGCGCGGGCGCGTGATGCCGCGAGAAGAGCAAGCGAGCTCATCAAGCGCCAGAGCATCCTTGAGAACTCTTCGCTTCCGGGCAAACTCGCGGACTGCACTGAGCGCGACCCGTCCAAGTGCGAGCTCTACCTGGTAGAGGGAGATTCTGCGGGTGGTTCTGCCAAGCAGGGCCGTGACCGCCGCACGCAGGCGATCCTTCCGCTTAGAGGTAAGATCTTAAACGTTGAGAAAGCGCGAATCGACAGAGCGCTTGAAAACGAAGAGATCAAGTCACTCATAACCGCGCTTGGAACAGGTATCTCTAATGTCGCGCTGGCCGATGCCGAAGATGATTCCGAAGAGAACGGTAATGGAAATGGGAATGGAAATGGAAACGGCAGCAAGTTCGACATGAGTAAGCTCAGATACGACCGTGTCATAATCATGACCGATGCTGACGTCGACGGCGACCACATTCGGACGCTGCTCCTCACATTCTTCTTCCGGTATATGACGCCGCTCGTCGAAGAGGGACATATTTATATGGCGCAGCCGCCGCTCTACAGAGTCCGGTCCGGTAAAGATAACCAGTGGTATTGCAGGACCGAAAAAGAGCGCGATGAGGTCATAGGTTCACTCAAAAACAAGTCCTACACCGTACAGCGGTTCAAAGGACTTGGAGAGATGAACCCTGATCAGCTCCATGAAACGACCATGGACCCGAACAACCGGGTAATCGCCCAGGTCACTCTTGAAGACGCGATGGATGCCGACGAAATTTTCACAGTACTTATGGGAGACAAAGTCGAGCCGAGAAAAGCGTTCATCGAGAAACATTCCGTCCAGTTCGAGGATGTCGACTGGCACGCGTAAGTTACATCGGTAAAAATAGTGCTTCGGGGCGAGCCAAAACGCCTCGAAGCACAGTAAATATAAAATCCCCGTTAATATACCCTACACAAAAGCCCCAAGGAGGTTCCAAGTGAGTAACATATCTGAATCTGCCGGGTGGTCCGTCGTAATGACGGCATGGGAAGGTGATCGTTTCGATTGGGAGAAATCTTAGGTTATATCTGATCGCCTACTTGGGCGCAGGGTCTTGGACACTTTTCATGTCTCCTATAAAGAAATACATCATCGACCCACCGGAAGGTGCGCCTTTGAAGTTAGGTGAGAAGGTGAGTTGCATATTGTTGTCACCCCAGCGGGCGGGTATGAGATCATATCGGCCGTCTTTCCTAAGTGCAGTCATCTGAGTGACATCTCCACCGTCTAGGTTCACTGCGCACCAGGCTCCAAACTGATGCCAGAAACGCTGCAGATCAGCAGTTGTCCAGCCTCCCATAAGGGGCAGGCGGTTTTTGAAAGCTATGATACTTGCAGCCTCCGCGTCAGGTTCTTTCACGATCAACAGATAGAAGTGCCGGTTGTCCTTCGACCAGGCCATGGATGTTCTGGACGTGCGGATATGATCGACCTTCCGTACGAATCCCGATTCATCCGGCGTAGGGGGCTTTGATTGCGGAAATGGGGCTTCATTCGGTTTAGGAAACGGCTGCAACTTCAGCGGGTGGCTGTTTAGTATCAGACATGACGCACCTTCAGCCGCAAAATCGTATTTACTCGCAAGGGATTTGATATCCGGCATATGGATCACCCTAAAGACTGGCTTGTTGTGCTTATATTTTACGCCAACCGCCCAGCGAATAACTCCGACGTTGTACCTTGCTTTGCCATCCAGCACTACCGGTGCGACATGGCTTCCGATATCGCCGCTATATTGGAAAAACAGCCCATTCCACGCTGCAACAACCTTGCCTCTTCCGCTTTCATTCAGGTGACGGCTTATCTGAGCAACTCCCCGGCTCTTGAACTCTGCATGATCGTCGAAAGGCACCTGATCATCTTCATCCTGATCATACAGCTCCAGCCGAAGATTCGGATTCTTCTGAAAATCAAAGTCAAACAAATAGGTAGTGGCGTTAGTCCACTTGAAGTGCTAATGCCTAAGAATTGGGAATCATGTAACTGGGGGTGATAAAATGGACCGCAACCAGTTAAGTTGTCCCAATCCGAATTGTTCTTATTACGGCAAGCA
>JBDKUN010000035.1:0-5973 GCA_039679675.1 Armatimonadota bacterium
CTGTATCTGAGCTATTCGAGACTGCCTGGACGGAGATCAGGAGCGGAGCGGCAAAGGTTGGAATAAGCGATCTCCAGCTTGACCTACTAGAACTGCGTCGATGGGAGTTCACTTACAGAGAAATCCATGAGGCGACCGGCTACAGCTTAGGAACGATCAGCAGAGAACTAACGGATGCTGCCGAGAAGATTCAAAAAATACCCGCGTATGGGCTATGGACAGTGCTTGCGGAGGTATTCCATGTTCGAGTGCAGAGAGTCAAAGCAATGATCATGGAGGGTCGAGAAGTAGATTGGAAAGAGTTAGACTAAAAAAAGTTGGAACAAAATCGCTTTTCGTGCTCTTATAATTATGAGAGGACAAAATACCTCTCAGCAACTTCGCCCAGTTTCACCATTCATACAGCCCGGGTGCGAGCCCGGCTATTCTTTCATCTTTTTTTCCTTTCAACCTTTGGGGTAGGCAACAACTTAATACCTTCGCTCCTTGGCTTTCGGACACGCAAGCCTACCCCAATCCTTTTTCTGGAGGATCTATGGCAATTCGATCCAGTAACACCTCCAAACGGAAGCAGGCCCTTGAAGTTCTTGCTAAACCTTTTGATAAGCGTTTGATAGAGGATGTTCGACGCCAGGAGGAGCGGCGCAAGGGCAAATCCCACACAAGGAAACGTCTTCGCGTATTCAGATGATTATGGCCACGGGTCCTTCCACGCCGTGTTGTGGAGCGGGTGCTGCGAACTCGCGATATTTCGCTAGTTACGGAAATTATTTTCTGGTCGTCAGTCGTCAGTCGTCACCTACAGAATTATGAGTGAATCAGAGCGAGAATGGATTAGCCAAAGAGAGTTTGCACGGCGTCTAGGGATCAGCCTCAAGGCCGTGCAAAAGGCTATCGAGAATGATCGAATAAAGATTTACGATGTCGTCGGCAAAAAATACAAGATGCTCGACTTTGAAGAGGCGAAAGCCGATTACGAAGCGAGCCGCTCCGCGCGAAACAATAACCGATATGGCGAGCTTTCTGGAGATGATGGCAGCGAAGAGTCTGTCGGCCAGGAAGATAACGAGAAGTGGGGAATCCGTAAAACAAGAGCTGAAGCGCTTCTGACTGAGGAGAAGCATGCAAAGGCCCAGCTAGAACGCGAAGAACTGGAGGGAGTCCTTCATCGAGCAGATGATGTTGAGGCTGTGCTCATCGCTATATTTATGTCTTTCCGGTCCAGGATACTCGCGATGCCTGCAAAACTGGCGCAGAGAATCGCATCGATGACCGGATCGAAGAATATAGCGGATATACAAAAACTTCTTAAAGAATCGTGCGAGGAGGCTTTATCGGAACTGGCTCGATACGATCCTCGACAAATAACCGAGGAACGCGATCGGAGAAGGAAGAAGAAATAACATTCGACCGAGGGAAGAGTATGGAGAACGGCACAGTATATGATACTCTCCTGCGGGCTTACGAGCTGCTATCAAAAGACGACTGGAAAGACCGGTTTTCTCGGATACCGGATAAGACCTTCTATCTCTTACAGACCTGCATCAGGTCGGTTACTCCTCCGCCGCGGCTGACTGTATCAGAGTGGGCTGATAAATATCGAATCCTGCCGGATACGTCACCGGAGCCTGGTCAATGGCGGACTGATCGGACACCGTACCTGAAGGATCCAATGGATGCCTGCAGCGATCCGCACATACGTCGGGTAGTGATGATGTTCTGCGTCCAGGTCGGAAAATCCGAGGTTGAGAACAATGTAGCAGGCTACTTCATCGACCAGGACCCGTCGCCTATGATGATGATCCAGCCGTCAGAGGGCAAGGCGATGGATTATTCAAAGGAGCGCATTGCTCCTATGATTAACGATTGTCCTGCTCTTCAGGCTAAGATCAAGGCTCCGAAGGGCCGTGACTCCGGCAATACGATCATGGCTAAGGAGTTCCCAGGCGGCAGGCTTGCGCTTGTCGGCGCAGAATCACCTAAAGGCCTGGCGAGCCGTCCGGTAAGAATTGTGCTCGCTGATGAGCTCGATAGATTTCCGCTTTCGGCAGGCACTGAAGGCGCTCCTCTCGCACTGGCCGAGAAGAGAACGAGTAACTTCTGGAATAAGCTCATATTTATCTCTTCAACTCCTACCAATAAGGGTGAGAGTGCAATCGAAGCGGAATACGAGCAGTCCACAAAAGAGCAGTGGTGTGTCCCTTGTCCCAGCTGCGGAGAACTGCAGCCGTTTGAATGGGGACGGCTCATATTCGATAGTGTCGAGATGGCCTGCCGGAAGTGCGGCGCTCTTCACAGTGAGTTTGAGTGGAAGTCTAGGCCTGGTAAGTGGATAGCTCAGTCGGAGCATCCGACCACAAGAGGGTTTCACCTGAACGCTATGGCATCACCGTGGCTCAGTTGGGATGAACTCATAGCCGAATTTCGAGACGCAAACGAGAAGGGACCTGAAGTCCTAAAGACCTTTATCAATACCCGCCTGGCTGAGACGTGGGAAAAAAAAGGCGAGTCGCTGGATGAAGATCTGCTGGACGCCAGGCGCCATTACTACAACTGCGATGTGCCTGCCGAAGTCCTGATGATAACTGCCGGAGTCGACGTCCAGGAGGACCGTCTCGAGCTGGAGGTTGTCGGCTGGGGATACGGCGCGGAATCCTGGGGAATCCAATACGCCGTCATTCCCGGAGATCCACACAAAGCAGCAGTTTGGGAATCGCTTGATGAATATCTGCAGACTGTCTATAGATGTGCGGACGGACGAATCCTCCCTATCTCCTGCACTTGCGTTGACTCCGGCTATGCGACAACGGATGTATATTCGTTCTGCAGGAAGAGGTTCGCAAGGTATATATTTGCCATCAAGGGACAAGGCGGTCCAGGACTGCCGGAAGTCGGACCATACCGGCGGCAAGGGAAGAACAAAAACGTCGCAGTCTTTCCGGTCGGGACCGGCTCGAGCAAAGATACGTTCAGCAGCAGGCTAAAGGTCGAGACTGAAGGCGGAGGATTCTGTCATTGGCCGCGTGAGTCGGAGCTTTCTAACGGCGAACTCCGAGGGTACGGGACTGACTACTTCAAGGGTCTGATGGCTGAAAAGAGAGTCGAAAGACGTGCTCAGGGGCGCATTTATCATACCTGGGTGAAGCGGTCCAGCCACGCAAGAAATGAAGCTCTTGACTGTAGGGTCTACGCCAGCGCCGCTCTTCGGATCCTCAATCCTAAATGGGAAGAGATCGGCAAATCGCGGAGTGATCGAGCTCAGGAGCAGACACGCATGAACCGCCGCAGACGCCGCCGGACAATCAGCTCAGGCGTATCAGTATGACATCAACTATTTTCTTTTGGAGGTAATCCATGATTTTACGAAAGCCACATATGGGACCGACAGCACCGGCCAGTTTGGCAGGAAAGACGGCACTAAAGGTCGCCCTGCCGACTGGTGCATCGAATGTCGAGATTGGAGCTGCGCTCTATTCACATCAGGATGCAGTCCTGCACTTCAGAATCTCGACGGATGCTAATCTGACTGCGACAACACTCGCCAATGAAGAATGCTCGCTTACATTCATGGGCTCACAGATAATCAGCCTGCATCCGGCCAATCAGTATTATGCCTATGTCCTGCTGACTGATCTATCGGGCGCAAATATTACCGGCGGGGATAACGACCGCATCATACTCCTGGCAGAGGGAGAATCAATCAGATGAGAGCACCAAGCTTAAAAAGCCCTGATACGTTCGTAGTCTACATCCCATACAACAATTCATTCGACGGCATGCCAGTTTGTCTACTGGGGGGTGATATTGACACACAAATAAGGTTTGAGGCTGGAGTAGTGCTAACACGCATCCAGTTTGGCGGATATTCGTCAGATACGGGCACGAGCACGATAATCGTGCAGAATGCGTCAGAGGAACCAATTATTGGTATTGTGCGGGGGTCAGGGCCATTTACAATTGATTATACTCCCGTCACGCCGATACCAGTAGGTGCTGATAGTGTTGAATATGGTGCCGACGGCCTAATGCTGCTTCTGAATGTCGATGGGAGTGCAAAATTGTCAAATGTCGGCGGGTTGCTGACGTTCAGAAAGGGATAAGGAAGAAATGACAGATGTAATTTATACTTCAAATCCAGCAGCGAATATCAAAACACAGCTCGTGGACGCAGGCCTGCCCGTCAAGGGTGTCTCAGTCCAGGGATTGTCAGTCAGAGTCACTATGACGAGAGATCTCAACGACACGGAGAAGACCAGCTATGCCTCTGTAATGGGCATACTGGCGAGCTCTATCATCGTCATTCCGGCTGATTAACAGGTAAAGAAGTATGAGCATGACTCTACAACAATCACAAGATTACCTCGAACTCTGGCTGGAAGCCGAGAAAAAGGTCGCCACTGGCCAGAGCTACAAAATAGGTACAAGACAGCTTACCCGCGTTGATATTGCAGAGATCCGACGGCAGATCAACTACTGGCAAAGTGAGGTCGACAGGTTATCTGCCGGTCGGAGTCGCGGCGCGCGCGTCATGAGAATCATCCCGAGGGATTTGTAAAATGCCCAAGAAAGGCCGAAAGCAAAACCGAATATCGCCTTCACACCCGGACCCGCAGGCTGTTGCGGCTGCGCTTGTCCAGGAGGTAGCGCAAAGATTCTTCAATACCGGTTACTCCGGGGGCGGAGCTTCGACTAAGAAAAACTATTCCCGCGGCTGGGAATGGCAGGGTGGAAGCCCGGTCGAGGACATCAGTAAGAATATCGATGTCCTTCGCCAGAGGTCGCGCGACCTCTTCATGAACTCCGGCATCGGCCGGTCTGCCATTACCAGGATCTGTGACAACTCCGTTGGCGTAGGCCTCCGGCTGCAGTCGACGCCGAATGCAGAAATGCTTGGGATAACAGCCGAAGAGGCTTCTACTTTCGCGCGAAAAATGGAGTGGGAATTTAATCTCTGGGCGAACTCCCGTGACTGTGATTCAACCGGGCTCAATACATTCGAAGAGTTGCAGGCTGTGGCGCTACTTTCCTGGCTTCAGTCCGGAGATTGTTTCGCGCTGCTCCCGATGCGGGATTATGGTGGACCATACGAGCTGAAGATACACCTCATCGAGGCGGATAGAGTGTCCGACCCGCAGAACAAACCCACGGGTGTAAAGCTGGATAACGGCGCGGAGCTCGATCAATACGGCAGGGTTGTCGCTTATTGGGTTAATAGGCAGCATCCTCTCACGAAGGATTTCGGAGGAGATCGTGGCTTTGACCGGATTCCGGTCAGAGATGCAGCGACCGGCCGGACTAACATCGTCCATATGATACGGATAGAGCGGCCGGAGCAGCACCGGGGAGTTCCACTCCTCGCGCCCGTGATCGAGAACTTGAAGCAGCTTACCAGGTATGGTGAGGCGGAGCTAATGGCCGCTGTGGTTGCAAGTTTGTTCACGATTTTCGTCAAAAGTCAGACTCCACAGAGTCCGTTAGGTGAGTCACTGCCGGAGATCGATAAGGTCACAACCGGCCAGTATGACGAAGATTATCACTACGAGCTGGGACCTGGCGCGGTTGTTGGACTCGGAGAAAATGAGGACATCACGATCGCAAACCCGACCAGGCCGAATTCCGCTTTTGAGGCGTTCGTAAAGTCCGTTTCAAGGGAAGTGGGCGCTGCGCTCTCTATCCCTTATGAGGTATTGCTGCAGGCTTTCACTGCGAGCTATTCTGCATCCAGGGCGGCGCTGCTGTCATTCTGGAAAACCGCTCTCATTTGGCGCGCCGGGATGGTCCGAAACTTCTGCCAGCCGGTCTTTGAAGAGTTCGCATGGGAAGCCGTGCTAAAGGGAAGAGTCGATGCTCCGGGTTTTGTCGACGATCCATCTATCCGTGCAGCCTGGCTTGCATCCAGATGGCACGGTCCGGCTATGGGCCAGATCGATCCATTGAAAGAGGCTCAGGCAGCAGAGAAACGGATGGATATCG
>JBDKUN010000036.1:0-5583 GCA_039679675.1 Armatimonadota bacterium
ACTGTCTATGTCCACCCTTTGCAGGAATCTCGCTCCAACCATTCTTTTTGAGTATTCCGATTACCTCACTGGGTTTCATTGGCTTAGGTTTCATATTACCCTCCAACACTAATAGTATAACAGGTATGCTAATCAGTGTCATTACATATAATGGTATGTATCATTTATTCAGATTATTATTGGAGGTTTGCCTGTGGCTGTAATAGGTTCAATCGGCGATATAGCATTCGAAGCATCGTCGAGCCTCGTTCGGACATTCGACAGTTACGCAGACAGCGTTTCTGCGCGTATAGGTTCGCATGAGGTCGGCGGCAGTATGCCCGTTTTGGAATATATCGGACCGGGAACGCGAGCGATAGAGATACCGGTAAGGCTTAATTCCGCTCTTGGGGTAGATGTCGAGTCAGACATCGAGAAGGCGCAGGCATACTCTAGTAGCGGGCAATTGCTCTCGCTTGTTATCGGTGGAAAGCCGATCGGCGGCGCCGGCGCGAAGTGGCTTATCGAATCGGTCGATGTCGACAGGTCCAAGTTCACCCGCGCGGGCGCTGCAATCCTGGCTGAGATGAAGCTCTCGCTCAAGCTCGCTCGTATATCATCGACGCCTGCAGCCATCAGCCAAACCATCATGAAAAAGAATACCCAGAAGGTGAGGACTGCATGAGCATCAGCGTAATTATCAATCCTTCTTCCGAAGTCGAAGAGATCATCCAGAATGTTCGAACCATATTGGCTACTGCTAAAGGGTCCGTGCCGCTAGATCGGGAATTCGGCGTCCTTAATACCGTGCTCGATGATCCTCTTCCAAGCGCTCAGGCGGCGATGACATCCGATATTATAGACGCCATCACAAAATACGAACCGAGGGCGGAGCCGGTCAGTGTGACTTATGAACCGGATAATAGCACAGGCAGGATGACTGCCCGCGTGGCCATTCGAATAACTCCAGGAGGTGAAACCGTCTATGTCTGATTTATATGTGCCTGAAATATCCTATGCCAATACCGACCCGGAGACTGTCAAGTCACAAGTGCTTACGACCGTCGAAAACGACCTCGAAAGAAAACTGGCAACGGCCGATCCGCTCCGGCTTTTCGCTCTGGCGTTCGCGTCCGAAAGTGTCGTGCTCAGGAACCTTATAGACGAGGCAGGACGGCAAAACCTGCTGTATTACGCAACAGGTGATAACCTGGACGCGCTAGGAGACCTGATCGGCGTTACGCGGCTTTCCCCTAAGGGGGCAGCTACAACGCTTCGGTTCACTGCTGCAACTCCTGCTACATCGGCAATCACCATCCCTGCCGGGACAAGGGCTACTCCCGGAGGTCAGATATACTTTGCGACCGACTATGCCGCAACAATCGCGGTCGGCCAGCAGTATGTAGATGTCCCAGCCACCTGCGTAACTAACGGTACAGCCGGAAACGGCTGCATCATCGGAGAGATAGACCAGATCGTTGACCCGGTCGCATATGTGCCTACCGTATCGAATACGACGGCATCGGCCGGAGGATATGACGCGGAGTCGGACGATGCCTTAAGAGAGCGGATCAGGCTCGGAGTGACGCAGTTTTCCGTAGCCGGGTCCCGAGACGCCTATGAATACTGGGCCAGAAGCGCGTCCGCGCAGATCTCCGATGTCTATGTCGTGAGCCCATCTGCCGGAGCGGTTGACGTGTATATACTCCTGGTCGGTGGGGAACTCCCGGGAGACGAGCTGAAACAAGCCGTTACGTCGATACTCACGGCTGATACAGTCCGGCCGCTCACTGACCAGGTGACCGTAAAAGCTCCAGCTCTGGTCGATTATACGCTGGAGGTATCATATTACATCAGGAACTCGGACGCTGCACGGGCATCTGAGATTCAGACGGCAGTCGAAGCAGCTATTAACGGCTGGGTGCTCTGGCAGCGGTCCGCAATCGGGCGGGACCTGAACCCGTCGGAGCTCATTGCGAGAATCATCCAGGCGGGAGCGAAACGGGCGGCCGTCACATCTCCGGCTTACACAGCCATTTCGGCGACAAGCATCGCTCATCTCTCCGGCACGGCTACTGTAACATACGGAGGCATGGAGGATGGATAACGCAATCAGCCGAGTTGACGATGTCTCGCTCTACGAGTTATTGCCTGAATCCATAAAGGGTGATGACCAACTGATGGCCGTCTGCGATGCGCTCGATCAGCAGATGACGGACATTGCGGAAGATATAGAGGTATATCTGCCGTTCCTTCCGAACCTGGACAACATCCCGGAGCGGATCGTCGATCTTCTCGCCTGGCAGTATCACGTAGATGACTACGATCCAGCCGCGGACATTGCAATAAAGCGCGGCCGGGTCATGAGCGCTATTGCCGATCACCGCATCCAGGGGACGCCGAAGGCCGTCAAGAACGTGCTCGACGCAATGTTCGGTAAAGACAACTACAGCATGTTCGAATGGTTCGAATATGGAGGAGAACCTTACCATTTTAGGGTTGTAGCGACAACAAGCATCGAGCTGACGGAAGATTTTATGACCAGGCTTGAAAATGCACTGGTTCCGGCGAAAAATGTCCGGTCCTGGTATGACCTGTCGATAGCCAAAAACGGCAATATACCATTTACGGTCAATGTCGGGATTGTCAGTCACCGGATTCTGATGCGCCGGTGTGTTGCTCAAGGATAAAAGGGAGATATTATGGCACAGTATAATGCAGTAATGACCAACGCTGGCGCTCTCCAGATGCAAAAGGCTATAGCAGGAGGCACGCTTAAGTTTACAAGGATGGCGCTTGGTGATGGCGCTGCCCCGGCTGATTTTAAGGCACAAACCGCACTTGTAAGCGAAAAGCAGTCATCTGATATTGCTGATATAGGCATTGTAGGCGGCAGTGCAACAGTGCGGTCAGATTTCACGAATATCGGGCTTTCCGCAGGATACAGCATGAAAGAGATCGGGATATTCGTGGATGACATCGATAACCCCGGGACCGATGTGCTCTATGCCTATGGCAACGCCGGAGATACCGCTGACTATATGCCTGCAAATACAGGCGGCGATGTAACCATGCTCGTTCAGGAGATAGCAGTCGGCGTCGGCAGCGCATCATCAGTAACAGCCGTGATAGACAATACTGCGGTCTATGTTACCAGGTCGCAATTGCTCGAGCATGTCGGTGTGGGCGGAGAAGATCAGCACCCTTTAGTCACTACCGCTTTAGCCGGGTTTATGAGCTCGCTCGATAAATACAAACTGGATAATATATGCCCTGGCTGGCTCATCCTGATGAAGCTGGATGTCGCGCTCGCCAATATGGATGCTTGGGTAGCTAATTCTGATACCGAGCTGTACGTTGCCCGCCATCCGTCACTGAAAGGGGAACTGCATTTTTCATCGAACGATAGCGCTGGGGTTTGCACAAGGGCATTTCTGCAAAGGATCACCGCTAAATCGGCCGGAACAATAACTATCCCTATCGTTGAAAACGTTGGGAATGTTTCGGTAAAGGTGATGAGAGTGTCTGATTTGAGCATGGTAGAGAGCATAAAGAGCTTGTCTGCAGGAAGAGGCTACAATCGCTCAATATCGTTTAGCCTCCCGGCTGCTGGAGACTATATGATACAAATTGTCGTTCCGAGCAGCTCGAACCGCACACAGCTCATCGTTTCCGATTGGTATACAAGCAATATCTCGTGGAAATCGCTTTATCAAAACTCCTAAACCATAGATTGATTCACTGAATATAACAGCCCTTCCCCGTTCGGGAGGGGCTTTTTTATTATCCGTTAGGAGGCAGGTGATGCAGGTACCAGATTCAACGGTTATAGTTGCATTCGGCGCAATAGGGACGGCAATAGTCACGATAGTTAGGATCATTGGCAAACCACTCGTCGACGCACAAATCCTGAATCTCGATCGAGCCGGAGAATCCCTTGCAGCGTCAACAAAGGCTCAAACCGAGATGTTCGCCAAAACGATGGGCGACATATCGGCAACACTCACGACGCTCCTCCAGGAGCACCGGACGCACGATGCCCTTTCAAGCGCGGCTCACAATCAAGCCGCTGAAGCCATGAAAGAGGTCGTGAAAACATTAAAAGGAGACGTAAATGCACATCGAACCAACAACACTGAAGTTTATCGTCAATCTTCTTCTCCCGTTCCTGGTGGGACTTATCCTAAAGAGTCCTGTCTGGAAAAAGCATCCGGAGTATCAGAAATTCCTCACCGCTGATGCTGTTTCGAACCTGATCGATTTTCTCACCGATAAGAACGTTCGTAGAGAGGCTGCAATAAAGGAAATCCAGCGAGTCGTAGAAACACAGGGAGTTCACCTGGACGAAAAAACAGCAGGTGAACTGCTTGATGCCCTGATCCGCGCATACGGCAACCTCATCGGCAACGTCAAGAGACTGAAAAAGTGAAAACAATAATCATCGATCCTGGTCACGGTGGGACTGACCCCGGGGCCTGCGCTGCCGGACACAAGGAATCCGTGATCGCACTCCAGATAGCTCAAATGGTAGGGCATTTTCTGCGTGCTGCGGGACACACGACCATACTCACACGCGAGAGCGATGTTTTTGTAGGCCTCCCGGACCGGGTGAAACAAGTCGATTCGGATGACCTTTTTGTTTCGATTCACGCAAACGCGGCTGCATCTGCGTCTGCGAACGGGGCAGAGACATGGTACCATGGAGACATTGCCGAGTCTCGCAATCTAGCTGATAAGGTACAGCACAGACTAACGCTCTCAGGCCTATTCAGCAGCCGAGGTGTCAAGAGCGATCTGGACCGCTATTCTACAGGGTTCTATGTGCTCCGAAAATCCGCAGCTCGCGGTTGTAAACGATGTATCCTGGTAGAAGCCGGATTCATCACAAATAAAAACGACTGTGGAGTCATGATTAACGATCAGAAGCAGAATCTCGCAGCAAGTGCAATTGCTGAGGGGATTATCGAATACATAAACGGCTGACTCCGCGCGAAAACATCTATAGGGGTCCGAGCAATTCGGACCCCTATAACATCCTCTTTTCCATTCTACAAACCCACACTTGCATCTCAGATCAAGCTGTGCTAATGTGTGCATTGACGAGCGAACATAGGTTTGCGTATGGAGGTAATGATACAATGAGATCCCCGATTTGTTGGTTTGGCGGTAAAGGACATATGGCCGCACGTATTTCTCCGCTTTTCCCTGAGCACCGCATCTATGTAGAGCCATTCGGCGGCGGGGGATCTCTGCTGTTCTACAAAGAGCCGTCAGAGATAGAGGTATACAATGATCTCGACTCCGGCCTGGTCAACCTGTTTCGAGTCCTCCGTGACCCGGAGAAATTCGGTAAACTCTACCACTATATCAGCCTCACTCCATACTCACGCGAGGAATACCTGCAATGTCGTGAACTGCTCGATGAATCTAGCGATGAGATTGTCCAGGCGTACCGTTGGTATGTCGTGGCCAGGTCGAGTTTTGGTGGGATATTCGGGAGTTCCTGGGGATATACGGTATCGTCAAGCGGTCAGGGTATGGCCAGTTCCTGCAGCAGATGGATGACTGCTTTTCATATGCTTCCTGCGATCCACGAACGATTGA
>JBDKUN010000037.1:0-3510 GCA_039679675.1 Armatimonadota bacterium
TAGCGATGCTTCCGATGCACTTTATCACTGATGGAGACCTGTACCATTCCTTGTCACCTATTCCGAATGATGCCCATACCCCGCCTTTATATGGCCCGTCCGTATGTATCATCATTGCAGCAGGGACTCCGCGCCATTCTCCCTTTGCTGTTTTGGCTTCAATAAGAGGAATCCATCTCCAGGTGCGGCCCTTGTCGAAGCCCCCTCCCGACGGCCTCGGCTGGACTGACCTTACGAGAGAAGCATTGGGAATATCCAAAGCGGGGACTATAACCTGGTCTTTTCTCACATAGAGTTTGCCTACATCCTTGCAGTCGAAGAACTTATATGATGGGGTTATGATCTCAAGCGGCGAAGGGTTGACTGCATCGAGTAGCTGCCTGTAGTCCGTTGACATCTTTTCTGTCCCGAACGAGCCGATCCAATAATCATGCCTTCCGTATTTCAAGTCTTTCGTGTGCGTCTCAGCTAGACCGAACCTCAGCTTCGCAGCATTTTCAGGATTGAAGCAGTCGCCGTTTCCGCCTCTGCCCGGCGTACTTTCCCAAAACTTGAAATCTTCCGGCCCCAGCACAAACCGTTTCCATGTTGACTCAAGCGGCACTACGGCAATCCACCTGGAACCATCATTTTCCTGCCATTCCACTGATAACTGGGTGGTACTCTCACCACCTTTGGCCGTAAATATCGTCAAGGTTTTGCCGCCAGCGAAGGGATTACTTTTAGGAGTAATACCATAGGTGTCCCAGGATGAGTAATTGGAAACCGTTACATGCAGTGAATGCCCGCCCGGTACAGCGGAATCATTCGACAATTCATGCGTTGCTTGAGTATCTATTTTACCGCTCGAACGGGATAAGTCCAGCATGTTGTCCGGCGTAAAGCTCAAGAAAATGTTTTCAGGTTCGGCAGAGGCATGCTTTATCTGATAATCCCTGAGCGTCATCCATTGTCCGTTCATGTTGAGCAGGCTCTTTTGCCATGCAGGAGCATTCAACGCGATAATGTCTTTCCCGTGCGACAGATACTCGCTGACCGCTTTAGCTGACCCAACCGGCAATGAGCCTGCGTCGGGGAGTACAAGCAGATCGAACCTGGAGAGAAACTTTACGTCACATAGGTTATCGAGACTAATCTCCTGGACTGTATATCCGGTGGATGAAAGCTCTTTTGAGAGAGAGTCCACCAGCGTGGAGTCATATTCCTCCAGCCCTGACCTTAGTAGCGCAGCATTCCTGTCAGCCGCATAAGCAGAAACACCGAAAACAGCAATGACCGCTGAAAACACCAACATATACATGGCAAACTTCCATCTGTAAGAATACATGCTCAACTTCCTTGTATATCTAAACTAAAACTTCGGTTTTAATGTCAGTTTGAACTTCTCACCGAACCTGGCACGGCTATCTGCAAAGAGCGTCAGAGTAACCTCTGTCGGTGCATCAAGACCCGACCTTGCCAGCTTTACATTATTAACTTTAACAGGCTGCAGATGCCCTACACTGTAAGGAATGGGCGTGCTGAGAGGGCTCTTCTCACTCTCCGCCACTACTAAAACCCTGCCTTTACCCTTCGCTGCAATCCATTTTGCTTCCCCAAGGTTCATAAGCTCGACCATTGCAATGACGGGCTTGTTCGGATCGACCTCGACGCTTCCGCCTTTCTCAACAGAGACCCATTTTCCATCGGCATTCATAACTTTGACGGAGTCTATTGCCCCGTCCAGATATTTGAGTGGGTTAGACCCATTAGAAGCTACGTTGCCCACAGCGGTAAGCGGACAACTTGAAGAATCAGAACCTGTAGCGGCGGTCTTGAGCCCCGGTGTCTTGCCATTATCTATTGCATTCCAATACTCGGACTTTGCGGTATCATAAACCGCCGGAACACCGCGCGGATTTTTATCCCGATCGAACTCAATCCAATAGTTTGCGCGTTTGTGACCCTTTATCGCCATGAACTTCGGCCCAAGCTCTCGTATAACCTTAGTTACCGGGCGCTCGCTGCCGTCCGGATCGAGCATGCCGTGGTCGCTGTTCTCTCCGCACCTGAAACCTCCCGGATACCACCAGAAAAAGACACCGTTGGCCTCGGACTCGATAATCATCCGGTAGAAATTCCGGTAATCTTCTGCCACACGCTCAAGACTACCGGCAGTATTTTCCATTTGGGAATTGCTCCAGGAGCTTACGCCGTACTCCGCCCATATCATAGGCTTATCAGGCGCAGCCCACCTTGCATAGGCTGTTTCGAACATGGCTGGCTTAACATTTTGCCAATCACCTCTGCGGCCATAACCCTCCGGCTCAAGAATATCGACTGCGGCAGACAGATACGGAAAATCGTAGGGTATTTCCCCGTTTGCCCAATATGTCGGGTTTGCAGACTCCGCCATTCTGAAGCTCACATAATGGTTCCGGTCGATAGCGCGTATCAGCCGCTTTACTCCGTCATACTGCTTATATAATAGAAAATCTAGAAACCGCCTGTAAGCGGCAACCATCCGGCGCCATTCTCCATCTTTATTGATCTGTTCGGCAAATGGGTTTGTGACTTTGCCGTTCTTGTTTCTCGGAATAGGGAAGCCCCAGTCTCTTTCAGCATTTTCTATGCTGCCGTACCGCTCGATGACCCACTTTTCCCAGTCAGAGTCCCAACGAGTACGGTAATCATGCCCTTCAAACCTCGGCTCCCAGGCTATGTCATAGGCAAACACCGTATCATTCTCGATGAGCCTGTTATCTGTTATGATACCCTTGATTTTCTTCCACTCGAAATTAAGCGGCATACCCGGCCTCAGGGCAACATTTGCCTTAAGCCCAAGCATATCGGCACGTCTGAGAACATCTGCGAGGTTTTGCGTATCGGAACTGTTGTCATAGCAGCCGATGCTTATGGAGTTGAACCCGATGTCTTTGATATGCATCAGGTCACGCTGGATCACTTGCGGGTCATAGGACTGTTTACTAAGCCAGTATTCGTAATAATCCCAGCTTTCCGCCGCAATGCAGGATGAAGGCATATAGTTGATACCATGAGCCCGCCAGGTCTTGCCGTCCAGCATGAACTCACCGTCTTTGATGGTTATGAAGTGCTTTACCTTCTTCGGAACCCATACATTAGCTGTATGGACAGTCCGGTCTATGACTTCGCCGTTGGAAACAAGCTCTGTGGTCACTGAAAAGCCGTCTTTGGACCATTTTACCGGCTTGAATGACTTCTCTACTGTCCTTATCTCACCTGGCCCCGTAAATATCTCCCAGTTAAATTTATATACCTTCTTACCGGATGGATCACTTACAGCGACTCTGGCCTCCAAGCCGGACAGTGACTCTTTGGACAAATTGGCAACACGTGCACCTGCTTTTATACTCTGGCCTTCAAAGTAGGTATAGTGGTCTGTTCCTCCGTCCAGTATAAATGCACGGTCATTCATCCTTTTAGCGATGCTTCCGATGCACTTTATCACTGATGGAGACCTGTACCATTCCTTGTCACCTATTCCGAATG
>JBDKUN010000038.1:0-31640 GCA_039679675.1 Armatimonadota bacterium
GGACACCTAACCAGTCATTGATACTGCTGTATCTGTTGGTTTTACACTCAAACTCGAAACTCTCCCGGAAGGAGTTTTGCCTAAAACAATGCTTAATACTCGTTACATCAACTGGCAAAACTCTGTAACTAAAACCGGTAAGACTCCCAGTATTACTTTCTGCGCATATACGGCAGAATCTATATGTAAGACGCTACAGCGATAATAGCAAACCCGTCGAAAGGCGGGGACGCAAAGCTACTGGGCCTAAAGGGATCTTCCTCCCATGGTCGCCAGGCTGCCGAAAGTAGATTGGATGCGCTTCGTCTTGAGATGCCGTAAATGCAAACGCCTCCCGGCTTCTCAAAACGGTGCGGATCTTCGGCATGCCTGGCTTTTTTATTGGGGGGAGGTTTCACTGATGACTATACCTGAAGCAAGGCCATACGTAGGCCGCAACTGCAACGTTATCTGGAAAGACAGACACGGTAAAGAACAGTCAATGCGGCTGAAGATAGAAAACCTGTCCTTTGTCCCGCCATATGGAGCTTATCTAATGGGAGATGTCGACGATGTTTGTCTGGATAAAGTTACATGCATACATCCGGTAGACTAAATCCTGATTAAAGACTCCGTACTCCCGACTCCAGGCTTCCGGCTGAGGGCCACGGATGGCCCCGGCCGGAAGATTCTCCTTGACAAGGACGCAACGATGCGTCCTTATTTTTTGTACTATTATTCGCCTTCGAGATGGCCGACTTTCAGCTCGATACTCGACCTGTCTTCTATGCGGTCGATCTTTCCGTCTCTAATCCAGATGATCCTGTCAGATACATCGAGCATCTTGAGGTCGTGAGTGGCCGAGATAATCGTTACGCCCTGCTCTTTGTTCAATTTACGAAGAAGGTCGATGATCTCCTTGCCTGTTTTAAGGTCAAGGTTACCTGTCGGCTCATCTGCGAGGATGATCGCGGGGTCATTTGCGAATGATCTGGCAATAGCTACACGCTGCTGCTGGCCTCCTGAAAGCTCGGAAGGCTTATGATGGTATCTTTTCCCAAGTCCAACCAGATCAAGGAGTTGCATAGCCCGCTCGCTGCCTTCATGATCCGGTGTTCCTGCAAAGATCGTAGGCAGTTTCACGTTTTCAAGCGCAGTCATGACCGGGATCAGGTTGAAGGTCTGGAAGATATAGCCTATTGTACGGCATCTCAGGTAAGCAAGCTCCTGCGCGTCCAATTGGGCCATGTCAACATCATTTATGAAAACAGTGCCGGTGGTTGGCTTGTCCAACCCACCGATCATGTTGAACAAAGTCGATTTACCTGAGCCGGACGGACCCATGATGGATATATACTCTCCGCGCTTGATGTCCAGATGCACGTTATCCAGCGCGAGAAGCGTTGTCTCTCCCATCGTGAATTCTTTACAAAGGTCTTTCGTCCGAACTACATATTCATTGCTAGACATGGCTCATTATCTCCATCAACCTAAACTTCAGTCCTAAGCGCTGCTGCCGGAGGCATTTTCGCGGCTCTTATTGCAGGAGCTATTGTTGCTATTACCGTTACAAGACATCCGGCTGCTATTCCTATTCCGAATAGCTTCAACACATCCAGAATCGCAATCTGCGTGATAATCCCGAATCCTTTTCCAATGACCGCCAGAATCAATGTCCCAAGCAGTCCAACTATCGCCCCGGCAGCAGATGCCAATCCGCCAAGCATGGCAGATTCGAATAAAAACATCTCAACGACAAACTTGTTCAGCGCACCCAGGCATTTCATGGTCCCGATTTCCCGGAACCTCTCTGTAACCGCCATCAGCATCGCGTTTGTAATCCCGATTGTGCATACCAAAAGCGACATTATAACCAGCCACAACTGCCTGTTTGCACCAGCAGCGTCCGTAGCAAGGACTATATCACCCGAGACCATCTTTATCTTGCCAGCAGATCTCATATCACTCAGGTCTACCGCTATTCTTCTGCCTTCTTTGTTCGTGAGCAATACATGAGATTTATGCGCTGCTTTAGTCAGGGCATTATTTGTTTTCATCCTGTCCGCAGACATCTGAAGCACATCGGCGAGAGTCTTCGCTTTATCCCTGCCCAGGCTCTCTATCGCCTTAGCGGGAACTGACCTGAATATCGAGTATTCCTGCTGCCTTCTCTCCAGCATGCTGACTGAAGATACTGCAGCATCTGAGGCTGTTTTAGCATCGGATACTACAACAGTCCCACCTTTGGCGATCCGGTCGATCTCCATTTCGGGCAATCCGTTCGTCCTGAGCATCCTTGCCGTAATAAACTCGCTATCTTTCTTATTTGCGATTGACTTAAGAATCCTATCATATGCGCTTACATGGATGCGCGCTCTCTTCAATCTTGAATCAGTGGATTTGATAGTGTTCATCGCTTCTGCCAGTTTGCTCAGACTCAACATATCTTTTCCACCGGATATCCTTGCAATTACATCATCAGGCACGCCCGCAGCAGAGGCTTCTTTAACTGTGACCGGATTCCATATTTCATAGTCTCCCGGCCCTTCGAACTCGCCATCGAGCCTTGCATACCCCGGTTGTATATCCTTCGGCGGCAACGGCCACTCCACCAGGCCTTGCGCCAACACTGAAACAAGGAACGCAATGCCCAGAAATACGCCCGAAGCCGTAACAACCGACCTGCCAAGCCGCATTTGAATATTTTTCAGGCTGATTAAAAACGCCCGGCTAACAGGCATATGGACCTGCCGCCCGATGTCACCTTTTTGCTTTTTGCCCGGCACCTTTACTGCCTCCCACTGCAAGCGCAATCAGGTTTCTCTGTGCAAGCATCCTGAAAAACGCCGTAACCGATATTTCTGCTTCCCGCCTAGTCAGCTTGTGACCACGGACTACTGAATTGATTATTGTATTGAGATCCATTTTACCGTCGCACATCTCCCAGATGCTGCCACCGATCTCGTCGAGTATTATCTGTCTATCTTTATCAGGTATTTTCATTATCCGGCTCATAAATCGAGCCATCCGGTCTTTTCTCATAGGTATGAGAAGCATGACTTCATTTTCTTCTGTCTTTTCCCATCGTACAAGCGTGTTTCTTACCGGCCTCGACGAAAGTGCTTCCTGTCGAGGCGGCGGCTGTTGATTTTTTATAAACGGTATATAACTCGCGATCTTCTGCGAAAGTCTATTCAAAGCTAATCCTCATGGCAGAACATTCTTTCACGAATGCTCTCAATCAACGCAGGGTCGTTATTGACAAGCCTTATAGAAAAAAGCCGGTTTACCTCAGGGCAGTGCCACACATAGCCAGATAACTGTACCGGCAGCGGACGAAGCGTGATCGATTTGGCAATTGACTTCACGGAGTTGACAAGCCCCACCCTTTGCCCTGATATTCTCATAGCTGTATGACCGGGTTCTTCTACCGGTTCAAGCACTACCTTGAAACCCTTCACCTGCGATAGAGAGTCCTTCTTATACCACTCTTGAAGCGTAGATTTCTTCAAAAGGTTCTCAGCAAGCCCCCACTGCTCTATCGTGATCTCTCCCGACCGCCCTTTAAATCTCAACAGCGTATAAGCCGAAAGAAGCGTCTGTTTTTCAAGTTTAAACCCCTCCGGGACAGCCGCCCTAATTCCGAAAATCGACCATTCACGCCATCCGGGTTCACCGTGGTCTCTTATCGAGTCTACGATATCGAAAGCTCTAGATGTGCAGTTTTCTTCGCTTGGCGCAACTACCTGCGAGATGACTACACGCCCACAATCCGGGCAGTACATCAGCTTGCCGTATCCGTTACGGTCCGATTTCCACGTAAACTTCACCGGAGTTCCAGGCTCAGCATTCTTTTTTGCGTCTATCTTACTTATGAACTTCGACTTCCGCTTGCGGCTTGTTTTCTTCATTAGAGAAAGAAAATCTTTTGCGCGTCCGGTAAGATCCGGAGCGGACTTCGCTGCAGCCCACCGTATTTCAACCGATGTCGCGATAGGGCTATCCACACGCAGGTAACCTTTCTCAGAATCCCCCGAAAAAGCCGCTAACCCCCAGTCATCAGGAGTCTCCACGGTAATACCCTGCCACCCTACGGTAGTGATATTTTTGCGTTCTATATTCTTAACCACAATTAGAATACGAGTCGACTCATTAAGTCATTCCTATAGATTTCTGGCTGTTCTCTAAACAACCAATCATATACAACTACAGCCAAAACTCCCTAGAATGGCAGATATGATACGGATTTTGATATGAGAGCCATCGATATACCCAGCATCGCGCAAAGCCCCATACCGCAAGAGAACCCTGCCAGAAGAACCGGCGCATATTGAGACCATTGAGTCGTGCCGAACCGCTTTGCGAAGTAATACCGTCCCAAAAGCGCGCCGACAAGAGCTGGAATAGTTCCATGCGGCAGTGCTCCGACCCCGAATGCCAGCCCATAGAAAAACATTAACGGAAGCTTGAAGAAAGCACATACTCCATATGTTATGAAAGCAGCTGCTCCCGCTCCGACAATTACTTTCGGTTTCAAAGCCTCCATAAGGAAGTTATCAGCACCGGATTTGTTCGCAGTCCACCAAATTGACTCCATTGTGGCTCTCTGCGGCCAGAACCTCTGTGCAAACGGATACTGCGGCGATGGTATGGGACTCGTATGCCAGAAGAATGACCAGAAAAGGAAGCTCGCCGGTATAATCACTACGAACATCAGGATTTCAGCCTTGATAACGCTCGTAAACTTTGTCCCAGTCAATTCCACTTCGCGGAAGCGTTGTGCATATATCCCAAGATCATGGAGCGGAAGCGGCGTAAACCAGATTTTCATATCCTTATAGCCGCTCTTTATGATGGTCGCTTCTCTGAGATACGGGAAGCCGACTCCCTGGCCGGTAATACCGATCATCCTAGCGGATACATAAGAGTTTATAGGTGTCCAGATGATTCCGAAGAAGATTATCCAAAACATCATCCCCTTATGCCAATCGAGCATCCAACCGGACAGCAAAATATAGCATACAGTTGCAAAAAGCCAGGCTCCGAGCGATAGCCATATTGACCAGTCGCCCCTTCCACGCGGAATTGTCCTGCTCATCGTCGGATGATGTGCAGTTCTACGCATCTTTGCAGCCGTACTCATAACAGTCACAAGACCGATTACCGCAACTGCAAGTCCGATTCCAACGCCTACGCTCATCCAGAAATCGAGCTGGGTTGCAATCTGAGTCGGAATAGTGCCCATCCCGTAGCGCCATTTAGGTAAAAGCCCGTTGTGATACAAAATCGGGTTTACTCCTATTTGACATACCACAGAGCTTATGAACTGGCCGAGAATTATCGGGAACGGTAGAACAAAACCTACCATCAATGAGCCTAGATCCGTAGATATACCAGTCAGCGCAGCAGGTAGAATGCGTTCCGTGTTCGGCGTCAGGTCGAAGAACATAATCGGTATCAGCTCTAACGGTTTCGATAGGAACATACCTGTAAATATCGGGATAAACAAGTATAGAAATCCGTAGGAGATTCCAATTATTGCACCAGTTGAAAAGACATTCCATCTCCAGGACTCTTCTTTGCTTCCGGCTTCAGCCAGTGCCGTAGCACCTGCTGCTGCAATCGGAGCCATTGGAAAAGGCAGCCGTTCGACGTCGGATGTAAGCCTGAACAGGGCGTACCCGCCGCCAATCCACATGAACCTTCCTAGTATTTGTCCTAATACCAAAAGCCCGATAGGCAATAGCCAATCGTGATGTAGGAATGTGCGTGTAAGAAGAGCTGTTGAACCCGGTGGTGGCGCCACCCATCTTGGAATATGTCGTATTATATCAGGCTGTAGTGGTGACTGAACAAGATACTGGTCCCATATCAGAGTACCGAAAGGTCCGCCTGATATACCTTTATCAGCAAGAATTACACTTGATAAACCGCCAGCGACATAGAACAGAATGTAAATCTCCTGCCGTTTCAGAGGGATGAACGACCGCCTTGCTACCTCTGCAAAAAGCACAATGGTCACCCACTGGGCGGCAGCGCCCATTGAACCGCCTGCCACCAGTCCAAGGTACATTGCACCCGGAAGCATAACAAAAGCGATAAAAAGCGCACCGATAACGGTCTTTATAGTAAAACCGTCTTCGTATTTCTTCTCTTCATTATCTGTCAGCGTCGTCTCTTCTTGGCGCTGTTCGCTGTCTTTTATTGTTTCTTCGTCTGCCAATTCATCCTCACGTGACATCTTTGCATAACGTCATGCTGAAGTTATTTTCAGCATCCAGAATTTCACTTTATTCTCATTAGTATTGAACTAATCTCTACTATACCTTTGCCTCTAAATCATTATCCGCTGTTGTACTGGCGAGATATTTCTCTCGATCCTCTTCCTTCATCGTTCTCCAGATAAGGAATTGTTTTCGAAGTGTGTTCAGGAACCTGCGGTTTACACGCTTCCAGTTGGAAACATCTCCACTTTCACGGGTGATGCTTACTTTGACTTCGTATACATCTTCCATGTCAGTAGGTATCGTCATCAACTCAACCATCTGGCTGACTCCCAGGTCAAAAGGTGCAAGCCATGTTCTTGATTTCACGCAGTAACCCTTGCCGTGTTCTGTATCAACTGTATCCGTAGCTACACCTTCAGTCACGAAATCTCCTATGGAGTAATCTTCGTAAGCTCTGAACCACTCGGCAAGGAATCCGTTTACACCTTTTGCCTGCTCACCTGTTACAGCGAATGGAAGGGCTATCTGCCAGAGGTCTCCGACCGGATCAGGCACATGCCAACTTCGCTGTATTGCAGGTGTCGCAACCTGAGATGCTTTTCTGGCCGGATAAATCGTCGAAGCTATTACCACGACTACGACTATCATTGTCGACCAGACCGCGGACTTCGATGAGAAGTTCAAATATAGGTTTGGAAGCCATCCTGTCATAGTAAGTATCTTGGACGCCCCTTGGCCGAGCACATATCCCGCGACGGCACCCAGAACAGCATATACAAGAGACTCTGCGATAAAGAGCACAGCTATATGACTAGGCGCGAGGCCTATTGAACTGAATATTCCAATCTCTTTGACACGCTCATATACCGACCCAAGCATGGTATTGAGCACGATAAGAGAAGCTATAAGTATCGGGATGAAGACTGAGTTAAAGCCCTTACCCGAAGACGATCCGATTGAACTGTAGCGATATATGGAATCGCCAATCCCTGCATAGAGGTTCAGGCCAAGTCTAGGCATCAGTTTGTCGAGCTGATACCGAACATCATCAGCAGATGCATACCCTATGGCGATAGAACGCAGGTTTCCGCCCATGTTCATCAGCGTCTTATAAGGCACGAAGAAGCAGCAATCAGGCTCCATGTGCATATACTGGCTGAACCCTGCATCACCTGCGCCTTTTGTCTGGTTTGACATCTTGCTCATCAGGATAAAGTCCGCAGGAGTTAATGATTCACCGTCAAGATCAGTAATTTTCTTGAATTTACTGCTGTCGATAATGCCGGTGACGGTATACTCGATACCAGCAAAGCTCACTTTAGCCTTACCAATATCGGTTGGCTTGATTTGCAATGCTTCAGCTATCTTGGTAGGAAGGATTATATCATAAGAGTCATCCCAGTTTTTGATCTTCTTACCTGCATGGTAACCAAACCAGTCACCTGAGCTGATGGCTGACTTATTCTTGCCGTTCAAATCCAAAATGGAGGCTTCCTGAGGTGTCAGACCAACTGCAGCCTTAGCATCGAAAGACAAATTGCCGCGCTCTATCGTCAGGAACGACTGTTCTCCAAGCTGTGAGCCAAAATACCAGGCTCTAGGCGCTACAGGATACTTTTCTCCGAACTCGTCATCCATCAACTGGTATGCGATTTCCTGCAGCGGATCCCACATCGGCGTTCTGATCATAACTCCGTTATAAATATAAGCGCCATCGTCGTGTTTTGCAGGGATCTTATTAAATTTGAGAGATTGCACAACTGACGTAAAAGACAGGACTAGAAATGTAAGAACGATCAGCGTGATGCATGTAAGAATGGTCCTTGCTTTTCTCCGCCTCATGTTCGATATTCCAAGCGAGAAAGCGGCTGCTGCAACGCTCATTCTTCCAATATCGGCTTTGTGTAGGCCACCGACTTGCTGGTTGAACGTTTTCATCAGCGTATCAAACCTGCCGGCAACAAGAGCTATGACAAGGCTTGAAAGCGCGAGCATGATGAATGCAAGAAGCACAATCGACGGGTTCATCGTTATCTGGAATGCCGGGTGGACTTGCCAGAAGATGAAGAACACCAATAGGAATATTATAAAGAACCACGTGAGCTGCCAGGTGAGCTTTGTTGAACCTATCAAGAGGCGTTCTGTAAAGAAAGCGAACGGCAGCATAAGCGCCAGATAGAACAAAACTCCTTTTACAACATCTTTTGCTGTGGCCTGAACACTCGGATAAGCTCGTATCTCATAACCCCAGGCAGCACGGCAGCATGAGTCGAATGCAGCATAATCTTTGACCTTCAGTGCCTTTTGCGCTTCTGCCATCTCCATTTTCGCCTGGTTATGAAGGGTATCAAGACCTTCATTGATAATCTTATACTTTTTCAGACGCTGGATTCTGAACTCGTCGAGGTTCCACAGGTCTTGAGTCACTTTCAGAGCGGTATTCTGGAACGTGATGCCGTTACCGACATCATAACCGTTGCCTTCAGCAGCTTCTGGTTTTGTGAAAAGAGCTCCCCGCTTATCCAACTTGGAGTTTATTAGTACAAGCCGGGTAGCTGCAGGGCCTGAGCCCATGACCATCTTCAGTCTTGCATTTCTGCTGGAGAATATCACCGCCATATTTTCGATATGCGGGTTCTGAGGCTCCGGGACCGCCAGCGCATAACCAAATGTTCTCGGCTTGCCGTTCGTTATCCCATCGTAAATGTCCATGGTGGAAAGAGCACAGAGCCCCTGAGGGTCGAGCAGATCGTATATGGAACTCGATACGCAATTGAACAGGATGATAGGAGTTTCTTTAACTCCAGTCGTCACTTTTATCTCAGTCGGGTAGAACTCGCCGTAAACGCCCTGGTCCGGAGCGCTTATAATATCTCCTGTTGCCGGGTCGATTTTATAAGCTCCGATCGATGTCGTTACGGGGGCATTATAAGCTGTAAGCGGAGCGACACCGGCGAACTTATACCGTCCAACCTGCTCAGGATTCTTCTTTTTCCACTCAGCGGACCGGCCATAATCAAGAGTCGATTCGATCATATTCGCACGAACACCCATATATGACTTGTTGTAGCTTCTGACAACAGCAAGACAATCAGGCACGGGAAGGTTCGGAACGAAACTCCTCTTCGGATCGAAGCAAACAGCCTGGCCGCCAAGTTCGGCATGCCCACCCTGCGCTTGAAGCCGTGAGAATGTGCTTGGATCCGTAAACGGCATAGTAAACGGCTTGTTATCGCCCTGCTTTTTGACCGGATCACGGAGTATATGATCGACAATGCAGGAGATCATTGTCACCTGCTTGGCGAGGTTCTTAACATTGACTTGTTTAACAGTATCAAACGGTGTATCTACGAATGGGCGAGCGTCATTTATGCTGACAAACGACAAACCCATCGCCCCTGCGAGCGTTACAGGCTCAGTATCTAGCGCGATCATACCCGGAATATAATTCCGCCATGACTTACCGCCGATCTGGTTAACACAGTCGGCAAATCGTTTGTCCGCCGAATCCGAGAACCCAAGCGTGCTTGCAATTCTGGCGCTGTGTTCACGGCACTTCGTTGCGATATCGGAGAATTTACCCTGTTGGTCTTCCCGCATATCGTAGAAGTAGCCCTTATACATAACCCCCACGCCTTCTGTCCTGCTTGTGAGGTCCAGACCAAGGTAGAGATACACTTTTGGTGCGTTGGGAACTTTATAATGGCATCCTCTTTTATTCAACCAAATCTTTATCTTATCGAAGCTGCCGGTTTTACGGCATTCGTACATATGGCGGTCTATGTAGGAACGCATCCCGGCGAGGCTCATAAAGTGCCCACTTGTGGAAATCAGCCATACTGTGCGCTTCGGCGGAACCTGCTTTAGTATTCTCGCCATTTCAAGCATTGCGCTCACGCCGCAGCTTGTATCGGCGGCCGGAGCAATTGCGGGGACTACGGACATTCCGTCATAATAGGAGTGGATTACTACGATCTGGTCTTTAAGCTTTGGATCAGTGCCCTCTATCTTTGCAATTATATTGTCTGCTTTTTCCCGCTTCCAGGGCATACTGCACTTAACTACAGCATTGTTTGCTTTGCCTGAAGCTATCAGCTTTTTGACGGCTTGGGCATCTTTTTTCGAGATCCAGAACCTTGGAATCGACAGAGGAATAGCACTATATTTAGCTTCCGCCTCTCCTCGCATAGTCGTATCCGGCTCCACAAAGATTATCAGCTTCGCACCGAGCCGGGGAGCGTTCAGCCATTCAGTCCCACAATTAAACTCAACCAGAGCACCGCTTCCTTCGACGTTCTTTCCATTAAAATCCGGAAGCGCCGCGTGTCCGGCATAAATCAGGTTGCACTTTATTCCTTCAGGAGGAAGCTGCGAGGTACGTACAAGGTTCGGCCATATCCCGTAGATTTTGAAGCTGTGCCCTGCTATAGTGACACTTCCGCCATTATCTACCGGTACAGTAACATCAAATGGCTCAGTAGTTATATCCTTGATACCTGTCTTGCGGAGTTCACTTACTATGTATTCTGCAGCTTTTTGGGAACCCGGATATCCTGCAACGCGAGAGCCATAAGACGAAAGCTCATTAACAGATTGCTGGAGCCTGTTCTCATTCACCAGCGATGCTATTTCCTTATACCGCGATGCGACTTGAGCGGGAACTTCTTCAGGCTTCGGCTGAGAAAGTGTGTTTATAGGAGCGCCCGATTCTTTTCGGACATAAGGCTTCTGAAACAAGACAAATATTACAAGTAACACTACAACCAATATGGTTGCATATTTAAAAAGTAACGGTTTTCGAATGATCTTTCACCCCTGGAAACGGCCTCTTTTACTAGCCCTCTAGCGTTAATTATATCATATCGGTTAAAAGCTCTACAATAGAAATTATTTAATATTTGCACGTTGGTGAGAAAGGCAGGTTATGTAGCTTAAAATCTTTAAGTAAACAGCAGAGTTATATTGCGTCTATCCATTAAGGTGGATGTTATATTCTTGCAATCTTTCGGGAGGTATGTCAGATTTGAAGTTATTATATGCGTTTGTACCGGTCTTTCTATTATGTTCTACAGGGCAGGTTCTCTCACAGGAGGTTCTTCCTGCAGCACCTCAGATACAACAGCAGGACTCTCGGCCTCTACAGTCGCCTTTGCCACCAGTAGCGATACCACCGGTACCAACAGTCAAACAGGAGACCAGCCTGTTCAAAAGAACTCCTGATATAGATGGAATGATCGAACAGGGTGAGTGGGATACTTTCTATAAATTCGACTACGGCGACATGAAAGCTTCGGTGTATGTCGATTGGGACAGTGATAATCTTTATATCGCATCCAAGTCTACAACCCCTACTGATCTGCTTGTGACACTTGATGCGAATAATGACGGTTGGTTCCACGGAATGGACAACTACGAGTTCGTAGTCAGACCTTCTGAGTCGGAAGGCAGCCCAACACTTGCAGTAAGCCGTTATGAGTCTCAAAAGACAACTGCAAACAGCGGATACCCGCTTGCAGCAGCCGAGGCAACAGCTTTCACACTTAAAACGAGCTCTGCCGACAAATCTTATATATATGAACTTGCCATTCCCCGAACATCTATAGAAGGGCTTGACCTGAAAAACGGGAAAAAGATCGGGCTTAAGATAGCTGTAGGCGCTGGCGGTGAAAACATGATCTGGATTCCGGCCGCACCGCTCGGCGAGACTCAGACAGTTGATCTGACTACTGCCAAGTCCTCGACAGATGCGCCTCTCAGTATCGGCATGGAATTAAGGGATTCCCGTATTGCCCCCGGAGAAGAACTGGTAGCCAAGATTACCATCAAGAACAAGGGAGCTTCTACTGTTCCCATAGATACACTTGTAATCGGCGGCGAGGGAAAGACATCGAAAATACTTGGAAGCCAGTTGATCCGCACGGAAGGTATCAAGCCCGGAAAGAGCTACAGTACCATATTCCGCACATCTGTCCCGCACTCGACCCACGCAGGAAGCGCCGCTCTTGGGCTTGAGCTCAGGACGGGTGATACAACAGTTGCGTCCTCTCTTCTATCATTCGATATCGTTCCAGCCTATGAGATAAGGCTCGATACAGGTAATTCTCCGCTGGAACGCGGATCTTTCAGCCGAATCTCTGTAATTGTAAAGAACAATACGAAAAGTGAGATGCATGGACGGGTGAAACTGAGTTTACCTAAGGACTGGACTTTTAGATGGTCGCAGGACAGTAAGGATTTGTATATACTGCAGGAAGACAGCGAGCAGGCTGCTGTATTTCGCGTAAAACCGCCTGCGGCGCCGCAGTCACGAACACCAATTCTGGCGGAACTTCGCGTCGGCGACCAGGTATTCTCGGTTTCCGGCCTAATCAACGTCAAATAGCATGGTCAGGCATCTGCTGACCGTCTGATAACTACAATAGCGACATCATCCTGAACGATGCCTTTCGCTTGAAGAGAGGCACGTTCATGGATGTGTTGTGCTATCTCCTGAGGCGAGCCTTTTGCACACTCTTTGATACTTTCTATGAGCCCTTCCTGCCCGAACATATTGCCTTCGGATCTGGCTTCAGTAATACCATCCGTGTAGAGCACAAAAATATCATCAGTGTCGAGGGTTATTTCATCCTCGATGTATTTGGCATCCTTTATTACGCCTATTACGGGGCCGGTAGGCTCAAGCATCGTCACTTTTCCGGCTGATGAAACCCTTATAGCAGGTTCATGTCCGGCATTTGAATACACCAGACGGCCTGTTTCGGTATCAAGTATCCCGCAGAACATCGTAACGAATATGTTATCAGGCATTTCGTTGCGCTCTGCACGCTCATACATTGAATCCGACATCCTTTTGAGCGATTCAGCCTGTGTAAGGCCTTCTCTGGTATAGGCCTGGAAGGAATATTTCACAATAGCAGTGTATACTGCCGCATCCAGCCCTTTACCGGATACATCCCCAAGAACAATAGCGATTCTTCCATCGCCAAGATCGAAATAATCATAAAAATCGCCGCCCACCTGGGCTTCATCCCAGGCCGGTTCATATTTACCTGCGATCTTTATCGAACCATATTCGAAGTCCTTGGGTGGGAAAAGTACCCGCTGCAGGTTCTCTGCAATCCGGTGCTCGTGCTCATAATGTTCGGAGTTCGCAAGAGCGATGGCGGCATGACGCGCAAATGCTGTCAACATATCCGCATCACCATCAGTAAACTTACCTACTTCTGATGAACCGACATATATGGCGCCGACAGATCTGCCTTCGCTTACGATAGGAGCCCACATAATCGAACGCATTCCGCGCTTTGCAAATTCGGAGTGCCTGTGCTTACTTTCAGTCGCCAGATCAGAAATAACTTTAGGTTTTATTGTGGCAAACACTTCGCCTGCCAGAGATTCGTGGATCGAAATACCAAACGGATGGGAATCACCCAATCCTTCAAATGTGGCAATCTCGATTGTCCCATCTGGTTTGACTTCACCTATCGCAGAAGAGTCTGCATTGAACATCTTGCATGTCAGCACTACTATCTGTCGCAGTGTTGACTCCTTTTGAAGACCTGATCCTAGTGCTTCACCAATACTCGTGAATGATTCCTGGAGCCGCTTGTTAGCAAGCGATAATTCTGCGTACGGCCTGCGAAGAGACGAAACAAAAAGCGCCTGGAGTACAAAATAGTTTGCTACAGCTTTAGCAATATTGCCGATCAAGTTGTGCGTATCATAAGGGCTTTGGTAGAGCATAAAACAAAGCTCGCTGCCGATTGCGAAAATAATCGCTGTTCTTAATATCGCACCTGAGTCTATGAGTGATTCACTATTCCGGCCCAGTGCCCAATAAGCAATCAGATAGACACCAATGACTAAGTAATCAAGCATAATCTTAAACAGAGTTATACCTGACCCTGTTATGTAAATAAGTTCAGAGACCTCTTTTGAATAAGTATGGAAGATGGTGATTACTGCGGCGATTAAAACAATTGATGCTGATCCAAGAATCCCAGGTTTTAGCCACCTGCTCTTCGTATCAGGTGAGATGAATGCGGTACCTAACAGTGTAAAAGCGCTGATAATCCGTGCTAATATCCAATATGCCGCCGCTTTGCCTACAGTATTTGCACCAATGAAATCAGGCATACCCTTAAAAGAAAGCGTATGCATAAAGTCCAAAATGCCAATGACCAAAAAGGCGTTTGCAATAAACAGGTCTCGCCGGTTGTGGTTCTGCTGATAGCCATACCAGCCTACCACGAATACGGCGATGCTTACGACTATACTGGTAAACTCAATGATTGTGTGGATTGGGATATACCAAAAAGGCGACATAGCACCTTTCGAATATGTCCTTATAAGCAAAGCTGTAATTACCCCAAGCACACATATTCCGGCTGCAATCAGGTGACTAAACCTCGCGCGCCGGACAACATTTACATTTTGCACCTTAACAACATGCATACTGATTCTCCGATCAGCAAACTTGCCATATAAGCTCTGACCAGCCACATATTATTATAACACTTCGAAATATATGAATCAAAGAAGATTTATTATATGAGGTATTCGTCACATTTACAATAATCCCCTATCTGCTGTTCCTGACAGCGTAATACCCACAAAAAAAGCGCCTGATACTCAGACGCTTCCAGCATAGTATATTTGGTTTTTGGGGCGAGTGAAGAGATTCGAACTCTCGGCCTCCAGGGCCACAACCTGGCGCTCTAACCAGCTGAGCTACACCCGCCATATTTGGCGCCCCCTGGCCGATTCGAACGGCCGACCCACTGCTTAGAAGGCAGTTGCTCTATCCCCTGAGCTAAGGGGGCGTACTGTAGCACTCAAATTATACCAAACACCAATATTCTTAGTCAACAAAAAAGCTTTAACTAAGAAGCTGGCGGTGATATACTTGTGCTGAACGCCAGAGTTTGATGGTATGGGATTAAAATGCTGAATCACAAAAAACAACTTGATGTAACTTGTCTTGGCATATTCGTTGCCGACACATTGGGGAAACCAGTTGAGCGAATGCCGGACTGGAGGCAGCTTCAGGTAGTAGAGCATGTAGAACTCGCTACTGGCGGATGCGCCAATAACACCGGCACAACCCTCGCGAGGCTTGGAATGAAGGTCGGGGTTATCGGAAAGGTCGGAAACGACGTTTTCGGTGACTTTATACTCGGCAGCCTCAAAAAAAACAACATCGACACCAGAGGGATGATGCGAAGCTCTGAACTCGGCACATCTTTCAGCTTCGTAATCGTTGCGCCAGACGGAGAAAGGGCATTTTTCCACTATGTAGGCGCGAACGGTTCGCTTTCTATCGATGATGTCGATTTTTCCATCATAGAGCAGTCGCACATCCTGCATGTTGCCGGTTCGTTCGTCATGCCCGGTCTTGACGGTGGTCCTACGGCAAAAGTTCTCAAAAGGGCTAAAGAGATGGGCGTAATTACCTGCCTCGACACCGTTTGGAACGATGCCATAGACTGCTACAAGACGCTTGAGCCGTCGCTTCCTTATTTGGATTACTTCCTTCCGAGCATTGACGAAGCTCAGTTGATGACCGGCCAGAAGGGCGTCAGCGACATAGCCAAGTTCTTTATGGATAAAGGAGTCAAGACTGTCGGACTCAAGATGGGAGCGGAGGGATGCTTCCTGAAGAATAAGGATGTCGAGATACATTGCCGGGCATTCAAGACAAACGTAGTGGACACCTGCGGCGCAGGCGATTCATGGATAGGCGGTTTCCTTGCCGGTGTCGCTAAGGGCTGGAGCCTGGAGGAATGCGGCAGGCTCGGTAACGCCACTGGCTCCATCTGCGCGAGCGCGATGGGCGCGACGACCGGCGTGAAGAGCTGGGATGAGACGGTCAAATATATGGAAAAGGCGGAGTTGCTGGGGTAATGAAGGCAGTACAATTCGGAGCCGGCAACATCGGTAGAGGATTCATCGCTCAGCTGTTTCATGAATCCGGCTACGAAGTTGTGTTCGTCGATGTATCGGACGAACTGGTCAGTCTGATAAATAAGCGGGGCTCTTACCCGATCTACATAGTGGGTGACAACCCCGAAACGGTCAATATAAGTAAAATAAGAGCAGTAAACGGCAAGGACATAGATGCCGTAGCAAACGAGATTTTAAGTGCTTCGATAGTCTGCACGGCTGTCGGAGTCAATGTGTTGAAACATGTGGCTCCCGCTATCGCCAAAGGCATCCTCCTCCGCTCTGAGCAGGGCGTAAGTGAGCCGCTAAACATCATCATTTGCGAGAACCTGCTGAACGCGAAGGACATCATGCGCGGATACATTCGTGAGCATCTGCCGAAAGAGCATGCAGAGTATATGAACTCGCAAATCGGCATAGTGGAGTCGGTCGTAAGCCGGATGGTCCCGGTGATGACGGATGAGCAGAGGCAAAAAGACCCGCTTTCAGTGCATGTCGAGGCCTATAAGAAGCTTCCGGTGGACCGGAACGGGTTTGTAGGAGATATTCCAGAGATAGTCGGGCTCGAACCGAAGGGCAATTTCGGCGCTTACGTCGAACGCAAGCTATTTACTCACAACCTGGGACATGCGGCTTTTGCCTATCTAGGGTATTTGAGAGGCCATGAGTATATATATCAGGCGGTTGCCGACCCACTGGTGCATTCAATCGTAAAAGGTGTCTTGGATGAGACCGGCAGAGCGCAGATTGAGAAGAACGGGTTTACCAAAGAGGAGCATCAGGCCCATATAGACGACCTTCTGCACAGGTTCTCGAATGTTGCTTTGGGTGATACGGTTGCGAGAGTCGGCCGGGACCCGATCAGGAAGCTCGGCCCAAACGACAGGCTTATCGGCGGCATGAAGCTCGCGAGCGAGTTCGGCATATCTCCCAAGAATATAAGCCTCGCGGCTGCCGCGGCAATGCTCTATGACAACCCTGAAGATGAGGCTGCCGTCAAGCTGCAGTCGATGCTGAAGACTGCCGGGCTGGATGCGGTTCTTGAGAAAATATGCGGTATGAAACCGGAATGTGAACTTAGCCGGATGATTGTGCGGCAACTGGAAGCACTCAAGTCCGGTGGCATTGAATCGATAGTGGTGGAGGTTTAGTCTAGTGTCGAGCAAGCATAATGCTGATTGGTATCGCGCGAAAGCGGCTGAGTACATGAAAAAAGCATGCATCGCGCTTCGTCCCGATGAGATCGAAAATATCGAAGTAGCAGATTTCGGCCTGGGTGATCTTGAGAATTCAGGGCTGGAGTTGGTCATATATGTCAATACCGAACGAGTCTGTGCCAAGGAAATGGCGCTTACACCGAGACAGACGTGCCCTGAACACAGGCATCCTCCAGTAGCTGGTGGGCCTGGCAAAGAGGAGACATTCCGCTGCCGGTGGGGCAAGGTTTACCTTTATGTAGAGGGCGAACCGACTCCCAACCCGGCCTGTAAGCCGCCGACGGGGCATGAGCCGTACTACACAGTGTTTCATGAAGTAGAGCTTAACCCCGGCGATCAGTATACACTTTACCCGAACACTCTCCACTGGTTCCAGGCAGGAGAAGAAGGCGCAGTCGTCTCTGAGTTCTCCACAAAGAGTAGAGATGAGTGCGATATTTTTACCGACCCTGAGATTCAGAGGTAGTATGAGCTGACAGCTCATTTGACAGTAGACTTATGTCTAGTATATAATCAAAGAGAAATGGGCACTGAGGCAAAACAGGCTAAGCTGACCGCGAGACAGCGGGAAGTGCTTAGTTTTATCATCAACTACATAAGCGAGAAGGGTTTTCCGCCCTCTATTAGAGAAATTGGGGCGGCTCTCAACATATCCAGCCTGCGCGGCGTCACGATCCATCTGGACGCGCTGGAAAGAAAAGGCTGGATTAAGCGTGAGAGTACATCTCGCGCGATTCAGGTGCTCTCCCCAATACCGACGAGGAAAAAAGGCGCTGAGTCTATCCCAATTCTCGGTACTATTGCCGCCGGAGTCCCCATTTTGGCGGTAGAAAACATCGAAGGCTATCTACTTATCCCGGAAGAGATGACCAGGCATTCAAATGGTCTTTTCGCGCTCATAATCGCCGGTGACAGCATGGTAGGAGACGCTATACTGCCGGATGATATTGTCATAATTCGACCGATGAAAAGCGTCGAAAACGGTGAGTTGGCTGCAGTCCTTTTGGGAGAAGAGGCAACAGTCAAAAGAGTCCGTTTTGAAAAAGACAAAGTGATGCTTATTGCCTCAAACCCGAAATATCAGCCGATAATCACTGACCATGAAGGCTGCCGGATAATCGGTAAGCTTGTTGGATTGATCCGTAATTATTAAAACCGGTCAAAACGCTGCTTTCAGGACTGCTCCTGAGATATTTCCGATTTAACCGACTGCAGTGCTTCATTTATTGTCTTAAACGTTCCGAACACCGTATTCAGCCGGGTAATTCGAAGCATTCTGTCGATTGCGCTGTTGCAGGCTACAAGATTTACAGTGCCGCCCTCCGGACGGAGTCGCTTGGTCGCCGAAAGTAGAGTGCCGAACCCGCTGGAGTCCATATAGGTGACATGCCCCATATCGACTATCAGATCTTTCTGTCCTGAATTGATAATCTGATTCACGGCTTCTTTGAACTGCGGGGCGGTGTAAACATCAATTTCGCCAGTTACATCGAGTACTTTATACTCTTCTATCTCGCGAGTGTTCGTTTCCAGTCGGATGCCCTCCAATTTCCTTCCTCCTCATATGACCAACAGAGTCTTGGCAGTTGATATAACGAGTGATAAATATTATTTCAACAAAAATATTTTAACAAGCCTTTGCACTGAAGTATATAGCCAGAAATACCATCTAGTCAATCATTAGTCCAGGTTCAAACTCAAAAATATTTTCTCTCGCGATGTTATTCAGAAGGAAGGGTTATAGTATGTGACTAATCCATGATTAGTGGAAATAATTCCGCACCATATTCTAAGGAGGGTCATTCTTGGTACAATCAGGCTGTACAACCTTTCGAAAGCCGGCAGTTATTTTGTTACTGCTGCTTTCAGTATTCGCCTTTTCGGCTGCCAGCTTCGCTGATCTATCAAGTGAAGAACGCAAGTCGATCGATTCAGCAATTGACGCGGTAAAACCTTCACTGGTACGCATCCATGTAGCTGATGTCGAGTATGATCAGGGCCGCGAGATCAAAAGCGAGTCAGTAGGCAGCGGCGCAATCATAAGCAAAGATGGTTATGTAGTTACCAACCACCATGTGGCGGGATGGGCGAAATGGATCGTCTGCACGATGTCCGACAAAGAGGAGATCGAAGCAGACCTTATCGGCACCGATCCATTGACCGATATTGCAGTGATCAAACTACGCCCGACATCCACGCACAGCGAATTCCCTGTGGCCAAGTGGGGAGACTCTGCAGCACTGAGAGTCGGTGATAGAGTTTTTGCTATGGGAAGCCCACTTGCTCTTTCTCAATCCGTCACTATGGGAATCGTGAGCAATACCGAGATGATTATGCCGGACTTTTTCGGTAGCATGACCCTGGATGGTGAAGATGTCGGCTCGATGGTGCGTTGGATCGGTCATGACGCTACCATACAGCCAGGTAATTCGGGTGGTCCGCTGGTCAACAGCAAAGGTGAGATCGTTGGAATAAATGAGATCGGGCTGGGCAGCATGGCTGGAGCTATCCCATGCACTATCGCACGTCCGGTTGCAGAAGAGCTTATTAAGTCCGGCAAGATAAACCGCTCATGGCTTGGCATTAATATCCAGCCGCTTCTCAAGGGATCCGATCAAAAAAACGGTGTATTGGTCGGCGGTGTTTTGGATGGATCGCCTGCTGCATTAGCAGGCATGAAACCTGGCGATATTATCGTCCGCGTAGGTAATAATGACGTCAGAGTCCTTTTTGCCGAGGAGTTACCTCTTTTCAACCAGATGGTTGCTGCTTTGCCTGTAGATAAAGAAGTGGGCATTATTGTCCTCCGTGACGGGAAGGAACTTCCCCTAAAGTTAACTACCAAGTCCCGTCCTGAATCTTATCTAAAACCACGCGAGCTCAAGCAATGGGGTATGTGTGTAAACAACATTACCTTCGCTAAGGCACGTGAATGTAAGCGGCCAAACCAGGATGGAGCGCTTGTATGGAGTGTCCGTCCGGGGGGGCCATGCGGCGAAGCCAAACCCTCCGTTGAAGAGGAAGATATCATAATCGATGTGAACGGAAAGCCGGTAAAGAATATTCAAGATCTGGCTGATATTACCGCGGAGATTACCAAAGACAAGACTGAGCCTACGCCTGTACTTGTAACATTCGACAGAGGGACCGAACGGCTGGTCACGGTCGTCAAAGTAGGGATCAAAAGTATTGAGGACCCTGGACGAGAGGTTCGTAAGGCGTATCTGCCAATCGGAATGCAGGTCATTACGAAAGATATTGCCGATGCGCTTGGTATAGGAGACCGCACGGGCGTCAGAGTCACACAGGTATACCCGAACTCATCTGCATCGAAGGCCGGTCTCAAGATCGGTGATTTGATTGTCGCTCTTGACGGCGAGGAAATCCCTGCAAGCCAGCCGGAGGATACTGAAGTCCTTCCTGCAATGATCCGCCAGTACAAAGTCGGAACCAACGCTGACCTGACGGTAATACGCGGCAAAGATGAAATGAAAGTCACTGTGCAGCTTGAAGAGTCCCCACCCCTTCCTCGTGAGATGAAGAAATACCGGGATGATAACTTCGAGTTTACAGTTCGCGACATAACGCAAAAAGACCGTATCCGCCAGAATCTTGAGAAAGATGTGATCGGTGTCTATGTTGACGAGATCAGCCAGGGTGGATGGGCTTCACTCGGACGGTTGTCCGTTGGCGACATCATCTGCGCAGTAGAAGGCAACAAGGTAAACAGCGTTGACGATCTGCAAAAACAGATGGAACAGATCGCCGAGCGGAAGAATAAGCACGTTGTGCTTCAGGTCCGAAGAGGTATAGATGAGTTATTCGTCGAGCTTGAAACAGACTGGACTAATGGCAAGTAGAACATCACATAAGGAGAATGCGATGAAGAGCTGGATAACCCGGCGTATTGCAACCTGTATTACTATTCTGGCGTGTGTTTCGGCGCTGTCGACTTTTGCTTTCGCAGACGAAGCCTCGAACGGAAGGGCAATCTGTACCAAGTGGAACGAATCAATAGTAAGGGTTCAGATCGTTCTTAAATTAACTTCGTCCTATGGAGGAGAATCGAGAGACAGAGAGTATAAAATGGAAGTCGTAGGGACAGTAATCGACCCATCCGGCTTGACTCTCGTATCCAAGTCCGACATCGAATACGAAGGCTATTATGATGATGAAGAAGGCAACGAGACTTCGCAGATTACAAGTGCAAAATTCCTTCTGGCTTCAGGCAAAGAAATTCCTGCAAAGGTCGTATTAAGGGATAAAGACCTTGATCTTGCGTTTCTTCGCCCTACTGAAAAACAACCGACTCTTTTTGCGTGCGTCGATATGAAAGACAGCGTAAAGGCAGATATACTCGATCAGGTAATTATCGTGTCCCGCCTTGGAAAGGTCGCCAACCGAGCTATATCCGCCTGTTTTGAGCGGATTGAAGCTGTAGTGGAAAAGCCGAGAAAGGTTTACTCAATCAGCCTTGCAGGAATAGGGTCGCAATACGGCTCACCCGTATTCACAATGGACGGCAAGTTGATCGGTATAGTGCTGACCAAGGAAATGCCGGGAAGTGGCGGCTATAACTATTATGAAGATAGCTCTATGCCGATTGTGCTGCCCGCAGAAGACATTCTGGCTGTTGCCGCACAGGCACCAGAGGATGCTCCTGCGGCTGATACCACTACATCCCCTGCAGTTCCAGCGAAAAAGGGATAATGACTATATGAAACTATGGAATCGCGCATATCTTCTGGCGCTTATCGTATTAATGCTGATTCTTGGACCGGCTGTTGTTTCGATCGCTGATGACACAGCTTCGGGAAGAGATATAGCCGCTAAATACGGCCCATCAATCGTCAAAGTGCAGATTATATTAAAGTTGACTGCATCGTATATGGGCTCAAGCGACAACCAGGAGCAAAAGATTGAAGTTACCGGCACAGTGGTAGATCCGTCCGGCTTGACCGTAATATCAATGTCATCCACTGATCCTGCCGACATTATGCAATTAATGTATGGCGATACTGAGGAAATGCAGATCAAGTCCGAAGTAACGGATGTAAAAATCAGGCTTGCGGACGGCAAGGAACTGCCCGGAAAGATCGTTCTTAGGGACAAAGATCTCGACCTTGCGTTTATCCGGCCTGTCAATAAACCGAGTGAACCGCTGCCATATCTGGACATTACGAACAACTGTAAGTTGGACGTTCTGGACCAGACGGTTACGGTAACAAGGCTGGGAAAGGTTGCTAACCGGGTCATATCGGCTTCCATCGGACGTATACAAGCCTCTGTAGAAAAGCCGAGGAAGTTCTATACCATAGGGTTGAACTCGAACAGCAGCAGCAGCATTCTCGGCTCACCTGTTTTCTCGATGGACGGGAAAGTTCTCGGCATCGTGTTGCTTAGAGTGATGCAGGGACAAAGTAAAGAGAGCCTGATGTCCGGCGGGATGAGAGAAAGCCCGGTTATCCCTGCAATAATACCTGCCGAAGACATAGCGCCGATAGCTGCGCAAGCTCCTGAGGATGCTCCAAAACCTGCCGTGAAGCCTGCCGATGCTAAAAAGCCTGCTTCAGCTCCCGCGAAGACTCCTGCCAAAGCTCCGGCAGCTTCGCATCCATCAAAACAAGCTAAATAAGCTATTTTATTCGCAGTGCCGGGCTTATGTTCCGGCACTGCTCTTTATATGTGTCTGCGCCCGATCTATTTCAGGGTAAGAATACTGCTGAAACGATAAACTCTGGTGGACAAAGGGACGATAAAAGCAGTGCAAACCGGTACAGACAGTTCTTTGTGCAAATATATCGCCGATGAGCTTCTGAAAATGGGTGTTTGGACCATTTCTGATGGAGAAGAACGCCCGGAGCGCAATTGGCGTGTTTCCCCTACTCCTTTCCCATTGGATAGCGGACTTATAGATATTCTCAAACGTCTCGGTCCGGCGATTTTATCGTTCTACAGCGCGGCTAACTCTCTCTACCTGAGAACTCTATACCCATGGGTGAATGAATACCTCGACCTTGGGAAGCCTGAAGCGATAATCGAGCATTCTCACATGAACTATCAAAAGCGAAGGCTGCCGCAGATTATCAGACCGGATATTATCCTTACCGATGATGGCCCACGCATCACAGAACTCGACTCAGTTCCCGGCGGAATGGGGCAGCTGGATGCTATGTCGATGCTTTATGCCCGGCATGGCTTCGATATTTTCGGTTCGGCAAGAGGAATGCTTACCGGTTTCGCACAGATGATCAAATCGGTTTCTGCTATTGAGGACCCCGCGCTTGCCATAATGGTGTCGGACGAATCCGCATCTTACAGACCGGAGATGTCCTGGCTCGCTGCGGAATTAAACGAGATCGGGCTCAAGACGTGGATAGTCCGGCCTGAAGAAGTTGTTTTTACAGAAGGCGGGCTGTATATAGAGCAAAGCGGCAAAAATATCAGGCTCGACATCGTATACAGGTTTTTCGAGCTGTTCGATCTTAAGAACATCTCCAAGTCAGAGCTTCTTGCATATGCCGCAAAAAAGCGGCTTGTCATAGTAACTCCGCCGTATAAACACCATCTTGAGGAGAAGATGCTTCTCGCTCTTCTTCATCATCCGGTGCTTGAGGAATACTGGGCAGGTGCTCTTAGAAGTGATGATTACAATCTACTCAAGAAGTTGATACCGGTGACATGGATACTCGATCCGCGGCCTGTACCGCCTCATGCCGTAGTTGCCGGTTTCCGGTTCAAAGATAAGCCCATACAAGACTGGTCTGTTATAAAAGAAGGCACTCAAAAGGAGCGCAGGCTTATCATCAAGCCATCAGGCTTTTCACCGCTTGCATGGGGAGGCCGGGGAGTCTCAGCCGGCCACGACATGTCTTCGATGGAGTGGAGCGCAGCCGTAGACCGGGCGCTAGATGGCTTCAATGAGCTTCCTTACGTTTTGCAGCATTTTCACGAGGGGAAAAGAGTTTTAGTCAAGTACTACAACAAGGAATTGGATACCGTAGTAGATATGCCGGGCAGGGTCCGGCTCACTCCTTATTATTATGCATTGGGAGACAACGCAGACCTTGCAGGCGTTCTTGCTACGGTAGTTTCACTTGATAAAAAATTAATACATGGGATGGTGGACGCAGTAATGTCGCCCTGTATGGTCGAGGATAATGCTTGAGAGAATATCGGATCATTTAAAAAACATCGCGGACATCGTGCCGGCAGTGGCAAAGCAATTTCTCCGAACCAGGCAGGAGTCCGATATACGTATATTTGAGGAAGCGGACCCGCTCCATGAGGATGATTATGAAGTAGTTCGCGGGCTGATACATAAATACAACAACCGGGTATTGTGCCTGCTCACGCCTGAGTGCGCCGCGTACTGCCGGTTTTGCACCAGGCGAAGGAAGGTCTCCGATATCGAAAACGGCAGGATGGACGAAGAGGACATCGAACGTTGGACGGGATATCTGATCGCTCATCCAGAAGTGGAAGAAGTAATTCTCTCCGGCGGTGATCCGTTTGTTGCTCCTGTGGAAATCTTTCGCAGTGCTGTAAGACATATTACCGCTCTCCCGACAATCAAACTTATCAGAATAGGGACCAGAGTCCCTGTTTCAGCTCCAGAATATGTGACGGACGAGAAACTGGACATCATCCGTTCAGTCGAACAGCCTGTATACATCGGCATTCATTTTGAGCACCCTTTCGAGCTTACTAATGCAACGGTTGATGTTATCCAAAGGCTCAGGAAGGCAGGAGCGATATTATACAGCCAGACTGTCTTTCTTGCTGGTGTCAACGACGATTACGCCACGCTCTATGAACTCTTCTCCAGACTGGTCCAGAAGGGTGTACGTCCTTACTACATCTACAGATGCGATCCGGTAGCAGGCGCAGGACACTTCAGGACTGATTTTGAAAAAGAACGCGAGATAATGACCGAGCTCAGGAAAAACTTGAGCGGGCTTGCATGCCCTACATATGTCATCGATACCCCTCATGGCAGCGGGAAAATACCCGTACCTCTTGAGTTTTGGGATGCAGATTACAGCAGCTATAACGATTTTAACGGCGTAAAGCACTATTTAGAGGATCTTGAAGGTGAATCGGAATGATGAAGCTCTACCAGACCGAGTGGTGTCCATACTGCGCAAGAGTACGCTCCAAGATGACCGATCTCTGCCTTACTTACATAAATATAAACGTTCCCACCATAAAATCCGAACGTAAGGAACTGATCGAAGTATCAGGCCAGTCCGGCGTGCCCACACTCATCACCGAAGACGGCCAGGTGATCGCAGACGATGATGAAGCGATCAACGCCTACCTCGACGAACACTATGGAAGAGGGCAGTGCTGAAAGTTATGATGGGATACCTTCGTAATTCTTAAGGAGAATATGATAGTCTAGTTATGGATACAGAAATTGCAAAACAAGCAGAAGAATGGCTGACGCAGATATATGACGACCTCGTTGAAAGTGGGGAATACAAAAAAAGTAATGAGGAGCTTATTATCAGGATTGCATGGGAAATCCGGTTATATACTCCTGAATTACAGAAAGCAGTAATGATTGTACTTGATCAATGGCTGTCTGGCGAGGATAAATACCGTTCGGAAATTGCTTTGAGTCTTATTTTAAGCCTAAAAGCAACAGAGTTTATACCTAAATTGGAACAGCTTCGCGAAGACATATTGGCAGGGCGTCCGAATTTGCCAACGCCATGGGTTTCAACTGTCGATAATATCTTAGGAGTTCTGAGAGAGGCTAAAAGAGAAGCAGATAAATACTGATTGGTTGCAGCCTCCGGGCAATCATTACGCGAAGCACTAATCTCCATCGAACCATTTTATTCCTATTCCCTGTTCCCTCCTCACTAAATTGTAACCATGTTCCCCTGCTTTACGTCAATACGTAAGTAAAATAATTGCTGCTTTTAGGAGGTAGATCAGCAAATGTTTAGGAAAATGGCAGCGGTAGTTGTCGTACTGTCTCTTTTGTTAGCAGTAGCGGCATCTGCACAAGTAAAGCCTGTTTCCGGTAATCGAGGTGCTCAGTGGTGGCCAGGTGAACAGCCTGGGAAGAAGGCACCTAATGCTCAGAATAGCGTAATCGAGGGCACTGTCACAAAAGTCGATGCTAATTACATCACTCTTCAGACCAAACTGGGTGAGCTTGCGTTCACTGTCACCGATGAAACCAGGGTCATGGTAAGAGGTAATAAAGCGGTTATCACTGATGTTAAAACCGGTGATCCTGCTAGAATCGAGTTTACTCTTGCACAGGACAACTCCAGATTAGCGAGAGCCGTAGTCATTTCACAGCCGCGAATCAACGGGAAAATTACTACACTTACCGATAAAGGTTTTACGCTGACGAACATGGATACCAATAAAACCTGGAATATCTGGCTTACTGATAATACGAGGATTTTATCACATGGCTACGCGGGAACCATCAACGATCTCCGGGTAGGTTATATGGCAGGTGTCCAAGGTGACGAGAATAATGATTCTATCAATGCAAAACGTGTAGAGTTCTCCCCTACAGTCATAAAGGGTGTTATAACACAGGTAAGCGGAGATCAAATACAGGTTGAGACGCTGAAAAAAGTGCTTGTCACCGTCAGTGTTGATAACGCTACAAGCATCTTGATCAGACCGAGGGTTGGCGCGAACATAAAAGGCTCATTCTCTGATCTGAAGCAAGGGATGCCTGTTAACCTCGGTGGTCATATTACAGGCGAAGCTACACTTAAGGCCCTGTGGATAGATGTTATAACCGGCGGATACGAAGGCGGCCAAAGCGGTCCAGTATCCGGTGCTGACTCAACAACCATCAAAAGACAATAAACCACTGAACAGCATTTTTAGATAGGAGCTACCATTCCCCTACAGGATGTGGCCTGCAAAATTATTTTAAGGCCACATCCCTTTTTTCTTAATATTACTGGCCCTTTTTCCCGCTATTACGTTTATATCCGCCTCTATATGCAAAACCGGGTTTTGACCGGCCATTCCACCACTGTGCGATTTCCTGCCGTATCTTGTCTTTGTTCCCTGCAAGGTATCGCGCTGCTGTCATTGCGGTTATCATATGTATCCTCGCGCGTTCTTTGCAGTTATATGCACGTCGGCCGGATTGCCTGGTTTCAACCAAAATCGCCATGGTACCCCGCTTCTGTGAGTAATACCGGTGTGCCAGACGCGGAGGGGTCCTGTATCTAGCTGATTTTGCGGCCGCCTTGATCCCGTAAGTAAGCAGTTTAGCACTGATCAGTTTCTGCATCTCGACTGATTTCGAAATCAGTACCGGATCAGCACCGGAACGAATTCCGATACACTCGATAAAGTCCCGCTGGTGATCATTTTCATCCAGCTCATGCGCATCTATGATAAGATCCGGCTGCCATTTCCGTATTGCACCGGCTACAGCCCTCGTTTCAGGCTGCGATTGGGCCAACCAATCCCTGTTCAGGTCTGCTCCGTTTGCATTTCTGCGCTTGTTACGCAGGCTGCCATCAGGATTCATCATCGGCACTATCAGTATAGTGACCTTTTTCAGCAGATCCTTGTCACAGTTATTCGTTTGGGAAAAGTAGGAGCGGATTACGCCAAGCATAGCTTCGGTAGATGCCGGCTCGTTGCCGTGCTGCCGGCATATCACGAACATTCGGGCAGTAGACTCAATCGGTACGTTGTGGTCGTGTATAATTACTAGAGGTATATGCTGTCCAAGGGATGACCGACCTATCGAGACCGTCGATACAAATCCCCCTCCGAAGAAAAGCTTTACAGTGTCCATTTCAGCCAGCATTCTAAGCATTCGTGCATGGCTTGTTGCTGCATACGACGATGAAATAACGGCTATTGTAACAAGAGCCGCCATCGCTAGTCTTCTCATCATCAACTCCTTCCCTGCCGACATCAAATTCTGGGCTATATTACCGTTCATACGAGCAAATACAAACATTTACAGAGTTTTGACGGTTAATGTAACGGGCAAGCAATATCATTTCAGTCAAAACTCCTTCCGGGAGAGTTTCGAGTTTGAGCGTAAAGCCAACAGATACAGCATTATCAGTGACTTGCTATTTGTCCGTAGGATTGTTACATCATTATTCGAAACTCTTTAAGGCAGAAAAAGGAACCAATTGTTGGGTAAAAGCGCACTATCTATTAAACGCCTGGCTGTTTTCTAGCGAGCTTGCTTGACCGGTTCGTAGGCAGGAGTTACAATTAAAGAGCTTCGGGTATCACCTGAAATTCTTAAGATATTTTCGGCAATAATAGATATACAATTGGTCTTTAGCTAAACAGCCGAAAATCTGTAGGTTGAATATTTAGAGAGTCGATATTTTGCATGTTGTTAGACCGCATAAAGACACCTTCCGACCTTAAGGGCCTCAGCCAGAGCGAGTTGGCAGTCCTCGCAGAGGAAATGAGGCAAAAAATAATCACCACTGTCTCTCGTAATGGTGGGCACCTTGCTTCGAATCTCGGTGTTGTTGAGCTTACTATAGCGCTCCACTCCGTTTTTAATTCTCCGCAGGACAAAATACTCTGGGACGTAAGCCATCAATCATATCCGCATAAACTGTTGACTGGCCGTGCCGGTAAGTTTTCGACGCTCCGTCAGAAAGACGGGCTCAGCGGGTTTATGCGGCGTGATGAATCAGAGTATGATGCGTTCGGATCGGGTCATGCCAGTACATCCATATCCGCGGCGCTCGGGCTGGCAAAAGCCCGCGATCTAAGAGGCGGAAAAGAGTCAGTCATCGCAGTAATAGGCGACGGCGCGATGACCGGAGGCTTGGCATTCGAGGGACTGAATAATGCCCAGGACCTCAATACGGATGTGATTGTTGTTCTCAATGACAACGAAATGTCTATTGCGGAGAACGTAACGGCTCTTTCCTACCATCTTGCAAAGCTGAGGATGGCTCCGCTTTACCGCAGCCTGGAGAGCAGGGCAAAAAGCACCCTTGAAAAGCATCCATTGGGTAAGCATCTTACACGTACCGCCGAGGGACTCAGCCACGGTGTCACTCACCTTTTCGGATCAAAAACAGGTGTTATGTTCGAGGAATTCGGCTTTCAATACCTGGGCCCAATTGACGGCCACAATATCGCCCTTCTAAAAGAAGTGTTAGAAAATGCGAAAAAGTTACACGGGCCGGTATTGGTGCATGTGTTGACTGTAAAGGGCAAGGGCTATGATTTTGCTGAAGCGAACTCCAGGAGGTTCCACGGGATTCCACCGTTTACCATATCCGACGGCAAGATAGAAAAGGGAAACGGGTATGTGGCATTCAAACAGGCGTTTCAGGAGACGCTTATCGAGCTTGCGGAAGAAGACCCAAGGATTGTGGCTATCACTGCCGCAATGCCTGATGGTACCGGGCTCGCTGCATTCTCTGAAAAGTTCCCCGGCCGGTTTTATGATGTCGGTATAGCTGAAGAGCACGCCGTAACCTTTGCAGCCGGCCTTGCAGCGGGAGGTATGAGGCCAGTAGTAGCCATCTACTCTACATTCCTGCAGAGAGCATACGATCAGATTGTACATGATGTCTGTCTTCAGCACCTCCCTGTCGTATTTGCAATCGACAGAGCTGGCCTCGTAGGGGAAGACGGACCTACGCATCACGGAGTCTTCGATCTTTCGTATCTGCGGCATATTCCTGGCTTGACCGTTGTAGCACCGCGCGATACGAATGAACTCAGAGATGTACTTGCCACAGCCCTTACTCATGACGGCCCTATCGCCATCCGCTATCCGCGAGGCGGAGGCCCGACCGAGTATCTCCGAAAACCACCGTCAGTACTGTCCATAGGCCAGTCCGAAGAGATGCGCCCCGGAGATGACCTGTGCATAATCGCAGTCGGGACTGCCGTGTATCAGTCAATAGAGGTCGCCAAAGCACTGGCTGAGGAAGGTTATAATGTCGGGGTAATTAATGCCAGGTTCGTCAAGCCACTGGACGAACAGGCCATTCTTGATGCCGCAAAACGCTGCGGACGGCTTATTATAGTCGAGGATAATACGACGCTCGGAGGGTTCGGTTCCGCAGTTCTCGAACTTCTTGCATCAAAAGGCATTACAGCCTATGTGAAGCTGTTGGGAATGTGTGACAAGTTCATTGAACACGGATCGCTGAAGTCGCTCAAGCGGATAGTAGGTTTGAATGCAGACGGCATTGCAAACACCGCGCGAGAGATGCTTCAAACGAAAACTTCATATACTGCGGGAACGGAAGGAATACGTCCATAATACGATTATCTGCAGCATAGTTCCCGCAGTATATGTGTATATGCTATAAAGTGGCTTTTTTGAATAATTCCGGCAGCGCTTTTCCCGCTGGTTCGGATATCCAGAATGATGCGTATTGTGTCAAATTACTCTGAGATGGGTTCACGTCTACGATTATCGCTCCGTTCGCCCTGGCGTATTGCGCAAATCCGTATCCGCCGGATACTTCGCCTGATGTGCCCACAATCAGCATCAGTTCGCAGTTTGCAGAGCTTTCAATAGACTTCATCATCGGTTCCTGAGGGACAAGTTCTCCGAACCAAACGATATTTGGCCTGCAAATCCCGTCGCATCCCGCACATTTCGGCAGCGTCTCCACCGTGAACTCATCAGGGAAGCTCCTATTGCGTAGATCGAACACTCTTCCGCAGTCCATGCACCGCATCTGCATTGCATCGCCGTGCAATTTGACCATTCTGCGGCTTCCTGCTCTCTCATGCAGATCGTCTACATTCTGCGTAGAGAGCAGATATTCGGGATAATACTCTTCCATCCGCGCAAGTGTTATATGCGCCGGGTTTGGCTGTGCTTCACAGATCTGGCGATGCCTCATCAAATACATATTCCAAACCCGCACGGGGTCTTTCGTAAATGCTTCGAGCGTCGCAAGCGTCATAGGATCATACTTTTTCCATAGGCCATCGTCATCACGGAATGTAGGCAGCCCTGACTCTTTGCTTATGCCCGCTCCTGTGAAGACAAAGACTCTCTTTGCACTCTGAAGTATCCCGATAAGTTCGTTATTATCTGGTTCTACGTGTTTCATATTATATCTCCCAATATAGAGGGTTGCCATTACTAGAACTCTTTAGATTATAGCCCTCAAAGGTGGCTAACTCAACATCGCGCGTTGCCTCATCTAAAATCGTACCGAAAGTGATTCGTTGCCTCATTTAAGAATCGTACCGAAAGGTTGATATGCCGATGCTGTTTTTGTAGGAGGAAACGCATCGATGACCCAGCAAGCAAAGG
>JBDKUN010000039.1:0-71805 GCA_039679675.1 Armatimonadota bacterium
ATTCATTTCTGATGTGACCGTATAATACCTTACGGCGACATTTTGGGATAAACACAACATGGTATTTGCACTCCCAGCTTGTATGCGATAGACTCTTGTAGTCGTCCATTTTTCCTCCTTTTCAGAAACTTTGTGCGGTTCCTGAAAAAGAATGATGGACGACTCCTGTATATGTCAAACTCTGGGAGTCTCCCCGGCATAGCCGGGGGTTTACCCTTATCAATTATCTAAGATACCATAATAACTTCTGTACCACCCCACAAACCTCTCTATCCCCACCTCTATCGACGTATCAGGTTTGAAGCCGACATCATTCATCAGCGCGTCCACGTCCGCAAATGTTGCCGGGACATCGCCGGGCTGCATCGGCAGCAAGTTCATCTGCGCTTTCCTGCCCAGGCACTTCTCCAGCACTTCTATGAAATACAGCAGCTCCGTCGGGCTGTGGTTTCCTATGTTATAGACCTTATAAGGCGCAGGGCTCTGCGCCGGAGTCAGAAACTCTGCATCGGCATAAGCGGCGTTCGGCTGGGGGACATTGTCCATCACCCGCACCACACCTTCCACAATATCGTCTATATAAGTAAAGTCCCGCTTCATCTTGCCGTAGTTGTAGACATCTATCGGCCTGCCTTCCAGAATGGCTTTTGTGAAGATGAAAAGCGCCATATCCGGCCTGCCCCAGGGGCCGTAGACCGTGAAGAACCTGAGGCCCGTAGTCGGCAGCCCATAGAGGTGGCTGTAGGTATGCGCCATCAGCTCGTTTGCCTTCTTAGTGGCAGCATAAAGACTGACCGGATGGTCGACATTGTCATCCACACTGAAGGGCAGCTTCTTGTTCGATCCGTACACCGAGCTCGATGATGCATACACCAGATGCTCGACCCCGTTGTGGCGGCAGCCTTCCAATATATTGCAAAAACCTACCAGGTTGGAGTCTATATAAGCAAATGGGTTCTTTAGAGAGTATCTCACCCCTGCCTGCGCGGCGAGATGGACTACCCGCTGCGGTTTTTCTGCTGCGAAGTATTCCGCCATTCCGGCGCGGTCGGCTACATCCAACTTTGTGAAGCTGAAGCCTGGCTGCTCCACCAACTGGGCAAGTCTGGCTTCTTTCAGCCTTATATCGTAATAGTCGTTTAGATTGTCGATGCCGACGACCTCATCTCCACGGTCAAGCAATCGCTTGCTTACGTGAAACCCTATGAAACCAGCAGCACCTGTGACTAAAATCTTCATTTACAACAAATAAGTCCTTTGCTAAAGGGAATAATAACGTATATGTTCAGGCAATTTGTCGATTGGCAGAGCCGATGGTACCCGGAAACTTCTTCGCAAATGCCAATGCAACGGGAAGTCCGACATACCCGAGGCCTACTACCGCGATTTTTTCACTCATATTCTCGTCACTCCGCCATAGAATGCTTGACCTGCGCTGAGTCCTTCATATTTGAAAGGAACTTTAGAACGAATTCCTTGACTGACTTCTCTCCACTTTCATAGTCCGACACATTAGCAAAGAACCTGAACCATGTGATCTCGCGCGTCTGTATGCGATGCTGGACCTTGGACAGGCTGCCGGGGCTTGCCAGCAGGTCTACGACATCACCCAACCTGTTGCGATAGTCGAACATGCGGAGTTCTTCTCCGCTTCTAATTGTCGTGTCTCCATATTTATACCAGTAGAGCATGATCCCCGGGCCGCTGTCGCTCTCTATATGCAAAACAGTGACATTGAAATCAGCCGCATAGGGCTTATTTATGTGCAATACTTCTTTATTGTTCTGCAGAATCTTGACGCCGCTTCTGGGAAGGCAGTCGTACGGGTTATGGAACGCTGCCAGATCTGCCGATACATTGACCAGGACCTGCACAGATGGCGCGGCAGGATCATCGCTTACATATGCGCGGCTCATCAGGTCGCCCTTGGCAAGCCGCTCTTTGGTGCTTTCATCAATCTCCAGGTCACTCCCATGCCAACCATCAAACGACAACGGTATACTTTTCTTGAGCAATGTCCCCTTTGGGATGTTGTCGTATGCCCTGCCTATGGCAAACCCAAGAGGCGCAAGCACGGCAAGCATCAGCATCGCGCATACGAACGGCAGAGTCACACGGACCGGTTTCCATGGCATCAGCTCTTTGTGCGACTCCGGGTCCCTCAAGTGCTTCAGCCCGATCAACCTTGCAAAACCGAGCACTGCAAATGCGCCTATAACCAGCACAATGTAGCCGCTCGTATCGTGAAACTTATGGACTGCGCTGCTTGAAAAAGTACAGATACCGATTGTCCCTATCAGAATTATCCTGAGCCCGTTAAGTATTATTGCAAACGGCAGGGACATCGCAAGGAGCAGCAGCTTCCTGACCCTCGCGCCTTCAAGCACAAACATGAGAAAAATACTGCTCATCACCAGGGCGATGAACAGTTTCAGCCCGCTGCATGCTCCGCCGACAACCAGCGGTGCAGGAAAATCCGGTGAGAGCAGGACATTTCCTTCCCGCGTTATGGAATGCCCCGCTATCTGGAATACACCGGCTGCAAGCGCTGAAGCTATCAGTGTAAACTTCCCTGTAATCTTGTCCAGAAAATATGACGGCAGCGGTATCATAGTAATAAGGAATACAATCGGCGCTAAAAGCCCCTTTAGCGCCCGATACCCCACTGTCGACCAGACCACGCCGATAACAGCCAGGAAAAAAGCCACCCCATAGAGCGGTTTCCAGGCAAACATCACTGTGGTGAGATACATTACGCATCCCAGCAACAATATGGGAAGCCCCAGCCAGGAACCTGAGGCCTTTATGCCTGACAGCTTATCTCGTCGCAGCCATACCATAACACCGGCCAAGACCGGCACTATCGGCCCATGTGAATAGTAGCTGTCCTTGAGATCCCAGATGTGCCAAAAATGACCGACTGACCGATACTGGCCGGCTATCAACAATACCAGTGCTATCAACAGCACATAATTCTTGCTCAAAATAGAAAGACAGCGTCTTGTGCCCGTCATCTATCTCCCCGCAGGTATGGATTTTACTCTTATGACACTGGCCTTGAATACATTGCCATGTCTGGGACGTAACAGTTCACTACGCCCCTCGTCACTCTGAACTCGAATACTGTGCATCTATCCGCCTGCGGCGGACGCTTCGGCAGCAAGCAGTCCGAAGCAATAAATGACGTTGTGGTTATTCGGAATGGCGTTGTAACCATCAACTGTGAATCTTATTTCTGTGCAGTATTGCGATACCGTGCTTTTTCCCGTGGTGTATATGTGAGGCTATAATCGAAAGAAGGTAGTTTATCTTCCAGGTGCAGTGTCTGACACCCGCAGCCCCATGCCAGCACCACATCAGCATGCATCATGGAATGCATGCCATATATCGGACTCTTTTGGCTATCAAATTAGTCGCATATAATACGCAGAACCCCAAGATGTAAACTACACTGGCAAATCTTATGCACAACCTATTATAAATTAGCTTATCAGGCAGGCATTGTCAAGGCAAGCAGGCATTTTGACAGTAATTTCCAGTAAAAACCGGCACATATACGGGGGATAGTGGCTTTCGGCGGGCGGTAGATGGACCAACTCATATATCTTCATTGCCCAGCGTGCTTCTTATGCCAGCCCGCAGGCAGCTGAGTGCGGTCCGGGGCGACCTAGATCTTATGATAAACCTGGTGATCAATGACAAAATCTTTTTCCTGTCCGGCCAGGACTTAACCTGGTGCATCTTGGCTGCTAGGCAGACTGCAACATCCCGCAGCAGCCAGGAGCAATCGGCAGATACATTCTGGTGCCGGCAGAAAGATGCAATCAGCCGCTCTACGGCGGGGAGCGCAGCCCCAATGTAGCCAGCGCCCAGGTTCTCCCTCTCTACGAACAGCCATCTTAGGCCCTGAGCCTCCTCAACCGCAGCATCCGGTAACAACCGGCGGATCGCACGGCTGCTGACCTGGCGCGCGAACTGGTCTTGTTCTTCTTTCCTGCGGACAGAGACACTGCGCTCGTTGAAGTGATAATCTACCAAAAGATCGGGCAAATAGATGAATCTTTCGCCTTTGGCCACTAATCTATCATATAGGTCGTAATCCTGAGAATACCTAAATGAGCGGTCATATCCCCCAATAGAAACCACCGGCAGCCTTCTAAACATCAGTGCCGGATGCAACCCATACGAGCAGCCAAACAGGCCATGCCAGCAGGCCCTGTCCCAATCGATTTCAGCCCATTTGCGGCTGGTCCCATCAACATCGTTATGGAACGTGGCTCTGCAGAAACAGACATTAGCGCCGCTTTGCTCCAGTGCCTTTACCTGCGCGGCCAGCCTGTGCGGGGTACAGGTGTCATCGGCATCTATCCGGCAGACGTACTCGCCCCTCGACTCCTGCAACCCGGCTGCCAGCGAAGGGCCGCACCCCAGATTGGTCGCATTATCTATAAGCCTTATCCTCGGATCGGCATACGATAACACTACATCCCGAGTATTATCGGTCGAGCTGTCGTTCATTATCAGAAACTCGAAATTCTCCAGCGTTTGAGCCAGCACGCTGTCCATGGTACGTGCTACGGAATCCCGGCAGTTGTACACCGGCATCAAAACCGTCACCAATGGGCTGGATGCCACTTTTAAGCGCCTGCCTTCCATTTTAAGAGCATCTCCAGGTCATTGTTGATCATAAAACGGCGCTTCCCGCTGGGCGTGGTTTCTATACGGTCAACAAATTGATAGGTTATATGCATCCCGCAGCATATTCGTTCGACCTGCTCCTTTAGACGGGTAAAATCGCTGTCTTTATACAGGTCGTTTTTGACCATGTTAACCGTCAGGCAGTAACCGGGGCTCTGAATATACTGCACCTGTGCAAATCCGGAGTTGAAGGTCTGGCCGGTCTTTGCGTCGCACCCGCTCCCCCAGTGCAGCAAATAAGATGGTGACACAGGGCCGTTCGGAGTGACCAGAACGTCGTTTGTGCGCCCGCGCACGCGGATCCGGGGCAGCGTCCTGCCGCATTCGCATTTATCCTGGACCCTTTCGACCAGATAGTCACCATTTTTGTATCGGATAAACGGCATGGCGCGGTTCCAAAGGTCCGTGACCAGCATCTCTCCATCGGAATCTGGTTCGATGATGGCCCTTTCGATAGCTTCGTGCAGCCCTGAGTGGCAGCTGCACTCCCAGGCACTGGCCCCGCCATCGTTGCAGCAGTACTCCTCATAGACATCAGCACATGTGAAGGCAGTCTTGATCACATCTCGCTGCCAGTCATAGAGGTTTTCGGAAATAAGATTGAAGACCTTTACTTTATTGTTCTCTATACCATGCTGAAGCATATATATTGCGACGATAGCTGCGCTCGATGCGTATGCGCGGACATACGGATTGCCGTCGGAGTTGAGTGCATCAACTACCTTACTGATATTCTCGTTGTCCAGTTCGCCGCTCAAGTATCTACCGTTGGCGACTTTTCCCTGGGCAGAAGTTATCAGTGTGAACTCGCATCCATCTCCGAAGCCGAAGTAACCCCAGCCTCTCCGATGAACACCGTTTCGCAGGGCATCATAGCGGCGGCAGCCGATGTACTCGAGAGGTTCACCGGTAGACCCGCCAGTCCGCATCATGCTGCCTCTAAAAAACTTCGAGTTTCTGGGGCTGCAGTTCATACGCATCCAATTGCGGTCTACTGCTGGCAGCTTGTGCAGGTCCTCAATGCCGGAAATGCTCCTACTTGTAAGCCCGTTCTGGCAGCACAGTTGCCTGTAGGCTGGAGTGTTGTCGTAATGGTATGTGTAGATATCGACAAGTCTCTTGCTTTGAAATGCCTTCTGACGTTTGAGCGGCCAATACTGGCTTTGCGCTAAAGAGGGCAATGCCCACGTATCAGCCAGCGATATTATGCGTCCCAAAGCAGATTTAATAGTATGTGTTGCCGCCATTATTCCAAAATTCTCGTTAAATCATTCATTACTTGAAGCTGTTGCGCCAGCATGACGTTGTGCCCGGCTTACGTGTCTGCCGCAGCAGGTGAAGGTTCGACCGTCCACTCCGCGCCCACACGTACACACCCAAATACCCGACCTTGTTTTTGGCTTGAGCTCTCAACAGCGAATGACAAGCAGTCGCCCGCGCGGTCATTGAGGATATTCATGCCGTCTCCGAGCCAGACTGTTACATAATACTTGCCGTCGACAAGTATATTGTCAGGAAGCAGGATGCCTATTTTCGACAGATCAGATGGAAGCTTAAGCCCGTCGGTATCGTTGGCGCTGTTGAACTGAATAACGATGTTGCCGAGGTTGTTTCTAACCGTAACAGCGAGTGTTATATTCCGTCCCTTTGCACCATCGACCTCGACCTCGAACATGATGGGCTCGCCGTAGTCAAAAGACGCCTTGATGCGGCCCTGTGCATCCGAGGTAGCCAGAGAGGTAACTCTCATAGGGCCGTCACCCGTCCGGTCAGCATCAAACGCTGTCAGATCGATACGGCCTGAAGACTGATTGGATTCCAGATAACCGGCAATAACATCTTTCGAGCAGCCGGTAGAGTGCACTTGTCCCTTTGACAGATGAACGCATGTCGGGCAGAGCTCGGATATGGCTCCCATATTGTGGCTCACGAAGAGCACCGTCCTGCCGCTCTTCGCTACATCCCCCATCTTCCCCAGGCATTTCTTTTGGAACTCGGCATCGCCTACGGCAAGCACTTCATCCACAACCAGGATCTCCGGCTCCAGGTGCGCAGCCACGGCAAAAGCCAGCCGGACATACATTCCGCTGGAATAACGTTTTACCGGTGTATCCAGGAACTTCTCGACCTCTGCGAATGCCACAATCTCATCGAACTTACGGGCTATTTCCCTGCGGGTCATTCCAAGAATTGCGCCGTTTAAGTAGATGTTCTCCCGGCCGGTAAGCTCAGGATGGAAGCCTGTGCCGACTTCCAGGAGGCTGGCAATGCGCCCGCGCAGCTTGATCTTGCCTTCTGTCGGGGGCGTTATCTGCGACAATACCTTGAGCAGAGTGCTCTTCCCCGCCCCGTTGCGGCCGATAATGCCGACAGCTTCGCCTTCTTTGACAGAGAAGCTTACGTTCTTCAGCGCCCAGAATTCCCCCTTGGCGGCACGTGCGCGCCTGGCTGCCGGGGACACGAAATTAGAGATCTCATCGCGCAGGCTCAGATACCGCTCCTTGTTCGCGCCGATCCTGTATTTTTTGCCGATATTCTCGATTTCTATAATAGGTTTAGACATGTCAGGCTATATCAGCAAAATACCTTTCTGTGCTTCTGAAGTAATAGAGGCCGAACAAGAAAAACGCGATGCTCACTGAGAGGGAGATGGCGAGTACATCCCACTGAACAGGGGACTTGCCGAGTATTCCTGCCCGCGCGTTCGATATTACACCGGAGATTGGGTTGAGCCAGAGCATAAGCCCTTTAGCAAGAGGGTGCTTGTCCAGCAAACTCACCGGATAGATGACCGGAGTGACATACATCAGCGTCTGTATGAAGAACGGCAGTGCATACCGGACATCACGGTACTTAACGTTAATTGCCGACAGGAACAGCCCAAGACCCATCGCACTGAGCACCGCAGTCAGCAGCAGGACCGGCAGGATCGCGATACCGACCAGGCTGGGAACAAATCCGTAATAGACCATCATTCCCGCAAGTATCAGAGCTGATATGCATAGATCGACCAGACCTGTCGTGGCTGCAGTGGCAGGTATAATGAGCCTCGGAAAGTATACCTTTTGGATGAGCTGAGCATTGGTGACAAGCGAATTCGATGCGTTCGTCAGTGTGCCCGAGTAGTATATCCAAAAAAGCTGGCCTACGTACAGAAATATCGGGTAAGGTGTGCCGTCTCCGCTTCCGATTCCAGCCATCCTGTTGAATATGAAAGTGAAAATCACCATATTCACGATCGGCTGAAAAATCGCCCAGAGCACACCCAAAGCCGTCTGCTTGTAGCGGACCGATATATCGCGCCAAGCTAACACCAGGAAGAGGTCGCGGTAGCGCCAGAGTTCCTTCCAGTTGATAGCTATCAACCTCTTAGGGGGAGCAATTAGATATTCTTGTTCAATCATACTCACCTATATTACCAAAACTTACGGGGTCAGAGTCAATATCAAGCGTGTGAACTTACTCGCACATTGACATGGATGTATCAAAAGATGTAAAATACTTGAGGTTCCGAATCCCCATTTTAGAGGTAAGCCGTTGTCTTCCATTAATATCAACGGTGTGCGAGTGTCCTGCGAGGGCGATGGAACCGGACTCCCGATTGTTTTTATCCCAGGGTTGGTCGGCTCCAAGGAGTGGTTCAATTACCAGTTCACGGGTCTACGGGAAAGCTACCGAACCATCAGCTACGATGTCAGAACGGCACGCAGCATGGCCACCTATACATTGGACCTCCTTACAGAAGACCTGGCGCGTCTTTTGACTGCTCTCAGGCTGGAGTCTGCTGTGCTGGTCGGGCACGCTTTTGGTGCGATGATCGCTCAAAACTTGGCACGCGTTCACCACGAGCGTGTCGATGGGCTTGTACTTATATCTGCATTCTCAAAACTCCCGGAAGCCTCTTCGTCTGAGATTATTGAACGAATGTCCCCAGGCCCGGTCCGAATTGAACCGGTTTTTCAGTCGATCTTGAGGAGCATTTTCAGACTGCAGCCGGCTGCACCGGCTGCGGAGATCGGGAAAAAGGAGTGGCTTCAGGCTCACAGCGCAAGACTGCCTGCAAAAACTCTCAATGCCCGCATAAACCTCATTCAGGAGTTCGATTCCACCAAATGGCTGCCGGATATAGAAGCCCCGACACTCATTATAGCCGGAGCTCAGGACAGCGCTGAGTTTCTAGCTCAGGCACAGGTGCTTTATGAGGGAATTCCGAACGCGGAGCTGGAAGTAATAGAAAATGGCGACCACTTTTGTTTCTATACGCGCCATGACCTGGTAAACAGCGCCATAGACGAATTTACAAAAGAACTTTTGAAGGAATTATAGGATGCAGTCGCTTTTTGATACACATGCCCATCTGAATGACAGCCAACTCGAAGGCGACATAGACGGAATACTTGCCCGCGCTGCGGATGAGGGTGTGGATCGGGTCGCCTGCGTCGCATGGGATATGCCTTCGAGCAGAAGCGCTGTCGAAATCGCTGAAAAATACGGGAATGTATGGGCGACAGTCGGTGTGCACCCGCATGATGCGAAGACGGTCACAGATGAGTCCCTCGCCGAGCTTCGAGAGCTGTCCTTGCGTCCCAAAGTTGCGGCTTTTGGTGAGATCGGGCTGGACTTTTACAGGGATTTGTCTCCGAGAGACCTTCAGGAAGCTGTATTTAGAGCCCAGCTGAAGCTTGCGAAGGAGCTCGATATGCCTGTCGTTATCCACAGCCGCGATGCCGGGGCTGATACGCTGAGAGTTATCGAAGATGAAGGGCTTCCTGCCGCCGGCGGGGTAATGCACTGCTTCGCAGAAGATACAGAATATGCCAAGCAAGTTATCGGACTTGGGATGTATATCGGGGTGGGTGGACCGGTCACATATTCCAAATCTGAAAAGTTAGTCGATGTGGTGCGCGCAGTCCCTCTAGAGAGTATTTTGATCGAGACCGACTCGCCGTATATGACCCCGATGCCGCACCGGGGAAGGAAGATAAACGAGCCCGCCTTCGCGCATCTCGTCGCGGAGAAAATCGCGGAGCTGAAGGGCATTAGTTTTGCAACCGTAGCAGAAGTCACTACGGCAAATGCGATGCGGATGTACAGGATAAAATCATGACAACAATCCGGCCATTTGAGCCAGCCGACCTTGAGCCGGTGGTGGCTTTACTAAAAAAGACGCTTTTTGCCGATCCGATTCCGGGCGATGTGTTTGAGCGTAAGGTGCTCCTGGACCCTAATTTCGACCCCAACGGGGCGCTTGTGGCGGTGGAAGGCGGCGAACCGGTTGGATTTATCCTGGGAATTACAAGAAAATTTCCGATAGAAGATCAAATACCGGATTTTGACAGGTCATGGATCACTCTTATCGCCGTAGACCCACCGCACCAGAGAAACGGCATCGGGATGGAATTGTTGAGACGCATCGAACCGTATTTAAAAGAGAAGGGATCGGCCAATGTGTGGGTTTCGCCGTATGCGCCGAACTATTTTACTCCAGGTGTGGATATGAACGCATATCCGGAGGCGGTCGAGTTCTTCAGAAAGAACGGTTTTACGGAGGTCTACCGGCCTCTTTCGATGGATGCGTCCCTTCCCGTCCTCAGGACTCCCGAATGGGTGTCGGCGAAGGAGATAGTGCTGAATGAAGAAGGGGTGTTGGTCGAGCCGTTCAATCCCAGCCATATCCTGCCGCTTCTGGGGTTTGTGAAAGCCGAGTTTCCCGGTGACTGGCAACGGTATGTGAGGGAGACTATGTCGCGGATCGCAAGCGGCAAAGATCCCTCGAACAGTCTGTGGGTGGCTGTAGAGAAAGGCAGGGTTTTGGGTTTTGCGCAGCACGAGGGGGAGCGGTTCGGCCCGTTCGGCGTTGCAGTAAAGGAAAGAGGAAGGGGCATCGGTGCAGTGCTCCTCTTCAAATGCCTGCATGCGATGAGAGACCTGGGGCTGCATGGCGCATGGTTTATGTGGACTGACGATAAGACAGCAAAGTTGTATCAGCAGGCAGGATTTATGGAGTCAAGGCGGTATGTTGTTATGAGAAAGGCGCTGGTTAGTTAAGATGATTGATAAACGGGTTAATATCCTCGCAATAGGGGCTCATGCGGGAGACGTGGAAATCTCCGCCGGGCTGGCTCTCGCACATCACGTGAACCTGGGCAGAAAAGTGGCGATTTGCCACGCTACGCTTGGGGAGAAAGGGCATCCGACTAAAAAAGTTGAAGCTTACGAGAACCAGAAGCGGGATGAGGCAATGGCTGCAGCGGACGTAATCGGCGCCGATTTATACATGTTGCCTTACAAGGACGGTGAGCTCACAGCCAGCGACGGAGTGAAGCTCGCCATATGCGATGTCATCCGTGACTGCAAGCCGGATGTAATACTGACCCACTGGAAGTGGTCGATGCACAAAGACCATATCGCCTGCAACACCGCTGTTCCCGACGCTATGTTCTACGCTGCTACCGCAGGGTTTGAGCGCATACTCCCTGCGCATCAGGTTAAGTCTTTATACTACACGGAGAACTGGGAGGACTATCAGGACTTCGTGCCGGAGCTTTATATCGAGATAAACGATGAAGATATCGCGGTCTGGGAGAAGATGGTGCGGAAATATGCTCTCTTCCGCGGAGATGTCGTGAAATTTCCTTATATGGATTACTATAAGTCACTCGCAAGGGTGAGAGGCATAGAAGTCTACACCCAGTACGCCACTGCATTCGGCATTCCGCCCGGTGCCCGCAGGCGCCGCGTTTCGAGTCTGACGCCGTAGGAGTGCAAATTGTCAGCTTCCGGGTTTCGAACCTCCAGATTAATCAGGTGGCTTCTTCCGGTTTTGGCCATTATCATCAGCGCAGGACTTTTGTCCGGCTGCACGCAGCGAAAGGGTGAGGATAAGGTCACTCTTCGCTTCGTCTCCTGGGGAAACGAAAGTGAGGAAAGAAGCCTCCGTACCCTCATCGACCAGTTCGAGAAGACCCACCCGAAGATCAAGATCGAGCTCCAGATTACCCCGCATGTCAGGGTTTTTGACAAGCTCATGATCTCCACCGCCGGAGGGCGTCCGCCGGATGTCACCCGCGTAAGCTCCATGTGGTTTCATCCTTGCGCCGCCAGAGGGCTCTTTGCGGACCTCGGCCCGTTCGTGAAACGCGACAAGTCTTTCGACCTTTCGGACTTCTACCCACAGGCCATAGACGGCTGGGGAAAGCACAACGGCAGGCTTTACGCACTTCCGACTGACATAGACATCTACGCTATGTACTACAACAAGGATATGTTCGATAAAGCGGGGATTTCTTATCCCGACTGGTCATGGGATTGGAGTAAATATCTCGAAGTCTCGAAGAAACTCACGAAGGACTTGAACGGCGACGGCAGGCTGGACCAGTGGGGGACGGCTACAGACCAGTTCTGGCAAAGCTATGTTTTCCAAAACGGCGGGCAGCTCGTTAGCAGCGATCAGAAACACTGCATGCTGTCTCAGCCCGCGGCCTATGAAGCTATCCAGTGGGAAAGTGACCTCATCAATAAATATCATGTCTCTCCCAATGCCGAAGAGAATGCGCAAATCGGCCCTGATAAGCTCTTTATGATGGGGAAGATCGGGATGTATATAAGCGGAAGCTGGGCAGCGGAGCTGGTGTTCAAGGACAATCTCAAGGGTTTCACTTATGATGTCGCACCGTTTCCCAAGGGAAAAGAGAGGGTGACTTTCATCGGCGGCGGCGCGTATGCGATAATGAGCCGCTCCGAGCACAAGGATGAAGCCTGGGAGTTCTTAAAGTGGATGACCGGGCCGGAATATCAGCGGGAAAGGGCCGTCGACTCGCAGATCATTCCGTCCAGAAGGTCTGTTGCAGAGTCCGGCGCGTATCTGAAGCTCGCCAAGCCTCCGGCGCACCGGAAAGTTTTTCTCGATCTGATTCTCTATGGAAAACCTGAGCCGTCAGTCTCCGTTATGCCTGAGATGAGGGAGATCCTAAACGCTGAAATCTCGCTTGCGCTCCTCGGCAAGGAATCAGCAAAAGATGCCTGCAAAAAAGTTACCCCGGTCGTAGACCAGTTGTTGAGGCATCAGGATGAGTAAAAGATAAAGTTCATGATGGCACGGGGGGATCCAAGTTGCGGTTAATTAAGAGAAAAGCATCGAAAAAAGGACGATTGGCTCGAAAAGAGGCTTTTGAGGGCTATCTCTGCATAGCCCCGTGGCTCATCGGGTTCCTTTTGCTCACGCTGGGGCCGATGGTCTTTTCGTTCGTCATCAGCCTGATGAAATGGGACCTCATCACCCCCGCGAAGTTTGTAGGGCTGGAAAACTACAAAACGATCTTCACTGATGACTTCCGTTTCAGGCAGTCGCTCAAGGTGACGGCACTTTACGCCGCGTTCAGCGTTCCTCTCGGGCTGATCGGGTCGCTTTCGCTCGCTCTTCTTCTCAACTTAAAGCTCAAGGGCATGCGGCTGTTCCGTTCGATATTCTATATCCCTGCCATACTTCCCGGAGTTGCAGTCACGATGCTCTGGCTGTGGATACTGAAGCCTCAAGGCGGGATATTGAACTATATTCTGGGCCTGGCGCACATCGGGCCGAAGCCGTGGCTTTCAGACCCTGCCTGGGCGCTCCCTTCATTCGTCATAATGAGCCTGTGGGGGATAGGCGGCGGGATGATTATCTACCTCGCCGGGCTTCAGGGTGTCCCGACGCAGCTTTACGAGGCTGCGGAGATAGACGGCGCGGGTTCATGGACGAAGTTCTGGACAGTTACCATCCCGATGATCTCTCCGACGATCTTTTTCAACCTGATAATGGGGATAATCGGCAGTTTTCAGGTTTTTACGGCATCCTTTATTATGACCCCGAACGGCGGGCCGGGGTATTCCACCCTGTTTTACGTGCTGTACCTCTATCAGAAGGCGTTCAAATACCTTCAGATGGGCTATGCATCGGCTCTCGCGTGGATTCTTTTCGCAATCGTGCTTGTGCTCACCCTCATTGTCTTCAAGCTATCCGGCAGATGGGTCTACTATGAAGCGGAGGTGAAGCAATGAGACGAATGCAGAAAAAGTCGTCGCTGCTTGGCTATGCACTGCTTCTGGTAGGCTCCGGGATAGTGATGATCCCGTTCTTCTGGCTCATCTCGACGTCCTTGAAGGACCCGGCGAACATCTTTCTCGACCCGCCTCAGTGGATACCGAACCCAGTCAGGTGGGGGAACTATGCAAAAGCCCTTTCGGTTATGCCGTTTCCGCTTTATCTTTTGAACACGGTCAAGATCACGCTCACATGCCTTGTGCTTCAGGTGCTTTCGTCTTCTATTGTCGCATTCGGCTTTGCCAGAATGAGGTTTCCGGGGAAAAACGCGCTTTTCATCGTGCTTCTCTCGACGATGATGCTCCCGGCGCAGGTTACGATGGTCTCGGTGTTCAAAATATGGTCCAGCCTCGGTTTCTATGACACATTCGTGCCGCTTACCCTGCCTGCGGCGTTCGGTTCGGCGTTCTTCATATTCCTTTTGAGGCAGTATTTTCTGTCGGTCCCGATAGAGATGGACGAGGCCGCGCGTATCGACGGAGCAGGGACATTTCAGGTGTGGTGGCGTGTGCTTTTGCCGCAGGTCAAGCCCGCGCTCGCAGCTGTGGCGATATTCGCCTTCATGACTCACTGGAACGACTTCATGGGTCCGCTTATTTATTTATCTGATCCCAGCAAGCGGACGCTTGCGCTCGCGCTCTGGGCGTTTCAGGGTCAGTATACGACCGATTGGCATCTCTTAATGGCAGCGTCGACCGTCGTCATGTTCCCGCTCCTTGTGCTGTTTTTCGCAGCACAAAAATATTTTATACAGGGAGTCGTTATCTCCGGGGTAAAAGGATAGAGATACGAGGGGCGCGTCTGCAGTATCCCGTTTGAGACTCACTCAATCAACCGTTGTCAAATATGTGGCCGTGTGCTAAAGTAACAAAGGTCCTGACATAAAATGGTCCGTATGGACTCTATTCACAGACCACTTTTTGGTTTAAAATACATCCCCGCCGACCGACATGGAACATATTTTGCCGGCAGGCCTGGCCCGGGAGGTCCGACTACTTAAGGCGGGACTGAAAGCACCGAGGAGGTTTTTATGCGGTTTGAAGCAATTCAGCAGTCATTAGTTGATGCGGAGTGCGATATCCTCGTAATCAACTTGTTTGAGGGCGTAAAGAAGCCCGGAGGCGGAACAGGCGCAGTCGATGCGGCGGTAGGCGGAGCCATTACCGCGCTTATCGAGCGGGAGAATTTTGAAGGGAAATTGGGGCAGATCACAGACCTCACCCCTTGTGCCGGTGTAAAGGCATCGAGAATTGTAGTAGTAGGGCTCGGAAAACAGGAAGAGTTCGATGCAGACGCAATCCGTAAGGCAGCATCCGCAGCGGCGAAACGCGCTCGCGACCTGTCCGCAAAGCACATTGCCACCATCCTGCATGGGGGCGGCATCGGCGGGATAGACCCTGCCACCGCGGCACTTGCAATTACGGAAGGCACTATCCTGGGAACCTATCAGTTCACCAAATACAAAACTTCTGATACCAAACCTAATCCCCTAGAAAAAATAGACATAGTGGAAACGGATGCCGGCAAGATAGCCGCTATCAAGTCCGGCATCGAACGCGGCCAGGCAATAGCGGAAGCGAAGAACTTCGCCCGTGATCTGACCAACGAACCGGCAAACGCCCTAAATCCGACCGTCCTTGCCGAGCATGCGATGTCTGTTGCAAAGAAATCGGGGCTGGAATGCCGTGTCATCAGCCAGGATGAGATGAAAAAGCTTGGAATGAACCTGCTTCTCAGTGTTGCAAAGGGCAGCGTCGAGGAGCCTAAATTCATCATTTTGCGCTACCGCGGGGCAAGCGATGCAAAGACAATCGCTCTCGTAGGAAAAGGGCTTACCTTCGATTCCGGCGGGCTCAACATCAAAGGAGCCGGGAACATGGCGGATATGAAAGACGATATGGCCGGAGCCGCAGTAGTCCTTGCTTCTATGAAGGCGATAGCCGCGCTCAAACCGAAGGTCAACGTTGTTGGGATTATGCCTGCCACGGAGAACATGCCAGGCAGCAATGCTACACGCCCCGGCGATATAGTGGCAGGGCTTTCAGGTAAAACGGTGGAGATAAACAATACCGACGCCGAAGGCAGGCTGATACTCGCCGACGCAGTGGCGTTCGCGGAGCAGGAGCATGTGGACGAGATCATAGACATCGCGACACTTACCGGAGCCTGTGTGGTAGCGTTCGGAAATGATATGGCAGCGCTCATGGGCACGGACCAGGGTATGGTCGACGGGTTGATCAAGAGCGGTAAGGACGGCGGCGAGCTTTACTGGCAGCTTCCGCTTTATATGCCGTACGAGGACAGCCTGAAGAGCGACGTCGCGGATATGAAAAACTCCGGCGGACGCGAAGCCGGAACGATAGTCGGCGGGCTGTTCATCAAAAAGCACATCGAGAAGACACCATGGGTGCATATCGACATCGCCGGTACAGGTTCGAGCAACAAAGAAACCCCGCTGTGCCCCAAGGGCGGCACTGGGTTCGGCGTAAGCACGTTCGTCAACTACGTGATGAGCCGCTGATCTGAAAATATGGGGCCGGTGACGGCCCCTTCCTCTTATTTCCACTTCAATATTGTATCTTTCGGAAAGTATGAGCAAAACGTATTTTCTGTGATACTGAATACGACCCTCTTATAAAAACTAAGCTTTGTAATGGGAGATTTTGAAATGCGTTACGTGGTCGTGGTAATCGTAGTTGTGGCGTTAGTGCTTGGTTTGATCACTTTTCAACATTCACTGCAATCCAAACTGATGCAAAAAGTGATCTGGACCGTTCCATCCGGTGAATACGGCTGTGATGTGGCGTGTACATCTCCAGATAGTTTTGCAGTCCTTACTCATAGCAAAGATTGCTCACTGCTGCGTGAGATAAAGTGTTCTGGCGCCGTAACCAGCAAAGTAATTTTGCCTGGTGATGAAATCTACTTTATTGCAGGGGCAAATGGCCGGTACGTTGCGGTCAACCAATCGGAGCTTAGTGCCTTATGTGTCGATATGAAGAGCAGCAAAGTGCACAGTCTCGGCAAAGGTGTTCTATTCGATTTTGGTATAAGCGGCAACGCCTACCCCATAAGTCCATATGGGCCTTATGCGCTGCTGGCTGTCGAGAAAGACAGAGTGTTGAGAGTAGTAAACTATGAGACTGGTGCAACGGAACGTGACATCGCAGAAGTGGAAAACAATCTGGGTGAATACATAAGGTGGCAGCAGGGAAGTAATAAATTGATATGGCTCGATCCAAAGACCTGCATCCTCCATTATGAAAAAGGCTCTACCGTAGCCGGACTCTCCAAACAAATAACGGAAACTGGTAAAATGGAGGTGGTTCTTTCTCCTGACGCAAAGAAAGCTGCCGTATTTCCAAAAGGACAACTGCCCGGCATAGACATATCTATAATTGATGTAAAAACAAGCCGTATACTCACCAAGCTCCATGAATCAATTGACAACTGTTGTATCCAATGTGTCCGATGGTCACCTGACTCTTCAACCATTGCAATAAGTCTACTCAACTCCAAGTTCCAAGGGGTTCCTTTCTTCTACATCCTTCGCGCTGGTGGTAAAAAAACGATGGTGTCACTCAGAAATGGGTGGTGCTTCTATGGAGTCTATTCAGCATTTGATTGGTTTGATGATAGCAAGAGGTTGGTTCTGAGTGCATATCGAAACTATGGAAAACAGAACGCTGTAGTCCTGGTTGATATGGACAGGCATCCGTAAAACCACCGGTTTTCTCAAAAACTAGTACAATTACCAGCTATAAAAAGGCGAACAGGTATGCATATTGCGGCAGTATATAATATAGAAGAGCTTTAAAAGATCAGCCCGGCCAAGGAGGTGGACGAGATGAAACGAGCAGCGTTAGTCGTTTTTATCGTTGTAGCTCAAGCGTGCTCCGCTCCGTTATCCGCGTCCGGAGTCGTCTACCAGAAACAGGTCGCCTGCCAAACACCTGTCCACGTCGTTTATGTGGACCTAAACAACAGCGATGTCAAAGTGACCGTCGCTATCTCGAAGGCCGGCCGTGGAAGTTCCGAACCGGCAGCATCGATAGTATACAGGACTCAACCGAAAGCCGCTATTACCGGCACTTTCTTCGACACCAGATCACTTCTCCCCACAGGGGACATCGTCATCGGCGGGGTCCGCGCCCATTCCGGTTGCGTCGGGCCAGCCCTTTGTATATCGGCTGATAATCGCGCGGAGATCATTCCGCACAAATTGAGAGACCGAAGCCGGATGACCGATTACGAAACAGTCCTTGCCGGTGGCCCATCGCTTGTCTATAACGGACGAATCGCGCTTAACCCTAGAGCTGAGGGGTTCAAAGACCCTTCATTGTTCAGAAATACCCAACGGACCGCAGTCGGCATTACTGCGGAGAACAAGATCATCTTCGTGTCGGTCAACAAAGCCGTAAGCATGCGCCGTCTGGCTAAAATCATGCTTGAGCTGGGGTCAGACCAGGCAATGATGCTCGACGGCGGTTCATCTACATCGCTTTATGTCGACGGCCGGTTCGTATCGAAGACCAAGAGAAAGCTGACTAACCTGCTTCTCGTATATGAGAAGCCCGGAGACTATATTAACGCCATCGGGCGGCTTGCTCCGACACTCGTCACGGAAAAGCAGATAATCGCCCGCGGGGACCGTTCGCGGCGCGAAATTGAAGAATACGGGTACAGACCGGGAAATGAGTTCTGGAGCGGCATTCTCGACAGACCATCGAAGCCGGTGGCAACGCAGTTCGATCTTCGAATACCGGGAATGCGCCCGCCGTCCACAGAATGGCTGTCTTTAATCAAATAAAAAGTGAACGGGCGTCCCTTCACCGGGGACGCCCGATTGTCTCAATCATCCGACATAGACGTTCGGATCTTCTCTTTCTTTTCTCGCGGAGCAAAACCGTCTGTCGTGCCGAATTCCTTCACGCTATCGGCCATGTTTTGCAGCCTGTTGTTGACCAGGTAGTGGACGGTTCCTTCCGGGTATTGACCGCCGGACTCTCTCTCCCCGGCGGGTACCTCGGTGAGGATTTCTATCCCTTCGTCGATAGTCTTCACCGGCCAGATGCTGAACTTGCCGTCCCTCACCGCCTGGATTACTTCGTCTTTCAGCATCAGATGTCTGACATTCTGGTGAGGGATCATTACTCCCTGCCTGCCGTTTAGGCCTTTGGCTTTGCAGACCTCGAAGAACCCTTCAATCTTCCGGTTGACCCCTCCTATCGGCTGAATTTCACCCCTCTGGTTCACTGAACCGGTAATGGCAACCTCCTGCCTTATCGGAAGGTCTGCCAGACTCGACAGCAGCGTGTAAAGCTCGGTGCTGGATGCCGAATCTCCCTCCACCTCTTCATAGAGCTGCTCGAATGCGATAGTGGCAGACAGCACAAGCGGCCTGTCCTGGGCGTACATCCCGGTCAGGTAGCCGTTTAGGATCATTATCCCCTTGCTGTGGATTGGGCCGCCCATCTCAGTCTCACGCTGAATGTCTATTATCCCGCCGCGCCCTATCGCCGTACGGCAGGTTATCCTGGAAGGCCTTCCGAACACGTAGTCCCCGATCGAATAGATCGAAAGCCCGTTGGCCTGCCCGGTGATGGAGCCTTCGGCATCAATCATAATCACGCCTTCCTCGATCAGCTTCTGAATCTTGTCCTCTATCATCCGGGACCTGTATTCTCTTTGTTCCAGGGCTTTCTCCACATCCCCCGCCATCACATGTCCGTTGCCGTTTTGCCCCGCCCAATAGTTCGATTCGGAGACGATATCGGAGATATCTATGAACCTGGTGGAAATCCTGTCCTTATCCTCGATCAATCTCGAACCGTATTCTACGATCTTCGCCACGGCGGACTTGTCGAAGTGCTTCAGCCCGTATTTATGGCACTGTTTGCTGATAAACTGCGCATACTGGTAGATGTGCGGGTCGTTCCTCTCCATCTCTATGTCGAAGTCGGCCTTCACCTTGAAGAGTTTTCGGAAATCATCGTCGAGCTGATAGAGAAGGTAGTAAATCTGGGAGTTTCCGATCAGTATGACCTTGACATCCAGCGGAATCGGCTCAGGCTTGGGGCTCGCGGTCGGAATGATGCCATATTGCTCGGCAATATTCTCCACTTTTGCTTCTCTTGCCCTGAGAGCGCGTTTCAGGCCATCCCAGGAGAACGGGTTGATCAGCACATCAAGCGCCTGGACTATCAGATACCCTCCATTCGCCCGCTGGAGCGCTCCAGCGCGGATCAGGTTATGGTCGGTGGTAAGCATGCCGAACCTGGCACGGTATTCGACCTTACCGAGCAGATTATAGTATGTCGGGTTGTTCTCCATTACCACTGGAGCGCCTTGCGTATCTTTGTTATTTACAAAGATATTCACTTTATAGCGGTCGAATGCTGCTTCTGCGGCTTCCATAAGCCCCGGTATCTGCTGCATCTGGACCTGCCGCTTATCTGTCTGCCTGAAATCCTCAACATGCTCCACTATATCGTTCTGCACACGCTGGAGATAGTCCAGGATGTCCTTGCATTCCGCATCGCCCTCGCAAGCCATATATTTATGCTTCAAGTCTTCCAAGAGATGGCCGACTGCGAATAGGGCGATCTCTTTATCCAGGTCGTTTACCCGCTCCTGGGCTTCTTTCTCAAGCTGCCTCATCCGGGAAACAACCTGGTTTATCGTCTGTTCGAGCTGGTTGCTCTTTTCCTTGACCTGCTCTTTTTCTTCATCGGGGAGCTTTTCGAACTCCTCCCGGCCAAGCGGCTTGCCTTCGGAAAGGGGCACTGTTACGATACCTATCGGGCTCATCTCTATCGAGAAACCGAGCGCTGCTGCCTGCTGCTGAAGCCCAGTAAATATCGCATCACGCTTCTGCTGGATTGCCTGCATCGTTTCGGCCTTCCGCTTCTCGTAATTCTCGCTCTCGAACGCCCGGGGCAGTTCGGTACGCGCGGTCGAGATCACCTGGTCCATATCATCCGCGAACTCGGTTGCACGCCCAGGCGACATTCGAATGGCGATAGGCCTCAAGGGATCGTCGAAATTATAGACATAGACCCAATCGTGTGGCACCGGTTCGTTTTTCGCGCGCTGGTTGACGAACTCCTTGACGCTCGTGTTCTTTCCTGTCCCCGTCCGGCCGGCAACGAACAGATTGAACCCGTGGGTCTCTATACCAAGCCCGAACTCGATGGATGTAATCGCCCTCTCCTGACCGATAGTCCCTTCGAGAGGTGGTACCTCTTCAGTACTTTGGAAGTCGAACAGGTCTGGATCGAACGAATGCTTGAGTTCTTCCGGTGTAAGGGTACGATATTGAACCATTGATCTCTCCTTAAAAAGAGTGCATCTCTGTGTTAACTTTTATGCAGCGTTTAGGTACATACCCCTTCTAATTTCATGTAGAAACTTGCGGAAAAAGGGGTTAAGGGGTTGGGAACAGGAGTTCACTTCTGCGGTATGGACTGGAAATCCCTACACTCTGTCTTCAATGGCGGCACACAGTCCATGCATTGTAGGTAGGCAACCAGTAGCCATCATTACGCTCCTTTATCATATTATTGTAATGCATCCACTTGGCGTGACCATCAAGATAAACTATAGTCGAGCCTTCGTAGTGAACATCATTGGGAAGATCCTCAGTCTGTGACTTTGACGGGATGAAAATACCATCATTGATGCCCACAAGGCTGCTTGAGCCAGGTATACCCCTGGCCTCCTGAATCAGGAGAAGCATTCTGGAGACTCTTCTGCATACCATGGCATCAATTTTGACCCTGCACAGCCGGTCGTTCATTGTATAGGACAGCGGGAACTGCGAAGGGTCTGAGATATATCTGCCTTTCTTGTTCCTATCGGTTGGGCATTGAAAGATATCGACGTTCTTTATATAAGGATAAATCTGTGCATTTTGAAGGTTGCATTTGGCTGTACCCGGGCCAAAACAACCGCACCAGTTGTGGTTTTCCTCTCCGTCCCAGCCTACAGCGGGCATGATACCATCGTTGTCTCCACAGTAGTTCTGGAAAGCAACAGCCAGTTGCCTCAAATTGGAAAGGCACTTTACCTGCCTGGCGTGCTCCGTGGCGCTTTGGAACACAGGGAAGAGAATTGCTGCGAGGACTGCAATGATAGCAATTACTACAAGTAGTTCAATGAGTGTAAACCCGCGTCTTTTTATTTTCATTTCCATCTCCGTCAGCCAATAGTAAGATAGCAGTTACTTACATGAGCTATTTATAAATCAATAGCTTGCTTGTGTCAAGCAATTATTGACGTTTATTTTGCTTTTAGAAACAAGTTTAAGCTATCTTAAGCTTACATGCCGACTTTTGCACACTTTGTCAGTATTCTTACACTAAGCAATCGCCGGAAAGCCTTCTTCCAGTGATTGAATATTCTGCATTTTATACAATCGGGATCGAACATGCCGGCCATAAAGAGACCTTACATTCAGCGAGGGGCACAGATAAAAACTTCGTAAAAATATTTTCTGAAAACTGTTGACAAGCGGGCATCAGCTCTGCTATATTAAGGTTGTAGGGAGCATACTTCCCTGCCTACAATTGAATATACAACTAAATACAAAACTGAATAGAAAATTTAATAGCATAACCAAGCGCCGAATTTCCATTTCGGAAAACGGGGGAACCGAACAAGTGGGGCGAATCCTTATGGAGGGGCTACTTCCTACCCAGCCCGTCAGCTAACCTCGCAGGCGCGGAAGGAAGCTTTTTTTACAATTAAGCGGCCACAGCGTTTACGCTGCGGCCTTTGTTGTTTTTAGTAGTCCACCGCTCATACTTCATCTTTCATAACTCAACTCATCCATTATCTCTTTTCTCCATTCTCTTCGTTTAAGCATATAGCCACATGGGTAGATTTACTGAAGAGTAACCGGCTGTCAGGCTGCCCTCTATTTCACCCTGCAACCGGATTGACAGGAGGTTGAGCCACATGTCCGTAAAATTCCTTATATTTCTCGCAGTAGTTGTGCTGGTTATCGGCTCAGGCTATGCACAAGCGGTTGAGCAAAACGCCATATGCCCTGGTGACACCCTGAGAATAACCGTTCTCGGTGAACCGGACTACTCCAGGCAGGCTGTAGTCGATAACGAAGGCTGCATATCTCTTCCTCTCGCGAGCGGAATCCATGTCGCCGGTCTCTCCACGACCGAAGCGGCGGCAATTGTAGCCAAATCGCTGGGCAAATTCCTGAAAAACCCTGATGTTACAATCGAGACCGTCGAAAAAGCCCGAAGGTCCGTTACTGTCTCCGGGCAGGTCAAGACTCCCGGCGTCTATACACTCCAGAGTGGGACGCGGCTGATGGAGGTCGTAGGCCTTGCAGGAGGGTTCAGCACCACGGCTGATCTGGCCAGAGTGAGCGTCACCAGACGCGGATCGACCGAGCCGGTAATCTGCGACCTCAACCAGTTTCTGGCAGGCACTCAAGAGGCTGCAAACATTGCGCTGGAAGACGGTGATGTCATTGTTGTACCCGAAATGAGCCCGACTGTGGGAGTCGTGTTCGTCTATGGAGCTGTGAAACAGCCGGGACAGCCTATTCAGATCAGGGAAGGTATGAGAATCAGCCATGCGATATCCTCGGCAGGCGGTGTGATCCCCGAACAGGCCGACATGCTCCACGCGGAGCTGAAACATGAGGGCCAGACTGATACCGTGCAGATAGACCTCGGCAAGGCTATGGCTAACGATCCTTCTTCAGACCTTCCGCTTCGACCCGGCGACACGATTACGGTGCCATCGATAAAGCAGCTTGGTATGTTTACCATACTTGGCGCGGTCAATAGCTCCGGCGAGTTTCCTATCAAAGAAAATATGACTGTCGCCAAGGCTGTCGCAACAGCGGGAGTATCCGCCCGCGCGAAGATGTCAGCACTGAGACTGACTAGGACCAACTCCGACGGCAAAACTCAGTCGATGGAGATCGATCTGAACAAAATAGCGGACGGCAAGGCGCAGGATGTCGCGGTGCAGGCCGGAGACACAATTTATGTTCCCGAACGGGCCGAAGGAGTAGATAAGGGAAGGCTTATTACTATAGGTTTGACGATAATCGGCATTCTGCTTCACTGACATCAAAATACGGAACTTTCACGATTATTGAGCATCCAACCAAGAGGTGAGAGGATTGAAATTCTGGGAATTTTACAGGATCATCTGCAAAAGAAAGGCTCTGATCGCAGCTCTCGTGGTTGCGACACTTGTTACGATTTTCGTCGCAACCGCGCAAAGGCAGCTATATTATGAGGCGATATCGCAGATCATGCCATCGGACGCGGTATTGCAGAGGCCGATCCTCTGGAGCGTGCGCGAGGATGGAGCGGGACAGGTAGCCAAGAGGGATGGCCAAGGGCAGCTTGCCAACCTTATGAGCCTCATCACCAGCAGAACCGTTGCTGAACGAACTGTAGAGATGCTCAATCTCAACACCAGCCCGGAATCACTGCAGAAGAAGATCACCGTGGGTACGGCTGCTAACCCATCCGAGAATGGCGTCACTCCGACGGACATAATTGAGATACGAGTCTCGGACAGCGACCCGGCCACTGCCGTAAGGACAACGAACGCGATTGCCATTGTTTTCGCCAACTACTACAAAGAGATCAGCCATGAGAACGCAGAAACAAACGTCCGGTCACTGGAAGAGGAAGTCGCAAGGGCGGAAGAAGAGCTGACCAGCGCGGAGAGATCACTTAAAAACTATAAACAGACGAAGGGGCTTGCGGCGCTGCCTGATGGAGCGCAGCTATCCCTTACCAACCTGACTGAGGTACAGCAGCAGCGGGATCAGGCCGCCGCGCAGCTCGCGGAGGCCCAGCAGCGGCTTGCCAGCATCCGGCAGCAGCTTGCCAAAGAAGCTCCGACTAAAGTCGTCGAAGAAGGCACTACTGATTCACCGATGGTCCAACAGCTCGAGACCCAGGTGGCAACGCTTAAAGTCAGGCTGACGGAAGCGCAGGCCAAATATTACGATGTTCACCCGGTTGTACAGGACCTGAAACGGTCGCTTGCGGATGCGCAGTCAAAACTGGAATCCGAAAAGAAGAAGTTCAGGATGCGGCAGTCGATAGTAGCCAACCCTATCCGGCAGACCCTGCTTGAGCAGAAGTCCCAGCTTGAGTCCGATGTCAGAGGGTTCTCTGCGAGGGTCAAAGAACTCGATTCCTCAGTAGCCCGCGCCAAAGGTAGCCTCTCTCCGGGTGACGATGTCAAGTTTTCAAGGCTTCAGCAGGAGTTTCTGGACGCGCAGACCCGGTATTCGGGCGTCAAAGACCGGCTGAACCAGGCAAGGCTCAGCGAGAAGGACACTAGCGAGACCGGAGCCATAAGGCTGGTGGACAAGGCCGTCGTCGCACGCGGACCGATTGGCCGCAGCAGGGTAAGTTATCTGGGAATGGGGCTTGTCCTGAGCCTGATAGTCGGCATCGGTCTGGCGCTGGTACTGGAAACACTGGACAACAGGATCAGGTCCAATGTAGATGTGGAACAACTGCTTTCTCTTCCTGTCAATGCGCTTATCCCAAGTATGACCGGCCGCAACGCTCCGGCACTGCCGAAGATCACGTATCTCGACCCGCTTTCCCCGCTCGCGGAGGCTTACAGGTTCCTGAGGACGGACCTTCTACTGACGGCGGCGGAGTCCGGCTGCCAAACAGTGATGGTGGCAACTGCAAAACCGGGACAGGGAGGCACTACGACCATCGCCAACCTTGCCATATCGCTTGCTATGGATGGAAAAAGGGTCGTTCTGGTCGATGGAGATATGCGGCGGCCTACGCTTCACCGGATATTCAAGGCAGGCAACGACTTCGGTTTGAGCACAGTCCTTTCCGGTGAAAAGGACTTAAGCGAAGTGCTGGTAAGCACAGAAATCCAGAACCTGATACTCCTGCCTGCAGGGCCGACCCCTACGAACCCATCAGAGATGCTCGGTTCGCAGCGGATGGGCGATCTAGTGGAAACGCTCCGGCAGGGTGCGGATTTCGTGCTCTTCGATACTCCCTCGGCAATAGCGTTCACGGACACGATAGTCATGTCCAAGTGGATCGACGGTGTGCTGCTAGTGGTCCGCGCAAACCAGGTGCCGCGAGGGGCTGAACTTCAGGTACGCAAGCTGTTCAACAAGGCCAATGTGCAAATTCTTGGGGTCGTGCTGAACGATGTCCAGCCTACAAACGTGGACAGCTACTATTATCACTCACACTACTATCCGAACGGAGGCTCTACCATACTGGCCCTGGAAGGCGGCAAGGGCGGCGCTTCGGAGAAAGAGGAAGAGAGTTAGCTGCTAGACATCCACAGGCCATGAGTATAATGTCATCTTGAATCACAGGATTTTCGTCCGCCTGCAGTAGACGCTTCGGCAGCTATCGCGCTTTCTTCGAAAGTGCTGTCGCGGCAGCAGCATCTATGGATTTTCGGCTATGGCCGAAAATCCTTCGGAGAGTTTCAGTGCAATTAACTGAAACTTTAGATGATGCGAGAGCAAGCAGTCCGAAGCAAAACAAATTGCTAAAGTGACATGTGCTCAGGCACTTTTCAGCTGCTCTACAGCATCAGTGGACCTGCGCATCCGCATGCCTAGTTCGGCAAGCTGGCGCAGGTTCTCTACTTCCTGGTCTATATCCAGATCGTCTATCTGGCGGTTGTCCAGCGCGTTGATGATCCTTTCGGCGACCCGTATCGCACCGAGCACCAGGATCTCGTTTTCATAGTCCACATAAACATGGAACCTGCCCTTCGGATCGACTCTCCAGTTCCACTGGGTCTCACCCTTGAGGACACCGGATGGCTGGACTTTTCCTTGAAGCTCGATAATCAGGTGCTCGAATAAATGCGGTATTTCCGTGGATTGGCATTCCTTCCTGAAGGAATATCCGTTTTCATTTTCGCACTTGTGTTTTGCCAGATGCGGGAATAGCTTGAATAACAGACCTGGTATATGCGGCGCATGACGGGTGGAATATCTGTTTGGATCGGGCATTTCCACTACCAGCTTTACCCGGTGACTGTTGTAGAACAGGATCTCTATTACCTTCACTGTGTTGCTGTACCTCGATAAAAGCAGCCGGTCTGATCTACCGGCTGAAAAATGCGAGGGCAAATCTATAGGCTAACCGGACTATCCATGCTTCTCGTGAATAACTCCAGCCTCAAAGTCTATGGGTCAGAAGTCCTCTGAGGCCATTGTAGCACACCGAAAAAAGCATGTAAAGCATATTATGTACATTTACGAGAACGGGCGTGTAATATAGCAGGCATACTTGATACTATTGTAGCCCGTTAACTGCCAGTGTCACCATATTGTCGATAACTACCTCATCAGTAAATATGGCGGTTTATATAGCGCTGCAGGCGAACGGGAGGTCAAATCGAGGCTATCGCCGAAAGCGCATCATCGACACTGTCGTCAAGTGGGATTTGCGCATCAAGTTTAGTCAACCGGATAATCCGGTCGAAGATACCGTGCGCACCGACCACTCTGAGCTGCCGTTTACTCTGAGCCAAGCTCTCCTGAGCTGCCGCTATTGCAGATATGCCTGCGCTGTCGATGTATGTCAGGAGGTGAACATCGAGCACAACGTGTTTGTGTTCTTCGAGCGCGTGTCGAAGCTCCTTCGTCAAAGCCGGTACGGTCCCTATGTCGCACTCTCCGACCAGATACATCACGACAGAGCTATCGGCTTCGACAGAATCCACCGTCATTAAGTTGGAATAGTCATCTCTGGGTATCATTTCAGTTCACTTCGCTCTGATACCCGTGCGGCATGCAAGCGAAACCTTGCTTTGGCAACGTAGGCTGAAAACTAAAAATGGGTGGAACATTACCTGCTCCACCCATTTTTCAGAAGAAATTTAGTCGGTGAGCTCGATCACGACTACCGGGCAGGAATCGGCTGCTTCACGAGCTTTGGCCTCAGCGCCTGCGGGTACGGTATCGACGATCACGTGAGCCAGTCCATCGTCTCCGATCTCAAAGACTTCCGGGCAGGTATCCGCACAAATGCCGTCGCCGATGCATCCATCATTGATTATTGCCTTCATTATATTCCTCCGTTTATTGCTGCATATAATCCAGCTATTTTACACAAAGCGACATCCATTATAGGCTAAATAGGCGTCCCAGGGCAAGATATATGCGGAATTCTTGGGAATAATGAGGTAACGGCAGCCAGGCGGATTTCAGAGTATTCAGGAGGACTGATTCTAATGGCAGACATGATGAAGGCGGCGGTCTACCGCGGCAAGGATAATATTCGGCTGGAGGATGTCCCGATCCCGAAAGCGGGTTTCGGTGAAGCTATCGTCAAGGTGACGATGACTACCATCTGCGGCACTGATGTGCACATTATGAGAAACGAATACCCGGTTGAGGAGGGGCTGATTGTCGGTCATGAGGCGGTCGGAGTCATCCATGAGCTTGGGCCGGGGCTGGAAGGCTACAACATCGGGGACAGAGTCGCAGTTGGAGCCATTACCCCGTGCGGGACCTGCTTCTACTGCCAGAACAACCAATGGTCGCAGTGCGCAGGCTACAATAATGAGTGGAAGATGATCGGCGGCTGGCGGCTCGGTAACTCTATGGATGGAGTCCAGGCGGAGTATTTCAAAGTGCCGTACGCCCAGGCCAACATGGCAAAAATCCCTGACGAACTCTCCGATGAGGATGTAATACTCGTCACGGATATAGCCTCTACCGGCATTTCCGGCGCTGAATCGGCGAATGTCAAAATTGGCGACACTGTGGTCGTTTACGCGCAGGGACCGATAGGGCTGTGCGCGACAGCCGGAGCCAGGTTGATGGGAGCATCACTCATTATCTCAATAGATTCCATCCCCGGTAGGCTGGAAATGTCCAAGAAGATGGGGGCGGATGTCGTCATCAACTTTAAGGAACAGGACCCCATAGCCGAAGTGTTGCGGCTGACTGAAAACCGCGGCGTAGATGTGGCGATAGAAGCGCTGGGGACACAGAACACTTTCGAGAGCTGTCTCAGGTCGGTGAGACCCGCTGGGACCATCTCAAGCCTCGGCGTCTATTCGGGCAAGGTAGAGATGCCTGTCGAGCCGTATATATACGGCATCGGTGACATCAAGGTCGTCTCCACCCTCTGTCCGGGCGGAAAAGAGCGTATGAGACGGTTGATGGATATGGTACGGACCAAACGGCTGAACCTGAAACAACTTCTGACTCACCATTTTATGCTGGACAATATTCTGGATGCCTACGACCTATTCTCGCATCAGCGGGATGGAGTGCTGAAGGTTGCAGTCACCCCACAGCCTGTAGAGTTCAAGCCTGAACGGGAACGGCGGGCCCCGCAGGTCGAAGAAGAGGAAGAGGAAGAAACAGGTGTCATCGGTATGAAGATGGGAGAATCGGAATAGTGGGATTCAGGATAGCTATTTCCGCGTTTCAAGAATATCTTCGATTACCCGGAGATCGGACGGAGTATTTGCTCCCATTACCTCTTCCGCCGGAACGATGACAGCTTCGACTTTCTTCTTTTGCGCTATGGCGACTCTCACGAGGTCGGTCAGGTTCAGCTCACCGGCCTCGTTTCGCTCCATACAGCCGATATTCTCCCAGAGCCATTTCGAGTCGAAGGCATAGGCCCCGCCGTTTATCTCATGGATTAGTTTTTCTTCGACAGTCGCGCATTTTTCCTCGACCACTCCGGTTATCTCGCCTGAAGCGAGCCGCTTTATCCTGCCGTAGCCTGCGGGGTCATTGAGTTCAGCCGATACCAGCGTAATTGCCGCGCCTGAAGACAGATGCCGTTCCTTCAACGAAATTATCGTAGCAGGAGTAAAGAGCGGGCTGTCTCCGCACATAATGATCGCAGCCCCAAGCCTTTCTCCAAGCTCATCTTTTGCAGAAAGGACCGCATGCCCGCTTCCGAGCTGTTCATTTTGCAGAATGTAACGATAGCTGCTTCCGAGCGCGCTTTTAACATAATCCGCGCCGAAGCCGACGATGATATTTATATCAGCTATCCCGGCATTCGATAGGGTATCTATGACATAAGCGATGAGCGGACGCCCTGCGGCCTGCCGCAGCACTTTCGGAAACTCCACCGGGGCATTTTCATCGCGCATCCTCTTTCCCTTGCCTGCGGCGAGGATTATCGCATAGAAACCCGTGTTTTTCATCTGGATACCAGCCAGAGTGCCTCTTCCGGTGAGAGTTTTCCGGCATGCTTACGAAGCGATTCATAGAGCGATGGGCTCGGTTTGGCAGATGAGCCTATCTTCGCGAAGAATTGGTTCTTTGCGCGCCTGTCTTTACCGAACGCTGCATCTGCTGCCGGAGAGAAGTAGCCGAAGTCAGCACAGCGGGCAAGCAGGGTGTGTCCATAGAAGAACTGGGCTCCTTTGACGAAATCTTCGACGTAATCCGCAAGCTCCGGCGCGGCGAAATTATCGACGAACGGCAGCCCTGCCTTGTTCATCTCGGTCCCGACCGAGAGCGGAAGGTCGAAATGCTTCGCAGCATCGACAACTTCCTTCAGCTTGGCAAGTTTCAGCGCCTTTTCCTCAGGTTTTTTGATGTTCCAGTTGCGGTCGGGGATGATATTTATCGCCACGACACCTTTTGAGGCCATAATCTCCAGATTGGCCATCATGTCGGCCTCGCCGGGGTTCATTCCGTCGAGCCATGCGGTTGTAGGTAGTGCTCCGAGACTCTTCACCATCTCGATGACCTGCTCTACTGCAGGAAAACTGCTGGTTTCCGGCTGGACGTAACCGACTCCGCCGAATTTGATCAGTTTTGCGCGGAGTTTTTCGTGGAGCGCAGGCGTGTTCTCCATGAGCGTGCTCACTTCGGCTTCCGGCATTTCAAGCGCACCTGCCCAAAACTTCGCCGTATTATCTCCGTGGACTTCTCTGGCTTTCCGGTCATAAGCCGCCAGCAGATGCCGCTCGGTTGCGTTGCCTGACGGGGTGAGAGGGAGGACATCCCGGTCGTAGTCGAGCGAAACATCCCCTAGATAAGCGTTTATCCGCTCTATCACACCGATGTTCCGGTCTCTTGCCATTTTACGGAGCCCGCCAAAAGAGGGGTTTTCCGAACCGTTCTTTATGCACCCCTGACCCATAAAGTAGAGGATTCCCGGCTCTTTCGGGGAGTTGATGACCTTGTCCGAGTATTCGCTTACATAGACGCGCGACTCAAACCCGGCTGTAGTCTTGATTCCCAACAATTCGCCGGCGTCGAGGAACTCCTCTACTCCATCCAGCACGTCAAAATCGACCATCCCGGCGACTTCCAGCCCGTATTTCGCGGCTTCCCACACTATGCGGCTCGGCGACCAGCTTTCCGCGTTGAATGAGAAGAAGGTATGGAAGTGGATATTGACCTCCGGTTTAGGATGGGGAAGTGTTATCTTTCCTGTTTGAACAAGTTCTGCTAACTCGGTCAGCGCCGATTTTCTTGTGTTTATATCAAAGCTGTTTAGCTGTTGCTCGAGGTCAACTATTTGCACTGTTTTTTCTCCGCTTATCCGTTGTAATTGATGAACATCAATAGAAAAGCGGAAGCTGTTGCTTCCGCACTCCAAATCTCTGTTCCCTATTCCCTGTAACCTGTTCCCTCTACTAAAAGTCCCGCTCTACCACAAATTTTGCTATCTCTCTCAATGGACCGGCTTTTTCATCGAAGATCGAGAGCGCGGCTATCGCATCATCCATCGCTTTTTTAGCAAGCTCCATGGACTTTTCGATGCCGATCACGCTCGGATAGGTGGCTTTTCCCATCTCAAGGTCGCTTCCGATGGGTTTGCCGAGTTTTTCGGCGTCACCTTTAATGTCCAGAATATCGTCCGCAATCTGGAACGCGAGGCCAATGTTCCTGCCATAACAGGAGAGGGCATCCACCTGTTCCTTCGATCCTCCGCCGAGCATGCCGCCGATAACAACTGCCACTTCGAGGAGCGCACCTGTCTTTCTTCTGTGTATCTGCTCTATCTCCCTAAGGTTTGCTTTCCGGCCCTGCGCGAGCATATCCATCACCTGGCCGCCGACCATACCGTTCGTTCCCGTTGCCTCAGCAATCCTCCGCCAGACTTCAAGAACTACATCGCTTGTGACGCCTTTGGGAGTCTCAGAGATCATCTGGAAAGCAAATGCAAAGAGAGCATCGCCTGCGAGAAGCGCCATAGCCTCACCGAAGACTTTGTGCGATGTCGGCCTACCGCGTCTGAGGTCGTCATCGTCCATACAGGGCAGATCATCGTGGATAAGTGAGAATGCATGGATACATTCGAGCGCACAGGCGGCGGGCATTGCCATCTCTATCCTGCCCCCCACGGCGTCGCATCCGGCCAGGGTAAGGATCGGGCGAATGCGCTTTCCGCCGTCAATTGTGCTGTAGCGCATCGCCTCATGTACCACCCCGGGCTGATCTGCGGCCGGGGGAAGATAACGGTCGAGCGCCGCGTCCACAATCGCTTTTCGTTCTTTAAGATACTGTTTTAGTTCCAAACTACATACTCACTAACTTACAAAGACGTCTTCTGAACAACAAACTATCGCCATGAACAACTACCACGTCACCCTGAACTTGATTCAGGGTCCATTCTTTTCCTGGATGCTGAGTCAAGCTCAGCATGACGTTGCGATCGTTCGGAATAACATTATGGTAACTTGTAATGAAAACCTAAGATTACTTTGCCGCCCGCTCTGCCGCGTCTACGGTGTTCCTGAGGAGAATTGCGATGGTCATCGGCCCTACTCCTCCGGGAACTGGTGTAATCCATGAAGCAACCTTTTCGGCCCCTTCGTAATCGACATCACCCACGTCCTTACCACGGCCTTCGACCTTGTTGTAACCCGCGTCGAGGACTACTGCGCCAGGTTTGATCCAGTCTCCCTTGATAAGTTCAGGCTTTCCTACTGCTGCGATAACGATATCGGCCTGCTTCACGATACCGGGCAAATCCTTTGTTTTCGAGTGGCAGACTGTGACGGTAGCATTCCGGTTCAGGAGAGCGAGCGCAGCTGGTTTACCGAGAATGATGCTTCGTCCGACCACAACGGCATGCTTTCCGTTGATATCTATCCCGTAGCGGTCCAAAAGCTCCACCATACCGAGCGGCGTGCAGGCAATGAAAGACGGACGCCCGAGCACTAGCCTTCCGAGGCTCGTGTCGCTGATACCGTCCACATCTTTCTCCGGGTCTACGTGCGAGAGTATCTCAAGTTCGTCCAGATGCTTCGGCAGCGGGTGCTGAACGAGGATTCCATGCACATTCGGGTCTCCATTCAGCCGGTCTATGAGCGCGAGAACATCTTCAGCGCTGCTGTCGGCGGGCAGCTCGTGCAGGTCAGATGTCATCCCCACGGCTACGCTCGCCTTTTTCTTCATGTTGGTATAGGTAACGCTCGCCGGGTCCTCTCCGACAAGTATCACAGAAAGATGGGGCGTAATCCCCTTTTCTTCTTTCAGCTTTGCCACCCTGTCGGCGACTTCCTGTTTTACAACTTTAGAGATGGCTTTACCATCAAGGATCTGAGCTGCCAAGTTATTCCTTTACCTCTTTCTGATGCTCTTTCTCGCGCAGGTAACCTGCTAGCACGCCATTTACGAACTTGCCAGAATCAGGGGTGCTGTACTTCTTGGCAATTTCCACGGCTTCATTTATGACAACAACGTGAGGAGTACTCTCTACGTGGTCTATTTCGAAGATGGCCAGTCTGAGGATGTTCCTGTCTACCGCAGGTTGGCGGTCGAGCGGCCAATCGATGCTCAACCGCTCTATGCTGTCGTCGATCCTGCGCCGGTTCTCGTAAGTGCCTGCCGCAAGCATCTCTGCATAATCGAACACTTCCGGTTCAGCGGATACGTGTTCGCGCGCCGTTTGAATGGCTTCCTCGATAGGAATTTGCGCTACATCAACCTGATAGACAATGTTCAGAGCCAGCTCTCGAGCGGCTCTCCTTGCTTTTTGCATGACTTACTTACGCCTGATTATTCAACATTCTTCTTCTAAGGAAACTTGTTGACAGTTCGCCCCTGCGGAAGAATGCATTGCCCATAATTTTTTGATGGAAACGGATGTTGTTCTTTATCCCGCCGATTTCGAACTCGGACAGGCATCTGGACATCCTTGCGATGGCTTCATTCCGGTCTCTCCCCCAGACGATCAGCTTGGCAAGAAGCGGATCGTAGTAAGGCGGAAGCTCGTAACCGGAATAAATGTGTGTATCTATGCGGACGCCGAGGCCACCCGGCAGTATGAGGCTGTCCACCGTTCCGACCGACGGCTTGAACCCGTTTTCAGGGTCCTCCGCTGTGATCCTGCACTCGATGGAGTGGCCGTTTATATGCACATTCTTCTGTGAAACACTCAGCTTTTCACCGGACGCGATCCTGATCATCTCGCGGACGATGTCTACGCCGGTAACAGCCTCTGTTACCGGATGCTCAACCTGCACCCTGGTGTTCATCTCCATAAAATAGAAATTGTCGTCTTTGTCCAGAAGGAACTCGACAGTGCCGACGCTGCTGTAGCCGACTGCTTTCGCTGCCTTGACCGCCGCATCACCCATTTTCTGTCTGAGGGACGGGGTCAGCGCAGCAGACGGGGCCTCTTCGAGCATCTTCTGGTGCCGGTCTGTCTGGATAGAGCACTCGCGCTCGCCCAGATGGATGTAATGCCCGTGCTGATCGGCCATTACCTGTATTTCGATGTGCCTCGGGTCCTCTATATACTTCTCTATATATACATCCGGGTTGCCGAAAGACGACTCAGCTTCGGACTTAGCCATTTTGAGTGCTCTGGCAAGCTCATCTTCGTTCTGAACGAGCCGAATTCCGCGCCCGCCGCCGCCAGCTGATGCCTTGATGAGGAGCGGATAGCCCATGTTCTGCGCGGTCTTGTAAGCCTCCTGCTCATTGTCCACAGTGCCTTTTGTGCCGGGGATTACGGGGACGCCTGCGCCCTGCATGATCTCTCTGGCTTTGGACTTATTCCCCATCTTCTCTATGGCGGATGCCTTTGGCCCGATGAAGACGATATTGCACGCTTCGCAGGCGTCGGCAAAGTTCGTCTGCTCTGAAAAATAAGCGTAGCCGGGATGGATCGCTTCCGCGCCGGTGATCATAGCTGCGCTGATGATGTTCGGCATATTGAGGTAGCTGTCCTTGTTTGGCGGCGGGCCTACGCATACAGCTTCGTCCGCAAGTCTCACATGGAGCGAGTTCGCATCCGCCTCGGAATAGACCGCAACTGTGGCAATCTTCATCTCACGGCAGGCGCGTATAATCCGCACTGCTATCTCGCCGCGATTGGCGATAAGTATCTTTTTGAACACTTACAACTCCTACAGCCCTTCGTGTCCGGGCGTCGTGCATTTGACCGTACCCGCATTCGGATCGTATTGATAAGGTTGGTTCGACACAGGGCACACACCGACCGACCCAAGCCCCATGTCCTGAATGGTTGCCGGAAGCTGTTCTCCCGATGCTTTGTCCGACTCGATTGTCATTCGAATCTGCCTGAGGTTGGACATACACTGGGTCTCTTTGCCCTTATCCATAGATGCACCGACAACGGTCTGCCCCTGTTTCGGGTTAATCAGCCCTTCTCTTTTTGCCTTATCTCCCGTTCCCTGCTGGACGCGAGGGAGAAGCACACAGAACACCAGGACGAACCCGATTGCAACAGCCACCAAAAGGCCGACAAGCGTCCAATTACCTCTTTCGTTTCGAAGCGTGGAAAACATTCGAGTATACCTCCTATGGGTTTTCGGCTGATTTAACCAGTCTAAAGAGCGCCTGCCCGTATTCGACCGGCATCCCATCTTCTACATAAGCTTCATCGACCACGCCATTGACATCAGACCTGACGTCGTTTATCAGTTTCATAGACTCGATAGCGCCGATAACCTGGCCAGCTTTGACCGCCGTGCCCTTCATATTCATCCCATCGGCCGTATGGAATATTCCGACCATCGGAGCCGATATGACCGTTCCTGCCGAAACTTCTTCCACGGCTTGCTCAACCGAAGCGGAAGGACGGGCATGCTTCACCGCCCCCGGTCTGGGCGCGGAGAACCCGTTGTTCCCTGCCGACTTACGTATCAGGATGGACGAATCTTCCATCTTTACCGCAAGCTCAGTCACATGAGCATTTTTGATTACCTTTATCAACGACTCTATTCGCTCTAGGTCCATTCTTTAACTATTACCTCTCCGCGCTCATATTCGCAGTTTGAATATGCAAAACTCCGCGAACAGAAGCGCGCAGCTGATCGATATGATCGCCAGCCACACCACAAACAGCATGGGGACATACTCTGGTACCGCACTCTGCGATATGATATGACTCTGCGACTGCGGCAGAAACGTCACGGTACGCATAAACCGGTCGGTTACGCCCAACAATATTCCAAAAAATGCTTCCAGCTTCGCGTATAGAAGCCAGATCGGTAAAAGTACGGCGGGAAACACGAGCGGACTGATCAACTTGTACTTCTGCTTCTGATGAAATTCATAAATAATACAAGTGCGGCACCTGGCTCGTTTGCCAGCCGCGCTCAACTTTACGCTGTGCCCCGGTGACTTGGAGGACTGGAGGTCTCCAGTAAGCATGATCCCTTCAACCGAATTGATGCCGATCGCCTTGTCTATGATGTCCTTATCGCATATGCAGCCGGATTTCAGCCTCCAGCACGACTTCCGTGCCGCATATGTCGGGCAGTTATTCCTTACAAAACGATGGCAATACGGCATTTGCCAACACTTGGCATAAAGCCTCGGCCGATACGGCTCAACTGCTTCCTCAGCCTTTTCTTTATTCTCAGTGGGAGCCTTGCTTTTCAACCGGCTGATCGCCGTCCGGGCCTGCGAAAGAAGGCTCCAGGCCATAAGGACCATCCCGGCAACCAATATGACAGCCCCAAGAGACCTGATCCCGGAAAGGATAATGGCTATTGCCAGCTTAGCGCTTGGGTCCGCAAGTCCAAACCGGACTGAAAACAGCCAGGGTGTCCCAACATACAACAGTGCGCCGAGCAGTGCCAGAATATATCCGAGCGTCTCCTCGACGTAATACCTGCCGATCACACAAGCTGCAAAGACCGTGCCGGAGATTCTGACAAGAGCGCAGGCGGTTGCAACATTGGACAGCACTCTTTTCTGGTCAGCCAGAGGCAGGCTCCCCAATCTGAGAAGCCCGTTCTGAGCAGCCAACCCATATATGAGGTATCCAAGGGCGAGAATAAATACCGCTGCGGCAAGTTTCAGACCCATACTGGTGACATTATCAACCAGGTCGAGGATCAGCTTGCGCTTTGTCAAGCGCTTTTGCGCCATAGCCGGTCTCCTTTAGAAGGCGGGCATAGGATATTTACTTTGCGCGTTCCAGATAAGCGTCGGTCCGCGTATCCACCTTTAGCTTATCTCCGATGTTGATAAAGAACGGGACTTGAATGACTGCCCCGGTCTCAAGTTTGGCTGGTTTTGATCCGCCGGATGCGGTATCTCCGCGCACTCCCGGATCGGTCTCTATTACCTCAAGCTCCACTGTGAACGGCAGTTCCACTCCGATGATCTCGTCATTGTGAGAAACGGTCATTACCTGCTCGTTCTCTTTGAGATACTTCACGGGATCACCTATCATCTCTTTGCTGACAGGTATCTGCTCGAACGACTCCAGGTCCATCAAAAAGTAGTCGCCGTCCTGCTGATAAATATATTGCATCGGCTTGCGTTCAAGCACCGCCTGCTCCATTTTTTCACCCGCGCGGAACGTCTTGTCTATGACTCCGCCGGTCTTAACGTTTTTGAGCTTCGTTCTGACGAACGCGCCGCCTTTACCCGGTTTGACATGCTGAAATTCAACTATCGTAAAGATATCGTTGTCCAGTAGTATCGAAAGTCCGTTCTTAAAATCACTGGTATCCATTAATTGGTTACGCCCCCAAAATCTCCTTACAATTCGCCAAAATTATAGCATAATGAAGAACTACTGGCAAATTATTGAGCGCGTATAAAAGCAAAACCGTTCTTGACACGTATATGGCTGGTTGATATACTCGTACTTGACTGGCCGGTCAGATTCCTCTCGGAAGTGAAAGGTGACCCAGTATGAAGGGTATAGCTAGAGTGGATGGTCAGGAAACCGCCGATTACCAGGCAGTCATCCTGGCGTTCTCACACTTGTCAGACGCTGTTACAAACGGCCATTCACCCGGAGGAACGCTTACAACTGCCGCGGAGACCGGCGCAGTACTCCTTCAAGCTGATTACGGCGCTGTTTTTGTCCGCGATGAGTCTTCGGGCACCATAGAGATCGCTGCCTCATACCAGATCGAGACTCCGGCCCGGCGCACATCCATTCCTGGAGAAGCCGCAATCAGGGAATGTATAGAACGCGGCACCCCGGTGGTAGTACCGAATATCAGTATAGATAAACGGAAAGGGATGCAGACGCTGGCAAAGCTGGGTGCGGCATCTCTCCTCGCTGTACCGCTTAAGATCAACAGCCGCTGCTGCGGGGCCTTAACTGCAATGTCCAATACGCTTCGCGCTTTTTCGCCACCCGACATAGAAGTTTTGAGTGCAGTAGCCCGGCAGGCCGCATTTGCCGTATGGAAGTCCAAGCTCGCAGGCAATATTCTTCCCAACTCCGATAAAGGGATAATCTCAGCGTCCGATTTGGAGCTTATCGAAGTCGCAAATAGAAGAATTCAAGAGCTTTCGATAGTAAATAAGATCAGTGAGGCGGTAATATCGACTCTCGACCTCAAGCAGCTTCTGGAACTGGCAATCGAACAGTGTCTGTTCGCAATCGGCGCGACAGTCGGGTCGATTATGCTGCTCGACGATGACGCAAAGACTCTGACAATAAAATCCGCAAAGGGACTGTCCCAAAAGGTAGTGGAGTCCGCCTCGACTGCAGTCGGAGAGGGAATCGCCGGATGGGTAGCCCAGCACGGCAAACCCGTCCTGGTCCACGACGCGCACCAGGACCCACGGTTCAGGATGAACCGCTACAGAGACGACATTACCTCGGCTATGTCCGTGCCTCTTAAGGCAAGAGGCCGGGTAATCGGAGTGATAAACACAAGCACCGTCGAACTCGGACGAAGATTCGGCCCGGCGGAAGTCGAATTTCTGTCGACCATAGCCAACCAGGTCGCGCTGGCAATAGATAACGCACAGCTCTACGAACGATTGAGCCGCCGAACGACGGAGTTGTCATCGCTCCTTCAGATGTCCGAAGCTATTACCTCCACGCTGGAGCTGCATGAGATCCTTTCGCTCCTGTCTGAAAAGTTTTTGGCTATGCCGAACGCGGATGCGGGTGTCCTGCTTGCTTATGATGCCGACACCGGCAGGTTTCGCTGTCTGGACGGGCATGGGCTCCGCGAGCGGGACAGAGAGAGTGCCTATCTGCAGCTCGCGCTGCCGATTGCAAAAGGCGCACTCGCCGCCAGCGGCCCTCTATGCTGCGAATTGTCTCAGGATTCGCCCTATATGAGCGATGTGGCTGAGATTGAGGGCTTGATAAGCGCGGTATGTATTCCTCTTCCTGCCGCCGGGAGTGTCGTCGGCGTTGCAGGAATTTTCTCCAGAAAACCGCACGCATTTTCCCAGGCGGAGCTAGTCATGCTTGGCGCGTTTGCGAAACTTGCGGGTGTAGCAATCCATAACGCTCTTATTTACAAGCACAAATATGACATCGCACACTCTCTGCAGTTCCAGCTCGTGCCGGCAGTCCCGCTGACTATGGAAGGACTTGACATCGGACACAAGTTTCTTCCCGCCCGTGAAGTCGGTGGAGACTATTACGACATAATAAGCGTAGCCACCGGCAAAGTGGGGATCGTAATAGCCGATGTCACCGGAAACAGCGTCCCCGCAGCCATGTACATATCGATGGTGAAGCACGTGCTGCGAGCTTATGCGGTGGAAGACAACCCTCCAGCCGATGTCCTCCGCCGGTTGAACCGTTTTGCGTGTGAAGCGACCCGTCCGGATGTGTTCATCAGCCTTTTCTATGGAGTCTTCGATGCGTCCGACCGGTCATTCCGCTACGTCAGCGCAGGGCATGAGCCGCCGATCCTCGTCCGCCAAAACGGTTTTGTAGAAAGGCTGCAGGCAGATGGGCTCCTGATCGGCGTCAAGCCGGATGTCGAGTACGAGGAGAAGAAGATATTCTTCGACAGCGGATCGACTCTGGTGCTCTTTACAGACGGGGTTATCGACTCCGCCGCCGTAGACAACAGGTTCGATGCAAGTGATATAACTGAGGCCGTAGCAGACAATCCGCTAAAGTCTGCCCAGGAACTCGCCGATAATATCTACGCAAGACTAATGGATATTTCGGCTGCCGAAACGCATGATGATGTGGCTCTAATTGTCCTGAAAGTTATGTAAGCTCCTGCAAAGAAAGATCAGGCGAAATCGATATGAGTGATGTGCATCAAATCCGGCTGGAAGTGCCCAGCGCGGCTGAATACATCGGGATCATAAGGCATGCTGTTGCAGGCATCGCTGACAGGATGCAGTTTTCCCCCGGAGACATAGATGACCTCAAGCTCGCCGTCGGGGAAGCCTGCAACAACGCCGTAAAACACGGATGCCCCAACAGCAGCCATCCATTCATCACTGTTACCTGCAAAGTCACCCCTGAAATGCTTGAAATAGAGATTAGAAACAAACTCAGCGGCGGAGAGCCCTGCCCTGTCCCAGCGCCGCCGCCCGACGGCATGAAGGAGGGCGGTATGGGGCTTTATATCATGCACAAGGTGATGGACAAAGTCGATATCATCTGGAAGAACAAGACCGCCAGGATCCGTATGACCAAACGTCTGAAGCCGCATGCAGAGTTCTGAAACGCGAATGGAGGAGATTTCTGTTCGCTATTAAATAATCAAGGCTCCAATATCCGATATGCAGAGCGGTCTATCTGGAACCAGCTGAACTTGGTTCCGACAGCCAGCATAAACGGCTGATTCTTCAACCTGCCGGCAGGACAAGCAGCCTCCATTTCTCGTTTTCCGAAAGCTACCTGCCATCCCTTTGGAGGCTTCACGCCCCTCCCCAGTGTAACGACCGCAGTGGGCCTGGAGCTGTCCAGCGGCCTGATCCGCAGATTGAAGCTCGTTGATCTGCTGATCGTTCCCCGCACCTTTATTCTGAAACAGAGTTGTCCTTTGTTCTCAGCCGCATAAATCTCAGTCAAATCGGCGGATGGACGGGAGTGTGATGGTATTCCATCATTTTGCGGGTCCACTATCACCGGGTCCAGATCACCCCAGTCACCTGTCCTGCCGTCTATCCGGATTCTATCGCGGTGAGACAGGCCGAGTTCGGCATCTCTGATGCCGAAAAGCTCATTCTTCCGAACAAACCCCAAAAGGAACCTTCTGTTAAAGCCGGTCTGCGTGCGATATTTATCCATGGCTCTTTTCTTGGCCGAGATAGAATCGCTCTTGAGCTCATACTGATACCAGCGCGTGTCCATCCTGTCCAACCGGGCAGGAGGAGCAAGGTTCGTACCCTCATGCAGCCCCTGCGGCAGCGGCCAGTCACCGCGGTGCACAAGGTACAGGCCCACATGCCGGTCTTTCAGCCAGCCCTCATCGTACAGAGCCTCGGTCACAAAAGCGCTGGTTGCCCAGTGGTCAGGATGCTGGTCGCATGGGTGGGGAATGTAAATATCAGTCGGGTCTATCTCTTTAAGCACCTTTTTTACGTCGGACATCAACTGTCTTCCGGTAAACGGGGCATTTCGGGTCATCGAATTGGTGTATGGAGATCTGGAGTCATGGGTGTACCGGGATTCACAGGGCGTGTTCCAGTTGGACATCCACATCTGCTCAAGCCCCCTATCAGGATAGCCGAGCGTTATTACTCTGATTTTCGCCGCACTGACCGTCGCAAGAGCCGCGCGCGTCTCTTTCTGCCTCCTGTAGCCGAACCCGATGTAATACTGAGGCGAGACATTTATTGACCTGCTGTCGATCCTGGCTGCGTAGCGGGAGCCATCGCCGTTAGTCACCAAGACAACAGTAACCTTCGCTCCGGTGGCGGCAGCCTGGCGTATAAGCCCGCCGGCTGCGATCACTTCATCATCGCAGTGCGGGGCAAAAACGACTACACGCCTATCCGTGCCGGGCGTCTGCCACTTGCCGAACAGCACATTCAGCTCTTTCAGGTTCCCCCTTTGCAGCTGAACAGCCGTAAGCGCAAGCGGAACTGCAACGATGATCGCCCAGATGCCGATAGCCCAGATTATTCTGTGTTTGGTGATCCTTATACGGCGCATATGGAAACGTTTAATATTCAACCAGTGTATCCAGACGGTAACCTGCTAACCTGTCGCGGCCGTTCAGGAATGTCAGCTCGACGAGGAATACCAACCCGGCGACTTCTCCGCCCAATTCTTCTACAAGCTGCACAGATGCCGACGCTGTACCGCCCGTAGCCAGCAGATCGTCGACGATAACAACCCTTTGGCCGGACCGTATGGCATCCTTGTGGATTTCGACGGCATTTGTGCCGTACTCCAATGCGTATTCAGCCCTGATTGTCTCCGCAGGCAGCTTCCCGATCTTGCGAACAGGCACAAACCCTACTCCAAGTTCCAGGGCAATCGGCGCGCCCAGCAAAAACCCGCGCGATTCGATGCCCACCACCACATCCGGATTCAGCCCCCGGACTTTGTCTGCCATGGAGCAGACTACTTCCTTAAACGCCTTCCTGTCCTGCAGGACCGGCGTAATGTCATAAAAAAGTATCCCGTCAGCCGGAAAATCCGGGACATCCCGAATAAGCCCCTTTAATGTCTCTTCCCGTATCATCGGATAAGCTCCTTTTTGGTATACGGCGGTCGAATGATCCCCTGCTCCGTAATTATAGCAGTAATGAACTCCGCCGGGGTAACATCGAATGCCGGATTTATGACCGGGACTCCGGCGGGAGCAACAGCGCAGCCGTCGATATGCGTCATCTCTTCCGAAGGCCGCTCCTCGATCACGATCTCGTCACCCGAAGCGATAGAGGAATCGATTGTAGATGTAGGCGCGGCGACATAGAACGGTACGCCGTGCGCTCTGGCAAGCACTGCGACGGAGTAGGTGCCGATCTTGTTCGCCGTATCGCCGTTTGCTGCGATCCTGTCGGCTCCGACCACGCAGGCGTCTATCATTCCTTTTCTCATAAGAGATGCTGCCATGTTGTCGGCAATTATCGTCACATCGATCCCGTCCCGGGCAAGCTCCCAGGCAGTGAGCTTCATCCCCTGGAGCCTGGGGCGGGTCTCATCGGCGTATACGCGCAGTTTCTTCCCGCTTTCCGCCGCTCCGCGGATGACCCCAAGGGCTGTCCCGTAGCCGACACAGGCTAAACCGCCCGCGTTGCAGTGGGTGAGCACGCCGTCGCCGTCTTTCAGGAGTTCGCCGCCTATCCGCCCGAGTGTCCGGCAGATGTTTTCGTCCTCATCGAGCATCGAGCAGGCCAACCGCATGAGTTCAGGCTTGATCGACTCGACAGGCTGGCCACGCAGCTCGCGGGCAAGATTGAGGACTCTGTCTATGCCCCAGAACAGGTTGACTGCCGTCGGGCGAGTGCCCTTGATCTCTCCGGCTATCTCTTCAAGCCGGGCATAAAACCCTTCAAAATCGGTTGATGTTATCGACAAAGCTCCGATGGCGGCCCCAAATGCGGCTGTTACCCCAAGCGCGGGAGCACCGCGCACCTTCATCGTGCGGATAGCGTCGGCTACCTGACGGTAATCGCTGAGTTCGACAGTCACCAGCTCATGCGGCAGCCTGTTCTGGTCTATGATGACGATTTTACCGTCTTTGTAGTCTACTGTCCTAATCACATCCGTGCATGCTCTAGGGCTGTTGCGCACTTGCAGGCCCGCTTGGGAGAGATGCGCCTGATCATCTCCAAAATCACGTCCCTCACTCGCTCATTATTCGCGTGGAACACCTGCATGACATCATCAGCGCTGACGGGCTGCGCGCCTTCTTCCCCGACCAGCCCGGCGTCGTAATCCGTAATAAGCGCGATGTTGACATAGCAGATTTCCTGCTCCAGAGCAAGGACAGCTTCGGGATACTGGGTCATGCTTACCACATCCCAACCCATACTGGTGAACCACTTGCTCTCGGACTTGGTAGAGAACCTCGGCCCCTGTATTACGACGTTTGTCCCATGTTCATGGACGTTTATCCCGTGCTCTCTGATAACCTCTATCGCTATACGGCGGAGTTCCGGGCAGTACGGGTCGGCGGACGAGACATGCACAGCCACAGGGCCATCGTAGAATGTGTCCTTCCTCCCGCAGGTGCGGTCGACGAACTGGTCGCATACCACGAAATCACCGGGTTTTATATGGGTTTGGAGGCTTCCGACTGCGCTTGGCGCAATGATACGGGTCACACCAAGGGATTTCATAGCCCAGATATTGGCTCTGTAGGGGATCATGTGCGGCGGATACTGATGGTCTCGCCCGTGCCGGGGCAAAAATGCTACTTTTCTGCCTTCGAACGTGCCGAGTGTCAACTTGTCGCTCGGCGCACCATAAGGTGTCTCGACTTTGAACTCTACGGCGTTTTCCAGGAGCGAATAGAACCCCGAACCGCCAAAAACCCCGATTTCAGCCGTCTGTTGCATCGCGTTTACCACCTGTCAGTTTAGTAAGCTATTCAAGCGATTATGTGCTTCGGAGCCGTATTCAGAGTGGATGTTCAGCTCTGCCCGGCTTGCAACTGCCCTTTGCATTTTTGGAGTGCTTCGAGAGCTGCGGCCTGCTCGGCCTGCTTCTTGCTCTTTCCCGATCCGGTGCCCAGGCAATCGCTTTCGAGCCTTGCCTCCACGACGAACGTCTTATCGTGGTCGGCGCCCTCTTCACGGATAACCACATACTTGGGCGCCCTCTTGTAGCTGGCCTGTGTCAATTCCTGCAGGAGCGATTTATAGTCCCGGATGTGTTCCTGCCGTTCGATATCGGACAGGATCGATTCCAGCGCTCTCAGACAAAAATCACGCGCTGCATCCATTCCTACATCCAGATACATTGCAGCCACGAGCGCCTCGAAGGTATCGGCCAGAATGGAAAACCTGTCCCTGCCGCCGGAAGCTTCTTCTCCTGTGCTCATGAGGATCATCTTGTCGATCCCAAGCTGCTTTGCCGCTTCTGCAAGCACCGGTTCGCTCACAGCTACAGCTTTGGCTTTTGCGAGCTCTCCCTCGCTGCGGTCTGCATATCTCAGGAAAAGATGTTCGCAGATGACCAATCCCAGCACTGCATCGCCCAGAAACTCCAGCCGCTCGTTACTTTCCATTTCGGCGGCTTCGCCAAGGTATGATCTATGCGTAAGCGCTCGCTGCAGCAGGCCAAGGTCTTTAAAATCGGCCTGCAGCCTTTTTGCTATGCCGCGCAGCCGCCTTTTATCTACTGCCATAATTTAAATCAAAGGAGTCGAGTGAATCGAGAAATTCTCGACTCGCTCCACTCCCTTTTCCTCCACTAATCTCTTCCCTAAATCCTTTATTTCAACTTTGCTACGGCCTTCTCTATCCGGTCGAGCCCCTTCACGATTGCATCCATGCCCGTCGCATAGGAAAGCCGCATATAATTAGGCGCTCCAAAGCCGGTTCCGGGGACCAGTGCAACCTTTGCTTCTTCCAAAAGGTATTCCGTCAGGCTCTCAGAGCCCGTAATCGTCCCGCCGTCCCAGCTTTTCCCGAACAGGCCGGTCACATTAGGAAATACGTAAAAAGCCCCGCCTGGAGTTGCACATCCGATACCCGGAATGCTGCACAGCCGTTCGACTATCACTTTTCGCCGCTTGTCAAACTCAGCCACCATCTTACGAAGGTCATCCTGAGGCCCTGTCAGCGCCTCAACAGCGGCTTTCTGGACGAAAGAGACCGCATTCGAAGTGCTGTGGTCCTGAATCCGGGTCATAGCGCGGATAATCTCTTCGTCGGCAGCCGCATAGCCGATCCGCCACCCGGTCATGGCATGGCTCTTGGAGAGACCGTTTACTGTGACTGTCAATTTTTTAATTTCAGAGCCCAACGAAGCTATGGAGACATGCTCTCTTCCATCGTAGATGATCTTTTCATATATCTCATCGGAGAGCACGTAAATATTCTTCGCAACCATAAGATCGGCTATGTCCTGCAGCTCGCTTCGGCTGTAGACCCCGCCTGTGGGGTTGCTCGGGCTGTTCAGGATGAGCAACCTGGTTTTGGGAGTTATGACCCGTTCGATCATCTCCGCCGTGGCGACGAACCCGTTTACTTCGCTCGTAACCAGGTGGACAGGAGTCCCCCCCGCAAGCCTTACCTGGTCCGGATAGCTCACCCAGTAGGGAGTCGGGACTATCACCTCGTCTCCCGTATTTACAAGCGCGAACATCGCGTTGAATATCGAATGCTTTGCGCCGTTTGAAGCGATTATCTGTGACTTCAGATAGTGCAGGTTGTTGTCCGCAGCCAGTTTATCTACTATCGCTGCCTTGAGGGCATCTATCCCCGATGATGCCGTATATCTGGTAAACCCAGACTTAATCGCTGCTATAGCCGCATCTTTGATATTCTCAGGTGTACCAAAATCCGGTTCACCTGCACCGAATGAGATCACATCGATCCCTTCGGCCTTCATTTTATTGGCCTTAGCCGTAATGGCGAGAGTCGGAGACGGTTTCACGCTTCTCGCCCGATCAGATATCAACATTACAAAGCCCCGTTGTTTTCTGTGGATTTTCGGCTGTTTTCTTAAGATACATACTTACGCCACCATAGCCGAAAATCTTTTTGGAGAGTTTCAGGCATTATCTGAAAACTCCTTGTTTAAGGTGCTTTCTTGAGCACTATGGTCGCATTGTGCCCGCCGAAGCCGAAAGAGTTGGATATTGCAATCTTCAGATCGGCTTTCCTTGCCACATTCGGCACGTAATCGAGGTCACAGTTGGGATCCGGGAACTCATAGTTGATTGTAGGCGGGATGACACCTTCCTTGAGCGCCTGGGCACAGGCAACCGCTTCTATGGCTCCGGCTGCGCCGAGAAGATGTCCCGTCATCGACTTCGTCGAGCTGACAGGCACCTTGTAGGCATAGTCTCCGAAGACCTTCTTTATCGCCATCGTCTCATACTTGTCGTTCATCTCGGTCGATGTGCCGTGGGCGTTGATATAGCTAACATCCTCCGGCTTTATCTCAGCGTCATCGAGTGCAGCCTGTATGCAGCGGGCAGCGCCTTCTCCGTCAGGCGCAGGCGAAGTAATATGGTACGCATCGCCGGTCATTCCGTAGCCGATTATCTCGGCATGGATCTTCGCACCGCGCGCCACAGCGTGCTCCAATTCTTCGATTACCAGAATACCGGCACCTTCGCCGATCAGGAACCCGTCCCGCTCCTTGTCGAACGGGCGGCTGGCCCTTTCCGGTTCATCGTTTCGGGTGGTAAACGCCTGGGCATTGCAGAACCCGGCGCAGGAAAGCGGGCAGATTGCGGCTTCCGCGCCTCCGGTGATCATCGCATCCGCATCGCCGCGCTTGATGATCTCGTAAGCATCGCCGATTGCATTGGTCCCTGTGGTGCAAGCTGTAACGACCGTCTCGTTGGGTCCCTTGGCCCCGAACATGATCGATATCTGTCCTGAACCCATATTAGCGATTAGCATTGGGACGAAGAACGGGCTCACACGGTTCGGCCCTTTTTCCAGGAGGACTCTGTGCTGTGTCTCCCAGGTATGGACACCGCCGATTCCTGAGCCGACCAACACTCCGACTCGCGGCGCGTTCTCCGGCGTGATCGTAAGCCCACTGTCTTCTACCGCCATCTTGGCGGCTGCAACCGCATATTGGACGAACGGGTCCATCCGCCGGGCATCTCTTGGATCGATGTAATTGCTGACATCGAATCCTTTCAGCTCTGCGGCTATTTTGCTTGTATGGTTGGATGTATCAAATCGAGTGATCAGACCCGCGCCGCTCTTGCCGGCAACGAGAGATGTCCAATATTCCTCGACAGTGAGTCCGACAGGCGTAAGCACGCCCATGCCGGTAATGACAACTCTTCTTTCTTGCATCAAGACCTCTATTACTATGGATTTTCGGCTGTTTAGTAACAACCAATCGTGTACCGGCCAAACCGGGCTTACCCGCTTCACAGATAAGCCTTAGCCGAAAATCTTCCAGGAAAGTTTAGATTGTTACCCTAAACTCGTTATGGATTAATACCGGGAAAAAGGAACAGTCAATGATTGACAGGCGAATATCACCTGTTTTGCACATTTTCTGTTCCCAGTCCCTTGCTGTAGATTAGGCGATTATTAACCGAGCTTCTGATCCACGTATGTCACGGCCTGCGTGACCGTCTGGATCTTCTCTGCATCCTCATCAGGAATCTCGATATCAAACTCCTCTTCGAGTCCCATGACCAGGTCTACTACGTCCAGGGAGTCGGCTCCGAGGTCATCGATGAACGATGCGGTCTCGGTTACTTCATCATCGCTAACCTTCAATCGGTCTACTACGACCTTTTTTACTCGCTCAAATGTTGACATATTTCCACCTCCTTGCAAATACGGTTTCAGTTACAGTTATTTATAAGCGCCCAAGGGCGCTTCATCGTCGCTGACATTCGTTCAGTCAACAACAAATTTAATCACATCACCATTCCGCCGTCCACATTTATGACTTGTCCGGTCAGGTAGCTCGCAGCTTCGGAGCAAAGGAACATTATGACCTTCGCAACGTCGTCAGGAGTTCCAAGGCGTGTGAGCGGAATCTGCTTTTCGATAGACTTCTTGGCCTGTTCGGACATCTCCTCGGTCATTACCGTCTGGATGAACCCCGGCGCTACGGCGTTCACGTTTATCCCGCGTGAACCGAACTCTTTTGCCGTCGTCTTGGTAAGCGCGATAACTCCGCCCTTCGATGCGGAATAGTTCGCCTGTCCGGCGTTCCCGACTATCCCCATGACGGAGGCTACATTCACGATCTTTCCGCTCCGCTGCCTGAGCATCACTTTAGATACGGCTTTCGTGCAGTTAAATGTGCCCTTAAGGTTCGTATTCAGCACGGAATCCCACTCTGCTTCGGTCATCCTCAGAATCAGGTTGTCCCGTGTGATGCCTGCATTGTTCACGAGTATATCAATTCTACCGAACTTGTCAACTGCCGAGCTCACCAGGCGCTCTACATCAGCCGGATCGGCCACATTTGCCTGCACAGCCAGAGCTTCACCGCCGACTGATTTGATTTCTTCCGCCAATGCTGTGGCGTTCTCTTCAACATAGTCCGTTATAACTATCTTCGCGCCAGCTTTGACGAGCTCAAGGCAGATCGATCTTCCTATTCCTTTACCGTTTCTGCCCGCGCCGGTAACTAGCGCTACTTTTCCTTCAAGTTCCACTAAAAACCTCCACTATGGATTCTTGATCCCGAAAGCACGAAATAGGGAATAGGAATACGTCATTCCGAGCATGACTCGGAATCCAGGAAAAAGAATGGACCCTGAATCTATGGATTTTCGGCTATAGCCGAAAATCTTCCGGGCGAGTTTCAGGTATAACCTGAAACTCCATAGTTCAGGGTGACGTGCTATATTTCCTGATGCTTCGGGACCGCTTTTCGTCCCGAAGCACGGCATCCACCAATCCCTTTCTCCCTCTCGTGTTTTCGTGAGAAATAACCGTCAGCCTAGAAGCGATTCCAGCGACTTTGTGTCGCCTACACTCGCTGTAAATATACCTTTCGCAATCCTGTTGATAAGTCCGGCGAGCACTGTTCCCGAACCGGCCTCAATAAAGCCTTCTATACCGTCGCCGAAAAGTTTTTGGATCGACTCTTCCCAGCGCACACTGCCCACTATCTGTCCAGCAAGCGCGGAGCGCACCTCGTCAGCTGTCTTTACGTAGTCAGCTGTAACATTGGCGACCACGGGAATTGCCGGATCTTTGATCTCCGCCTTGTCGAGTTCCGACTTCATCTCTTCAGCAGCTTTGGCCATAAGCCTGGAGTGAAACGCGCCGCTCACCTTGAGCGGAAGGACCCTTTTCGCGCCGAGTTCCTTTGCGATCTTACCGGCTTCTTCAACCGCCGCCGGTTCGCCGGAGATCACGACCTGTCCGGGCGAATTGTAGTTGGCTACATCGACTGCGCCCGTGGGCTGCGCCTTCTCGACCGCCGACCGGACGGCATCAGCAGAAAGCCCGAGTACAGCGGCCATCATCCCTGGCTGGGCTGAAGCAGCTTCGTTCATGAGCTCTCCACGTCTTCTGACAAGCCGGACAGCCTCAGCAAGCTCTATGGAACCTGCGGCGACCAGCGCCGCGTACTCGCCTACACTGTGCCCGGCTACTGCGACAGGTCGCACTCCGCGGGATTCCAGCACACGGAATGCAGCAACGCTTGCGACAAGCAGCGCCGGTTGGGTGTTTATCGTTCGAGTCAGTTCATCTTCCGGGCCCTCGAACATTAGCCTGGAAAGCTCAAAGCCAAGGGCGGAGTCGGCGACGTCGAAGGCCTCTCTCGCTATCGGGAAAGTTTCGTAGAGGTCTCGACCCATGCCGACCGATTGTGATCCCTGCCCTGGGAAGACGAACGCGATCTTAGTCGGTAGAGTCATTTTTGGAGTCGGTCTCCCACTTGATAACATTAGCTGCCCAGGTAAGCCCCGCACCGAACCCGACGACTACGACCAGGTCGTCTTTTTTCAATTTTCCTTCACGCACAGCTTCATCCAGGGCAATCGGTATGGACGCGGCGGATGTATTGCCGTATTTATGCACGTTTACGAATACCTTCTCAGGCGGAAGCTTGAGCCTTCTGGCGGCGGAATCAATGATCCGAAGGTTAGCCTGGTGCGGCACGAACAGGTCGATATCCTCCGGGGCTAACCCGCACTGTTCGAGTGCCTTTGCGGAGGCATCGCCCATTATTTTGACAGCAAATTTGAAAACTTCCGGTCCGGCCATCTTGATAGAATGCTGGCGAGTCTGGACTGTCTCTTGAGTCGTAGGCATCCTGGAGCCGCCCGCATCGATCTTTAGAAGCTCCGCCCCGGAGCCATCAGAACCCAGAAGGACGGACAGTATCCCGTGATCATCATCCGTAGGAGCAAGCACAGCCGCTCCCGCTCCGTCGCCGAAAAGCACGCAGGTCGATCTGTCCTCAAAATCAATCAGCCTGGTCAAGAGATCGACACCGATCACGAGGACTTTGTTGTAAATACCGGAACCTATAAACCCTGAAGCAACGGACATGCCGTATACGAACCCAGAGCAGCCTGCTGCCAAGTCGAACGCTGCAGCGTTCACGGCGCCGACCTTATGCTGGATGATCGACGCAGTAGACGGGAGCGGCATATCGCCGCTTACTGTCGCGCAGATCACCAAATCGATCTCGTCGGGTGAAACCCCGGCATGTTTCAGGGCTGCAGTTGCCGCACGCGAACCCAAATCCGATGCAGCATCTTCCTTCGGAGCCATCCGTCTTTCTTTGATTCCGGTGCGGGACACTATCCACTCGTCGCTTGTATCGACGATCTTCTCGAAATACTCGTTGGTAAGCACCTTTTCCGGAACGGATGAGCCTATTCCGACAATACCAGCCCGTCTAATAGTTTTATTCATGAATTTGAACCTTACTGGATCCAGTTTCCAGGTTTATCTGCCCACTGCCGGACACTTCTCTGCACCTGGAAGCGAAGTCTTGATGCAGTTAATGATGTCGTGATCCACCGCTTCTTTCGCGGCCCTGATCGCGTTCGTGACGGCTTTGGCATTGGACCTGCCGTGTCCCACGATACATATACCGTTCACTCCCAAAAGCGGCGCGCCGCCGTACTGCGAATAATCGAACTGCCGCTTCAGTTTCATCATTGCAGGCTTGATGCAAAGCAAGGGCAGGAGCAGTAACTTATTCTTACTGAGTTCCTTGAAGTGACCCAGGAGAAAATCTGCAAGCCCTTCACTTACTTTGAGCGCGACATTTCCGACGAACCCATCCGCAACGATGACATCGGCTATACCCGTAAAAAGGTCCCTGCCTTCGACGTTGCCCACGAAGTTAAGCCCCACCTTTTCAAGCTCTGGATGGGTGGCTTTCGTAAGCTCGTTGCCTTTGGTCGATTCTTCTCCGATGGAAAGCAGCCCGATACGCGGATTCGGCTTTTTGAACACTTTCTCCGCGTAAATGCTGCCCATCACAGCAAACTGCAAAAGGTTATTGACTGTGCAGTCGGCAGTAGCTCCGGCATCCATTAAAATGGTATTGCCGCCCTTACATGGCACTATAGCCGCGATGGCAGGACGCTCTATACCCGGAATTCTTCCGAGTTTGAGCGCAGCGACAGCCATTGCGGCGGCAGTATTACCCACGCTTATCATAGCATCGGCACGGCCGGACCTGATCATGCCCGCAGCTACCACCACAGACGCATTCGGCTTGGTGCGCACGCTGTTTACGCAGTCTTCCATGCCTATACAATCCGGCGTGTGGTGGATCTCTATCCGGGACAGGCCTTCCGACTGTTTGGGCAGGTAAGCTTTTATCGCTTTTTCGTCACCGACCAGGATTATATCGATGCCGTACAAGGAAGCGCCTTCTACAGCTCCTTTCACGATCTCGGCAGGAGCATAGTCACCGCCCATTGCATCGACTGCAATCTTCATTTTAAAGAGCCCTCTCGTGCGATCTGCATGGCGCGCAAGCTACTCTTCTGTCTTTCTTTCCTTTTTCTCGATTACCAGCCGGCCATTGTAGAAACCGCAGGACGGGCACACATGGTGCGATAACCGAGGCGCATGGCAGCGCGGGCAAGCCGAAACGTTCGGTGCCGTGAGCTTCCAGTTAGCTCTACGCTTGGCCTGTCTGGCCGATGAATGTCTTCTTTTCGGAAGTGGCATCTATATACTCCTTTTATAGCTTGTAGCTATCAGCTAGTAATTATTCTTCTTCATTCTCCTCTTCAAGCATACCTTGAAGAGCGGAAAAAGGTGACTCCTGAATGGTCACCGGGCAATCACATGGCCCTTCGTTCAGGTTTTTACCGCATGTCGGACAAAGCCCCTTGCAGGCATCGCTGCAAAGCGGCTTTATAGGCAGTTGCACTACGATTGCCTGCCTGATATACTCCGACAGGTCGAATATGTTATTTTCGAAAAAGCTCGATACTTCCTCTTCTTCTTCGAAATCTTCGTCTTCTACAGGCTCGATAAGGAAGTTCTTTATCGGAAGCTGCTCTTCTACCTTCACTTCTACAGGCAAAGTCAGCTTTTCGAGGCACCTGCTGCAGTCCAGTTCGACGGTCGTGCTGAAATTGCCGCGGACTATTATCAAGCGCCCGGTATTAGTAAAGTCAATAGCGCCTGTTATCGGACTGATGCAGCGAAAATCTTCGTTTTCGAAGCACTGCTCTCTTATATCATAATGATATGTCTTGCCGAGATTGCCTGCAACCTCGCTCAGATCGAGCCTCATCATATTTATCCTACGCGCGGGGAGACTTGCCTGTTACAATCTCAACCGTGTCGCGCGCGATCATCATTTCTTCGTTGGTCGGTATCACGAATGTGCGTACCCGGGCATTATCCGCGCTGATGTCGGCTTCATTCCGGGTCTTGGCATTCTTTTCCTGGTCCAGTTCCACTCCAAGGCAGCTCAAACCCTTGGTCGCCTTGTCGCGGATGATGGGGCCGTTCTCACCGATGCCTCCCGTGAAGACTACGGCATCCAGCCCGCCCATTGCGGCAGCATACGCGCCGATATATTTTCGCACACGATAGCAGAAAATCTCAAGGGCAAGAGTACATCTTTCGTCTCCTGCTGCCGTTCCATCTTCTATATCGCGCATATCGCTGGACTTTCCGGAAATCCCCAAAAGCCCGCTTTTCTTGTTTATCAGGTTATCTACTTCATCGACGCTTAAGTTCAGCTCTCTCTGGATGAAGAGCAGAATAGCCGGGTCGAGATCGCCTGACCTCGTTCCCATCATAAGCCCTTCAGCTGGAGTCAGACCCATGCTGGTGTCTATGACTTTTCCGCCGACGATTGCGGCCATGCTGCAGCCGTTGCCGAGGTGGCACGTGATCATTTTGAGCGTCGACGGATCGGCGCCTTTCGCGGCCATAAGCTTGGACGCGCGCGCGCTCACATACTTGTGAGACGTACCATGGAACCCGTAACGCCGGATACCGTGGTCAGCGTACAACTTGTACGGCAGCGCATAGGTGTATGCATAGCTCGGAATCGTCGAATGAAACGCCGTATCGAACACCGTGACCTGCGGCACTCCCGGCATCAGTCTCATGCAGGCCTTTATGCCCATCAGGTTCGCCGGGTTGTGAAGCGGCGCAAGATTGCTTACCTTGGCAATCTCCGTGAGTGTTTCTTCTGTAACAAGCACGGACGAAGTGAACTTTTCTCCGCCATGTACTACTCTATGGCCGACTGCAGCGATCTCTGAGATGTTCGAGATGGCTCCGTCAACAGGATCAGTGAGCACCTTGAACACGAGGTCCATTGCGACATCGTGGTTCGGCAGCGGCGCATTGATCACTTTCTTGCCGTTTTTCCCGGCCTCATACTTGAGCGCCCCTTCGGCAAGGCCGATGCGCTCCGCAAGACCCTTGGCCAGAACTTCTTCCGTGTCTGATTCGATCAATTGATACTTAAGGGATGAACTCCCGCTGTTTAATACAAGAACCTTCATTCTGTTATTGCCTGAACTGCAGTAATGGCGGCAACATTGACTATGTCAGACCAATTGCAGCCGCGTGAAAGGTCGTTTACCGGCTTTCGCAGCCCCTGAAGGACAGGGCCGTAAGCCTCTGCCTTCGCGAGCCGCTCCGTGAGCTTGTAAGCGATGTTTCCGGCGTTCAAATCCGGGAATATAAGCACGTTCGCTTTACCGGCGACCGGACTGCCCGGCGCCTTGCTTTCCGCAATCCACGGAACAAGCGCGGCATCGCCCTGCAGTTCGCCGTCGATCAACAGATCAGGCCTCCGCTCCTTTGCGATCTTAGTCGCTTCTATAACTTTGTCGATAATCGGGTCGCTTGCGCTCCCCTTGGTCGACAGCGAAAGCATTGCTACCTTCGGTTCGACACTGAATAACTGACGCATGGTCTTGGCACTTGTGATCGCGATCTCCGCAAGCTCAGTAGCGTTCGGATTGATGACGAGTCCGCTGTCGCTGTAGATAAACAGCCCCTTCTCGCCGTATTCGCAGTCCGGAACGATCATAACGAAAAAGCTCGACGCAATCGACACGTCAGGAGCGCATTTCAGCACCTGAAGCGCAGGGCGGACGGTATCTGCTGTCGAATGGACAGCTCCGGACACCTGCCCATCGGCCTCGTCGGTGTAGACCATCATAACGCCATAATAAAGCGGGTCTTTTACGGTTTCCAGCGCCTGCTCGGGTGTGATGCCTTTCTTCTTTCTCATTTCGTAGAAGAGATTGGCATATTCCTGCAGCTTTGGAGATGTCTCCGGGTCTATGCAGTTCAGTTTCGATAGATCGACACCTGCTTTAGATGCCGCTTCGGTAACTTCGCTCTTTTTACCGACAACTACGACTTTTGCGATCTCACGAGCAGTTATCTCCTGCGCAGCTTTTACCACACGAGGGTCGTCGCCTTCGGGCAGGACGATAGTCTTCTGTGCAGCCCGCGCCTTGGCATAAATGCCTTCCATTACTTTCATTGCCGAAAACCGTACCTTTGATTATTATTTTAGATATTGGGTTCCAGGGTACACAAAACAAGCCCTGCTCCGAGACTAATTACAGTCTCGAAGCATAGCAACCCCTAAACCTGAATCTTGCTGACCTTATCTTCTTCCGAGCTCTCTTGCCGGTGGAAGCACCGCCTCTTTAGACGGCTTCGTATACTGGATGCGCTGGTCCAACTTCTCCCGGCCTCTCTGGATGGTCCCCATCAGTTTGACTGTGAAGTTTTCGAGGTTCGCCAGGACCTCTCTTGCATATTCGTCCGCACCGCGCCTGATCTCTCTCGCGGATGCTTCCGCGCTCGCCACGATCTCTCTTGCCTGCGCTGTCGCAAGCCTGTTGATCTCGCTTGTCTCGACGAGCTTATCCGACTGGGATTTGGCATCCTCTACCGTTCGAGTTGCCTCTTCCCGCGCGTTATCCAGTATGATCTTCGCCTCTTCCTTGGCTACTCTGACTATCTTGTCCGTATCGCTGGCGAGTCTTGTAGCCGTCCGGACCTCATCCGGCAGTGACGCTCGAATCTTATTAATGAGCATATGCAATTCTTCTGTCTTTATGCCGTATGCTCTACCCCATATTTCAAAAAAGTTGCTTTCTACTGCATCCTCGAGCTTATCGAGGAGTTTAAGTATATCCTCTTCAGGTCCTCTCTGATTTATGAAAGGATACCTTTGTATCGGTGCCTGCTCTTGGTTCATCTTTATTTAGACCTCCTGCAGCTTGCGAAACTTCTCTTTTAGTCTATATTCTACGGTTTCGGGTACGAGCCCCTTGACCGAGCCCCCAAACCCTGCAATCTCTCTTACAATACTTGAACTAACGTATGAATACTCTGCACCCGTCATCATAAATACAGTCTCTACCTCAGGAGTGAGATTCCGGTTTACGAGTGCCATTTGAAATTCTAATTCAAAATCCGATAAAGCCCTGAGGCCCTTTACAATAACTCCGGCATTCTGCTGCCTTACATAATCCACTAAGAGTCCATCGAAATAATCGACCCGGACATTTTGAAGATGGCTCGTCGTCTCCTGCAGCATCTCTATCCGCTCCTCTAATGAAAAAAGATGCTTTTTTGCCGGGTTCGGCGCAACAGCCACTATAACTTCTTCGAACACCCTCGCGGCACGCTCGATTACATCGATATGCCCGCAGGTAACCGGGTCAAAACTACCGGGACAGACTGCCTTCACGATAAACAACTTAATGTGCAGAGTGGTAAACCCTGCACTTTTCCCTTCTCAATGTAATAGTTCATTCATACTGACGTCACCCTGAACTTGATTCAGGGTCCATTCTTTTCCTGGATGCTGAGTCAAGCTCAGCATGACGTATTGCTCACTAATTCTGAACTTTTACTTCTCAACTAATGGTTGCGAGTTGAAAATCTTCATATTTCTTAAGCATATCGGACTTCAGCGCCCGAATTTCGGGATTTGCGAGATTCGGATCGATTTTTATCATCTCGAACGCTTCTTTTCTCGCAAGCTCCAGAATCGGAATGTCACGGAAGATATCCGTAACCTTCAGTGCCGGAATTCCGCTCTGCCTGGTCCCGTAGAACTCACCTGGCCCACGGATCTTCAAATCTTCTTCCGATATGATAAACCCATCCGTCGTCCGTGTCATCACTCCAAGCCTTGCGGCTGCATCATCGTTCGACGCGTCTCCGACCATAACACAAAACGACTGGTTTTCACCTCTGCCGACCCGGCCCCTGAGCTGATGAAGCTGCGCAAGCCCGAAACGGTGCGCATCTTCTATGACCATAACGGTAGCATTCGGCACATCGACCCCGACCTCTATGACCGTGGTCGCGACAAGCACATCGATCTCGCCTGCCCGAAACGCCGACATAACTGTATCTTTATCAGCGGTCTTCATCTGCCCGTGGAGCAGGCCTACTCTCAAATCTGAAAAGACATCATTTGCCAGATGCTTGTAAATCTCCGTCGCGGCCTTTGCCTGCAGCTTCTCGGACTCCTCGACCAGCGGACAGACTATATATGCCTGCCTTCCCTCGGATACGAGTTTGCGGACACCGGCGTAGACCCTGTCCCTCTCATCGATCTGCTTCCAGTGAGTGCGGATAGGCTTGCGGCCCGGCGGCAGCTCGTCGATTATGGAAATCTCAAGGTCGCCGTAGACCGTCAAGGTAAGCGTCCGGGGAATCGGAGTCGCCGTCATCACGAGCACATCAGGGTTTAAGCCCTTGTCTCTTAAGGCCGCGCGCTGCAGAACGCCAAATCTGTGCTGTTCGTCGATTATCACAAGCCCCAGCCTGGAAAACTCGACATTTTCCTGTATGACTGCATGCGTTCCGATGGCCAGATTGGTCTCGCCGGAGGCGATCCTCTCGTAAGCTTCCCGCTTTTTCTTCGCTGTGACGCTTCCGGTCAGGAGATCGACCTTCACATGGAGCGCAGAAAGCATCTGGGAAAGCCCCAGGTAGTGCTGCTCGGCCAAAATCTCCGTCGGAGCCATAAGCGCGGACTGATAGCCGTTTGCGGCGGCGATCAGAATGGCGGCCATAGCGACGGCGGTCTTTCCTGAGCCTACATCTCCCTGCAGGAGCCGGTTCATGCAGTCCGGGCGGGCCATACTTTCGCTTATCTCTCGGATAACCTTCTTCTGAGCTCCGGTGAGCTCGAACGGCAGCGCGGAGTGCAACATCTCTCTTAAATTTTCAGGGATCTTAAACGATATACCCGCTCCGGGCGTATCAATCTCGCGTTTTCTCAGCGCAAGCGCGAGTTGCAGCATAAAGAGCTCTTCGAATACGAGCCTTTTTCTCGCCGCCTCAAGCGCCTCCTTGCCTTCGGGAAAATGCATGTTCCTAATGGCATCGGCTATGTCCATCAGATCCAGCCGGTCGCGCAGCTTTTCCGGCAAAACCTCCGGAACCAGTTTCAAATATCCATCAAGGGCGTTCGATACGATTTTTCGCATCGTGCCCTGAAAGAGTCCTTCTGTAAGAGGATAGACAGGAACTATTCTCTTCGACGAGAGCGGGCCCTCATCCTCTTTCAGTTCCTCCCACTCCGGGGACTGGATCTCTATCCCCCAGCGGCCGACCTGCGCCGTGCCGTAGACAATGATCTCCTTGCCCCTCATCTTCAGGAACCGGTCTTTCAGATAATGCTGGTTGAACCAGGTGAGCGTAGCGACTCCGGAACCGTCATTTATTGCGACTTTGGTAAGGACCAGACCGCCTCGCGGACGGACATTGTCCGATGCGATTATCTGGCCTGCTATGGTGACTTCCTCACCGCCGCGCAGGCTGCCGATCCTCGCAAGATGCGAGCGGTCTTCGTGTCTGCGCGGAAAATGGTAAATCAGGTCACGTACGTTAAAAATGCCCAGCTTGCCGAGTACACGAGACATCCTTTCGCCGACGCCCTTTACGAACTGCACCGGCGAGTCGAGTGTCTTGTACGTGGACACGGAGCTGGGTCCTTTTTTAGGCGCAACAGCGCCTTTAGCCGGTATTATCGCCATTTTAGTTCCCGCTCGCCCATTCGATTATATTAGCCGGATGGCCTTTTTGTCAAGCAGCCGCGGCTATTGCGAGTATTCCATATTAGTATAACAGATTGACGGCTAAGTGTAAATTTGGTGAACATATGAGGCATCTCAGTTATTTAAGTTATAGCCCAAAAAGATGGTTACTATAAAGGTGATTATTTCCATGAAGATACGAGTGCATCGACATTTGCAGCTCATTTATGCACTACAAAGGATTTTGTGGTGCATGATACGGCACTTAGTGACCCACAAAGAAGTTTGTGGGCAACAGGTGCGGCACAAATTATCCTGTGTCGCATGTTGAGACCGTCCATTGACCGCAAATGACTTGACGATACGAGGAAACTCCATACTATATTCCTTCTGCAATTTCAAGTAGCGCAGGGAAATACAGCGTAGCAGGAGTACGCCCGGACTGTTCTCTGAGTATAAAAAGGATTTCGCTTTCTACCAGCATCTTTATTATGCGTTTTGCAGTGCTCGGCGGTATGCCGGACCTTGACACAAAAAACCTGCTGTCGAATATCGGCTTATCAAATAAAGCATCCAAAGTCTGCACGGCAAACTGAGAATGTGTGATTTCGGGGACTCGGACTTTCATTTCGTTGTATAAGCTTATAATCGCTCTCGCCTTGCGATTGTTTTCTTCTGCTTGCACTAAAACCGCTTGCAGAAAGAATTTGATCCACCGGTTCCAGTCATTGTTCTGCGAAATTGACCTCAGACAATCGAAATATGTGTCCCGATTTCGCTCTAGATACGCGCTTATGTAGAACATGGGACTGGACAAAAGGCCTTTACCATACAGGAGTAAAGGCACAAGCATACGGCCAATTCGTCCGTTGCCATCACAAAATGGATGAATTAACTCGAACTGAGCTTTCAAGATAGCCAATTGAACCAGTGAGTCACGCTCTTCAGCATGTACGTAGGATTCCCAATTGTTCAGGGCAGGGATCACGTCCGTCGGTGCAGGCGGTATGAATGTGGCTCGTTCTATGGGAGTGCCCTGCGGCGCAATATAGTTCTGTGTCCTGCGAATCTCGCCCGGCCTGCTTTCTTGTCCACGTACACTACCCGATAACAAAATACTATGAAGATCAAGAACCAAGTTCAAGCAGATCGGCCGTTTATTCATATCCCCTACAGCCATTTTGATAGCTTGGCGGTAGTTGATCACCTCGTGGAGTTCATCGTGCTTGCGCGGAGTTGTACCCACTGAAGGATTTATCTCGAACTGCAACACCTCTTCCATGGACGTTACAGTACCTTCGATCTTCGAGGAAACAACTGCTTCCTGGGTCATAAGTGGCGATAAAAGAACCTGTGGATTGATAACAGCTTGAAGTATACCGTCATATCTAGCCAACGCAGCATTAGATTTGCCAATCAAAGTCACATGTTCAGCCCAATCTATAGAACCTTGGGGTAAAGGTAACTTTTCCGGAACATATGGAGTCATTCGGTTACCTCCTCTAGCCTTCTTCGCATCTCTCGAAGATCGCAGACGATCTTCGAGAGTGCTCGCGATGGCAACTCAGCTAATGCGGGAACGGACAAGGGCGCTGAGACATACATATCTTACGAAACACCAGAGTTTACTGTCAATAAAACGCGTTGCCGTCGCAAATTTTTACTTGCGATAGGTTAGCTGTAGTGGTATAATAATGCGTTCTGTTTTCCTATATAAACAGGATGAACAATCAGGGTAGGCAGCGCGAGCAATAACGGTTTGCGCGATTACCCTCCCTGCCCCGGAAGAACCGGGGCCGAATAAGCCCGAAGGGAGGTGACGAACATAGCAATCGTCAGAGATTACGAGACACTCTACATCATTGATCCGAACCTCACGGAAGAACAGGTTCAAGCCGTAACCGATAAGTACTCTCAGATAGTGACCCAGAACGGCGGCGAGATACTTGCAGTCGAGAAATGGGACAGAAGACGGCTGGCCTACGAAGTAGCCGGAAAGCGCGAAGGTATGTATATCCTTATGTACTTCCGTAGCGAGGCTACGGTAGCGTCCGAGTTGGACAGACTCATGAAAATCAACGAAGACGTGTTGAGGCATCTGATCGTACGCGATGAGGAAGGTCAGGCAGCGGCAGCAAAGGAACGGGTTTCAAGACCTGCGCCCAAGCCTGCTGAGCAGCCGGTTGAAGCTAAAGTTGAGGAAGCTCCCGCACAAGCGGAAGCCGAAACACCTGCTGAGGCTGAAGCTACTGCCGAGACTGCCCAGCCTGAAGAGGCTGAGCCCGCAGCGGCAGAGCCGGTCGAAGAGCAGCCGACAGAAGCAGCTGAATGATGATGTAATGAATCCGTGAGGCCCTGGTGGAGTTTATCCCCCATTTTATGCCCACGGACCGCGCCAGGCATTTTGCCTGATCCTGAATGGCGCTTTATCCCATGTATCCTAGGTTTTCTAAGATACACCCTTAGGAGGAATGCTGGATGTTAAACCAAGTGGTATTGATAGGAAGAATCGGCAAAGATCCTGAATTAAGATATACACCGAGTGGTGTTGCTGTTGTCAGTTTCAGTCTGGCTGTTAACCGCCAGTTCAAATCACAGAGCGGTGAGCAGGAAACAGACTGGTTCAACATAGTAGCATGGAAGCAGCAGGCCGAATTTGCAGCCAACTACCTTGGAAAAGGCAGGCTGGTAGCTGTTCAGGGAAGACTGCAGGCCCGCTCTTGGGTCGCGCAGGATGGGACGAAGCGCAATACCGTCGAGGTCGTAGCCGAAAGACTGACCGGCCTTGACAGACCTAAGGACCAGGCGGCGGCCGGAACCGGCGAGGGAGCACCTGCCGGAGGCGCTGTTATGGATGAAAACGATACGGATTACGATCCGTTTGCCGAAGAGTAACACGGAGGACAAATATGCCCGCTCCTAGAAGATCCGGCGGCAGAGCCGGAGGCGGCGGCGGCAAGTTCAGAAGGCCGCGCCGCAAGGTGTGCGCGTTCTGCGTGGACAAAGTGACGTTCATAGATTATAAGAACGCCGCCAAGCTGCGCAGGTACGTATCAGACCGCGGTAAGATCCTGCCGCGCAGGACTACCGGAAATTGCGCTGCGCATCAGCGCGCATTGACCCGCGCCATCAAACGCGCGCGGGAAATCGCACTGCTGCCGTTCACAGCAGAATGAAACCTGCCCGAAAAGGCAGTTGATAACATACGGGCGTGTGGCTTTATCGAGCTGCACGCCCATTGTTTTGTACAGTCTATAGTGTCCGGTTTATGTGCTCCCGCTGGCCTTTTATGAGCGCCCAGACTTCATGCACAGTCTCGTAAACACCCTCAGGTAAGCGGCTGACATCCGTGATAAACTCATCAGGAGCGCCGTTATCTTCAGCCATCTGAATGCACTCTTCTCTGGTTGCCGGGAAAGCAGTCTGGTTTAAATAATGCCCGATATTCATCTCGGTAGCCATTTTATACCTCCTGAAGCGTCTTGTATCCCAAGTGGCGCGCTGGAATAAGCTGAGACTTTTGTAATCGTAGCATTCCCATATTGATGGCGTAATAATCTACTGATTTTTCGCTAACTGTATAAGTTGTATTCACCTGAAAACCTGTATGGAGAACGAAATTGATGCAACCTAACCAAAATAGTGTTACGGAAGCCGACTTGATTGATAAACTCCCCCATCTGCCTGCGCTTGAGTCAGTTGAGCAAAAAGGCTGGACCTATTTTTCCTTTGCACTGGTGTTTATTGCTCTTTTGCTCAATTTTCCGATCGGGGGAGTCCGGTTAATCGCAAAATACTGGCAATTCCTGGGTGGGTTCAGGAACATAACCGTTGTTATCGTCGGCACATCAGCCCTACTGCTCCTCTACCTTATAATATCCCTCCTCTCTACGGAACTATACTTCAAAACAGATGAACAGGGACTGGTGACACGCAGTATAATCAGGCGAAAGTATATAGCATGGCAGGATGTCATCGATGCTGCCACCGAAAGCACGCTGACGGGTCACACCATATATAGACTGAAGACAAAGAAACGCACTGTAATAGTATCTGCTACCTCGAACAATTTCGATATATCTTATCTGGCAGCTTCCATAATGCAGCATTTGAGAAAACAGGGTAAAGCAAAAAGCATAAGGCTGCCATCTTCATCCTTGAGCCTTTGGGACAGGATACCGGACGAAGTCCCGGCTTCTATGGATATAAACACATCTACACGCCGGACGGATACGGTATCAATCATCTCGCTGGTAATAATGCTCGTGGCAGTGTCGATGTCTTCCGTGTGGATAACAATATCAGCGATACTGAGTAGGGATTTTCCTCTTGCCGTGATAAGTGGAATCGGCGGGCTGTTTGTTATTTCGCTGTCACTGTGTAATAGGATTTTCCCACGGACTACAAAAATATCCATCCGCAGTGAGTATTTTGAGGTAAGAAACAACAAGCGGAAGGCAACTGTTCAGTGGTCTGACGTAACGCATGCGGACTGGTACCCATCAGGGATTCTCATTCGTACAGCAAACCCTCGTACCAAAGTGCTGATCCCGATCGGCATATTTGATGAAGATAACTTCAAGCTGACACTGGCTGTTATTCGCCGTTTGCGCACGGCTGGAGTCCCGCAGGCTCTCACAATCCCTTACACACTCCGGGCAAACTGGCGTGCCGGAACGGTCGGCAGAACACATCAAGAACCTATTGAATTACGTTTATCCAAACTTGAGCGGTTTGCGATGACTGGGCTTATACCATTGTTTGGCTTAGTGTTGTTACCGAATTTTGTATTAAGGCCACGGCTGTACGTTCCTGCTGCGCTTGCTTCGTTGGCGGTATGGTGGATTGCCTGCCGAATTGCCGTTTTGAGCACTATGGTAGTCAATGAAGAGGGTATAACCAGGCGATCTATCTGGCAGAAAAAAACCGTCAAATGGGAAGATGTTGCATCCGTATCATTTGGAAGTCAGATAATCCTGCTTAAGGGCGCTGACGGCAAGGCGATGCTGAACGTTTTTCCCATATACGGCTCTGAGCTGGACAAACAGGAATTTTACACCTTACTTTTTGCAAAACTCTCGGACAGATTGCCTTCTGAAGCGGCAATTAAACCCTGGAAGTCCCGCCCATGGAGGCCAGACAGACTCGCTTAGCTGCCTTTTTCTTCGATCGGCTTCTCTTAAGACCGGCTGCACGTGTTCAAATGGAATGCCCTGCTTACGGGGCAGTAGCGGGCAAGCCCCGTTATGAGTCCCACTGTTCCGGCAATACCGGCTGCGACCTTGAGCGGTTTACTTATAGGTACTAAAAATCCTGTCCCTAAAAGTGCCGCGCCTATCCCGATCCTTGCTATTCTGTCAGCCCCGCCGACGTTACACTCCATACGCATTTCGTATCCTCCTGGAAATTGCACAAGGGGGCCGGAATATGAGGCTCCGGCCCCAGGAGAAGTTATTTAGTCACGGACGAAAGATCTGTTACGAGGCTTACTCTCTGCTCAGGGCAGAGCCTCATTGGACGCATCTCGATGCCCTGGAATCCTTCCTCAAAATCAAGGTGCTTATCAATTACCTCTGCGGCCAGACTTGCTCTCTCAACCAACTCATCCCAGTCTTCCGCAACGGGCATCGGAAACTCATCAAGGTCTGTCCTGCCTGTAAGCGTTCTCGCCTCCTCATCCATCACGCGAAGTATGTCTTTCATCGGAATCCCCTCCTCGAATCACCTTTACGGAGGTCCAATATAAAATTACCCTCACAATATTTGAACGAAACAGAACTCTCCATTTACAGCCTGCCTGCCAGGTGCTAGAATATCTCGAACAAACCGCTAGGGGTGCTGGTTGAGCACAGCTGAGAGAAGCGGGCAGACGCCGCTTCATCCCTTTGAACCTGATCCGGTTAGTACCGGCGTAGGAAACGCGGAGATCTTCGTTAAGAAAAGACCTCTTACTTTGGCGCACCTTTTGCGCCCGGCTCAACCCCAACTCCCCTAAATTATCACAGGGGGTAAATCAAAAATGATCGAAAACGTCTCAGACCTGGAAGTTTCGCGGCTCATAATGCGCGACTACTTCGAAATGCTGGAGTCCACGCTTGAATCGGACATCATCATCGTCGGTGGCGGCCCGAGCGGGCTTGTAGCGGGCTATACTCTAGCTGAACAGGGCAAAAAAGTCACCATTATGGAAAAACGGATGTCGCCCGGTGGCGGAATCTGGGGCGGCGGCAAAGGATTCAACCGAGTCGTGCTGGAAAAAGGCGTTGAGGGCATTTTGGAAGAAATCGACGTCAAAACGACCGAACGTGATGGCTACCTTGTGGTCTCATCCGTCCTCCTCGCCTCCGCGCTCATCAAAAGGACCATTGAAAGCGGCGTAAATCTGCTTAACCTCTTCGCGATCGAGGACATTTACTTCAACGAAAACCGGGAAGTTGCCGGAGTAGTGGTAAACGACACGGCTTACAAGATGATTAACCTCCATGTCGACCCGCTCACATTCAGAAGCAAGCTCGTGATGGACAGCACCGGGCATGAGGCAATCGTTTTGAACTGTCTCGCGAAACGAGGGATCGTCCAGCTTAAGGGTGAAGACACAATGAACGCCCAACTGGGTGAAGAGGGAGTCATCGAAGGGACAAGAGAGGTCTATCCCGGCTTGATAATAACCGGAATGGCCTGCGCGCAGTTCCACGGCACCCCGCGAATGGGCCCGATCTTCGGCGGAATGCTGCTCTCAGGAAAAAAGGCCGCAGAAATAGCGGTGGAGAGGCTGGGATAGTATCTGATGGTCGGGGATTACAATCCCCGACCTATATTTGCGGGTTGCAAACCCGCTTGGGGATTTGGCACTGAAAATCATTTTGTATTCAGTAACACGTTAGGCAGATAAGCTATTGCTTTCTTTTCGCCCTTTCTCGAAATATTCAATCTCCGCAGCAAGTATAGCTACAATCATTAACGCCTGCGTTGAGAGTTTTGGTTTCCCATACGACTTGTTTGTTCCATGAAGAATTCCATTGCGCTCCGATATTAGCGAATTTGTTAGTATCTCTACAGTCGCATCAAGCATAGGATCCTTTCTCAATTTCGAACATCGAACCTTACTATCAAGGCCTCGTAACTCAATATTCTCTCCTTTTTTGTTCAATTTCGGTTTACCATCTTCCATTTCATACACTTTTCCTCGCTCCGCGAAAGCAACATTACTGAGAATCACTATATCAGTTATAACGCCTTCTATTTGAGAAAGTAGTGTAGGAATAGATACCTCGTATTGCCGGTTCTTATGTGCAATTAGCGTTTGTTGAACTATTTTCCATCTCGGTTTTAAGATCTTTGAAGAGGTAAAAATACGAGAACACAGCGCTTCAAAGGCATTACTTCTTGTTAGTGATAACATTTTATTAGTAACGATCGCAGAACGTGTTTTTGGCATGCTCTCTGCTAGCCTGCAGATATCCCTGATGGGCATGTCGTAGATAGCAAATTCATAACCTTCCTTACGAAAAATAACTTTCGCTTGATCGAGTCTTTTATCTATGTTGGACAGATCAGGAATCCTTGAGATCAGGTCGCTGGTTCCAATTCTAAATGCTGCAGGCTTGACTTCATCTACCATTTTACGGCAGATAGGTACGATCGTATTAGCAATCGATCTGCTAACATCAGCTAGCTGTGCCATCAGTTCTACCAACAGCGGCCTTGCTGAAACGCGTAAAGACTCAAGTTTTAACAATAATTCAGCCGTGGCTGGAACCACTACATTATTTATCGCTGGCGCTGAGGCTGCTTCTATAAATCGACGTTTCTGCTCTTCCAGATAGCCGGTTACGTTGTCATTGAATTGTTCAAATGAAAATTGTGTCGTAGCTGACGGATCAACTTTCAGGCTCTCTTGCAGCCATTTGCCTGCAACTCGTAGTAGCAACTTATCAGGCCACGAATTCACACACTCCTCAGAAAAGTTCGGCGACTCCATCTGATGATATAATAGTTTAGCTGTGAAATCCCTGGTTGCAATTTTGTTCGCTGTTAACTCCTCAATATATATCGCATCATTCAGATTTAAATCTCTAAGTTTCAATACTCCATACTTATTCGAGCTAATACGAGTTAATTTCGGAGTAAACTTCAAGTGTTGCCTCCTTCCGATGCGTTCGCACCTAGTTGAACTTCTGTTTGATAAAACAAGGGCCGGGGATAAAACCCGGCCATTATATCTGTGAATGTCGATGGAAAAGCGGAAGCTGGCGCTTCCGCACTCCAAATTTCTGTTCCCTACTCTTCTACCCTAAGCGTCAGGCATCTTGCCGAGCCGCCTGCTTTCAGGAACTCCGAGAGAGGGACCTCTACGTATTCATAGTCGCGTGAGGCAAGCTCGGCACATAGCCGCTTGCTTGCTTTGTTCATTACAACATATTTGCCCACAACCACAGCGTTGCAGGAGAAGTTGAGTGCCTCTTCTTCGGTGACTCCGATTGCATCTGGGAACCGGTTCCTAAGCACAGCAAGAGAATATTCATCGAACGCAGAGGGGTAGTACATTGCCGTATCTCCGACCGGACAGAAGCATGTGTCCAGATGATAGAACCGGTCATCGACGAGCCTTATCGGCAGAACTTCGCTTGCGATGAGTTCCGACACCACCGCAAGCGCCTGCGGTGCGCTTCTATAGAAATAACCGCCGAGCCACGTGTCCCTCGCCTTCAGCACATCTCCGGCTCCCTCGCACAAAAGGCCATCGCGAAGCCTTTTAATCTGATAACCGCGGTCCTCGAACCACTTTGTGAAGTACTCAGTCTCGCCCTGCCTCTCCGGGTGTTTGAACGCGGACGGGATGAACAGCTTGCCGTGGACCACACCCGCATTGGCCGTGAAAACGAGGTCTGGAAACCCCTTTTCAGGCTCCATCAGCTCTACTTCTGTATTGGGAAGAGATATCAGCGTCTCATGCAGCCTGTTCCACTGTTCTTTCGCAAGCCCAATGTCCACAGGATGGTCACGGTCCATCCACGGGTTGATCTCATAGGACACTTCATAGTATGTGGGAGGACACATCAGGAAATTCGTCATGCCTGCTCCTCTTTGAGCTTACCGGCGACTTCCTGCATGAAAAGCGCCGCATCAGTGACCACGCCGATAGCCTGGTGGGTACCCCTGTCCGAGAGCTTAGTCACTACCGCTGAATTGATGTCAACGCAGAGCACATGCACTGAAGCAGGCAGAATATTCCCTGTGGCTATCGAGTGGAGCGTCGTCGCGACCATCAACGCGAGACCGAGCCCCGGAAGCTGCGCGCGCATCGCATCCTGCGCTTCGAGTGTGTCCGAAATAACGTCCGGGAGCGGGCCATCGTCTCTGATCGATCCCGCAAGCACATAAGGCACTCCCTTGAGCACGCACTCCCTCATGATTCCCTTCGTCAGCACGCCCTGGCGCACCGCTTCGGAGATGCTGCCTATCCGCCTCATCTCATTTACGGCTCTCAGGTGGTGCTCATGCCCGTGCGGCGCGAGTTTACCTTTTTCGATACTGACACCGAGAGCTGTACCGTAAAGCGCGCTCTCAATATCGTGCAGTGCAAGCGCATTACCGGCAAAAAGCACATCAATCCAGCCATCCCGAATCATTCCGGCAACAGCCTCGCCGGCTCCGGCATGCACAATTGCAGGGCCGCCGACAAGAAGCACCTTCTTGCCGAGCTTTTTGGTCTCCCTGATCAAGCGGGCAGCCTCGGCCACCATCAGCGACTTTGGTTTTTCGCTCGAGACCGCGCTATTCATGAACTCGAAAGTCCCATGCGACTCTCTCCGGCTTGCAGGTTCGACATATATCCCCTCATGCCCGACAACAACCTGCTGGCCGGGCAAAACATGGTTCATTGCAACCGCGCTCGCCCGGCCGTTTTCAACTAGAATGCCGCAGTCCATCTCGATGGGCTCGACCTGTATCCACTTGCCATTAACGCGGATGCTCGTCGGAAGGTTCGTAGTGCAGTAGAAGTGCTCAGGGAAAACCCCTTCCTTGGGAGCAGGCACAAGCTTCGCATCCTGCTGATCGACCCGGTTGGCTCCATCCTGCTCTATATACGCGAGCACATTCTCAAGCTGCTCGTGCGTGGCTGCCTCTACCCGGATTCGAGCTACACTCGGATCAGACCGCGTCTTTCCGACAGTGAACTCCTCGAATTCGAACCGGCCTCCCTGCGCAAGAATGCTGTCCAGCACTCTCGGAAGGCTCAACGAGTCTATTATGTGCCCTTTTAACTCTACGACTTCAGACGGCATTAACTAATCTCCTTATCGAACTGCGTTGTCTATCACAGTATCTCTCTAAAATAATCTGCATCTCGCTTCAGGATGGCCCCCCGTTCCTCTTTCGGGAACCTCCAGAGCGACTCATCCTCAAGGCAGAAGTCACGGTCATAACCGGCCTTCTTAAGAATGGAGAGGACCCTGGCATGGTCGATATCGCCCTCTTTTATCGGGCTCATATACTTCTGGTACTCCCATCCCAGCTCTCTCTGAACGTTTCTGAACTCTGCAGGATAATTGATATTCTTCACATGTGTGTGCTTCGCCTTCGGCGCAAGGTGCTCCAGGATCTCATACACCTTATCCAGCGGGAAACCTGCCCAGTAGAAGTTTCCGGTATCCAGCGTAAGCCCCAGCCTCGGAGAGCCCACCTTTTCCATCAGCATGTCTAGGAATTCCGGCTGGTTCCCCTGGAAACTGTGGTTCTCGATGCCCATGTCGACATCCAGCCCGTCCGTAGCTTCGAGAATCCTTGCCATCGCCCCGGCAAATATCTCGACTCGCTTTTCAAGAGGCAGCTCGCTTTCGCCCTGCATAGCCGCATCAATCCTGACCGCAGGCACTCCAAGCCGGGCAGCCACTTGAATTGTCTTTACGGCCCATTCTATTTCTCCGTCGAGATCATCCGACCCGAAGTTGTTGCCCATAAGGAATGCAGAGACCTTGGCGCTTGCCTTAGCAAGCTGATTCTTGAGCTCCGCAAGCCCTGCATCGCTTGATACATTCAAGCGGTCATTCCTGCCGAAAATAGGAGACACCGTGTAATCCTTCTCTATTATGAGCTCGACAGCATTGAACCCAAGCTCATTCAGCCCTTCTGCAATGGAAGAAAACCCACCCAAAAAGACTATATCATCTCTGACCGAAGCATACATAATAAAACCTCCGTAAATTACGATAGATATTGTTATTCAAGAGGTACTTCAGCAGCCAGGAACGTTGTTCCTCTTAGATTTACAGGTCAAAATGCAACTGCAGCAGGGCTTTTCGCGGAATTGCACACAACTTCACAATGGGTATTATATCATGGATTAAAATATTACGGAAAGAGTGTGTTAATGCAGTCATGGCTGATAAAGCTTTAGTAATAATAGACGTTCAAAAATGTTTTCTGCCGGGCGGATCGCTGGCTGTCGCTGAAGGGGATAATGTCGTCTCGCCTCTAAACAGATATATTGAGCTGTTTAGAGACCAAGGACTGCCTATATATGCCACGCGGGATTGGCATCCAAATGTTACAATACACTTCAAGGCATATGGGGGATTATGGCCGCCGCATTGCATCCAGAATACCCCTGAAGCGGAGTTTGCGCCCGGTCTGGAACTACCTGAGAATGTCGAGATCATTTCTGCGGGTATCGGGCCGGATGAAGAAGGTTATTCCGGCTTTGAAGGCTTCACCAAAGAGGGGCAGAGCTTCATGGACTCGCTTCAAGCGCATGGAATCAGGCACCTATACGTGGGAGGGATAGCTACAGACTACTGTGTAAGGTATACAGTTCTCGATGCGCTCCGTCGAGGGTTCCGCGTGACTGTGCTGACCGATGCAATAAGGGGTGTAGACCTGGAACCCGGCGACTCTCAGCGAGCAATAGACGAGATGGTCCAAAACGGCGCGAAAACATTCGAGATAGAGGACGTTGAGAAAGATATCAGGGCTGTACCGGCGTAGCAGGCGGCACGTACGGCTCCGGCCTTGGGATAAGCATAGGTACATGCGCCTTGTAGTGCTCATATGTATCCCCGAAACGCCTGATGAGCTCTCTTTCTTCGAACAAGCGGATATATGCGGCTGCGAGTAGACCCGCCACCGGTATCAGAGCAAGTCCCATAACTGAGTTCGCAAGGAATCCGACACCGAGAAGGATAAAGATTAGCCCGAATATCATCGGGTTTCTGACATAAGCGAACGGGCCTGTTGTTACAAGCTGTCTTGTTGGCTCCAAAGCTATTCCAAACGCCTCAGCAGGAGATCCGCTGCCTACGAATATCAGGTATGAGTAAGCCCAGAATATCCAGAACAACCCAAGGCTCCACATCAGTCCGGTAAGTATCAGCGCAACTGGCTCCGTTATCGGATTTTCAGGCAGCCCGATGAGTTTGTCCAATGCTTTTACAATTAACCAGTAGACTGCCGGTATCACCAAGAAGACAATAATTGCCGATATGGTTGTCCCGATTGCTATGCGCGTCTTGCTCAAGCTGATCATCCCCCACTTCACGTTTCCCTAAAGGATGTAGGAGCTAAACGCAATGTAGCGATAGCCATCAGCCGAGGAAATACCAATTTGTATATGGCAGGGGGAGGTACATAGAAAAGGCCTCCTTTTAAGGGAAGGCCTTTTAAAAGTAAACCTGGCGACAACCTATCTTTCCGGAGAGTTGCCTCTCAAGTATTGTCGGCCCTGGAGGGCTTAACTTCCGTGTTCGGTATGGGAACGGGTGGACCCCCTCCGGTATGGT
>JBDKUN010000040.1:0-12715 GCA_039679675.1 Armatimonadota bacterium
AGGACTCTGGCGGAGTCACGGCCTGAGCTTATCATATTTTCAAGGTGCGAGCGTTGCTCCGCACTCAAATAAACGTGGTATTTCATACCTGTATATACGAGTACAAAAGCGATAAGATTCAACTTTACTAAGCACTAGGGGCTATCATATCGAGAGATAGCCCGTAAGACCGGACGAGATCGGCGGACCGTCAAGAAGTATGCCCAGAATCCAGAGCTTATCTGGCAAGGCCGGGCAAAGGTAGAAAGGGCAAGCATCCTCGACCCATACGTTGATGTGATAAAGTTCTGGCTTGAGGATGATGATCAGTATCAGGCGAGCTGGATTCTGGACCAGATCACCAAGCTGGGTGGGTTCCATTTCTCATGAGACTAGTAATACCCTGTAAAATGGTTTCTTTCCGAACTCGATTTCAAAAGTGGGTTTAGGCTCATCGGTCTTCGGGGCTACCATTTTGAACTATGTTGCGTATACCGTAGGCGGTCTCTATTTCTCCACTTAATGACTGTGCCTATGGTGGTCGTCTGGCGTATGCTGATGTTGGTGGTATATTCTTTCGTGCTTGTGTAAATGAGAGTGTGGCTCGTTAGGTTGTCCTTCAACCCCATCATGTAAGTGGTTGTGATGCCCATCTTGGTGAACATGCCGATGCTCATGGCAAATAGAATTGTGCTCATGCAAATGCTCATGTTTTTCGCTCATTAAGAAGAACGCGCCGATAACCATCAATGGCATTGATATAAGGAACCGAATATCGGGGATATTCCTGAATATTAAAAAAGACACAGCAGCGCCAATGAACGGCGCTGTGCCAAAATAGGCCCCAGTCCTTGCTGCACCAAGCCCACGTAAAGCAAATATAAACATCACAATACTCAATCCATAGCTTATGCTTCCAAACCCCATGGCAAGTAAGGCAGTATGGAGTGGGGGAAACGGGCTTCCCGTAGCCACAGCCAGTAGTGTAGACACAGAACCCGCAGCTATGCCTTTTATGATAACTATGGTCAGGGGGTCTCTTGCAGAAATCTGACGTGTAGTGTTGTTATCGATCCCCCAAAGAAGACATGCAGCGCTAATACCCAAAACTCCAACTGATATGCCCCAACCAGATGTTGTCTCTATCGAAAGCACGGCACTTGCTAAAGTAATCAATCCAATGGCAGTCCATACTCTGCGATCTATAGCTTCATTAAAGGCAATAGCAGCAATCAGCGCAGTGGCGACGCCTTCAAAGTTGAGTAACAAGGAGGCAGTTGCGGCAGGAGTACATTTCAAGCCAAACATCAGGACAATTGGAGCAGCAACACCGCCAGCAATGATTGCGCCTAGAAGCCATGGAATATCCTGCTTGGTTACAGGTGCTTCTTTGGTATTTGCCTTGCCGGTTGATTTCAGAATAGTTCTGGCAAGAAGAAGTAGAATGCCGCTGCCAAGATACACAAGGCCAGCAAGGGGCACAGGTGCAATTTGGGCCAACAATAGCTTTGCAATTGGAGCGCTAATGCCAAATAGCCCAGCAGCAAGAACGGCGTATGTAATCGATTGGTTTATTCTGGTTAACAATGGAGTATTTCCCATCTTTGATGATGGGAAATTTTAGCATAAGATCAAGCAGTGTGTCAGCTACCAATGTTGTAATGCTACATTATTTATGATGCAATTTGACCGCGGCAACAAGACCATGAATAATACGTCTTATTATTCAGGAGGTTGTATTTTGCAGGTTGTAGTTGTAAATGACCGCCCGAAGTCGCATTTGACAGTCGCGCACTGGGGCGGTTTGATTGCTTATCTGATCACGATTTGTATAGTTATCGCCGCACAACAGCACAGGATCGCTCCAGCAGTAATGCCCCTCGCAGTATTCTTAAGTAACCTCGGCAATGAGATGTTCATCGCTCTGGGATTCCTGGTTCTGATTATCGTAGCGATAAAGATCCATTCAAAAGAAGATCTGAAGCTTGCGGTATGGACATTTGTGCTTGTGACTGTCGTGGTCCACGCGATGAAACAGATTTATGGCTACTGGCTTCATCGACCTTCGGGTGGTCATGGCGGTTTTCCAAGTGGTCATTCAGCCACTTCATTTGCTCTTGCATTTCTTCTATCGGAAAGATTCCCCAAGTTATCATTTTTATGGTATTCGATTGCGGTCGGTATTTCAGCCTCCAGGGTTATGATAGGCGCGCATTATCCGTATCAGGTATTTGTAGGCGCTCTTGTAGGCTGCTGCCTGGCTATTTATTTAAACGAGCAAGTTCATCCGAATACTCGCTTGGAAGATGCTGCAAGAAGGTGGCACTGGCTCATTATGTCCGTGCCGCTTGTTACGGCAATTATGAGCTTTTCCTATGAATGCGAAAGTGGAGCTTTGCTTCTGCCGGGGACAGCCGTATTTTTCATTTTGGGTATGGTATTGAGAGTCTGGGCGAGGAGGCACACAGACCTTGCTAAAAGTGATGGCATGATGCTCTGTACAAGCGGGCCATACTCTATCCTCAGACACCCTGCATACTTGGGGAATATACTGATTTGCATCGGCGTAACCTTTTCTACAGAAGTCTTGTGGCTGATTCCGCTTACAATCCTGTTCGGCATAGCTGTCTATGGCATGGCTGCCAGAAGCGAGGAACGTGATCTGATGAACCGCTGCGGTGATGATTACGAGGTCTATGCACAAAAAGTACGCAGATGGCTGCCAAGCAGAAAACTGTCAGTCACAAGAAAAATATCTCCAGCAGGGTGGGGTTATGCGCTGAAAAGAGAGCTTCCGCTGCTGCTTCTACTTGTTCCAGCCTGCATCAAAGAGCTGATAAGCTAAGAAGTATCTCTTTTTTCTGCACAGGCTAAGTATATTTCCTCGCCTTACCTGTTTTACTGCGTTGATTGCGGCCGGTCCGTATCCATATGCACCCATACGGTTGCTTTTTTGGCGTCGTCGAGAGATATCATTACTTTTGCAGGAGCTGATGCAACAGCAATGAAATATTTTGCCGAGTCTGGGTTCCACCATGCCGGAACCGGCATATCTTCTCGCCAGTTTCTAGTGGAGTTCGTGATTTGCAGTCTGTCCTTCCGTGAAATCGTGGCGTTGTTTGATTTTCCTAAAGAAGCGACGAGTGGATCAACATCCTTCTGGTCGATTTCCACCTCCGCGTATAACTCAAAATCGATCCCCCCGTGCCGAATTCCAAGAGAGTGCTGCAGCTTTGCATCTGAAGGAAAGTCCACAGACGACCATCTAGATACAGTCGCAAGGTCTACCGGCTCAGTCTTGGTACTGAAAGCTCTATTCAGTAGTAAGTCTCCAATTAGGAGCAGTAGGAAAATGATTACGGCTATGACAGCCGTAATCAAAAGAATTTGCTTAATTGAGGATTTACCATTCCACCAACTCATACCTACTCTCCGATATTACTCTTTGAAAGAATTAGTAATCGGCAACCTTCGGTCCTTGCCGAACGCTTTTGGTGTTATTTTGACTCCCGGAGCAGCCTGACGGCGTTTGTATTCGTTCCTGTCTACCATTGCGACCACTCTTCGTACCACTGCCTCAGAGAATCCCATTTCGATCATCTCGGATGGAGATGCATCCTGCTCTATGTAAAGGTGCAGGATCGGGTCCAGGAGGCTGTACGGCGGCAGAGAGTCCTCGTCACGCTGATCCAGCCTGAGTTCCGCTGACGGAGCCCTCTCAATCGTAGATTCAGGTATTACAGGACTTATGGTGTTCCTGTAGTTCGAAAGTTCGTATACGAGCGTCTTCGGAACATCCTTCAAGACTGCGAAACCCCCGGCCATGTCCCCATAAAGTGTCGCATAGCCTGTAGCAAGTTCGCTCTTGTTGCCTGTGGTGAGCACCAGCCATTTGAACTTGTTGGAAAGTGCCATCAAATAGTTGCCGCGAATCCTTGCCTGAAGGTTCTCCTCGGTAGTATCTTCTGGAAGATCTGCAAACACAACTTTCAGCGCATTTTTATAGCTTTCGAAAACATCGGTTATCGGAATCGTGTGAAGCTCCATTCCGAGGTTCTTCGCAAGTATTTCCGCGTCGCTCCTGGTTCCCGTTGATGTATATACTGAAGGCATCGAGACGCCGGTGACAGCATCGGACCCGAGTGCATCAACTGCAATAGCTGCTGTCAGCGCGGAATCTATCCCGCCGCTCAATCCGATTGCTACATGTCCGAACTTGTTCTTCCGCACGTAATCACGCGTGCCAAGAACGAGCGCATGATACACCTCAGGAACGCGGTCGAGCGGCTGGACTTCTCGCTCAGGAAGAGACGGTTTGAGTGTATCCTCATTCGGGACTAGATCAACGCGCGTTATCGGGAAATCGGACTCATCTGTAGTGGATGCTTCCTGCCGCCATCTCGGATCGGCGAGCCGCGTGTGCCAGGCTACACCAACATCCAGGTCTGCGAATATCAAATCTTCCTCGAATGCCTTTCCGCGTGCGACCAACCTGCCTTTAGGATCGAATATGACCGAGTGGCCGTCAAAAACAAGCTCGTCCTGCCCTCCGACCATATTTACATAGACCACATAAGCCGAATTGTCCGCTGCACGAGTGGAGAGCATACCCTCGCGCCATTTCCATTTAAGCGAATAGAACGGCGATGAATTGGAGTTTATGAGTATTTGTGCCCCTGCAAGAGCCTGAGCCCTGTGCGGGCCGTCAGGATACCATATATCCTCGCATACGCTTACGCCGAAAATGGGGCCGCCCAGCCTGTATATGGATGTATCGGTACCCTTCCGGAAGTAACGGAACTCGTCGAAAACTCCGTAGTTCGGCAGGAATGCTTTTCTATGCACTCCGGCAAGTTTTTTGTCGTTAATAATGGCAGCGGCGTTATATATATCGTCGTTGATATCGACAAAACCGCAGATGACTGTTATCCCATCGGATGCTGCGATGATATTTTTAAGCGCGCTGAGGTTATCCTCAAGAAATGACGGCTTAAGAAGAAGGTCTTCAGGCGGGTAACCGGTGACGGCAAGTTCTGGGAAGACGACTATATCAGCACCTTTTCCCCGTGCCTGGCCAATATAATCTATTATCTTACTGGTATTCCCATCGATGTCGCCCACACAGGCATTAATCTGAGCAAGTGCAACTCTCAGGCTGCCATGCATAGCTCCGGTTTGTTTATCCAATTGAAGTCCTCCTCATATAACAAGACGAGTTTACACTGAAAAGCACCCAATTTGCAAACGGGTATAACAATATTGGATATACGAAGATAGTGGGAGGGGCAGCAATGACTGTTATTGATTTGTTGATCCTGATTATAATAGCGTTAGTTGCGGGTGCTATCGGCCAGGCAATAGCCGGATATTCAGCAGGCGGGTTTATTGGAGCAATTGCTATCGGTTTCATTGGGGCGCTTCTCGGTATGTGGATTGCAAGAGCGTTGAAATTGCCTGAGTTGTTTGCAATACACGTGGGAGGCCAGACTTTTCCTTTGATATGGGCGATTATCGGAGCGGCAATATTTGTTGCGCTGATAAGGCTGATAACAGCGCCTGCGCGAAGGTATTATGCGTAATGTATGGACGGGAAACAAAACCCGTCCATACCAGACTACTTGAACCTGATAATTCCGAATCTCTCAGGCCTGTGGAAGCTGCCGTACGGCACTGACCAGATCAAATACTGCGGTTCCCCGGTTACCCATCTGTTTCGCCCGAAGTTGGCGTTCCACACATCACCCGGTTTTGCGGGCTCAACGCCGAGGGTCTTGAACGGGATAGCGATTTCAGCAGTCCATCCTGTCGCACTCTTTGCGGTTTTGACCTGCCAGTCGAGGTTGACAGATGAGTTGTTGACCTTGGCATCGAACTCGGCATCCAGCGTGTTTGCAGCAAGCTGATAATAATCCCTTCTCTTGTTCCACGGGTCGATGAACATCTCCAGTGAATCATCATAGAACGCTGGGCCGTCTCTTTTGGTAACAGTTGCTTTGATGTTCTTCACCATTGGTTCAGCGGCGCAGTAGGCAATATACAGGTTGGTATCGTCATATGCGAGACTGACTATGGTCAAAACAGGAGCCGGCTTACCCATATCAGTATGCGCTATCTCGATCTTTGCTGCTGCTGCCCAAATGGAATCGTTCAGTTTACCATCAATGACAAGAGGTGTATTCACGCGCTTTACATCTAATGCAGGGATAGGCAGTACCGTTTCTGGTATAACGATAGGCGGTCTTGTTGGCTTAACATAGCCTGTATTTTCGGACTGATAAGCCAGATACCTGAGAAGCCTCGCCGCATTACTTAAATATAATGATGCCTCTGCAGGTTTGGTTTCATATAATGCAGTTGCCGCGTCGAGAAGAGTCTTCACACGCCCAGGAGTGTCTCTGAAGGGTAGTTCTGCCTTATTTGAGAATGGACCTGCTGCAAGAGCTGTACGTATATCATCTTTCATATAAGCGGAGGCGAACAATGCTACCCCGTCAGTGTCCATATCACGCGCGATACCGATCTGTTCCAGGGTGGGAGCAGTGTTCTTTTGCGTATGAAGCCCGATTCCCGGCAGCAGAATCGTGCGGTCATCGACTGCAGCTTTTTCAGCGGTAATCATATTGCGGTAAGTGTCCGAATTACTCGTGTAAGCCATCGGAGACACAAAATCAACCCATTTGTTATCGACCCAGTGAGGCCAATCCTGCAGCATGCTCTCTCTCGCGTTATCAGGCATGGAACCGACAGCCGCAGAGATTTTTATACCAGGTTTCAGCGCGCGGGATTCATTCGCCACCCGCTGTACGAACGTGTTAATCAGATCTTCGCGCCAGAGATGCCAGGTAACCTGCGTTTCTGAAAGCGGATCGATGTCGATTGGGTCGACTCCGTATTGAGCCTTGAATTTACACCTGCAGCTATCGTTATAGCAGTAAGGGGAGGGGAACTGGTTCTCGAACCTTATGTAATCCAGATGGATACCATCTACATCATAGCTGCTTACTACCTCTTTTATGAGTCCGGCAATGTAATCACGCGCCTCAGGGATGGACGGACATATCCAATAACCTCCAAGCGCCGATAATGCTTCTCCCCATTTATTGACAGCAATCCAGTCCGGATGAGCCCTAAGTATCGGTCCTTTGTCTTCTGAATATCCCTGCCTGAAGCAGGTAATCCAGGGATGCACCTCTATACCGCGCGCATGGGCTTCGCGGACTAAGGCTGCAAGAGGATCATAGCCTTTCCATCTTTCATTCTGTTCGTCCAACTTGCTAGGGTAGATAGTATAACCACGCCGAATCACTTCAGGAAAAATAACGTTTATGTTGGCTTCAGCGATGGATTTAACGAAATTCGCCATGTCCGAATCATTGACAGGAATAGACATCGCATCTACCCACAATCCTCTCCCCTCAACAGGTTTTACAGGAGCATTTGTCGAGTTAGCCACAGCGGGTACAACTAATGCCACTAGAAGAAAAAGGATGGTTATGTATCGAGAAACCACTATAATTACTCCTTATGCAAGCTCAAAACTATTACCGTATACGGCTGATTTCGTTCAATTTGTGCCTTCGGCCAAGCTCTATCATAAAACAGACTATGCAGGTTAAGCAAGAAGCAGAATGAGGCGTGTACTGCATAAATTCTTTATTATGTCATTGCGAACAGTGTATATTCCTGAAATACCATAGGAAGGAATAATCACATTGTCTCAAGAACTAACTTTTACGAGTTGTATAACACTAACAAGGAGAGTTATATGCGAAAAGTATTATCTATCGGGCTATTGCTCGCGGTCTTACTTTGCACCTTTTCAGTTGCGCAGGCAGCAGGCGTCAATCTGGCATTCAAATACAAGGCCGGTGAGGTGTGTAATTACAAAGTTGTCTCGACCATGTGCGTGAATATACCCGGCTCGAACAGGCCGATGGAAATGCATATGAGCGGTGACATCACCGAAAAAGTCCTCGCAGTCAAAAAAGATGGTAATATAAAGCTTCAGATTAAAATGAGAAATATGAAAACAGTTATGACTGGCGGCCCTAACGGTCAAAGCAGCCGTAAGATTCCTGACCAAACTTCAACAATTACTATCAATAAATACGGTAGGGTGATTTCATCAGGCAATAAATCTTCATCTTTTGTTGATTCTGCATCTAGCGGCGATTTGAGCTCGATCATGTCCAATGTCGCACACTACGGCTTACTTCTCCCCGGAAAAACCATAAGCGCTGGAAATAACTGGAAGCAAGTGGTCCCAATCCCAAATACAAATGCCAAGATCAATATAATCAATACACTGCTCGCCGCTTCAGTTCCTTATGGCAAACAACAGGCTTCGAAAATCAAGCAATCGGCCAGTGCGAAAATGGATTTGGCGACGATTATGGCGGCTTCTATGAAAAATAGAGGCGGTGTGTCCTCATTTAAAGACATCAAGGGATCGGTGAATGTAAGCGGGTCAACCGTCTACCACTTCTCTGCTGCACAAGGAAAGCTGCTGAAGTCCAGCGGCAGTTATAAAGTCGTTACCAAGATAGTTATGCCTCAATCAGCCCGCAAGCAAGGCGCGCCTGCAAACATAAATACAGTATCTACCATTACTGCTTCTATGATAAAGAAATAGCGGAAGTAATTTGGTAAACATGAGAATCTTCTACTTGAGTTACAGGTGCAACTAACACCTGTAACTCAAGTAGTGATACATTCCACGTATCGAACAATTGTTGTTGTGCTCCTTTTCTCTTTAGCCGCAAGCAAAATATGCCGACAATCTAAAAATGGTGCTGATGCGGCAATTGATGTGGTTGTTTTGCCGCATGCCTGATTATATTCAAGGGGGATTGTAAGCTGGCCAACTCGAGTAAAACCAAAAAAGTGCCAAGACGTGCGCATTCCAAGTTAAGCGCTCATAGACTGGCTTCTGCAAGAAAACTACCTTTTATTATAATACTACCTCTTCTCATATACGGCTTCATCAGCTACAGGGTATCTGTTACACGTTTCAATGCGCAAGAGTCCATAGAGCGTAAAAGAGATATGCAAATATGCACATCTATGCTCAATGATCAGTGCATATCCCTTAATGAATATTTGACTGACTATGCCCTTTGGGATGAGACCTGGAACGCTGTCGATCACCCGGATAAAACGTGGCTGAAGGAAAATCTTACTGGTTGGCTTCCTGAACACTTTGGGGTGCAAGTCGTCGTTCTGACCGATAAAAACCTGAAGATAATTGCTTCTTCCGGGTTGAACAATAAGCTCAGAGAGATTATTGTGAGACAGATGGCCATTCAGTCAGCGGCCAGGGGAAGACGATCATCCGGCTATATTCGATTCGGAAATACTATCTATATGATAGCTACTGCTCCTGTATTGAATTCCTCAGGAAAAGGGCCGGTAAACGGGACATTGACTGTCGCCAAAATACTGGATAGAAAAATCATATCAAAGATTGCATCGACTGCGAATTTAGGGCTGGCTTTATATGTTGGTGACAAAGCAATCGTCTGCGACCGCGTGACAACCGCAGATCTTCTTCCAAAAGATACATCGGCGGATAATTTGGACAACGTGAAAAACGGTGGTGCGGTAGTTCGCGTCGGCAGTGACCATAAGCGTGTGTATGTGTGGCATGGTCTTAAAGACTGGAATGATGTGCCTATTGCTTCATTTGTAACGATTACGCCCAGGAACAAGATTATAGATGCCGCAAGGACGACCAAGATGGTATCATTTGCGATTATCTTGTGCTGTTTGATTATGGCGCTCCTGGTTATGTTTCAATCGAGAGTATACAAACTTGCCCAACATGCGATGATTGATGAGCTGACTGGTGTATATAACCACAGGTATATGCAGGAACGGCTGAGCCAGGAGTTGAACCGGTCGAAACGTTACCACCGATCCCTTGCAATTGCGCTTCTCGACATAGATCATTTCAAGCAGATCAACGATGAGTATGGCCATCAGGTCGGAGATCAGGCCCTCAGCCAATTGGCGCAGCTTTTACAGGATATGGTAAGAGAGGCCGATGTAGTGGCAAGGTATGGCGGCGAAGAGTTCATGATCATCATGCCTGAAACGAAGCTGAGGTCAGCCATGGCAGCCGCCGAGCGTATGCGGAAAAAGGTCGAAGACAACGTGTTCGAAATGAAGGTCGCTGGAACAAAGGGCCGAAGCAGTTCGAAGCTGTCAATAGAGTTTACCGTGAGCCTGGGAGTAGCTGCTTATCCGGCACATGCGATGCGTGGCGATGAACTTATTATGGCTGCCGATCTGGCGCTTTTCGCGGCAAAGAATGCATCCAGAAACGCAGTCCGATCGTATAATATAGTACAGGATCAGGAGCCGGCAAGCGCAGATGGTCCTGTTACTATTCACCTTGCGATGAGAGAAGGCAGTCTCTCTGCCATTAGGGCACTTGCAGCTGCTGTAGATGCGCGCGATCCGCTTATGCGCGGTCACTCCGAGAAGGTTGCCGTTTGCGCACTTGCTCTAGGCCAGCATCTCAAGCTATCAGGTGAAGAAATGAGCACACTGAGGACTGCGGCGCTGCTTCATGATGTCGGAAGGATAGCGGTTCCAGACGATATTCTCCGCAAACCAGGATCGCTCAGTGAAGATGAACTTGCAGTTGTACGACAACACAGCGTTATAGGAGATGAAATACTCTCAAATGCGCCCCAGCTAAAGCAGGTGGCGAGAATTGTTCGGCATCATCATGAAAGATACGATGGTACAGGATATCCTGACGGGATCGCAGGCGAAGAAATCCCGATTTTATCGAGGATAATCGCAGTAGCGGACGCATATGCTGCAATGACAAGTGACAGAGCATATCGCGCAGCAATTGGCTCAAATGATGTTCTGAAAAATATGAAGGAACACGTTGGCTGCCAGTTCGACCCAAAGATATTCGACGTATTCGTGTATCTGGAGAACTCTGGAAAACTCGGAAAACTACTTAAATCACTGCAGGACGAAATGGACAAAGCAGCGTAACAGGGGATATGGGCTAAATAACGAATTTGATCAATCTGATGGTAGTTCCCTCAAAGAATTGAAAAGATACTTCGTCCATGCAATGGCGCATGAGCCGTATTCCCATCCCGCCTTCAGGCAGTAATGAGTCTGTGCATGAGATCGCTGCTGTGTCCGGATTGAAACCGGGCCCAGTATCGGTCATTTCTATTACCAGCTTATCTCCGGTAGCAAGAACCCGGATTGTAACTCTCGCATCAGGATTATCTCGGCATCCATGCCGGATTGCGTTAGATACAGCTTCTCCCACAGCCAGTTTTATGTCACCCAACTCACTATCTGTGAACCGCATTCTTGAAGCAGTCTCTGCTATCCTGTCTCTGACTATCTTACAGGAATCCAGGCTGCCTGCAACTGAGAAAGAACGGAGTTCAAAATCATTTGTCGATACAAAACAATCGGTAATCGGCTGGCGGTCGCGATGAGGGGGGATACTGAACTCTTCTGACTGGTGGATTATATCGGAGTAACCGGAAATTTCGAATAAGCGTTTGACCAAAGGGTTAATAGAGACAACTTTAAACCCGCCACGGCTTTCACTGAATTGATTGCACCATCTGATAACGGCAAGAATCCCCTCAGAGTCCATAGATCTGACTCCGGCAAGGTCAATTTCAGGGGAATTATACCCTGATTCATGGAGCTTTTGGAGAACATCTGCTGCTCTTTCGCATCCATCGGAGTCCAGTTCACCGACAAGTGTTACCATCGGAGGGTACATTATATCAACGCTGTCAATTACTGCCATTGTTCTACTCGAAAAGCCGTATAAAACGCCGTCACTGTAACGGTGGACGGCGCAAAGATCAATAGTAATAAGGTATAATAATTTCCAACAGCATTCTAGCACCCCTGTAAATAGTCAGTCAAGCGTTGACTTGGATTTATAGCAGTGCTAAACTGACACCATAAAAATAGGAGGCTTTGATGTACGTCGGTAGAATAGTAGTCGTCGGAAAAACAGATAGACCATTTGTTGCTTATCGGGTATCATCCCGTTCGTTTCCAAACCGTGTAGCTCGCATCACGCCTGATGGTGTCGCTATACAACCGCTTGACCCTGCTGAGATAGAAAAGAACCCTTACATTGCTTACAATTGTGTCCGGGTATCTAATAATGGCGCAGTAGTCTCTAACGGCAGCCATACAGATCCGATTTATCGTATGCTTGAAGAAGGCGCTTCGCCGGAAGCCGCGCTTCACGATGTGCTTCAAAAGATGGGCTATGAGCGGGATCAGTATAATACTCCGAGAATAGCCGGAATAGTTACACCGGAAAAGGGCTATTTGGGGATTGTTCGGGACAACGGTATCGAAGTCGAAGGTTTCGAACTTAAAGATAAGTCCTGCAAAGTAATCTGCACATATGAACTCAACACTATTGAAGAAATATATCATCCATTCTGTGCGACTACAGCGCTTGATGCAGCGAAGTTTGTTGTGAACGGTGGCTTCTTCGATACATTGGAGCGGCCGATATGCTCCGCGGCATGGATGGATGAGTTTGCAGTATATAATCCGCACGAAAAGTAGGGAACAGATCTAAGGGTTGTATTTGGTAACAGTTCAGCATAACATTATACTGAACTACCACAACGTCATGCTGAGCTTGACTCAGCATCCAGGAAAAGAATGGACCCTGAATCTATGGATTTTCGGCTATAGCCGAAAATCTTCCGGGCGA
>JBDKUN010000041.1:0-3325 GCA_039679675.1 Armatimonadota bacterium
CAGTTGATGTAACGAGTATTAAGCATTGTTTTAGGCAAAACTCCTTCCGGGAGAGTTTCGAGTTTGAGTGTAAAACCAACAGATACAGCAGTATCAATGACTGGTTAGGTGTCCGTAGGTTTGTTACTATCATTACTCGAAACTCTTTAGGTCGGATTTGCAGGCCATATCTGCCAACCAGTCCTTCTGTTCACCTTACGGTCACATTTGGTCTTGACTCAACAGGCTAAAGCTGATATACTGATCAAAGCAGGAGGTGTAATCCAATTGTCAGGTCATTCCAAGTGGCATAATATACGTCTGCGCAAAGGTAAGCAGGACGCAGAACGAGGTAAAATATTCACCAAACTTGCTCGTGAGATTATCGTCGCAGCAAGAGCAGGTGGAGGAAATCAAGATTCTAATATAAGGCTGAGACTCGCGGTTCAGAAGGCTCGTGAGAACAGTATGCCGGCGGATAACATAAAAAGAGCTATCCAACGTGGAACCGGTGAGCTTGAGGGTGTGAGTTACGAAGAGGTCACATACGAGGGCTACGGTGTAGCAGGTGTAGCTGTTCTGGTTAAGTGTCTGACGGATAATCGTAACCGCACGGTTGCTGATCTCAGAAATATATTCAGTAAATGCGGCGGAAATCTAGGTGAGTCAGGATCAGTTGCCTGGATGTTCGATCAAAAAGGAATGGTAACTATTCCGGCGGCAAACACAGATGAAGATACCGTCATGATGGCTACTATGGATGCCGGTGCGGAGGATATTCGCACAGACGGCGATATTATAGAAGTCGTATGCAAGCCTGAGAACCTGCAGGCGGTCCGCGACGCACTTACTGATGCAGCCATCGAGTTTACCGAAGCCGATGTCACCATGATCCCCAAATCCACCATACGTGTTGAAGGAAGCAAAGAAGCAAGCCAGCTGCTCAGGCTGGTAGAGATGCTTGAAGATCATGATGATGTACAGAATGTCTATGCGAATTTCGATATACCGGATGAGCTTATGCAGGAAGTAGCTGCATAAAATAGAGCTTACTATTTGATCCACCAGAGAATAAATTCTCTGGTGGATACATTGGTGTGGTAATCGCCATGACTGAACCTAAAGCGGATTGGCATCAGACGTGCGAAAAATGCGGCACTCTGCTTGCGGCAGAGCTATCAGACATTAGCACCAAGACATGTTTTTGCCCCTGGTGTGGCGCGCTGATGCACATTGACTCCCAAAATCCCCGAATTCCAAAAGAAGAGACGAAACCTCAGGATCCAGCAATAAAAACAATTCCCCGGTAAACCTTCAATTATATTTTGCAATAGATTATCGAATCGTAAACCCATAAAGCGGAGGTTTGAAGCCGCCCGACGTAGAAGTATTTCTTCAGCTGGAGGTGAAGAACATGGATGCTATGGAATGCTTGAAAACAAGGCGAAGTGTGAGGGTGTATACCAACCAACCTGTATCCCCGGAGATTATCGAAGACATCATCGATGCAGGGCGGCATGCTGCTACCGCGATAAACGTCCAACCCTGGGCTTTTGTGGCCGCAACGGATGAATCAGTACGTAAAAAGCTTGCTGATATAACAGACCACGGCAAATTCATAGCAGATGCGCCTGTCTGCATCGTGGTTTTCTGCGAGGACACTAAGTATTATCTCGAAGACGGCTCTGCTGCAACTCAGAATATTCTGAACGCTGCTCGCGCACACGGGCTTGGCTCATGCTGGATTGCCGGTGATAAGAAATTCTACTGCGAAGATATAAGAAAAGCACTCAATGTCCCCGAAAACTACAGACTGATCAGCCTTATAGCCGTAGGCTACGCCGCGGTGACACCTAATCCGGAGAAAAAACCGCTGGAATCCGTCATGCACTGGAATAAATTCGGAAATACAAAGAGGTAAGAATGGAGAAGCTTAAAGTTGGAATAATAGGTACCGGCTTTATCGGACCGGCGCACATCGAGGCTATACGCAGGCTCGGCTATGTCGAAGTAGCGGCCGTCGCGGAGGCAGGAAAAGAGCTTGCGGAGCTGAAAGCCGCAGCACTGTCTATACCGAAGGCATATGGGACGTATCAGGAACTCCTTGCGGACTCTGAGATCAAGGTTGTTCATATCTGCACGCCGAATACGCTCCATTATCCGATTGCGGTCGAGGCTCTCAAGGCCGGAAAGCATGTTTTCTGCGAAAAACCGCTTGCAATGAACTCGAAAGAGTCGGCTGAGTTGGTCGAGCTTGCAAAAAAGACGGGACTTGTGAACGCGGTGGACTTTAACTACAGGTTTTATCCGCTAAATCAGGAAGCAAGGGAGAAGGTGCAGTCCGGCGAGATAGGAAAGCCGATGGTTATTACCGGCAGTTACCTCCAGGACTGGCTTCTGCTTAACACAGACTATAATTGGCGGATCGAGCCTGAACACGGCGGTGATTCGAGGGCTGTCGCCGATGTAGGAAGCCATTGGTGCGACCTCATATCTTTTATAACCGGCCAAAAGTTCAAAAAAGTTTATGCCGACCTCGCGATAATCCACAAAACAAGGATGAAACCGAAGAAGTCAATCGAGACTTACGCCGGTAAAGAGCTTACGCCTGCTGACTACGAGGAAGTCCCTGTAAAGACTGAAGACTACGGTACAGTGCTCTTTGAGATGGATGGAGGAACTCGCGGAGTATTTACTGTCTGCCAGGTGTCCGCAGGCCGGAAGAACCGGCTGTACTACGAAATAGACTGCGAAAAGGCGGCTCTTGCTTTCGACCAGGAGGATGCAGAGCGCCTCTGGATAGGGCGGCGCGACGCAGCGAACCAGGTTCTGATGCGCGACCCGTCGATACTCTCCTCCCGTGCTCGTGGGAAGACATCCTATCCCGGCGGACATCCCGAAGGCTATCCTGACGGTCTGAAGAACTTCATGTCGAGCTTTTATGGGTTCATCAGCTCAGGCAAAGATCCAAGAACTGAAAAAACCGACTTTCCGACATTCGCAGATGGCCACGCAGAAATAGCCATCGTGGAAGCAGTCCTGAAATCCGCGAAAAATGGGAATTGGGTGGAAGTAGAATACTAGTGGTTTGTTAACTTGAATCTTTTTGCTTCTGTACTCGTATAAATAGATATGAAACATCAAGTCTATTTATGTAACGAGCAACGCTCGCACCTTGAAAATATGATAAGCTCAGGCCGTGACTCCGCCAGAGTCCTGGCTAAGTAGCCTCCGCTAGATGTAGTCTGTTGCCTCCAATAATGCTGAGCACTCGCCAGGGAGCACCTATCAACGAATCAAAAGTGCTACGTGCAGCATCCTTGAGGTCGTTAAGAGTCTCAAATCT